>JANOCU010000001.1:0-9313 GCA_031412295.1 Bacteroidota bacterium
TAATCTATCTCGTTAAAGAAACTGACTATTCACGCTAAGAACAAACAACTGTTGCCTTGAGCACGTAGAAGAAAATTTTTTACCCTTAGCGTTGGCAATCGGAATTATTTACAGAAGAAAAGAAGAGAGAAAATAATCGGGAAATTGACAAACTTGCATCGAAAAAATTCCCGGAAAGTAATGATTCAATTCTGAATTTATTTAATAGAATTCATAGACATACCTCCTGTAATCTTTTCCTACAACCGAGTAAATTAATAATCCATTCTGATCATATTCATTTACAAAAAGCGATTCACTCGTCTTTTCCAAATCTGAGCCATAATGCGCCCAACCTGTCATGTGGTGATTTCCATCGTAATAATAAATCCACATATCCGTTTTTTCTCCATTTTGAAAACGCGTTTCTGAAATTTTATTTCCTGCATCATCGTAACTAAACGTTTTATAAAAATAAAATTGGTTTCCATTCCAGTAGCGCGACATCTTTACCATTCGATTTTTTGAATCATATTGAAAGCTGTCAAGCAGAAATGATTCCGGGTAAGCGGTATTCGAAATCCACTTCTGCACAATTATATTGTTCGCACTGTCATAAGAAAATATCCATTGTTCATGCTCCCGTTTTTGTATTACCGCAAGCCGGTTTTTCTCATCGTATGCATAACTGAATGGAATGATGTAAGGTGATTTGAGCAGAAAAGTAGTTTGCTCCGTAATATTTCCCCTGCTGTCGTAACGAAACAACTGGCGATAATCCGACCCGTCATACGAAACGCTTTCAATGATCTGTCCCGAAGTATCAATCACTTTGTATTCATCCAGCTTTTCATTCCTGCCCGGCGCACCGTTTCTATTCCTGCTTTCATAAACCTTCACCGATCTGACTTTATTCACCTTATACAATTCCTTATCCCGATTTTCCTCCGCAAACTGCGCAAAAGCAAATCCAAAATGCAAAAGCAAAATAAATGTCAAAAGCTTTTTCATGTCTTGATCTTGAATTTTGAATTATTTTTTGACTTCAAAGTATTTCCTCACCGCTTTAATATAATGCTGCCCCGGATAAACATTCTGTTCCGCTTTTAATGGTCTTCCCGTTCCAGTAAGTATCACTCCGAAGTTCACCGTATCGCGGTCAATCGTAACCGGACATTCTTTGCAATCCACGACTTTAATAAACCGGTGCGTTGATATCATTGCCTTTATTCCTTTGAAATTTTTATTGCCAATGATCGTATCAATCGTCATAGAAGAAGCATCACCAAAATCCGCATCCGCCGCATAAATGCCCGATTTTAATTTTTCCGAATAACTGTCAAATCGTGCCGAATCCGGTCGCAAAAAAATCACCCAATCGCCTTTCACAACGGTAGTATCCGATAAATGCGTCAGCACAAGTTTGGTCGAATCCAGGAGTATATCCACCTCCGTTTTATCCTGTGGTTCCGGTTTCACAATTGTATCCGCCAGGGAATCGTTCGACGCAGATTTCTCTTCCGGCGTACATCCAAAAATCAAAATTGAAATCAAAAAAGCACAACTAAAATTCTTCATAGCTAAATATTAACGTATTCTGTAAAAATACAGAATTCAAACCTTTCACTTGTTCCAGTTTTTTCCTTGAACATTGCCAAATTCTCACTTCCTCCCTTGAACATTGCTCATTGTTAATTTGGCATTGTACATTTTTTGCTCGCCATGAGCATTTCCCTTGATCCGGAACAAATCCGCCGCGGCGGACCAAACAAACAATGATCAATGAACTAGTAAAAACAAAAAAAAAGACCCGGAAAATAAATCCCGGGTCTCTCTTCAATTATCTTAAAAAAACGCTGAATTACAAATCGTACATCGTACCTCGTAATTCGTACATTTTTTCTTACGCGTTATCTGTATTCTCAGCAGCAGGTGTTTCCACTTCAGCAGCCGGAGCTTCAACTTCTGCTTTCGGCTCTTCAACCGGAGCATTTTTAGCAGCAATTTTCGCCGCACGTGCTTCGTTTGCTGTTTTTTCCGCTTGCATGCGTTTTTTCTCGTCAGAAGTAGCTGCATCAGAAAGTCCTGATTTTTTTCCTTCTACTTTCGCATTTTTCTCTTCCATCCATTTCGCAAGCTTTGCATCAGCCTGTTCTTGTGTAAGAGCTCCTTTTTCTACACCGCGATAAAGGTGGTGACGCATCATGACTCCTTTGTAGGAAAGGATCGCGCGGCAGGTATCAGTTGGCTGTGCGCCATCTTTGATCCAGTTAAAAGCGCTGTCCATGTCAATTTCAATTGTCGCCGGATTCGTGTTCGGGTTGTAGGTGCCTATCTTTTCAATAAACTTCCCATCCCGTGGGGCACGACCGTCGGAAACAACGATGTGGAAGAATGCATAAGCTTTCTTACCGTGGCGTTGTAATCTGATCTTCGTAGGCATTAGTTAATAGTTTTAGTTTTCCCTTTATTGGGACGGCAAAAGTAAGGAAATTCTTTTGAATCACAAGCATTTTCATGAGAAGGGGGCGTGGGACGGGTGACAAGTGACGGGTGACAGGTGAAAAAAGGGGGGAGAATGGGACGGAATAGGGACGTGGGACGGGAAAAATCTGCAAAATCATCTGCGAAATCATTTGAATCTGCGTGCAATTCTTTTGGGCGTGCCTCCTGCGTCGGTCGGGCTATCCGTTCCAAGTCCTCGTGCCTGCGGGCTTTCCACTGCTATCCCTCACGCAAGAAAAATCAACAAAAGGTTCAATAACTGCCTCAATGAATAATAACTTCCTGGCCAACGTCCCTCGTCCCAACGTACCCTCCATCCCAACGTACCCTCCATCCCAACGTCCCTCGTCCCCAACGTCCTCTTTTCGTCCCCTTTCCGTCCCTCGTCCCCAACGTCCCCTTTTCGTCCCCTTTCCGTCCCTTTTTTTACTTCGAATCAAACTCACTAGTAGAATGAAACTGAATCTCCTTAAAAAATTCCTTCGCCGCATTCAACGACCATTCCGTATCAGCAAAAAATACAGGCCTTTCATGAATATCATAAGCAACAGAAGAAGCTTTCCGCTGTAAAAAATCTTCCAAAGCTTTTTTATTTTCCGAAGTTATCCAAAGTGCTTTGTAATAATTAAGCGGACGGAAAGAACATTTCGCACCATATTCATTCGTGATCCTGAATTGAATTACTTCAAATTGCAGCTCACCCACAGTTCCCACAATTTTCCTCGCACCCGGCTGCTGCACAAAAAGCTGCGCAACACCTTCTTCCGTAAGCTGGCGAATTCCTTTTTCAAGCTGCTTGCTCTTCAGCGGATCTTTATTTTCCAGCTCCTTAAAAATCTCCGGCGAAAAGCTCGGAATACCTTTAAAATGCAAATCTTCCCCTTCCGAAAGTGTATCGCCGATCTTGAAATTTCCGGTGTCGAATAATCCAACCACATCACCCGGAAAAGCATTTTCAATCAGCTTCTTTTCATTGGCCAAGAATGTGGTTGGATTTGCATAACGCACATTTTTTTTCAGGCGCGTGTGATAATAAAATTTGTTGCGCTCAAACTCACCCGAACAAATGCGCACAAACGCAATTCTGTCGCGGTGATTCGGATCAAGATTGGCGTGAATTTTAAAAACGAATCCTGTAAAAGGTTTTTCAGTTGCCAAAACTTCTCGCTCTTCCGCCTGTCGCGATGCCGGTGGAGGTGCAATTTCCAAAAATGTATCCAGCAATTCCTGCACACCGAAAGTATTGATCGCGCTTCCGAAAAATAACGGCGCCAGTAAACCATCGAGATACAAACCACGATCGAATGGTTCAAAAACTCCTTCAATCAGCTTTACATCCTCACGCAGCTTTACAACAAAATCTTCATTTACATAGTTAAGAATTTCGTCATCAAAAACGTCATTGATCTTAATACCCGGTTCCGATTTTGTTGTTTTATGCGGCGTAAAAATATTAAGCTCTTTATGATGCAGGTTATAAACACCACGAAACGAGCTTCCTTTACTTATCGGCCAGGAAAGCGGCGATACTGCAATTTTTAATTTTTGCTCAATCTCCTCAATCAAATCAAACGGATCCTGTCCCTCGCGATCCAGCTTATTCACAAATATCATTACCGGCGTATTCCTCATACGGCACACATCCATCAGCTTCTGCGTTTGTTCCTCAACACCTTTCACACTATCCACCACCAGGATTACAGAATCCACCGCAGTCAAGGTGCGATACGTATCCTCAGCAAAATCTTTGTGACCCGGAGTATCCAGGATGTTGATTCGTTTCCCGCCATATTCAAACGCCATCACCGAAGTAGAAACAGAAATTCCACGCTGCTTCTCAATCTCCATAAAATCCGAAGTAGCAGTCTTCTTAATCTTATTGCTCTTCACCGCACCCGCTGTCTGAATGGCACCACCGAATAAAAGAAGCTTTTCAGTAAGCGTAGTTTTCCCTGCATCAGGGTGACTGATAATAGCAAATGTTCTTCTGCGTTCTATTTCCTGCTGTGGTGTCATTATGGAGTCTCTGGTTTTGAGGCGGCAAATTTACAATTAATAATGTGCTAATGTGCTAATCGGTTAATATGCTAATCCTTTAACGTGCTTTCAAAGAAGTTTCCGGCTGTCATTTTTTATTGGCACATTAGCATATCAGCACATTAGCACATTAACTTTGTCGCCATGAAAATTGCATTACTCGGATACGGTAAAATGGGTAAAACCATCGAAGCCATCGCACTCAAGCGCGGACATACCATTGTATTAAAGCTTGCAAAAGAAAATGCGGCAACAACTACCGACGAGCAGCTGAAAGAAGCTGATGTGGCTATCGAATTCAGCACGCCCGAAACGGCTGTTGAAAATATTCTGCGTTGCTTTTGCAATAGCGTTCCGGTTGTAGCAGGCACTACAGGCTGGCTCGGACGGATGGCTGATGTGCAATCAGAATGTACTTCAAGCGAAGGCGGATTTTTTTACGCTTCCAATTTCAGCATTGGCGTCAATTTGTTTTTTCACCTCAACGAAAAACTGGCGAAAATTATGAGGGCGTTTCCCGAATATAAAATTTCGATGGAAGAAACCCATCACATTCACAAGCTAGATTCGCCAAGCGGCACAGCAATTACACTTGCCAAAGGAATTCTCGCAAACAATCATTCGCTTAGCGGATATAAAGATTATCCCGGTGAATTTCCTGCTGAATTTCCTGCAGGCGAATTACCGATTCATTCCAAACGCATTGGCGAAGTGCCGGGTACACACAGTATAAATTACACTTCACCCGTAGATAAAATCACCATCACACACGAAGCATTCAACCGCGAAGGTTTTGCGCTCGGTGCTGTTTTAGCTGCTGAATTTATGGCAGGAAAAAAAGGTGTTTTCGGAATGCAGGATCTGCTTGGGTAGCCAGTAGTCAGTAGTCAGTAGTCAGTGTCAGTAATTGGTAATCGGTAATTTGTAATCAGTAATCCGGTAATCTTTTTTAACAGCTTGTAACAAAAACCAACTTTTTTTTGCTGCGGTTAGTGACAGGCGGCATTTTTTCCTGACAACTGACAACTGACTACTGCTTTTCCTCTTACCTTTCGACCTCCAAATACAACCTATGCGCCCTATTGAAATTTTCCTGCTGCTCTCCGCAGTGCTTTTATTGGTCGGACTTTATAAAACATTTGAAAAAGCAGGTGAAAAAGGCTGGAAAGCATTTGTTCCTGTTTACAATTTTTTAGTCTGGCTTAAAATTATCCAGAAGCCCTGGTGGTGGATTTTCCTCGTACTCATTCCTACAGTTGGATTTTACATGCTTGCAGTAATGCTGGTATTGCTTTCCAATTGTTTCGGCAAAAGAAAATTCACAGATCATTTATTTGCAATCTTCGGCTATTTCATCTGGGTTCCATATCTCGGATTTTCTAAAAATGTAAAATTCACCGGTGTTCCGCCTGAAGAAAAAAGAAAGCCCATGTGGAAAGAGTGGGGTGAAGCCGGAATTTTTGCAATCGTTGCCGCTACACTTATCCGCACATTTTTCTTCGAAGCATTTGTTATTCCATCTTCATCCATGGAAGGAACGTTGCTTGTCGGCGATTATTTATTCGTAAGCAAAATGAGCTACGGCGCAAAAGTTCCTGCTATTCCGCTTACCATTCCATTTACACATAACACAATTCCCGGAACAGAAACCACACGTTCATACCTTGATTGGATCGAGATGCCGTATATGCGTTTGCCGGGATTTGGTGATGTGGAACGCAACGATATCGTGGTGTTCAATTTTCCAGAAGGTGATACCGTTTGGGTTGGCGATCGTAACAGGAGTTATTACGGTTACCTCCGCGTGAAGGCGAATAATAAAGGTTACTCCACCGACGATGCGCGAAAAGAATTAATCCCGGATTCGATCATAGTACATCCGGTTGACAAAGAAGATAATTATGTAAAACGTTGCGTTGCTGTTGCTGGTGATGTGCTGGAAATTCGCAACAGAGAACTTTTAATTAATGCAGGCAAAGCAATCGTTCCGAAAGAAGCGCAGTGGGCATATAACTTTAATTTGCCTCCGATAACTTCAGAAGAAGAGTACAAAAATTGGAGAAGACGTTTTGCCATCGTTGGAGTTACAGATGATTTTGGTGGATCTGTTGCCGATTCCGCACATCGTTATGCAGTACCTGTTCATACAAGTCGTTTGGAAAAATTCAAACAGATCGTAGGCGATGTTAGTCCGAGTCTTACTCCGAAAGGTTTTGATAATGACGATGTATTCCCGCACGATCCCGAACATTTTCCGTGGAACCGCGATAATTTCGGTCCGTTGCTGATTCCTAAAGAAGGAATGACCATTCAACTTTCTGTTGACAGTATTGCGCTCTGGCATCGAATCATTTCTGTTTATGAAAAAAATAAGCTTGAAATAAAAGGCGATAAAATTTTCATCAACGGAAAGCCGGCGACTTCATATACATTTAAGCAGGATTATTACTGGCTCATGGGAGATAATCGTCACAACTCGCTCGACTCGCGCTATTGGGGATTTGTGCCAGCGGATCACGTGGTCGGTAAACCTGTTTTTGTCTGGATGTCGAAAGGCGATGTAAGCGGATTACGCACGGAACGTATGATGTCTTTTGTTTCGAAAGATGGTTTATCAAAATCCTATCTCTGGTGGGTCATCGGTGGAATCGTGTTGATGATTGCCTACGGTCAATTCAAAAACCGCGGCAAAGGAAAAGGCAAAGACGAAAAATTAAAAGTTCAAACCAAAAAGAAATAATTCAAAATTCAATATTCAAAATTTTTTAGCGATAACCTTTCACTATTTTGCTCGTAGTATAGTAAGGGAACCCTAAGTCAATTTTGAATTTTGAATGTTGAATCTTGAATTTTTCCTATGGAAGAAGATAAATTTTCTGTCGATGAGCTTTCCGATAACCCGGAGCTGATCAACGATGGAAATGATGATCCTTCTGCCGACTACGAAGTGCTTACGAATGAAATAATTCCGCCTGCACAACCGGAAGCCAACCCCGCGATTCCTGAAAAAAGTAAAAAAAGAAAATCACCTTTCCGCGAATGGTTTGAAGCGCTTGCATTTGCTTTTGTCGGCGTGCTGTTTGTAAAAGCATTCATCTTCGAACCTTTTGCCATTCCTTCCGATTCGATGGATAACACCTTGCTTGCCGGCGATTATATTGTCGTTAACAAGCTTGCATACGGCGCGCGCACTCCTATGACACCGCTGAGCATTCCGTTTTCACATCAAAGTGTCGGGGGAAATGCTGCTTATCTCGAATGGTGGAACTGGGGTTATCACCGCATTCCCGGTTATTCAGAAATTAAAAATAATGATGTGCTTGTTTTTAATTTTCCTGCCGAAGATCTTTTTCCACTTACCTCAGGAAAGCCCCAAAAATATCCCGTTGACCATCGCACACATTTTATCAAACGCTGCGTTGGTCTTCCCGGTGACACATTCAAAATTACTGATCGCGAAGTTTTTATCAATGGAAAGCTGTTGCCGTTTCCGCAGGAAATTGTTTTTAATTATATCGTCAAAATTGATTCTGCAAAACGCGATAGTGTAAAGCTCGAAAAGCTCGGCATGCTGCGTGAAAGTCAGCAGGGGAAATATTTTCTCTATACACTTTCACTTCTTCCGGCACAAGCGGATAGTTTGCGTCTCATCAAACAAATTATTTCCGTCGATCCTGAACTTTCACGCACAGGATTATTCGACGAACAAATTTTTCCGCACACCCAAAAGTTTCCATGGAACCTGGATAATTTCGGTTCAGTTATTATTCCGAAAGAAGGTGCAACCGTTCAGCTCACTACAGATAGTTTGCCGCTGTACATGCGCATCATTGTCGATTATGAGCACAATGTTGTTGATGTCCGCAACGATTCTATTTTCATCAATAGAATCTACACGAAACAATATACTTTCAAAATGAATTATTATTTCGTGATGGGTGATAACCGTCATTATTCTATGGATTCGCGCTATTGGGGATTTGTTCCTGAAGATCACATCGTCGGAAAAGCAACAATGATCTTATTTTCTTATGATAAAGTGAGCAAGCATATAAGATGGAATCGTTGCATGAAATCTATAGAATAGACAATTTAATTTGGTCTTGAATTTTGAATAATTTCCCCTCACCATTTTCATCTGTTTACCTCGGACCAATTCAATGGTATTCGAAAATACTATTGCAGGATGAGCTACTAATTGATCAGCACGAACATTATTTAAAACAAACCTGGCGCAACCGTACACGCATCACAAATCCGAATGCACGAATACAGGATTTAGCTATACCCGTTCACGCACCCAATCACACGAAAATGTGTGATGTGAAAATAAATTACAGCGAGTCCTGGCAACGGCAGCACTGGCAATCCATTCGTTCTGCTTACGGAAATTCGCCATTCTTTAATTTTTACGCAGATTACTTTTCTCCATTTTATGAAAGTAAGCAGTGGGAAAATTTATTAGAATACAATATCGAATTGCTCAAGCTTACATTGAGGTTGCTGAAAATTCAAAAGACCATAATTCTCTCTGATGAATTTATTTCTGCAACTGAAAATCAAGAAGATTACCGTTCTCTCATTTCACCAAAAGTTTCATTGGAAAAAGATCCAGCATTCATTCCCAAACGCTACCTGCAGGTTTTCGAAGAGCGTCATGGGTTTGTTTCTAATCTTAGTATTATTGATTTGTTGTGCTGTGTGGGGCCGGCGGCGAAGGATTTTTTATTGTAAGCGGGTTTTAAGGTGAGTTTAAGAAACTCACCTTAAAACCCGCTTACAATAAAAAATC
>JANOCU010000002.1:0-84235 GCA_031412295.1 Bacteroidota bacterium
CGCACCTACGGCGCTAATTTTATTATTGAAATTTACCAGCGCCGTAGGTGCGTCCTGTCTATAAGAAAAGTAATGCTATAAACCCTTGAGCGCCGTAGGTGCGACCTGTTCTCTCATTCGCCGAACTTGATGGTAAGGCAAAAATGCGCTTAACTTAATGACATTGCCCTCTCCGCCGCGGCGGATCGGGTCGCGCTATTCCTGCCTGCAGCTGCACTGGCATTCGCGGCGGCAGGCAGGCGTTACAAGTCCTCGTTCAACGCGCAAACCTCAAAGATTGCCGTGCGCACTTGCCCACCGAAATCTTTGAGGTTCATCATCCGCACACTGCGGGCTTTCCACTACTATCGCTCATGCAAAGTTTAGAAGCATTTGCACATTAACAAATTTGTATATTAGCAAATTTACCTTTTCCCTTTTGTATTCGGAGAAGTTGCTTTCTTGTAATATTTCATTGCGGTCGGAAGATAAGCTTTGATATCTGCAATTCGTTTTGTGTCGCTTGGATGTGTGCTTAACAAAACAAATCCCTGGCCCGATCCTTCTTTCGACATGCGTTCCCAAAAAGAAACTGCTGCTGATGGATTGTAACCGGCCATTGCCATAAAACATAATCCTAATTTATCTGCTTCGCTTTCGTGCTTGCGTGAATATGCGAGCGCACCGAGCGTTGTAGAAATTCCGTACGACTGCATAAAAATATTTTGCGTTTCAGCAGGCTTTTGTGAAATAGCAATTGCTAATCCCACACCACCAAGCTGAATGGCCAACTGCTGACTCATGCGTTCATTTCCGTGACGTGCAATCGCGTGCGCAATCTCGTGACCCATTACAACGGCTAAACCATTTTCATCTCTTGTAATCGGTAAAAGTCCGGTGTAGACCACAACTTTTCCGCCGGGCATGCACCACGCGTTTACGGTTTTGTCCTGGATGAGATTAAATTGCCAGCCATATCCTTCCACGCGTTTCGCCTGGTTATGTGAGCGTAAATGAGTTGTAATTGCATTTGAAATACTTACGCCCACACGCTTGACCATAATGGTGCCTGTATCGCTCGAAGGCATAAGTGTGTGCGATGCAATAAATTTATTGTATTCCGTTAAGCTCATCGAACGGAGCTCACTTTCGGGCAGTAAATTAAATTGCCTGCGATTAGTGATCGGAACTTTTGTACATGAATTGAATGCGAGAATGAGAATCGCTGCAGAAAAAAATAATCGGGTCTTCATACGCTGGTTAAAATAAGGTTAAATAAACTGTGTTGGGTATTTATTTCCCCGCTTTCCGCATCACGACTTACACAGTTTGAGAATTCCTCATTCAATCTTAGCTGAAAGTCCGCGATCCAGGAGCGCCACACACATAGGTTGCAATTCATGTGCCGTACCGCGTTTAACTCCGCATTTGCCTTTGTAGTGAATAATATGCGCGCATTGTTCGGCCTGCAATTTATCATGCTCACAAATCTCGCAGAGCGAAAGAATAACGTGATCAAACGTATTGAAATCGTCGTTATAAAGAATCAGGTCGTTCATCGGAGTTACTTTCTCCTTTACTTCAACCTGCTCTAAGGTTTCGGTCTGGTGATTGGCTGATGTTTTCATGCTTTTACAATATAAATAAGGATGTAAAGTTACGAAAATGGGAGCGAATTACCTGCCTGCCAAAGCACAGGCTGCGCGGCTGCAGGCAAGCGAATGAAAACGAATGTACAAAAGGAAGAAATTACAAATGAAAACTAATAAAAGACAAGATAAATAGAACCCAAATTTTATTCGCCCAGCAATTCCATTGCTTCTTCCATGGTGATCTTCTTACCGTCTTTAAACGCAACGATGAATGCGTCTGTAATTCCAACAGCTACAGCTTCTGAACGGAAAGTTTCTGCTTCTGCTTTTGTCATACAAACACCAACCTGGTAAACCGTGAGTCCTGTTGTTTGATCCAGGTAATTTTTAACTCCTTTAGAGGCTAATTGTAAAAACTGGTTGGCAATTTCTACAGGAACTTCATCACGGAATGCACCAATTTGCACACTGAAAACCAAACCAGTTGCAGGTACGGGCGGTGAGGTGGTTAAATTAGTTGCCGGGTTTCGGGTTTCGCCTGCCTGCCCGCGCGTAGGCTGTGCTATAGCAGGCAGGGGTTCCGGGTTAGTTGTCGTTGCAGGTTCAGTTGTGGTAGTTGATGGCTGCGTGTTATTTGTTGATGTGTTTGTGGTTGGTTGTGTTGTGGTTGGTTGTGTTGTTGACGGTACTGTTGTGGAAGTGGTTGGTGTTGTTGCACCTTCACATGGATTAACGCCTGTTGCAACAAGGGCTTGTGCTTCGGAAACGGAAATGCGTTTTCCATTGTAATAAGCAGTGACAAATGCATCTGCGATTCCTTTGGCTACTGCATTATTTTTCGCGGCGCTTGCTGCTTCAGCGGTGCAATATTTTCCTGAAGAGTAACGGATAAATCCATTGATGCGTTCGCTTACGAGATCAGGAAGATTTTTCAGCTTTGCTTTTGTTACTTCGTTTTTATACACACCAACCTGTACAGTGTAGAACAAACCTTTCAGCTCTTTTACATCGGTTGTTTTAGCGGCGTTAGGAACTGTGTTTAATGTGTTTTGAGTTCCGGGTTCAGGGTTTGTTGTTCCGGTTGGTTGTGTTGTGGTTGCGGTTGGTTGTGTCGTTGTTGTTCCTGTTGGTTGTGTTGTTGTTGTTCCTGATGGTTCAGTTGTTGTCGAAGCGATTGCAGGTTCTCCGCTCATTCGTCTTGCTTCATCTACTGAAATTCGTTTTCCGTTATAGAAAGCAACAACGAATGCATCTTTATAACCCAACGCACGGATCTCCACTTTTGCAGCATCGGCATTTGCAAATTGTTTGAAAAGTCCCGCAGTATAACGGGTAAGTCCGGATGCAGTTGTTTCAGCAGTTACAGGTGAAATGCCTTTGTAAATTTCAGCTGAGATCGGGTTACGGAAAGCACCGATCTGAACTTTGTAGACTAATCCTTCAGGTAATGACGGATTAACTGCAATTGTCGGAGCGGTTGAAGTTGTTGCGGTTGGCGCAGCTAATTTTAATTGTTCACCCGGCGCAAGTCTGTTGGTAACGGATGACGGATTATTATTTCCTGTAGTTGTAGTTGCTGTTGGATTTGTATTCGGATTTGTTCCTGTTGTTGTTCCTGTAGGTTCAGTTCCTGTTGTTGTTGTTCCTGTAGGATTTGTATTCGGATTTGTTCCTGTAGTTGTAGTGCCTGTCGGATTTGTATTCGGAGTTGTTCCTGTTGTTGTAGTTCCTATTGGTTCTGTTCCTGTTCTTGCAACAAATGAACTTCCCTTCTTATCTGCTGTTGCAACTGCTTTCACCTGGTTAGCAACGATTGGATCGAGCCCGGAAAGAATGCTTTTTGCTTTATTCCTGTTTGCATTTGCATTCATAGCAGCCGCATCAGCAAGCTCAGTCACCGAGTCGCGGCTCGTCATGTCATTTTTGGCAGCGGCGTTATATTTTTTCGATTCTTCAATTAATTCCTGCTTTTTAGTTCTGTCCTTTTCATCCGCTGCTTGTACTGCAAGATCCTGTGCCTTCGCAATATTTTTATCTGCGCCCGACTGGAATTGATCCGCTTCTTTTTTAAGCTGCGCAGATTCATCATCCGACTTTACCGCTTCATTATTCGCTGCCACATAATCTTTGTAATCATCTGTTTCGCGAATCTCAATTACGCGATTAGCAGCTATTGGCTGACCTGTTGATGGATCAATAATTTCAACCGAAGGATTTGTTACGGTTGGATTTGTTGTTGTTGTTGTTGTTGTTGTTGTTGTAGTTGTTGTTCCTGTTGGATTTGATCCTGTAGTTGTTGTTCCTGTTGGATTTGTTCCTGTAATTGTTGTTCCTGTTGGATTTGTTACTGTTGGATTTGTTACTGTTGGATTTGTTACTGTTGGATTTGTTACTGTTGGATTTGTTCCTGTTGGATTTGTTCCTGTAATTGTTGTTCCTGTTGGTTCAGTTCCCGTTGTAGTCGTACCTGTCGGATTTGTATTCGGAGTTGTTCCTGTTGTTGTCGTTCCGGTCGGATTTGTATTCGGATTTGTTCCTGTAGTTGTAGTGCCTGTCGGATTTGTATTCGGATTTGTTCCTGTTGTTGTAGTTCCTGTTGGTTCTGTTCCTGTTCTTGCTACCAGTGAACTTCCCTTCTTATCTGCAGTTGCAACTGCCTTCACCTGGTTTGCAACGATCGGATCAAGTCCGGTGAGAATGCTGTTTGCTTTATTCCTGTTAGCATTTGCATTCATAGCTGCAGCATCAGCAAGCTCAATGACCGAATCGCGGCTGGCCAGGTCATTTTTTGCAGCAGTATTATATCTTTTCGACTCTTCAATTAATTCCTGCTTTTTAGTTCTGTCTTTTTCATCGGCAGCTTGTACGGCAAGATCCTGTGCCTTCGCAATATTATTATCTGCGCTTGACTGAAATTGGTCCGCTTCTTTTTTAAGCTGCGCAGATTCATCATCCGACTTTACCGCTTCATTATTCGCAGCCACATAATCTTTGTAATCATCTGTTTCGCGAATCTCAATTACGCGATTAGCAGCTATTGGCTGGCCTGTTGAAGGATCAATAATTTCAACCGCAGAATTTGTTCCTGTAGTTGTTCCAGTCGGTTCTGTTCCTGTTGTAGTGGTACCGGTTGGATTTGTTCCTGTAGTTGTTGTTCCTGTAGGTTCTGTTCCTGTTGTAGTTGTGCCGGTTGGATTTGTTCCTGTAGTTGTCGTTCCTGTTGGATTTGTTCCTGTTGGATTTGTTCCTGTTGGATTTGTTCCTGTTGGATTTGTTCCTGTAGTTGTAGTACCTGTTGGATTTGTTCCTGTAGTTGTTGTGCCTGTTGGTTTAGTCCCCGTAGTTGTCGTTGCTGTCGGATTTGTTCCCGATGCCAAAGGCTGAATTCCACTTTTCGAATAAAGCGCCAGTGCTTCCTGTTGCTTCTCTAAACCTTTGCGCTCGTTATCTTCTGCATTGCGCAAAGCTTCACTTTTAATAAAATTATTCGATGTTGCATTTGCAGAATCACGTTCCTGTTTTGCTTTATCAAAAAGATTTTTTGCCTCCGCAGAAAGCAAAGAAGCCACTGCAACATTCGGATCATTGCTGCTTACTGCTGCTTCATCAAATCCTTTCAGCTTCTCATTATTTTTTTCGAATTGAATATTATCTGCCTCACCAAGCTTTGCAGATGCCTGTGCTTCTTTCTCCCACGCCTGGCGTTGCTGCTCTGTGGCTGCAGTTAATAATTGTGTCTTTTCATTGCCCGTTGCTGATGCCGCAAGCGAAGCCAATGAATCACGCTTTGTTTTATTTTCTTCCGATTGGGCAAGCAATGCTTTCTGGTTATCAATTGCAACTGCAGCTGCCGGATCTGTATAATTTACTTTTGTTGTATTCGCATCTGCAACAACTGGTGCAGAAGGTTCGGCTGCCGCTGCATTTGCTTTTGCATTATCAGCAAGACCTCTTTTTGTTTCTGCTTCTTCGCGCAGCGCAATAATTTCCTGCTTTACTTTCTCCTGCTGCTTTTTGTCTTTGATCTTCGGTAAATTAGTTTCTTTTGCTGTTGCAGCCGCTTCAAGTGAATCAGCCCAGTCGGAATAAACCTGCGCTTTGAGATTTTCTTTTTCAACTACCGATGATTTTGTTTCCGCTTCATTCAGCTGTGAAGTAAATTGTTCAGCAGAAACTGCAGGTGGTGCCGGCTTGTTTGCCAATTGTGTTTTTTCTTCTTTGGCAGCAACGGCAAGACTATTTTTTGCATCCTTTTCTTTCTGATCCTGCTGAGCCTGCAACGCTTTTATTTCAGAATTGAGCTGCGTCTTTTTCGGTTTGTCAGTTGTTCCTGCTAATTCCTGCTTCTTCTCTTTGATCTGGTCATCCAGGCTTGCAGCCCAATCAGAATACACAGCAGCTTTCGCTTTTTCGCGCGCAACCGGATCAGTGATCGTATCTACTTGTTGCAATGATTCATTAAAAGCGATATTCGGATCAGCAGTTTCAACTACAACAACATTGTCAGTATCACTTCCGGGTTCTGTTCCGGTCGTTGATGTTCCGGTTGTAGTTGTTCCGGTTGGTTCTGTTCCGGTAGTTGTTGTGCCTGTAGGTTCGGTGCCTGTTGTTGTTGTTCCTGTAGGATTTGTATTTATTCCTGCAGTTGTAGTTCCGGTCGGCTCGGTTCCGGTCGTTGTTCCTGCCGGGGCATACACACGCGCTGTTCCTGTTTCAGAAATACTTTGCTGGTAAGCGACTGCATCGGCTGCCATTTCTTTTTTATCCTCAGCAGAAATAACTGTTCCGGTAACAGAAGGATTTTTAGATTGCGCAATTGCATCGTTAGCACCTTTTGCCTGGTTATCTAAATCATTCGATTGATTCTGCAACACAGCAACTTTTTTATCCGCTGCTGTAAGCTCCTTTTTGTTATCCGCAATATCTTCATTGATGCCTTCAATCTGCGCATCAATTCCTGCCCGCAATTCAGCATCTTTTTCTTTTGCCTGCTCTGCTTTTAGTTGTGCAATGCGTTCTTCATTCTGACCAATTTCATCACGCAGATCCTGTGCAAGCTCTTTTGCTTTTTCAAGCTCTGCATGTTTTTTATTTGCTTCGTCCTGTAAATTTTTTGCCGTCTGCGCACTTTCCATTCGTGTATCCGACATCGCCTGCAACTCCGAACCTTGCGCAATTGCAGCATCCAATGCTTTCGGATCATTGGTATTCACCGCTTTTTCTAAGCTGGCTGCATATTGTTTTGCCTTATCGGCTTCAAGCTGCTTTTGTTTTGCATCGGTATCAAGCGCTTGTGCAATAGAAATTGCAGCTGCTGCCTGTGACTGCAATGCATTTGCGTCTGCAATCAGCTTATTCGCTTGGTTTTGAGCTGCAACTTTTTCCGGTCCTTCCGGCAATGCAGCTGCTTTTGTTTTTGCAGCATTCGCCTCTGCAGTTTTTGATTTTGCATTCGCATTGATCTGCGTCGCATTCGTCCACGCTTTTTCTTTTTGCGAACCTATATCAATTGCTTCCTGCTGTGTGGATGATGCATCTTCATTCGCAGATTTTACCAGTTCTTCATTGCGGACCTTTGTCGGAGGATTTCCCGGATCGGTATCAGCAACCGTTTCCATTGTATCCTCATCCGGATCAGTTGGATTTCCACTGTCTACTCCTCCAGCTTCAGGCAAAGTTCCCGGCAATTGTCCCATGTCAACAATTTGTGTTCCGGTAGAACCTTCGCTGTAAATATCAAGCTTTGCTTTGTCCTTGAGGAAAGTCGGATCAAGCATGGAAGTATCAGCATCGAAATCGGTGACAATAAATAATTTCGATTCATTGCTCACTTCATTATAGCCGATTTGCTGGTTGAGAGTTTTGATCGTGTACTGTGGCGGAACAAAAATATTTTCCGTTTGTGTTGCAATGCCGCTGTGATCAACAGTGAATGTATATTTTCCACCGTTGTTGGGAAGGTTGATTAAATATTTTCCGGTTGTTTCATTGCTTTTGTAAACACCCATCGGCTCATTCGTCTCTGCATTTTTCACCGTGATCTTTGCAGAACGATTCGGATCGCCGGAAGTTGGTGTAAATGTTCCTGCAATCAAACACATATTTACAGGCTTGCGTTCTATTACAACATGATAAACAGTCATTTTTCCTTCCGGGCTGCTGCGATTAGAAGCAAACCATGCTGTTTTTTCATCGAGATCACTGATGAACATAATATCATCATCAGGAGAATTGATCGCAAAATCAAGATTGACGGGCTTCTGCCAGGTGCCAACTTCTTCATTTATTTCAGCGCGGAAAATATCGTAACCGCCCATGCTGCTGTGACCTTTCGAAGAGAAATACAATACTTTTCCGTTGGGATGCAAAAACGGGAAATCCTCATCATATTCTGTATTGATCGGGTAACCGACATTTTGTGGTTTTCCCCAATTGCCATTCGGAAGCTTGCGCACAACGTAAATATCTTTTCCCTGCGATTCATCTTCACCGTAAGAAGCGAAATACAATTCCGTTTTTTCACCGGAAAGAAAAATAATCGATTGCTCATTTTTCTTTTTATCCAGCGCCGTTTTAAATTCATCCGGCTTTACAAGCAATTGTCCGCTATAGCCAGAACCACGCAGATCATACCGACGAAAAAAATCGGCTTCATTTAATTCTGCTTTATCGAGAACCGTGATATCTGTAATTGCTTTCAACAGCTTTCTTCCCGTCTTGCACATTGCAATCTGGTTATCGACCTGCATCTTCTCCGATTTTTTAGGACCGGCAAGCGTTTTATATTTATTGTAAGAAGTGATGGCTTGCTCAAACTGGTAGTTGAGATGATACGCTTTACCAAGATAAAACCAGACATCTGCCTCGACGCCCGGGTCTTTAGATGCTTTTTCCAGGAATTTTAATCCTTTATCTTTTTCTGTGCTCGCGAACAAAACACAAACGCCGTAACGGTAGTTGTAATTCGGATCTTCCTTGTGATTGGCGAGCAGCTGCGAATACAACGGCATTGCTGCAGGATAATCTCCCGCCTGGAAATAGGTATTTGCCTGCTTGATAACGGGTTCCTCCTGCGCTGACAATCGGCATGGCGATAGCAAGACCGCCGATGCAATCAGAAAAAGCACAAAAAGATACCTTATGCGCATCTGCAGAGTGTAACGCAATAGACTAAATAACAGGACTTTAACCCGGGTTTCAAATTCTTCTCTAATTTACGAACAATTCGCTTAACAGAAGATGCGGGAAAACAGTGATTTCCACAGGGGAAAGTTAATTAGTTGCGCTTGGGGTTTGGGGTGATGGGTTTTGGGGTTTTGAGTTTGGGGTTTGAGTTTGGGGTTTGGGGTTTGGATTTCGGGGGTGAAGTTACGGGTCTGTAATGGATTTTTGTTGGTCCATAGTATATGATGTAGAATTAGTATAAGTTGTAAAAGTTCATTTATCTGTTTGAATATTCTTTTAAATTTATAATGAAATAATCCTGTCAGCGAATGAAAATACACATCATAAAAATTAATCCTGGTATTATTCCACTTCTTACCATCATTTTCTCGTTTAGCGAATTTGCTTTGTGCTCACAATCTTTAGATACCAACGGAGTGGCAGGATTTCGGGTCGGTAACAAATGGGGAATTATTGACCATCATGGAAATATGGTAAGCGCGCCAAAGTATGATAAGCTATCGTTTTACAAGAATTCAGGAACATACGTTATAAATGAAAAATACGGCTTGCTACAAGCAGATGGAAAAGAATTAACCGAAGCCGTTTACGAATATATTGAACCGAGAAGCTATTATGGATTACGCGCTTTTCAGCAGGAAGGAAAATGGGGATATCTAGACAATAACGGTAGTATAAAAATTCCTGCTCAATATGATCTAACAAATCATTTTTCTGATGATAGAACTGTTGTCACAATTGGTGATGATGATTTTTTGATTGACAGGGAAGGAAAAACTATAGTTCAACTTGAAGGGTTGCATTATGTGATTTATAATGCTGATTCGATTTACGTTGCCAGGGATTCATCTACCTTGCTTATTGATCACGAAGGAAAAGTTGTCAAAAAATACCCCTTTTCGACTTATTGGATAGATGGAACCTACATGACAATCCATTCTTCCTACTATGAGCGTAACATAAAAAAGGGTCTTGCGGATATGAACGGGCAGATTCTGCTACCAATTGAATATCAAAAAATAGAACCTGATTCTGATCTGATTTTTGTTACAAAAAACGGCTTATCAGGATTTGTAAATAAATACAACAAGTCGGTTATTCCATTGGGGAAATACGAATACGTTGATATTTTTCGGGAAAATAATTTCTATACTGAATATAGAAAAAGCGGAAAGTCCGGATTTGTAAACCGTTCAGGAAAAGAAATCGGAAATGAATTTGAGCAAACACGCCGTTTTTTGCTTGGTGCAGCAGATGTAAAACAAAATGGGAAATGGGGATCTATAGATACCACCGGGAGGTTGATCATTCCTTGCCGTTATGATTTCATTTATTCATTGGGAAATAACTTGTTTTGTATTCAAAAAAGAGGAAAGTTTTCGCTTATTGATCGCCAGCAAAAACCTGTTTCAAAAAAGAAATTTCAAGCTTGTATGGTTGGGGGATTGTCTACCATAAATTCATCTACCCTTATTATCGTTAAAAAGAGAAATAAATATGGAGTAATTGATTTAAATGGTAATTACGTTGTTAAACCGGCTTATGATGAAATCGGATATTATTCCTGGTCATAACTTCATGGAACCTATAAGGGTTTCGAATGACGATAAGAAAATGCAAGGAATTAAATAAAGGAACTCAGCACATATTGAGTCTGAGCGGCTACTAACCAATCGCCTCTTCTTCCTCTTCACCCTTCTTTTTCAGAAGGAAAATTTTCGATTCTTCACGGCGTAACAAACGTTCGATGTTCTTTTGATGGGTGATCAAAATAAGCATTGCGACGAGGCAGGAAAAAACAACCATCGAAGGAACGATGTCGTGACCGAAGAAGAAAATGATGATGAAAGGAAAAGCGATTCCGGCTGAAATTGATCCGAGCGAAACGTAGTGGGTGGCGAGGAAAACTACCATAAAAACGCCGGCTGCTATAAGACAAGCATAAGGATGAACCGCTAAAATGACTCCGAATAAAGTTGCGATTCCTTTGCCTCCGCGGAATGCTGCGAAGATCGGGAAGATATGGCCGACAACAGCTGCAACGCCTAAAACGATCTGGATATTCACGAAATCCTGTGATCCGACAGGCGCTTCTGTGACAAAAACCGCCAGCAGTACAGCTGCGCAACCTTTGAAAATATCGATCAGCAGAACGGGAATGCCGGCTTTTTTACCGAGTACCCGAAAGGTATTAGTCGCGCCGGAATTTCCGCTTCCGTGTTCGCGCACATCAATACCATAAAACCATTTACCGATCCAAACCGCCGCCGGAATAGATCCGATAAGGTAGGCGACCAATAAAGCAATAATAGCGTTTGTCGTCATCTAGTTTCCTGGTGGATTATCAGGAGCATCGCCTTCCGTTTCGCCCTCACCTGCCCGCTTCAATTTCTTGAGCATCAGGTTTCTTTCATTGGGAGAACCGGCAGTAAACTTATACCGGGCTTTGTTTTCTGGTAATCGCGTTTTGTTATAATCGTCCGGCGCAGACTTGTCTTCATCTTTCATCTCTTTGATGATTGTAACGAATTTCTCGTTCGAAGAATAGACCAGCATAATACCGTTCGAATAACTAAAGGTATACCATTTTGAGTTATCCAGCTCAAAATAGATGGTCAAAATATCACCGCTTTTCTTCCTTTCGAGCATGATTGTACCTGTTATGTACTTGTTAATCTGCTCTTTACCAATATTACCTAAACCGATTTTACCTTCAGAAATATAGGATTTGGTCTTCTGGTTCCAGTTCATTTTAACGTCGGTGAAGAAGAAGGTGTAGTCCATTTCTTCCGGGAACTTTTTGTACCTGCCGTAGACGGTTTGCTCCGAAATGAGCTTATCGGCCTTCTCTTTTCCTACCAATTCATTCAAGGCACTTTTGAACGTCTGGCGGCCCGGATCCGTTCCTGCAAGACTTGTTGACGCATTAATATCTTCCACCAATACTTCCATCGCTTTATTGCTCATGAAGAAATCAAGCCCGATAACCAGGTCGAAGTTGCTGGTGTGATTGATCGTATTATGCGTTGCGTTCCCGATCGGGTTCATGTAAACTTTACCGAGATTAGAACCGAGCGCCATTTTTCCTTCGCCATAAACCGTACAGTTTTTCAGGCTGAGACTTACGTAATTTCCAGGAAGTGACCGCTCCACCAATTTTTCTTTATTCGAGATGCGGTATTCGCGCGAAGCTTTGTCGAAGAACAGGAAGCCGTCGGCACTTACAACGTTTACATCCGTTTTCACTTTCCGTGTAGAGAGGAATGCGCCATAGATCGCGCTTGAATCAGGAGCAAGTCCGCTCACCAAACCGGAAGTGATCTGCTCCCCTTTTTCA
Organism: Bacteroidota bacterium; assembly: GCA_031412295.1. Lineage (GTDB taxonomy): Bacteria > Bacteroidota > Bacteroidia > Palsa-965 > Palsa-965. The sequence continues at coordinate 12,094 of JANOCU010000002.1, forward strand.
TTGACCGGGTTTGCTGCTACTGGAATGTAAATTTCTGTTGGATTAACAAGTCCGTTGAAATACAATTTACTTTTCCCGATCGCACAATCGTGGCTGAGTGAAGTCGATCCGTCGAATACAAGGAAAGGATTATTCGCTGCAAGAATTACTTTTCCACGGAAATCAAACGCCGGGCTCAAATAAAATTTCGAAGAATCAGCAATCAAACCATCGGCATACGTTTGCCCGGAAGTATCAGGCGCAACTTTCGCAAAATGGATGAGCTGCTCTTTTTTCAATTCGTCGATGTATGCGTAATCGCCGGAAGCGGTATAGCTGTGGCGCGAATAAATATCAACGACACAATTAAAAAGATGGTGATAATTTGTAACCGTATTCGCATTGATCTTCGCGCTGGTGAGCGTTTCCATGAATGCATTTTTCTGAATCACAACTTTTCCGCTGTCAGGAACGATCTGTGCATCCGCAACGTTGATCTCCTGAACTTGCTGAGCAGTGATGACGTAATTACGGTAATCAAATTTCGCTTTCGGTGCGCGGAATCGTAATGAGTCCTGTTTCGGATGAACGGAAATAAATTCAGGTCCCATTAAATCAAGCTTATCTGCACCCGGTTTTGGTTTACCTGCACCGCCTAATTCAAGCTCGGATTTATCCATCAGCCATTTGAAATTTTCCATATAGCAGATGTATTGATTGACCGGGAATTGTACGATCGATCCTTTACCATTTGCTTTAAAATCTCCTTCACGTTTATCAAAATCAACATGGGCATTAAAATTTTTCGTGGCGAAAGCGAGACCTGCAAGTTCAATTGCTTTCAGACTAAAATCAGCAGTATCCGCATCGGCGACATGTTGTTTTAAAATCATGTTCCGCGAGTCGAGAACCGCACTGGAGAAATTCAGCTTTCCGTTCATTGCAAGATTTTTCGGAGAAAGCGTCATTGTTCCTTTAGCAGTTGCTTTTCCGTTAAACACATTAAAAAGCGAATCCCTGTTTGTCGCTTGCATGTAATCTTTCTTCGGCATCCAGTGTATGTAAATGGAAGTACCACTCACTTGCGGATATTCGGTTTTGCCACTGATCTTCTGCTCCTGGATCACAAATGAATTTGCTGTTCCGTTCATGGAATCGGGGAAGAAAATAAAATCTTTTGAAATGCTTTTCGAAGTGATGTAATCAATTGTACCATCACCGCGCAAACCTTTATTGCTAAGGCGCATTTCATTGGTAAATTTCGCTTTTCCACCATAAAGTGAATAACCACCGGGAGGAGCCTGCCGCACAAAACCAAGCGATTTATCCGGCATCAACCGAAGTGTATCGCGGATCTCAGGGAAAATTCCGGACGACTGGAAAATTCCACCGAATTGTAAAGCGGTATTTTGAAAATTATCAAGACTATCAATCGTAAACGGATCGAGCTTGAAATAAAATTTATCGCGGTTGTAAACTCCTTTTTGAATTCCGGGCTTATCGTAATAAACGAATGCCGGTTTAGAGCTGGTGAAAATCGGGTACTGCGCATATTTCTTGCTTAACACACCGGATTTATTCGAAGGATCGTCAATTTTTAATTCGCCGTTGAGATTTTCAATTACACTTTTCACTTTCATCTGCACAAATCCGCCTTTCGGATCTTTCGGATCGCGGATATCGGTATCGATCCAGATTCGAACAGAATCCACGTTATTTAGATTCAATTTGAAAGTGGAATAATCGAACGAAAATAATTTTCCGTAATAATCAAATCGTCCGGCCATGATCGAACCTTCGAACGTGAAATTTCTGTCTTTCTTGAGGATGATCATATCCTGAGCAGGGAAAACTGTTACATTCTGCGAATCGCTCAGACCGACTTCTTTCACACCAAAAAGCGTCATATCATAATTCAGCAAATTGATCTTCGCATTCGGAGTTCCGGGAGCAACTCTTGAATCGAATTGAATATTATCGTAATCTTTTTTGCCGGCACGAGCTGCGATGTACGTATCAGATTTATCGAGGTACGTGATCATGTCAGTCTTCGGATTGTAATACAAAAATCCCTGGTTAGAAAGATCCATTATAGTCGGACGCAATTGTTCCGGAGAAATTTTCCAGAATCGCGCAAGGTCAATCATCGTAAACGTTCGCACTCCACCATTCACATCGCGCACGAAATTCCTGATCTTGATGAGCGGATGCACCATGTCCATTCCCTGCAAACGATCGTAGAGATATTGACGGTAATAAGATGACGAAGGAAAAGATGCTTCACCAAGCGTGGAACCGATAATTGTATTTAGAATAATTGTCGGCTCAGATGTTTTCCAGACAATTTGCTCTACATACATATTGACTTTATGAAAAGAATTATAAAACGGCGCCTGTGATGCTCCTTCTTCGGGACGATAAATTACAACACGCGCGCTATCGATAAAATATTTAAAGTCAATAGAAGGATGCACAATTGAATCGGCATCAAGCGAAAAACGAACGCTTGTATTCTGGCTCATGATCTTATCAGCAGAAATAGAAAAGCTCGGGGCAGTTACAGTAAGGAAATTTTTGCCGTTACGTTTAAAAATAAAAAACGCCTGGTTATCTTTTGTTCCCGAACCGATGAACTTCGCACCTACTTGTGTAAAACCGCCTTCGTAGTCGACATTCGGATACATGTTTTTGATCTGGTAACGTCCGCTGTACGATTCGAATCGTGGATAAGAAGCAGTTTTTTCCTGCGCATCTGCAATCAGTTTTTCGGAGAGTTTTCCCTGCAGCGGCTTATCCTTAAAATAAATTGTATTGGTAAATGTTACTGAATCGGCAACAATGGAAAAACCTTTTACAGAGAAAGTATATTTTTTCAGATCGGCATAAACTTCTTTTTTTAATCCGGCACGATCCCAATCAATTCTTCCGCCCTGCCCTACCCACATGCCGGTCGAAGCATAATACATTCCGCTTGTATTATAAATATTCGTCGTGTCATTTTTCGCCACGCCATGCAAAGTCACATTAGTAAAACGAATTGCAGGAACGCTGTCGCACGCAAATTTCCATGTTCCGCCGATTGCCGACCATTCACCTGAAGCTGTTTTGAAAAATTTATTCTCACCGAAAAGATGCTCGCTCATTTCGATAAAATCCGAAAATGGTTTGTTGAGCCTTCCGTTACCAATACTTGTAAAACACGATTGCCATTCGAGAAAAGTTGTGCCGGATATTTTTTTATCAACGATCGACTTCATCGTGTTGATGTATGATTCATATTCCGGTTTCGGGCGGAATTTTTTCTTGAGCATCTGGTTCGTATTCTTATACATCGCGAGCTTCATATCCTCGTCGATCTTATTTGTGAGCCAATACTTCTCGTTAAAATCATCAATAAAATCTCTTCCTTCTTTCTTCTCGTAGCTCTCGAAAAAATCGCGCAGCTCGACGATGAATTTTACCGGGTCTTCAGAAAAAACTTTGGGCATTACCTGCGCATTTACTTTTACACTGAAACCGCCCAGTGTGAAAAGCAAAAGCATTAAAAAGCTGAATTTATTTTTCATAATTATTTTCTACTTATTGAAATGAACAAGCGCCCATTCACCGTCGTTTTCTGTTGAATTAAATTTCAATCCGTTTTTTTCAGCAACTTCTCTCAGTGTCGAAACATCCGTTGTAAAAAAACCACTCATCAATAGTTCTCCACCCGCATTTAATGCATTCGCATAGTTCGGCAAAGCGGCAACGAGCACATTTTTATTAATATTCGCTACGATAACATCAAATTTACGATCGCCGATCAGATCATCTTTTCCTTCTTCGATCGTAACATTTGCAATGTGATTCCGCCCGACATTTTCAATTGCGTTCAGCACTGCATTTGTTTCAATATCAATGCCAAGAACAGGATTCGCGCCACGTTTAGCAGCGAGAATAGCAAGCACGCCGGTTCCGCAACCCATGTCGAGCATATAACGTCCGCTGAGTGGCATTGTTAATAACTTTTCAGCCATGAGGCGGGTTGTAGGATGATGCCCGGTGCCAAATGATTGCTGCGGCTGAATTTCCAGGTCAATTTCCACGCCTTTTATCGGCTCATGAAAAGGCGCGCGAATCACGAGCTTATCAGAAATCTGAATCGGCTGATAGGAACTTTCCCATTCAGCATTCCAGTTCTGTGCCGGAATTATTTTCTGCGACCAGGAAACTTTTCCCAGCTCTTCTGTTACATTTTGTATTGGAGAAAGCAGCGTTTCAGAAAAATCTTTTCCGGGAATGTATGCGAGAAAACCGTCTGTTGTTTCCACAAAACTTTCAAAGCCCAGCTCCGCGAGTTCTGTAATCAACAGATCGCTTCCGGGTTGACGGGGAGTTATTTTTACATCCAGCTCGAGATAGTCCATCTTAACTTGTAAGTTTAAGGGCAATTCAGTATCGAAAATGCATAATGCGGGGAGAATTTTTAACAATGGGAAAAGGCTGTTGGTGGTTGGTGGTGGTAAAAAGGTTGGTGGTGATTGGTGATTGGGAAAAAGTTGGTGGTTGGTAGTAAGAAAGTTAGTAGTAGAAAAATGATTGGTGGTCGAAAAAAATTCGATGTACATCGTAATGTAGAAAAATATGTGACCACCAACCTAACGACCATTAACCACCAACCTCCAAAGATAAAGACACTCGACTACAGACAATGTTACACGCAATGACTTTCTCGAGTAGCTTTGCAGTAATGAATGAATTCGGTAAAGCCTTCTGGAATGAACGTTGGGAAAGCAATGATATTGCGTGGGACATGGGTTCTCCTTCGGCGCCTTTGAAAGAATTTATTGATTCGATAAATACAGATCAGAATAAATATTTGAAGATCCTTATTCCCGGTTGTGGCAATGCTTACGAAGCGGAATATTTGCATGATAAAGGATTTCGCAATGTTTATATAATTGACTTCGCGAAAAAAGCATTGGCTGAATTTTCGAATCGTGTTCCCGGATTTCCGAAAGAACATTTGATCTGTGATGATTTTTTTGAGCTGAAGGAAAAAGGATTTGATCTTATTCTTGAACAAACATTTTTCTGCGCAATCAACCCGGGATTACGGAATGCGTACGCGAAGAAAATGTTTGAATTGCTTTCGCCGGGGGGACGATTGGTTGGATTGTTATTCAATGATCCGAAATTGAATTTTGAGAATCCGCCGTTTGGTGGTGGCGAACAACTATACAGGGCAATTTTCAGTCCTTATTTCACGTTTAATAAATTCGAAGCGGCTTACAATTCGATCAAGCCACGTGCAGGGAGAGAGCTTTTCATCCATCTACACCGGAGAGATCAAATAGCTGACTATGCTTAAAATAGGGAACGAAATACCTGCCTGCAGATGCACGGCCCGCGCGGCGGCAGGCAGGCGAATCAAATCGAATATACGAATCAAAAAAAGGTTCGTCGTTTTATTCGCGCTCATTCCGTTTTTACTTTCTGCACAAGAACCGAATCAGTTTGTTCGCCGCGATACGTTGCCGGATAACATTCATTTGTTCTATAATCATTTCGGATTGAACATGGATTCAGCTGTTACACCGCAATTATTTCTTACGGTTTTTGATTGGGTAGGAACTAAATATAAATATGCGGGCCATTGTAAAACAGGAATCGATTGTTCGGGATTTGTAAGTGAAATGTACCGGCAGGTGTATTGCAAAGAAATTTCCGGTGGTTCAAAAGATCTGTTTACAAAAGTGGATACGGTTGGGAAAGGCAATTTGAAAGAAGGTGATATTTTATTCTTCAAGATCAGGCAGGGACAAATTTCACATGTCGGCATTTATTTGGGCAACAATAAATTCGCGCACGCTTCTGTTCATGGCGGCGTGATGGTGAATGATCTGAATGAGGAATATTATAAGAAGTATTTCTATTGTGGCGGGAGGATTAAAGCTGTTGCTAAATAGGAGAGATTTCCTTGCGATGGATTTGGTAATCTGGTAATCTGGTAACTGGGTAATTGAATTGAAATTGAGTCCTTCGATAGCTTACTAGTAAATCCAGTCAATTGTTTAATATGACTTCGGCATTTCCATAATATTAAATTACTTGCTAATGAATCATCACTCAAGATGAAATAAAATGAACTTTTCTTTAATGTTTGCGATACTTTGATAGATTTGTAACTTCAAGTATCAACCCCTTCATGACAAACAATATAATTTACGGGATAGATGTGTCCCACAACAACGGTACAATTGACTGGGAAAAAGTGCAGTCAGCCGATCCAACCAATTCTTTCGCATTTATTAAAGCAACAGAAGGCGTCGGCTATGTCGATCCAATGTGCCTGACGAATGCAACGGCAGTATCGCAGAAAACAAAGATTCGATTTGGGTATTATCATTTCGCATCATTGAATAATACGACGAATGTTTCGAAAGATGCAAGCGATGAAGCGAATTGGTTTGTGCAAACGATGCAGACCATGCCGGAAGCCTCCCTCATCCCGGTGCTGGATATTGAAACGAATGAGAGCAAGCTAACGCAACAACAGGTGCAGGAATGGATCAGCTCGTTTATGTCACAGATGGACTTGCTCGGATTTCCGAAGGTGATTATTTACAGCTACGTTTCTTTTCTCAATGATAACCTGCCGCCCAATCATCCCTTCGGAAATTTTCCGCTTTGGATTGCACATTATACGAGCAATAGTTCGCCTACTATTCCAAATGGCTGGACAAGCTACGTTGCCTGGCAATATTCAGGATCGGGTTCGGTGAGTGGCGTTTCCACGCAATGCGATTTGGACAAAGCGGATGTTGGATTGCTGCAGCTAAAACCAGTTCAGCGCCCTTCGCGTTCGCATACAAAACCGGGCTTGCGAAATACCGATAAGACTTTATTTTCAAATTCTTCTACGCAGTCGCCGGAACCCTCTTCTCAACAAACGCAGTCAACAGGCACTTCAGCTTCCGGAAGTTCACACCAACGTTCTCTTCTTCCTGAGAAACCAAATACAGGCGACAATCAAAGTCCTGTAGTTGTAAAAAAAGGCAAGAAAAAGGGTTTCGTTTTTTTCGGACTCAAGCTGGGACATTGGCTTTTTATCGGCCTCATGTATGGCAGCCCGGATCGCGACATGAGCGATAAGGAGGAATAAAATAATCGGCAAATCAGCAATCGCAATCAATTAACAAAAACCTGTTTCTATGCCTGCCACTATACGTGTCATGAGTTGGAATATCAAACAGTTTGGCGAATCCACATTGACCGGTGTGGCGAACTCCTTTGCGGGAGACAAGCTGACAGCAGATCAAGCCTGTATTGATTATATAAAGACGATCATCGTGCAAAAGGAGATTAAGATAGTTGCTTTGCTTGAAGTAACCGGCTCGCAGTGCGATCATCTTATCTCTTTTTTTAAACCAGCATTGCCCGGCTGGAAGTTTGCCTACACTTCTCCACAGCGACATAAAACGAAACACGAGCGGTATATTGTGATGTGGGATGAAAACCCCAACAGTGGCATTGTGGGTTTAAATGAAAATCCGGCCAATAATCCTTCAGCTTCCTGGCTGTACAGGATATTCGACGACAATACGATGGCAGCTTTTTTTAAAAGTATCGGCTGGGAAAACAATCGCGTAAAGCAGATTCAGTGTTTCAATACACTAGCCACAAGCGGATATATCACAGAGCTGGAAAAGGTCAGACAATTGGAGAAAGATGCAGTGGCCACAAAAAAAAGAAAAAGGATAGAGTTTGATGAAAATAGTGATGATGACGATGGTGACGAGGACGGGCCATTTCTCCCTTCATCAAAGGAAAAACGGGTTGCTGTTCCGGGAGGTAGTGACAACAGCAGCGGCGGAATTGTAATGACAAAAAAAAACTATGAGCCGCTGCCGGACGATCAGGGTGTGCTTTCATTTTCATACCTGGTCGATGGCGCCCGGTGGAACATTTTAAATTCAGTCGCCGGTAGTACGCTTGAGCTGAAAGATGGAAGCGGAAACCCCGTTGATCTCGGGCTTACAGCACTACAGCTGCAAATGCTGAAGAATGTGCTTGTAATGACAGATTTAATCGGTTTCCCGGATAAAACTTCCCGTTCACCTTTTATAGTGAATTTCATCCTCAGCGATAATTCCGGAAAAAATTATCCGCTGATGATTGCTGCCATGCATGCCCCCAATCCGACAGACAACAACAAAGATCAATTCGATAAAACAGTCACCAAAATGAAGTATGCAGCTATCAATAATTTATCCATGTGCACTCCCTTTGAGAAGGTGGATAATTTTCTGCTGATGGGCGATTTTAATGTTACTAACGATGAAGCAGCGGCTCCGGCCAAAGCTATCGAATATAAAAAATGCGATCCCGCGCGCGAAAAGCTTGCGTATGGTTTCTGGCCAATGAAACCAATCCTCCTGGCCAAGCCGTTCACAAATATCATTAACGCACCCATCAACGCAAAGTCCCTGTTCGACACTATACCACCACCGGTGGAGAGTAAAACATCACTGCAAACCAATAAGAAAGTTTTTTTAAATCTCGCTCCCACAAATTTTTCCGACAACACCTTCGAGTACCTCAGCGAGGCGTACGATAAGTTCTTTTTTAAAGGAATACCCGCACAGGTAAAAGCAGGCATACCACAAGTAGTTGATTTGGTCGCTATCACCGACCAGTCAGGCGCAGCAAAAGATCAAAGCCCCTACAATCCAACAATAGCCGCATCGGCAATGAGCTTGTACAAAACAAAGCTGAACATAGCTAAAATTGAAAAATGGACAGAAAAAACGCTTGGAGGAAAAGCCTGGACAAAATTCCAAAGAAAGATGCTTCCCGATAAGTATGTTACTATGGAACCTGTCGCGAAAAGAGCAAAAATAGCGGAGATCGCAGCAACAGAAAAGCATGAGGCAGTTGAAAACCTGGCAACTATAATAAACAACAGCTCCCGGTTACTGCGCGAAATAAATGACAAGCCGGAAATGACCGTACCCACCAAGCGGATATATGCATTTATGGCCTATTCCAAATTAAGCGACCATTTGCCAATCATGGTTGAACTGAATATTGGTGTCCTCCCTTCAATTCCACTCACATGAACAGTACCGATCTCTACAATACATTACAGGTGCAGTTCAGCGGCGGCAGCAATATAAATGTCGCTCAACTCGATGATGCTTCCTATACCGACATTTTTGATCAGCTGGGCATTTCCTACACCATTTCACTTTCAGGCAGCGGTTGGCTTTCCGGCCAAGGCAGTAATGCTGATGAAATCAGGTTCACTGGATTCACTGCGGGGGCATCTATCGTCCTGGGTTTGCCTCCCGCAACACCGCTCACCATCCGGTTTATTCCCGTTGCGCCAAACAGCGATAGTTTTACCCTCTGCATCGAGCTTACCCTTTCCGCTTCATGGAAATTCGGTCAGTCCTTCACTATGCTCGATACGAATGTCTATGAAACCATTCGTCTTTTACCGAGTCCGGCATCATTGCTTATTGTCACTGCCAATGCTTCTACTGTAAGTTATCCGGGTACAAATCCACCCTTGTATTTTAGCGGCTACATCGATCCGAATTCATCCATCTGCACTGTGCTTACATGGTTTATTGCAGGTGGAATTCAAAACCCGGTTGCTGGCGCCATTAATTACCAAGCAGTGACCAGCGCAGCTAGCATGAACCTTGCGCTGGCCACCAGCACAGTTTCAGATATTTTCGGAAACGCTGTTCCCCCGTTAACCTTTTCCGTATCACTTTATTGCGGACTCAATGAAGCGATCAACCTGTATGAACCGGGCATTTTATTTGAAACCGATATCGTTTTCGGGCAGGAAACAGTGGCACTCAGGGCGCTTTACACCAACGCTGTCATCAATGCTATTAATCTTTCCGTCGAGAATCTCAGCCTTAGCTTTAATACCTGCCTCACTTCCATCGGTGCATTCTTTGGAAATTCGCAAGCCATCGTCAACAGCATTCCCGAATCAATTTCAACCAGCGCGCTCAATGTTACGGGCCTCACCTTTCGGGTTGCGCTCAGCAACCTCGATGTGCAGTATGGCTTTCTTGCTGTTTCCGTTCTGGAAGATACAATATGGGATATCTGGCCGGGCTACATTTCGCTCAGCAATATTGAATTTTCTTTTCTCATCTACGCTCCGTTCAGCAGTTCGCCAGGCTACAATTTCCGGTTTTCCGGAATCACCCGTTTTGGCGGCGATGAAAATGGATTACCAATGCTCGTATCCGCCGAACTGCCGGGGCTCGTGCTCGAAGCAACTTTATACGGCGAGCCTTACAACCTTGTCCCGCTGCTCCAGTACTTCTTCGGCAATAGCAAAGGGCTTCCCGATGAATTAGATATCAACGAGCTTTCCTTCCGCGCCGTCGTCCCTGAAAACGTATACAGGTTCGAACTCGACATTGCCGGCGAGTGGCGCATTCCGTTCGGAACATCAAACGAGCTGGTTTTCGATGAGCTCAAAATTCAACTGGAATACGAAAATGACGCACCTTCCGGTGTACTCTTTGGCGAATTCAGGATCGGTTACAATGTGTTCCGCATTGAGCTTAATTTATCCGAAGCCAACCAGGTCCTCTCTGGCGTCTGGAACAATACAACCAACCCGCTCGATTACGAGGATATCGCTATCGCCTTCGGTATGTACGGCCTTCCCCGCTTACCGCTGGGCATTGATCTGCAGCTCACCGGCGCCAGCTTCGACCTGGAGACAGCAGGACCATCGGCCTCTTTCACACTTACTTCCGACAACTACGGCTCCGCAGCGCTCATAGCAGGAAAAGACGAAAACGGAAACTGGGGCTTTGTATTCGGAATGATTGCAGGTCTCGAACTCAGTGTCAATCTCACCGACATCGACGTCATCGGAAATTTTGTGCCTGAAGGAATGGATGTCATCGCAGTGAACAACCTGCGCTTCGTTGGAGCCACATCCGCCATTCCGGTTTATTCACCCAGCCCCAGGCTGTTGCAAATACTCGGCACACAAATCAACAGCGGGCTTGTGCTTTCCATTGATCTCAATATCGGAAGTTTATTCAGCGAAACATTTTCCGTTCGTTTCGGCGGACTTGATGATGGAACTGCAATTGATACTCCTCCAACTTCTACAAGTGAAAACGGCGGTATTGAAAATCCGCCAACAGGAAATAATTCTGTTCAGCTTGATGTAACCACACCAACTGTTCCTGCTGCGTTACCCGGCCCCACTTCTGCCTGGATCAATGTGCAGCGTTCGTTTGGCCCGGTGCATATCGCACGAATTGGTTTCCGCATCACAGAAAATAATGCACTCGGTTTATTGCTCGATGCAGACGTAAATCTTGCGGGACTCACCATTGGTCTTTCCGGACTCGAGGCAGATATTCCGATCAACGCCCCGTTCTGGCCGGGCTTCTCTTTGGCCGGTTTGGAAATCGGTTATGTTACACCCGGATTTACACTTGCAGGTGCGTTGGTAAAAGCATACGGTGTAACGCCAACGATGTACACCGGCGAATTGATTTTGCAGGCAGGAAGTTTTGGTGCAAGCGCATTTGGTTCGTACACCACAACGAATAATGAACCTTCACTGTTCGCCTTTCTCGCGCTCAATATTCCAATCGGTGGTCCGCCCTTCTGTGTAGTTACCGGATTGTCCGTTGGCTTTGGATACAACCGGCGTTTGATCTTACCGACCATCGAAACGGTGCAAACCTATCCACTTGTACAGGCGGCAATGGGCATAACCGATCCACAGCAAACGATCAATGCGCTGAATCAATATATCGTGCCGGCAGATAATCAATACTGGCTGGCTGCAGGTATTCGTTTCACTTCTTTCGAAATGCTGAATGCGTATGCTTTGCTCACTGCATCCTTTGGCACACAAACAGAGCTCGCCCTGATGGGGGAAGCTCTGCTCACACTTCCTATTGCTGTTCCAGGAGAAGAAGAGCTGATCCTCGCGCAAGCCGATATGGTTTTGCTGGCAAGCATCAATCCTTCACTCGGACAAATTGCGATCAGCGCACAACTTACTTCCCGCTCGTATGTGCTCGACCGCAATGCACAGATCACAGGAGGTTTTGCCTTTTATTTCTGGTTCGGAAAAAGTGCACACAAAGGAGATTTTGTCGTAACGCTCGGCGGATACAATCCTTATTTTACCACACCAACCTATTATCCTAAAGTTCCTTCACTTGGTCTCAACTGGCAAGTTTCCGGTTTGATCTCGATTAAAGGCGGATTGTATTGTGCGCTTACACCGTCAGTTATTATGGCGGGTGGCAACCTCAGTGCGAGTTATTCAAGCGGGAATGTGAAAGCGTGGTTCAATGCCAATGCCGATTTCCTGGTTCGTTTCAAACCTTTCGCGTTTGATTCTACGATTGGTGTCAGTGTGGGCGCATCGTACAAAATCAATTTGCATTTTACAACCAAAACAATTTCTGTTACCGTTGGTGCGAGCTTGAAATTATGGGGGCCGCCATTTGCCGGAACTGCTACTGTTGATCTCGGCGTAATGTCATTTACCATTGCATTTGGTGCTGCAAAACGAGCGACCTCCACCTCCATCGGCTGGACAGAATTCCGGAATTCATTCCTTCCACCGGAGCCCGGCACACTTACGCAATCGCAACAGCTTGAAGTCTCCAATGGAAATACACCCACACAAAGCTTAATTCAATTTAATGCCGACCGCGGATTAATCAGCACGGCAACCAAAGATCAGTTGGGTGAATACGGAATAGCTCTTCCCGATGGATCAATTGCCTGGCGGATGAATCCGGGTAAATCAAGAATTTCAATTACAACATCCATTCCTTCCAAAACAATATTGATCGATCCATGGCCCGACAATTCAAATTCCCTGGGAGGATTAAATACTGATTTTGGCATTGGTCCTATGAGTCTCGCTCCCGCAAATGTCGGCGTGCAATTGAGCGTTACTGTTTCTTATAACGGCAACGCAGATCGCACAAATCTTTGGTCGGTTAAGCCGCTTGTGGAAAACATTCCCTCAGGGTTGTGGAAAAACACAACTAATTCGATGACGGGCGATGCTCTTGTCAGGAATGTTTTACAGGGAATTCAATTGACACCAAAACCTACGCGGCCTGATGTAATGGCTGCGATGCCGCTTTCTCAATTGCTTTTCAGGGGTGTGCCCGATCCGCGCTTATGTAATTGGTCTCCAACCCTTCCTCCTTCAGCTGATTATTTTGCGCAGGGAATGCAAAATTTCCAGTCATCATTGGCATCGTCCGCGGTAACCGCTACACGTAACTCCGTGTTGGATGTGCTCGGTGCTCAAGGACTTACAGTTTACAGCGCGGCCGAGATCCAACTGGACGATTATACCGCCAATGCACAAAACATATTATATGCAGCGCCACGCATTTGTTATCTCGGTGAAACAAGTTCCTCATCCTCTATTCAGTAACATCCAATGATCGACGATTCAACAACCATCACCTTTATTCAGAACCATATTCCTGCGCTGGAAAGCGGGCAATATACAGTAGAAGTCAGCCAGGCAATAACAGCTAACACACAAACTACTTACAGTGCGCAACAGTCATTTTATGTTTCGGGGAAACGCTTCAGCTTAGAAACAAATGATGTGAATAGTGTTTATCCTCCTTTGGGAAGTTCCGGACAATACGAACGTGTGCTGCCACATATTGTGATCAATTCATCTTCACTTCCCTGGCAGCGTACCACCGGCTTTACCGGTCAGCTCACCAATAATAATAAGGCGCCCTGGCTTGCACTTTTGCTTTTTGATGAATCGGAAAATATCGGCGCAACGCAGCAGGTGACATTAGGTACTTTGAATTCAACCAGTTCTGCTTTCTTTCCGCCACGAACAACTGAAGCGGGAGAATCGGATGATGATGTTGTAAATGTGATTGACGTTCCGCTAAATCTATTCAATCAAATTTGTCCCCCGGTAACCGACCTGCAATGGCTCGCACATGTCCGGCAGGTTTCCGTAACGAACAAAAGCACTTCGAATGATGCCGCGGCAAACGATACGTATGCCGTTGTAATTGCCAATCGTCTTCCGCAAATCAATCACCTCAGCACGGTGCATCTCGTTTCGCTGGAAAATTACACCGATTACATGCCCACCGCCAATAATGCATACAATTCCGATACAACTCCCGGCGCCAATATTCCTGTAGGAATTTCCATGATGAGATTGGTGTCGCTGTATTCCTGGTCATTTCGCTGCACGCCGCAATTGCAAAGTTTCGGTGGTTTGTTAATGGATGTGGATATGAATCCGCCCACCTTGCAAATGCCTTTTGTGACAGAAGAGAATGCTCCTTCCTCAGCAAATCAAACTGTGCAAAATGCATTCGGCATGGGATACACAGCCATGAACCACCAGCTGCGCAATGGCGACCGCACCGTGTCGTGGTATCGTGGGCCACTGTTGCCATTGGGAACTCCTCCTTTTTTAATTCCACCTTATACCAGCGCTGATCAGCTGATGCGTTACGATCCGACACTCGGTATGTTGGATGCTACTTACGCATCGTCGTGGCAATTGGGGAAATTGCTGGCACTGCAAGACAATGCTTACGCACAAACACTGGTACGCTGGAAAGCCAGACAAACGGATGCTGTATCGCAATCACTTGAAGAAGCAATTATTGATGAACAATTCATTCTACCGCCCGAAGGAAACCAGGAGGCGAGCTTAAAAAAACAATCGCGCATTTCTTCTACCATCAAAAACGTTCTCGGCCCTCTAGCAGCAATAATAAATTCAGGATCTAATTCAGAAGCATAATGGCAAAACAATTTTCTAAAACCACCACCCGCGCGAAACGCAATCTTGCTTTGTCAGAAGTACAGCTTGACGAATCGTTGATGGCACATCCTGATACGGTTCAAATTATCGCGTGGCTGAGCCGTTTGCATTTGTTGTACGGCATTCCCTTCAATTACCTCGTGCCCGATATCCGGATGTTGCCTGATGAATCCATTCGCTTTTTTCAAGTAGATGAAAACTGGATCACGGCATTGATCGATGGTGCATTCAGCCCGGGAACAACCATTGCAACTTCCACGGTATCGCAAGCCTTGCAGCCACAAGTGCAAGTCTATGTAAATGAAAATCTTTCTTCCGTACGTTCGGGAATGCTGGAAGTGGAACAAGGCGAAAGCGCACCGGCAAATCTTTCCGGATTTTTTCTGCGTTCAGCTGTAGTAAGCGGATGGCCGGGCATGGAAGTAAGCGGTTACAGTGATGCAGCAGGAGAAAATAAACTGGCGATACTACGTATGGAACGCATTTCTCCATCGCTGTTGTTGTGTTTGTTCAATGGCATTGTTGCAAGAGTCGAAATGCGCGAGCCGGCCGAAACCATTCATTTCAATTTTAATTTGAATGCGGTTAATTACACAGGCCTGGATGCCGTTACTGATGAATATTATGACAAAAGCATTCGTTATGTCAATAGCATGGATAATATAGTTGCGGGCACATTTACAGGCGTAACTGTAGATGTTACCGTTCTTGAGAATAAAGTGGTCAGAATACACAGCCTTGCATCTACGATGGCTGCCAATGCATGGGCGCCCGGAACTCCTGAGCCTGAAAAGATTTTTACATCTGCAGAGTTTGCTTTAACCATGGTGCAGAATACCGACTTCGTTACATTTCAACTAAACTCCTAAAAAGGAAACGATGAATGATGGATTGACTTTGATTGTTCCCATGCAGGTGCAGGCGCTTTGTATCAGCGAACGGGATGCGCAGGGGCAAAGTTTTGCGCTTGTGCCCATGGCCGATTTTTCGACACTTCCTTATGTAGACAACGGACAACAAAAAAACCGTAAGCCGTATATCAATGCGGATGTAGTTTCGCGCGGTGGACCGTTTGGGGGACAAACAACATTGCCGGCGGGAATTCATTTGCATTGGGCATTGCCGGCGGGTTTGATGCGCGGGCAGCAACAGGAAGACGGATCGCTTGTTTATCCGAATGTGCCGAACCGCTGGATGGTTACACGACTGATCCAAAAAAACATAACTACGCCTGCAGCAACTATCATTACACAATCCTGGGTTGTAGAAAGCGACCGTTTGAATTTGCACGCTGTTGCGGTGAATGGATTGCATCAGCCAACTGTACCGACAGATCCGAATGTGGCGGGACAGAATTTTCGTTTCATCGGGCAACTATTTAATGCAAACGGCTGGTCGGAAGATCCACAAGCGGAACGATTTCCCGACCTGACAGCCATCGGTTACGGTGAAGCAAGCTTTGCATCGTATTATCCGAATTGCAGCACCGTTTTCGGTTTCCAGGATGACCTTGTCAACGCCGATTACGATTACAATTACGATTCCATTTCCTATCAAGTGACAGGCTGGTACAGCGATCCTTCGAAAGATCCTTGTGCAGCTGGCATTGTTTCGGGTGATAATCCTTTCAACTGGATTTTTGACAATCAATCCGCAGGCACAGTAACCAATACTATGTGCAGCGGAATGGTGGCAGGCATCGCATGGAATAACAGCACGTCTTATATCACTTCCGACAATTCCAGCCTTTCCGTTTCCATAGGAGCATCATCGCAGGAAGCGCTTTCTGCAATGCTTGCCAACCAGGGGGCATCGGATCCGGAGCTGACAGAAACCATTTTGAATGCATTGCAGTTTGGTTTGCTTACACAGTTGGGAACGATCAATGGTAAGATTCAGAATTTCGAGGAACGCGTTCACGAAGCAGGCTTTTCCAATTACAATGCAGGAATTGTCTGGCAGGTGCGCAAAAAAGTACGCGCCGGATCTGATTCGGATTATGAAGGAGAAGTAACGATTCCCGAACCGGTTGCTCAAGATTTGAATACACTCAATCTTCAGCAGTCGCAACTTGACGAGATGAAAGAAACACTGGCGTCGAAACGCTGGCAATTGTTCTCTGACTGGTATAAATATTTGCTCGTTAAATACGACACGCAATACACGCCGGAGGAGGTACGTGGGCAGGGGCAGGCAATAAGCGAATACTTGTCGGTGCAAATAAATACTATAAATGAGCTGCAAGAACGTGTTTCAGAAGATGGAACATTGCAGCAAAGCATCAATACGCAAGTTGATTTCATTACAGGCTTGCTCGATGAGCAGTATGAATTAACGAACGACGTTACTGCTGCACGTTACTGGCAGGCGAATAATCCGTTCCTGATTTTGCAGGGCGATGATATTTTTCCAATTAACCGAACAGGCGAAGAAGGTACGCTCAACTGCCGCACATCTCAAAACCTGGTGGGCGCAACACAAATTGCATCCAACGCAGTGCAAAATTATCAGTCGGTCACAGCAAGTTTTATTACCTCCATGATTGATTTCCCTTCCGACTCCCCGGAATCATTCATCAACCTGGTGCTGAATGATGCGGTATTGATGTCCGAACCGCTTCAACCTGCAATGGCGGTTAAATTTTGCTCGGCTTATTTACAGAATACCGGGCAACAGCTGGATTTTGCAGCCACGCGTAACGTGTTGCAAACGTCAATTGCATCGTTCCTTAAAAATGAAAATCATCCGGATACGTATTACCTCACCACAACACACGACCTTGCCATTGCTCCCGGGGCGCTTTCAATTTTTACCTGGACAGGAACGCCATGGCTTCCGGTCATGCTGCAATATGAAGTGCAATTCAACCCGGTGCAATATTTACAACCCGGCGATTCGTACGCTTCAAGCTTTATTCTTGATAATTTTTCCTGGGACGAAGACGATATTGAGTTAGAATACAACCACTCTTCGCCCGCTGTTGAGCAGTTGTATGCAGGAACTGTGCTGCTCAGCGCAGATGCACAGGTAAACCTTGCCGAAAGCATTAAACAATTCATTCAGCAAACCGGATCATCCGACCAGGAACTGCAGGATGTGCTTGATTCGGTAAGTGACATGCCCATCCTTGCACAGGAACTTTCCGGGCTGATGCAATCCATGCTGATGCGGCAACAAAGCTTGCAAATGAAAGTTGCCGATCCATTGGCCAATTCATTTGATCAATCCTTTGTTGCGGGTGTTGCGAATGCAGTTGGTGATCAATCTGTTTATTCGCCTGAAAGCAATTTTGCATTTAATCCAATTCGTACCGGCACATTCCGCATTGTGGCTTTGCGGGTGATAGATGCCTTTGGCCGTTTCAAAGACAAAAACCTGCCTCAATCCGTTTATATCGCAAAAGGATTGGCGCCTCCGCAAACATTGAATGCTGCACCTGGAACAGCTTTTCTGCCACCGCGCATTACACAGCCGGCGCGTTTGTTGTTTCGCTGGCTTTCGGCTAACTATGATACGATAGAATCCAACTCGCATCCGGCAAGCTCACCTATTATCGGCTGGGTATTGCCCGATTATCCCGACAACAGCTTGTTTCTCTATAATGCAGACGGCACGCCACTCGGGGAGCTGGCAGTGAACGCAGACAATTCTTCTGTGCTTTGGTTCGCTGCTCCGGGCGGATTATTTCCGATCGACACCGATCTGCAAACGGTGATGCAAAATCAGTTGCCATGGTTGCGCAATTTTGCAGCAGGGATTTATAACAATGGTAATCCAGGTTTGCTTATTTCAATGATCGCTTCGTTGAAAACAACGGCAGAACAAACGATGCCTGCAGGTTCTTCCAACAACACTGCCGGCATATTAACCGGCCAACCGCTCGCCATCACGCGCGCATCACTCCGGCTCGATCTCGCAGGCGATGCTGCGGCCAGTGAATCGTGGGAGGCCTTTGCGCAAAACCTGGTTCCCAATGCCCGAACAGATAATGCAGAATTTACTGCGGTGAAATTCCCGGTAAAGCTTGGCATGCCGGAAAATTTAAACGATGGATTATTCGGATACTGGATAGAGGAAGACACACGAATTGATTTTACCCGCTTTTATGATTCTACAGCATCGGGTTCTCCATTAACACTCACCACCGGTTATACACCCGGCAGCAGCAAAACAGTGATGATGCTTATTGATCCGAACGGGGAAGTGCATGCTAACACGGGAATACTTCCGGTCAAATCAATTACAGTGCCTCCCGATCAATACAATGCTGCTTTGAATTCGCTCTCGGTAACTTTCCTTACTGCTCCAGTGCTTTCCGGTTCGAATACAAGTGAGATTTCGATTCCGCTTCCGAAGATCGATGCAGGGCAATGGTCATGGGTTAGCGTAAGTAATGATGAATGGCAGTCGCAGAATTTTTCCGAAACGGTTCAGAACACCACGCAAGGTGCGCTTGATTATACGCCACAACAATTGCTCGAAGGCTGGCTCCGTCTTCGTGATTTTGAAAATTAATTCCAAAGAAATTAATCATGCCTTCGAACACTCCTCTTCAAATCACGCTCACTGCCAACGACGGCAGCAACCATATTTATATCAGTGCCGATACTTCACTGAATGTAATGACGCTTACATTGACGAATACCACAACAGCTAATATTGTTTTCCAGCAATATACCGGTGGGGGTTTCGCCATCAATGAACTGCCCGCAGGTAATTCCGGAATTTACCTGCTGTTTAATGGGTTGCTGAGCAATGCGATTATTTCAGGAATGTCAATTACTGCTCCGGGCTGGGCAGTACAAATGCAGCAAAACAACCAGAGCGGAGAATATTTGGTGTTGCTTCCTTCATCAAACATCAGCCTGGCTCCGGGCGATTCGATAAACTTTACGTTGGGTTTTCCGGTGATAACGGGATCAGCCAATAGCGGATATTTTTCTTGCCAGTATGTTAATGTGCAGGCAGGACTCCCGGTTAGTGGCGGAGAACAATTGTATGTCATGCTCGTGTATCCGCCGCGCACCGATGGATCTGCTCCGGCTGCGCTTCCTGTACAATTTGAATTTATTGGCAGCAACATCGTCTATAATGGTGGCATAATCAACCAGCTTTCATTCCGCGTCACCAATACCAGTGATGCCCCATTGATTCCCGGGGGAACTGCATCGTGGGGATCATCCACACCGCAATTCAAATTGCATTTCATACAAGACAATTCATCTACTGCCGGATCGCTGCTTACCAACTCACAAGCCGGAAGTGTGAATATCAGTATTCAACAATTGTATCAAAACAAGCTCTGTATTGAAAAAGAACCATCCACCACTCCGCAGTTCTGGATCATTGAAGAAGATGAAACTCTTTTAGGAACCGACGGCACCATTTTAGGAACAGGTGCTTCGGCATCGGTGAGCTTTATGGCTTCGTCGATTATAACCGGTGTTGCCGGGTCAATCACCATGGCCGTACTGGAATACAGCGGATTTCCCGGTTATGAAGATGGGCAGCTTACTGCAGAAATCCAGGTTAAGGATGCACCACCGGCAGATCCGGTAATCTCATCATTTTCAGCAGCCTCTTATTTAATAAATATTATTAATACGGGAAATAATATCAGTATAGCCTGGAATGTCTTAAACGCAACGAATGTCACCATCTTTAAAGATGGCGAACGTATGTATTCCGGATCACTTATGAATGCCACCACAGGGGCAATAATAAACCACACTACAAATTTTACGCTGACTGCATATAATGCGGATCAAAAATCAGTTTCGCAAACATTCATCATCCAGGTAGATACGGTTCCGATCGGAACAATTATGATGTGGCACGGTTTGCTTTCGACCTTACCCGTTGGCTGGCACGTTTGTGACGGAACAAACAATACCCCCGACCTGAGAGAACGTTTTGTACTCGGCGCGTCGGGCGATTCGTCCGGTTCAATTATCCAACCCGCCCCGAATACGAACCCGTTGCATTACCTGAATACTTCGGGCGGAGGCAACACACACACCCATTCGGTGACTACATACACGCAAAATTTCACCACTAATAAAGACGGAGAGCACGGTCACCGTATAACTTTTGACAAAACTAAAGATGTATCTTCAGGAAGCAACAACAGCAATTCTTATTATCACGGCGATGGCGACCAAGGAACAGATAATGATGCGACGAATAGTCTTCACTCGCATACGTTCACAATTCCCCAGCTGACTGGATCAGCACAAGCTGCCAATGCCGACCTTCCGCGCTATTATGCACTGTATTTTATTATGAAATGTTCGTAAGGGAAATTCAAGACACTAAATCCTTCTCTAGATGACGCCCATTTCGATCAGGACCACTACTTCTTCGATCTTCGCATCATCGCCGTACGGATCGTAATCGGATTTAAGGTTGTTACCAAACACAACTGCGACACTTTGCCACATGAAAGCGGAGAATGGTCCACGTCGTTCACGGATGATCTGGTAAGTTGTTGAACCTGTTTCGCGGTCCATCAATTTAAAAAGAATTTTTCCCTGCGTTCCGGTAAGGCTTTTCATATCCTGGGAAAACTGGTCGGTCAATTCTTTCTCACACTTCTCATTAAAGTCTTTTCGTGCCTTCTCGCCTTTTATCAAAGCAAGCTGCGCGTCCATTTCGGCAAGCTTCATTTTTGCTGTTACAGCATACGGATACGCTTTTTTCACATCACGCTTCAGCTTATCCCATTTCGCTTTTTCTTTTGCATTCTTAAAAGGTTTTTCAGCAGAAATGACACAAGTATAATTCATGATATACGCCATCGTATCGCCGTTTGAATCGAGCGAATACGTAACCATGTCTTTCGGATATTTCGAAACATCACCGGCAGAAATCTCCTGCGCACCGAGGTAAGCCACGGTGAAAAGTAATGCGAAAGAAAGAATAGCGTTTTTCATACTAACAGTAATTCAAAAGTAGTGCCATACTTCGACAGGCTCAGTACGGGGCTGGATTCATAACGCTGGTTTGCAAGACTTTGTTACGGTATAGGCCGCGAATAATTGTTAATCCGGTTTTGTTAATTGCAATGAACAGGTTATGAACTAATCGTTCCTGGTGCGATTGGTCTTCCAGGCAGATGCATTTCCGTCGGTTTCCAGCAGCTTTCCGGACTTCAGTTTCTGTGCATTCATCCATGCCGAACCGAGGATGGCCGCTATTTCTGACTCCTCCGGATCTTTGCTGTCGAGCATCTCCGGTTTGAAGTAATTCTTGATAAAGTGCGTATCGAAGTTTCCAGACCTAAAAGCCTCATGCTCAAGAACAAAACGGCAGAAAGAAAGCGTCGTCTGTACACCGCTGATCTGGTATTCGTCGATGGCGCGGATCATGCGCTGGATGGCTTCTTCACGGTCTTTTCCCCAGGTCACGAGCTTGGCAATCATCGGATCATAATAGATCGGAATGTCCATGCCTTCTTCAAATCCATCGTCCACACGCACGCCGGTTCCCTTGGGTGTGCGGTACGTGATGAGCTTGCCGATGTCGGGTAAAAAATTGTTTTTTGGATCTTCGGCATAAACCCGGACTTCCATCGAATGGCCGTGAATTTTGAGGTCGGATTGCTGAAAAGAGAGTTTCTCGCCTCTCGCGACTTTGATCTGCTCTTTAACTAAATCAATTCCTGTGATCATTTCTGACACGGGATGCTCAACTTGTAAACGCGTGTTCATCTCGAGGAAATAGAAATTTTTGTTTTCATCCAGCAAAAATTCTACCGTTCCAACGCCGCGATAATTGCAGGCACGCGCAACATCAACCGCACATTTTCCCATGCGCTCACGAATTTCAGGAGTCAGCACACTCGACGGCGCTTCTTCAATCACTTTCTGGTGACGTCGCTGAATCGAACATTCACGCTCAAACAGGAAAACAATATTGCCATGATTATCTGCCAATACTTGTATTTCAATGTGACGTGGACCGGCAACATATTTCTCAATAAAAACAGCACCATCGCCGAAAGCAGAAGTTGCTTCACCGACCGCCATTTTCATTTGTTCCTCAAACTCTTCAATCTTTTCCACGATGCGCATTCCTTTTCCGCCACCACCCGCGCTCGCTTTGATCAGCAATGGAAATCCGGTTTCAAGCGCCACTTTTTTTCCATCCTTCACATCGATGATCGCGCCTTCAGATCCGGGCACCATCGGAATTTTATATTTTTTCGCAGCCGCTTTTGCAGAGAGCTTATCGCCCATCATTTCCATCGCTTCGGGAGAAGGTCCGATAAAAGTGATGCCGGCTTTTTCAACGCTCGCAGCAAATTCAGAATTCTCGGAAAGAAATCCGTAGCCTGGATGAATGCCTTCTACATTCAATTTCTTCGCAACAGCAATAATTTTATCGCCATCGAGATATGATTGACTGGAAGGCGGCGGACCGATACAAACGGCTTCGTCGGCATACCGAACAAAAAGCGCATTACGATCAGCTTCAGAAAAAACAGCAACGGTTTTAATTCCCATTTCGCGACAGGAACGCATCACACGAAGGGCAATTTCACCACGATTGGCAACAAGGATCTTTTTCATAGTCTGTCTGTAAAAGTAAGATTTTCTTGGGGGATTGTATTGAGTAGTGGGTATTGAGACTATAATCAGGCTTTGAGAATAATATCGGATGGGACACGGATTGCACGCCTGCCTGCCGCAGCACAAAGCATGCGCGAAATGGCAGGCAGGGATTTTACGGATAAAAAACGGATATTAAAATCGATGAGTTTGTAACAGTGAAAATACACACCCAGTCTCAATACTAAATACTAAATACTAAATACTAAAATGTACCATTCTATGGCAATCAGCGTTATAGTAGAAATCTGTAGTTTTAAAATATGAAACATGTCTTTGCGATTTGTTGTTTTTTGCTGTTGGAAAATTTTTCCTTTTCGCAGAATATGGTTTTGAATCCTGGATTTGAAGAGCATGGAGAAATTTATGGGAATGGTCCGGGCTCTGATAATATGCGCGGCAATCGTGTGAAGAACTGGTTTTCTCCTACGGGTGGATCGCCTGATTATTTTCTTCGTGGAAATCCATATCTCGACAATCCATATGGTCTGCCGTCAAGTCATTCGGGCCAGGCGATGGCGGGAATTGCGGTATATGGCGGACTAAAAGAATACAGGGAATATGTGATTGGTGAATTCAGCTCACCGCTTTTAGAAGGTGTGACGTATCATTTTTCGATGGCGCTTGCATTGGCAGCTTACAGCGGACAAATGATCAATAGTTTCGGAGTTTGCCTGACGCACGACCGGATCATGGAGAAAGAGAAGGCGATGGCTTTGAAATTTATTCCGCAGCTGATCATCGACAGCACCGACCAGGAAAGTATAAATGGAAAATGGATGGTATTCCAGGCAACTTACACTGCAAAGGGCGGTGAAAAATTTATTACGATCGGAAATTTTTCTGCGGATAAAAAAACAAAATCGAAGAAAGTGAATGGTGAAAATGGTGCGCCATACGCTTATTATTACCTGGATGATATTTCACTTTCTCTACCGACAAATGACACTATTGCAGAAGCAGAAATTGTTCTGGAAATTCCTGTTGATACTACATTTAAAATCGCTGCGGGAAAAACGCTTGTGATTGATAATGTGTATTTCGAAGTTGACAGGTCGGTTATAAAACAAGAATCTTTTCCTGTCCTGGATGAAATTATCCATGCAATGTTGGAACAGCAGCAGTTGAATGTGGAGATAGATGGTCATACAGATTCCGATGGTTCGCTTGAGCATAATCAGAAATTATCAGAAGCAAGAGCTGAGGCTGTAGCACGGTATTTTGTTGAGAATGGAATTGCAAAAGGGAGAATTACTACGAAAGGTTATGGTAGTTCAAAGCCGATCAGTTCTGATAAAAATAAAAATCGCAGGGTGGAATTTATTTTTTCGGATTAGGAATCTCCTTGCGATTTGTTTTAACGCGGGGGTGCGGAGGCACGGAGGTACGCGGAAAAGAAATATAAAAAATAAATAGATCGCAGATTTTATATGGCTGCTCTTTCCAGGCGATCGTTAATTGCTAAACCTAATCCGTGTTCGGGAAATCTTTCGACTAAGATTATTTCTGCTTCGGAATTATCTAATTTTCTTAGCGCGATAAATAAATTTCTTGCGGCTTCATTTAAATCTCCGTCTGTAGAAAGAATTTCTTCGGCAACAATATTTTCCGCTTCGTACTTCTGGGTAAACGACAATATTGCTTTTTTCTCTGTTGTATATTCTTTCAGCAACTCTTCCATCTTTCCCAAACGCAAAGGAATCTTGGGCGCGTAATGCGATTTTAATTGTCCGGGCGATTTCGGATCGGATGAACTATTGATTCGAAGCTCAACATCTTCCACAACTTCTTTCAAATCTTCCAGCGAAACACCGCCAAGCCGCAGCACGATCAGCTTTTTATTTTCAACCGTCACAACAGTAGATTCCACTCCAATCATACTCGGTCCGCCATCAAGAATGTAAGGAATCAATCCATCCAATTGATCTGCGACATGCATCGCATTCACGGGACTGATGTAGCCAAAAGGATTTGCACTCGGCGCTGCGAGCGGGAAATCCAAATGGGCAAGCAGCTTCAACGTGATCGGGTGACCGGGAACACGAAGCGCGACGGTATCACCTCCGCCGGTGACGATATCAGGAATGATGCTTTTTTTCGGAAGGACAAAAGTGATTGGTCCCGGGGAAAATTTTTCAGCGAGCAGCTTCACCAGCTCAGGAACTTCGCTTGCGTATTTAGAAAAATCGGCTGCGCTGTGAACGTGAACGATGAGCGGGTTGAATGTGGGCCGGCCTTTTGTTTCGTAGATCTTCAAAACAGCTTCCGGATTCAACGCATTTGCAGCTAATCCATAAACTGTTTCTGTCGGAATGGCTACGAGTTCGCCGCTGCGAAGAATTTCAGCTGCTTTAAAAAGATCAGTTCCGGTGATGGTTTGCATTGCAGCAAAGGTCTGGTTTAAATTCTTAACCTGCTGCTTTGGAAAATAAAAAAAGGGCTTTCGCCCTTTTTCACTTAATAATCTACAAACATTGTTATTTATTTCGGCATGAGCACCGTATCAATAACATGGATCTGTCCGTTCGATTGCTTTACATCGTAGATACAAACGTTCGAAACGCCTCCCATTTCATCAGTTATGGTAATGTTATGTTCGCCATTCATCATGAATGTGATCATACCACCACTCACGGTTTTCATTGAAGCTTTACCTTTTCCTGCCTTGATAGATTTCATAATGTCAGACATCGTGTAGCTACCTGCAAGTACGTGATAAGTAAGGATTTTTGTAAGCGTTGCTTTATTTTCCGGCTTTAATAAGTTTTCCAATGTTCCTTCCGGTAAATTTTCGAATGCATCATTTGTTGGTGCGAGCACTGTGAATGGTCCGGGGCTTGACAACGTTTGAACCAATCCTGCTGCTGCAACTGCTGCAACTAATGTTGTATGCGTTTTGGAATTGGAAGCATTTTCAACAATATTTTTTGTCGGAAACATTTCTGCGCCACCTACCATTTTAGTTCCGTCCATCGTAGCTTGTGCATTTAATTTTCCTGCGAAGAGCGCGAGCATTACAAGCGACATCCCCAATACTTTTAGAGTTTTCATAAATCTATTTTTAGAGTATTATTTATTATTTGAAGTAACTTACGCAGAAAATAAGTGGGTGGATTTCATGAAAGCATCTTTAAGTAAAACAAAAGCCATGAGGGATCAAATGGTTTCAATTATTCTTCCCGTGTATAATGGGGCAGCTACGATTGCATCCGCAGTTCATTCTTGCCTGCAGCAAAGCCATAAAGAATTTGAGCTGATCCTTATCGATGATGGCTCTACCGACGGCACAACAGCAATCCTCGCTCAGCTAAAACAAATAGATCCGCGCATCAAAATTATTTCCGGCGAACACCAGGGGATTGTGGCTGCATTGAATCTCGGCATTGCACAATCCACCGGCTCCTGCATCGCACGCATGGATGCCGATGATGTGATGTATCCTGAGCGGCTTGAAAGACAATTAAAAGAGCTGAACGAAAATAAACAGTTCGGTTTGGTAAGCTGCCTTGTTGAACATGGCGGGAATGCAAAAACGCAGGAAGGTTACGCCACGCATGTACATTGGATCAATTCTGTTTGTTCTTCTGAAGACATTGCATTGAATCGTTTTGTAGAATCCCCGATGGCGCATCCTTCGGTGATGTTTCGGAAAGAGCTGGTGGAAAAATATGGTGGTTACCGCGATGGAGATTTTCCGGAAGATTATGAATTATGGTTGCGGTGGATGGATGCAGGTGTGGTGATGGGAAAAGTAACGCGTCAGCTGCTTTACTGGAATGATCTTTCAGGAAGATTATCGCGCATTGATGAGCGTTATTCGAATGAAGCTTTTAATCGCATCAAAACAAATTACCTGGTTCGTTTTTTAGAAGATAAGATCAAAGGAAGAAAAATCTGGTTGTGCGGCGCAGGTCGCGGGACGAGGAAAAAAAGTGATTTGCTTTTGGAATCTGCTTTTGCATTCGGCGGATACCTTGATGTTGATCCAAAAAAAACGGGGAAGGTTTTTAACGGACTGACTGTTTCCGAAGCAGAAGATATGCCTGCGAAAGAGGACGCGTATATTGTGAGCTACGTGGGAACGCGTGGCGCGCGGGATGAGATCAGGAGGATGTTGAGGAGGAAGGAATATGTGGAGGGGGTGGATTTTGTGATGGCGGGGTGAAAATGGTGGTTGTTTTTTAATGCAATATCATATCTTTAGATATGATTATCAGCTCAAGTGAAAACGAAGAAGATTACAAATCAGCACTTGCAAGGCTTGAATTAATCTTTCTTGCCAAAAAATATTCCCCTGAAGGTGATGAACTTGAAGCTTTAGCAATTTTAATTGAGAAGTACGAGGACGAACACTTTCCAATTCTATCGACAAAACTTAAGAAGATAGTCGGAGCTGTTAAACTTCCTGCCAACTTTAATGATAAAGAAGAACTTGCAAAGGCTTTATACAACAAACATTGGAAAACTTCACCTCCTAATGAAGTGTTGTAACTAATCCCGCCACTCCTCCGCCCTATCCATCATCGTCAACAAATCATCATGATTATAATCACGTTTCATTGCTTTAGCTAAAATCACAATCTGCGAAGCATAAAATGTATGATGCGTTACCTGGCGAAGCAATGCTTCATGCACTGTGTAAGGGTGCTTATTGATCTGAATCGTTTTGAATAAATTTTCCGGCTTCTGTTCTAATTCCTCGACGATTGCCTTGAATAAAATCAGCCATGCTTCATGCCATTTCTCCAGTAATTCTTCGTTAGACCAATTTTTCGAAACAAATTCCTGCTCTGGCTTTCTCGATTGCTTTTCACCATCGGTAGTTAAAAAATCGATCCAGCGCGATTGCAGATTTCCTATTGTCCGCTGCATCAAAATACCAATAGAATATGGTTTAGCATCATAATCATAACGACGAGAGTCCTGGAAAGGCTCGATATATAAAGGATAATCCCTGAGCGCATAAACAGCGTCTTCTGCAAGGTTTTTAATCTTGATAAATTCCTGGCGGAAGGATTCGATGATCGCGAGACTTAATTCGTTGTTCATATTTTTATTTATGAAATGAAGATAAAGATTGTTTGCCAACCAATGTCAACGCTTCAGCTAATTGGTATGAAATATTCTTTTCTTTTTCTTTTCAATACTGCTTTCGTTTTCACCTTTGCTTTCTTTCGGCTCTGATTTCTTGCTTTCAAAAGTAATTGCGATACCTAACTTAAAGTCAGGCACTTTTTTCAATGAATTATAAAAAAGGGTGACACCTGCATAAGGGGAAATCAATTGAAATTTAGATTCTTTCCGAAAGCGATAACGAAAAAGAAAATCAGGCCTTATTTCAAAATCATCATGCCAATCCTTTCGTTTGTGATAATACTCAAAACCTAAAAGATTAAGACCAACATGAATTCCGGAATGATCCTTTCGTGTATAAAAGCCAATTCCTTCTGGAATTATTCCCAGGAAAGCTCCATATATATTGCCATTTCTATTAATTAAATGGCCTCCTATTGCCCAGGAAGTGGGACAATGTATATAGCGGTATTCAGAAGAATAATTTCCGACGCCAAATCGATAATTCAGCGTAATATATTTTCCAAGCTGGACATAGGCTACTGCTCCCGCGGAAAAAATATAATTCGCGTTTGTATAGCTTACATCCGTCCGAAAATATTCGCCATAAACTCCACCTTCAATTCCGATCTGCGCATTTGCTACAGATAAATTCAGAACAAAAAGAAGAACGAGTAAACGTTTCAAATCGACTTATTAAAACAATTTCCCCTGCGGACCGGTTTTCTTTCCACCTTCTTTCGTTGACTTTCTCAACTTCTCCACCGGACTTTCACCATTCTCTTCAGCCTCTATCTCTTCGACAGAAACTTTGGCAAACGGATCGATCATGTCGATGTCTTTGATCTTGCCGGCACTGAGCTTATTTCCTTTCGCTTTCATATTACGAATTTCAATAAACTCATCAGCTTCGATCTTTTCCGGTTTTGGCTCAACACCTTTTACCTTCGCGAAATTGATCACGACTTTTTGTCCGTGGTGATTGCTGATGTGCTCGATGCGTGACTCAGCGTGTTCCGTAATGAAAAGCGATTTTTTATCGGTCAATTCAAAAACAAAACGCTTCAGGAAATATTGCTTGCTTTCACCATCGGAATAAATGCAAGTCGTAACGGCAGCAGGATCGTATTTCTCAATACGAATCATGTCTTCGTCGAAGTGCAAGGTGGTTTCGATTCCTGTCATGCGGTAATGACCGGTTTGTGTGATCGAAAGTATTTTATCTTCCGGACCGAAATTGCCGATGTACGTTCCGCGCTCTTCGTAGTTGAGGCGATGCGTGTCTTCGTCGAACCAGACTTTCTGCTTTTTGATCGCAGCTTTTCCTTTCGATTTCAAAACAATTTTGCGCACAGGATAACGTGTGAGAATATTTCCCTGTGAATCTCTTCCTTTGATCGCAACCTGGGAAAGATCCATATCGAATTCCTGCTTGCGCGCGCCTGATGTTGGTGTAAGGAAAACGGTGATGATCTCATTCTCACCATTCGGACTAACGGAGAAATAATGCACTTTAGAATCTTTCGCGCCGCGTGTTAAATTGTATTCTTTATCACGCGTTACGCCGGTTACGTTAAACCGTTTCACCATGGTGTTACCGCGATTACCATCACGATAAGCCATGTTGTATAAGGTCTTATCATCGCCTTTGCGGAAAACAGCCATGTGAATAATGTCTTTTCCAACGTAGGTTTTATCTGCAACTTTCGTCACCATCATTACACCATCGCGACGGAATACAATTATTTCATCGAGGTCAGAACAGTCGCAGATGAATTCATCTTTCTTCAATCCTGAACCGATAAAACCTTCTTCTTTATTCGCGTACAGCTTTACGTTATTGATAATGACTTGTCGCGCTTCAATAACTTCGAATGTGCGGATCTCTGTTTTACGTTCGCGGCCTGAACCGTATTTCTTCTTGAGATCTTTGAAATAATCAATTGCATATTCCGTAAGATGCGCAAGATGATGTTTTACTGCTTCGATCTTATTTTCGAGATCACGCATTTTCTCATCTGCTTTGATCGTGTCGAAACGGGTAATACGAATCATCGGGATCTGCGTTAAGCGGTGCAGATCTTCATCGTGAATGATGCGGAATAATTTTTTCTTGAATGGTTTGAAGCGCTCATGCAAATACACATAAAGTGTTTCGCGGTCGCTGTATTTTTTGAAATCAATGTACATTTCTTCTTTGATGAAGATCTTCTCTAACGAAGAGAAATGCCATTGTTCCTGTAATTCATGCAATTCAATTTCAAGCTCTTTCTTCAACAGTGCCATTGTATTTGCTGAAGAAATTTTGAGCATTTCATTTACGCCTACAAAACGCGGACGTTCATTCTCGATGATACAAGCGTTCGGTGAAATAGAAATCTCGCAATCAGTAAACGCATAAAGCGCATCGATTGTTTTATCAGTAGAAATTCCGGGCTGAAGATGGATCATCACCTCTACAAATTCCGCAGTGTTATCTTCAATCTTGCGGATCTTGATCTTGCCTTTATCATTCGCAGCAATAACAGAATCGATCAAACTTCCTGTTGTTGTTCCGAATGGAATTTCTGTAACGATAAGCGTTTTCGAATCTTTTACTTTGATCCTAGCGCGCACACGGATTTTCCCACCACGCAATCCATCATTGTAGCCGGAAAAATCGGCCATGCCTGCTGTGAAAAAATCAGGATAGAGATCAGATTTTTTTCCACGCAATGCTGCAATGGAAGCGTCGATCAATTCATTAAAATTATGCGGAAGAATTTTACAAGCTAATCCGACAGCAATTCCTTCTACGCCTTGTGCAAGCAGTAAAGGGAATTTCATCGGCAAAGTTACCGGCTCACGATTTCTTCCATCGTAGGTCGCTTGCCAAACTGTGGTCTTCGGATTAAAAACTACATCCAAAGCAAATTTCGAAAGACGCGCTTCAATATAACGCGGAGCAGCAGCACGGTCACCGGTATAAATATTTCCCCAGTTTCCCTGCTGATCAATCAACAAATCTTTTTGTCCGAGCTGCACCAACGCATCACCGATAGAAGCATCACCATGCGGGTGAAATTTCATCGTGTTACCAATGATATTCGCCACTTTATTGTAACGGCCATCTTCCATTTCCCACATCGAATGCAGGATACGGCGTTGCACAGGCTTTAAACCATCTTCGATATACGGAACTGCACGCTCGAGAATTACATACGATGCGTAATCAAGAAACCAATTCTCAAACATCCCGGAAACCATTCGCACATCAGAACGTTCTGCATGAGATTGTTCTCCGTCTTCGGAATTATTTTCTTTATCGAAAAGGTCTTTGTCGTCTTTGTCCATTTTAGTTTTTAGTTCGGAGTTTTTAGTTCGGAGTTGAGGGAAATTCTCTAACTAAAGCTCTGTTGTACTTTACTATTTTAGTTTTTAGTTCGGTCCCGATAAATTATCGGGCTTAGTTCGGAGATAATATTGAAACTCTCCGAACTAACCACTCCGAACTAAAAACTCTTTTCTATTACTTTTTTCAGTTCCATGATAAACTCAGATTTCTCCGAACTAACCACTCCGAACTAACCACTCTTTTTTTTAAACAGTTTCCAATTCTTCTTTTTCCTTTAACGGCTCGCCTTCTACAATATCTTTTTCTACACGCAAATTCGCGATGATATGATCCTGGCGCTCGGGTGTGTTTTTTCCCATGTAATAAGAAAGGATTTGAGGAATGCTGGAACCACCACTCAGAATTACAGGCTCAAGGCGAATATCTTTTCCGATGAAATGTTTGAATTCATCAGGGGAAATTTCACCCAAACCTTTGAATCGTGTGATCTCCGGTTTTGTGCCGAGCTTTGAAATTGCTGCACGACGTTCATCTTCGGAATAACAATAGATCGTTTCTTTTTTATTGCGAACGCGGAACAATGGCGTTTGTAAAATATACAAATGTCCATTCTTCACTAAATCAGGAAAAAATTGCAGGAAGAAAGTCATCAGCAATAAGCGAATGTGCATTCCGTCAACGTCTGCATCTGTCGAGATCACGATATTGTTGTAACGAAGATTTTCTAATCCGTCTTCAATATCCATTGCGGCTTGAATGAGATTGAATTCTTCGTTTTCGTAAACAATTTTTTTCGTGAGACCGTAAGCGTTCAATGGTTTTCCTTTTAAGCTGAAAACCGCTTGTGTATTTACATCACGCGCTTTGGTGATTGATCCGCTTGCAGAATCTCCTTCGGTAATAAAAAGTGAGCTTGCCAAACGACGCTCATCTTTAAAATCGTTGAGATGCACACGGCAATCGCGCAATTTTCTATTATGAAGATTTGCTTTTTTCGCACGGTCGCGCGCCAGCTTCTGAATTCCTGAAAGCTCTTTACGTTCGCGTTCACTTGCAAGAATTTTGCGGTGAAGCAGATCTGCAGTTTCAGGAGTTTTGTGTAAATAATTATCGAGCTGACTTTTCAGGAAATCATAAACGAATGTTCGCATGGAAGGACCTTTCGGACCAATATCCTGTGAACCTAATTTTGTTTTTGTCTGCGATTCGAAAACAGGCTCCTGCACTTTTACAGCAACAGCTGCAACAATAGAAGTGCGAATGTCGGAAGCTTCGTATTCTTTCTTGAGAAAATCGCGGATAACTTTTACAACCGATTCGCGGAAAGCAGCCTGGTGTGTACCGCCTTGTGTGGTATGCTGCCCATTAACGAAAGAAAAATATTCTTCCACGTATTGCTGATCGCTGTGTGTGATGGCTACTTCAATGTCTTCGCCGCGCAAGTGAATGATCGGGTAAACAATTGGTCCGCTGAGATTTTTCTGGAGCAGATCGAGCAAACCATTTTCAGATTTGATCGGGTTTCCATTGTATTTTAATGTCAATCCAGCATTCAGGTACGCGTAATTCCACAACATCTTTTCAACGTACTCATTGATGTAGTGGTAATTGATAAATACTTTATCATCGGGACGGAAAGAAATAATTGTTCCATCCGTTTCATCAGTTGATTTTACTTTATCGTCTTTAATAAGATCGCCGCGTTTGAATTCAGCAATTTTTGTTTTGCCTTCGCGCACCGCCTGCACCTGGAACCACATAGACAATGCATTCACCGCTTTCGTTCCAACACCATTCAGTCCGACAGATTTCTTAAACGCTTCCGAATCGTATTTCGCTCCTGTATTAATTTTAGAAACGCAATCGATCACTTTTCCCAATGGAATTCCGCGACCATAATCGCGAACACGAACAACGCCGTCTTTAATAGTAACGTCAATTGTTTTCCCGTGCCCCATGACAAATTCATCGATACAATTATCGACAACTTCTTTCAGGAGAATATAAATTCCATCATCAGGAGAAGAGCCATCGCCCAGCTTCCCGATATACATCCCGGGACGCAGACGAATATGGTCTTTCCAATCCAGCGACCGGATACTTTCTTCGTTATAATTTGATTCTTTTGCCATACTGATTTTAGTTTTTAGTTCGGAGTTTTTAGTTCGGAGACATGTCTCTTAACCAATTGCAACAAACTCACTTTATTTTTCTTTCGCGTTAAGTTCTTGATTAATGATTCGCAGTTTTTTTCTCCGAACTAACCACTCCGAACTAACCACTCTTCTCACAAAAGCATTTTTATTCCTGTCAATACCAGCATTTCAAAAAGCCAGCCTGTTAATGCGCAGAGTAAAAAAACTCCGTAGTTAACAAACTTCATTGCGCCTTTGTCTTTGCCTAATGCTTTCCAGCGTTTTTTCAAAAATTTAAAGAACAATAGTCCGAGCAAATACGGTATAACAAACCAGGTGGTCAGAAAAAATAAAACATATCCGACTTCTGCCATTGTTATACGTTAAAACGGAAATGCATTACATCACCGTCCTGTACTATATATTCTTTTCCTTCGATTCGTATTTTTCCATTATCGCGGCAGGCAGCTTCAGAACCTAACGTGGTGAAATCGGTGTAGCTGATGACTTCTGCTTTGATAAATCCTTTTTCGAAATCGGTGTGAATAACACCTGCAGCTTGTGGAGCGCTCATCCCGCGGGTGATCGTCCATGCACGTACTTCTTTTACTCCTGCTGTGAAATAGGTCTGAAGATCCAGCAATTTATATGCCGACCTGATGAGCTTATTCACACCCGGCTCTTCTAAACCAATATCAGCAAGAAAAGCCTGGCGATCTTCGAACGTATCCATTGCAGCAATATCAGCTTCCATCGCCGCGGTGATCATCATCACTTCTGCCTGCTCATCTTTTACCGATTCCATTAACGCAGCAGTATGATGATTTCCTGTTTTCACAGAAGCTTCATCCACATTACAAACGTACAGCACCGACTTTACGGTGAGCAAATGAAGATCTTCGATGTATTTCAAATCTTCTTTTGCAATATTCACAGTGCGGGCAGATTTCCCCTGCAGCAACGCATCACGCAACTGTAAAAGAATATCGTACGTTTTTTTAGCGTCTTTATCAGTTCCCGATTTCGCCTGCTTCTCCAGCTTTTTCAAACGTAATTCAACAGCTTCCAGGTCTTTGAACTGCAATTCCATGTCGATGATCTCTTTATCGCGCACCGGGTTGACAGAACCATCCACGTGAACCACGTTCGGATCGTCGAAGCAGCGGACAACGTGCAGGATCGCATCACACTCGCGGATATTGCCAAGGAACTTATTTCCAAGACCTTCGCCTTTGCTGGCACCTTTTACAAGTCCGGCAATGTCGACGATTTCAATGGTTGTCGGGACAACGCGCTCAGGCACAACAAGCTCTGCCAGCTTATTCATCCGTTCATCCGGAACCGTGATTACGCCCACATTCGGCTCAATTGTGCAAAAAGGAAAGTTAGCTGCTTGTGCTTTCGCATTGGAAAGGCAGTTGAACAGCGTTGATTTTCCCACATTCGGCAGACCGACAATACCGCACTTTAAGGCCATAAATCAGATTTGGTTATATCCACGGGCTTTTTTTCGGGTGGATGGATGTTTAAATAAAGGGCGAATAAAACAAATTCTTCGCAGGGCCGCAAAAATACCATTTTCAAAATTGGGAATGAGAAAGTCTTTTTAACGCATAAGCCCACAGTTTTCAACAAGATGCGAATGTTATTAACAGAAGGAAATGAGGGGGAGAAAGGTTTTACTTTTGCGCGACATCCGATTTTTTTTGTTTTTATAGGGTGCGTTTCGGAAACGCACCCTATAAAAACAAAAAACTGACTACCGACAACTGACAACCGACAACTGACTACTGACTATGGAACTGAAAGAGCTTGAATGCCATTGCGCCCAGACGCGTCGTGATATTGTACGAATGGTGCATGCAGTGAATTCAGGCCATCCAGGCGGTTCGTTGGGCTGTGTGGAATTTTTTGTCGCGCTTTATTTTGACGTGATGAAACATGATCCGGCCAATTTTAACATGGACGGTAATGGTGAAGACTTGTTTTTCCTTTCAAACGGACATATTTCACCGGTATTTTACAGCGTTCTTGCCCGTTCAGGATACTTTCCTGTCAACGAGTTAGCTACTTTCCGCAAGCTCAATTCACGTTTGCAGGGCCATCCGACCACACATGAAGGTTTGCCGGGCGTTCGTATTGCTTCGGGTTCGCTCGGACAAGGAATGTCGGTTGGAATCGGAGCGGCTTTGGCAAAGAAGCTGAATAAAGATAACTCCCTGGTTTACACGCTTCATGGCGATGGTGAGTTAAACGAAGGCCAGATCTGGGAAGCGGCAATGTATGCTGCTGGAAATAAAGTCGATAATATTATTTGCACAGTTGATCTTAATGGTCAGCAGATTGACGGATCGACCGACAATGTGTTGCCGCTTGGTAACCTGGAAGCGAAATTTGCAGCATTTGGCTGGGACGTTTTGAAAATTGCTGACGGAAACAATATGCAGCAAGTGATGGATGGCTTAAAAACAGCAAAATCACATACTGGCAAGGGCAAGCCGGTCGTTATACTGATGAAAACGGAAATGGGAGCAGGTGTTGATTTCATGATGGGATCGCACAAATGGCATGGCGTTGCACCGAATGATGCGCAACTGGCACAGGCTTTGGAACAGCTCGTCAATACCGGAACTATCGGTGACTATTAGCCCTATGAAACAACGAAGACTTTTCTCCCGGATCAGCGTTTTTCTTCTTGTATTATTCCTGTTTGCCGGCAGCGGATTAAAATCGCAGCAAACAAAATATACGCCTCCTCTTACCAGGATCCTTTTTGTTTTCGATGCTTCCTTCAGCATGTACGGAACGTGGCAGTCAGGGATGAAAATGGATATCGCGAAAAGATTATTCACCACTTTTCTCGACAGCCTGAAAAATGTGCAGAACCTGGAAGTTGGTTTGCGTTGCTTCGGTCATCAATATCGTTTACAGCCGACAAGAAATTGCGAAGATTCAAAGCTTGAAGTTCCGATCGGCCGACCGTCTGTTGCTGTTCCTGCAATGATTGCGAGAATCGAACAAATAGTTCCGACCGGCACCACTCCTATTGCTTATTCACTGGAAAAATGCGGCAATGATTTCCCCAATGACGGGAAGACTACGCGCAACATTATTATCATGATCACCGATGGAATTGAAGAATGCGGCGGCGATCCGTGTGCCGTTTCTCTTGCGCTTCAATCAAAAGGAATTGTGCTGAAGCCATTCGTGATCGGTATCGGAACTGTTGATTATACTTCGCTGAATTGTATTGGTAAAGTTTACAATGTCGCGGAAGAAGCTACGTTCAATAATATTCTCAACATCGTTGTTTCGCAGGCGATGAACAGCACAACAGCACAAGTGAATTTGCTTGACGCAGGCGGAAAACCAACAGAGACTGATGTGTCAATGACATTTTACGATCAGCAAACCGGTGTGATCCGTTACAATTATATGCACACGATGAATAACCGTGGCATTCCCGATACGATTGTGCTTGACCCGCTTTCTACTTACAAATTGGTTGTGCATACGATCCCGCAGGTTGTAAAAGAAAATATTACGATCACTCCCGGGAAACATAATATTATTGCCGTCGATGCGCCGCAGGGATTTTTAAATCTGCAGGTGGCGGGAATAAATAATTACCAGCGACTGCAATGTATTGTCCGAAAAGCAGGAACAATGCAAACCATCAACGTGCAGGATTTCGGAAGATTAGAAAAATACATTTGCGGAAAATACGATATTGAAATTTTAACGCTTCCGAGAATTTACATGAACAATGTTGATATTGGTCAAAGCAAAACAACATTGATTCAAATTCCTCAAGCCGGTGTTGTCAGCATTTTCAAACCATCAGAAGGAACAGGACAAATTTTATTGAATGAAAATAATAAGCTGACATGGGTGGCAAATTTAAATCCGAGCCAGCTGAATGAAAATATTGTTTTGCAGCCCGGAAATTACACGATCGTTTACCGATCAAAATCCGCGCATGAAACAATTTATTCGGTTGAACGAAAGTTTAAAGTTGAACCGGGTGGACAAGTGACTGTAAAGTTGTATTGAGTTCGGAGTGTTTAGTTCGGAGAAGAATCCGAAAACACTTTGAATGAAATTTTGAATTAACTATTTTCTCCGAACTAAACACTCCGAACTAAACACTAACAATGGAAAATAAATACAAGCCAACAGAAAAAAAAGACACACGTTCCGGGTTCGGTGCGGGACTTTCCGAACTTGGAAAATCAAATCCGAATGTTGTGGCGCTTTGTGCTGATTTGACAGGCTCGCTGAAAATGGATGCGTTTCAGAAAGAACATCCTGAACGTTTTTTCCAAATCGGAATTGCGGAAGCAAACATGATGGGAATTGCTGCCGGACTTACGATCGGTGGAAAAATTCCATTTACAGGAACGTTCGCGAATTTTTCTACGGGCCGCGTTTACGACCAGATTCGCCAGTCGATTGCTTACTCCGGAAAAAATGTAAAGATCTGCGCTTCACATGCGGGATTGACATTAGGAGAAGACGGCGCGACGCACCAGATCCTTGAAGATATTGGTTTGATGAAAATGCTTCCGGGAATGGTGGTAATTAATCCATGCGATTACAATCAAACCAAAGCTGCAACATTAGCCATTGCAGATTACGAAGGCCCTGTTTACCTGCGATTCGGTCGCCCTGCAGTTCCTAATTTTACTGCTCCTGATCAAAAGTTTGAGATCGGGAAAGCAGTGACGCTGTATGAAGGAACCGATGTTTCCATTTTTGCAACCGGCCATTTGGTTTGGAAAGCAATTGAGGCCTGGGAAATTCTCCAAAAACAAGGCATTTCAGCTGAAATAATAAATATCCATACCATTAAACCTTTGGATGAAAAGGCCGTCATAGAATCAGTGAACAAAACCCGTTGCGCTGTTTCGGCGGAGGAGCACAATAAATTCGGTGGACTTGGCGAGAGCATTTCACACGTTCTCACGAGCAACACTCCTGCCCCGCTCGAAATGGTTGCTGTGAACGATAGCTTTGGTGAAAGCGGCACGCCTGATCAGCTCATGACCAAGTACGGCCTCGACACGATTGATATTGTGAACGCTGCCCTCCGTGCGATTGCACGTAAGAAATAGAAAAATTCCAATTTGGAAGTTTTCAATAACTTGAGGCTGTAACGGTAAAACGGTGCAGCCTTTTTCTATGACAGAAGAATTATCTGATAAAGAATTGATCGCACAATTTCGTGATGAACGTACGAGGCAGCTCGCGTTCAGGAAAATCGTGGAGCGTTATCAGAAACGTTTATACTGGCACATCCGCCGAATGCTGATCGATCACGATGATACGGATGATGTGCTGCAGAATGTGTTTATCAAATCGTGGAAAGGGCTGGATAATTTCAAAGAAGATTCTCAATTGTTTACCTGGCTTTATCGCATTGCAACAAATGAAACGCTGAGCTTTATCCGCCAGAGAAAAGCAGAACGTTATGTGCGCTTCGGTGATGTGGAAGAAAGTATTGAAGGAAAATTACAGGACGATAATTATTTCAACGGCGATACCATCCAAAAGAAATTACAAATCGCCATTGCTCAATTACCGGAAAAACAACGTCTGGTTTTTACAATGAAATATTTTGAAGATATGAAGTATGATGATATGTCCGAAGTTCTTGGAACTTCCGTCGGCGCATTAAAAGCTTCGTATCATCACGCAGTAAAAAAAATAGAAGCGTTTATTCGTGCCACGGATGATCTTACACATTGAAAAATTCAAGATTCAACATTCAACATTCAAGATTCAAGATTCAAAATTCAAAATTCAAACTAATACTGACTACTCACACAACTGACTACTGACTACTGACTACTGAAATGACCGATTATAACGAACATAACCTTCCTGCTGACTTCGACGATTTGTCGAAACACGCGCCTTTGCTGGATAAGCTCAGGGCGAAAGGAGATGGTTTTGTTTTACCGGAAAATTATTTTGATGAATCAGAAGAACATTTTATCTCGCTGACTAAACTTACGAATGCTGATAACCGACAACTGATAACCGACAACTGTTTTTCTGTTCCTGAAAATTATTTTGAAGAATTAGCAGATCGCATAATTGCAATTGTTAATCTCGCAACAGCTGATAAAATAAATTCTGTCAATCCGTTTAAAGTACCGGAATCTTATTTTAATGAGCTGGATGAAACGATCAATACAAAACTTGCTCTGGATAATTTAAAGCAGGATGAAGGATTTAATGTTCCGGAAAATTACTTCGAAAAATTCGCTGACAAAGTCCTCACGCACCTTGCGGTTGATGAATTAGGAAAAGGTGCAGATGCAGATGTTCCTGCTGGTTATTTTGATACGCTGGCCGACCGGGTTGCTGCGCGTATTGCTGACGAAGAAAAGATTGAACCGGAACAGGCAGCTGAGCGTGGAAGAATTATTGTTTTTGCTGAAGTAGTAAAACGTTATGCAAAACCAATTTCGGTTGCTGCTTCTGTGACTTTAATTCTTGCGGTAAGCATTTGGTTCTTTAATCGTGGCGAACAAAAAAATGAAATCGTTAAAGTAATTACGCCTGTAAAAAATATTCCGCCGGTAATTCCTGCGCCGAAAAAAGATTCTGTGAATGTTTCTATTCAACCTGAAAATATTGCTGTACAGCCAAAAAATAATAAAGCAAAACCACCAATAAACCTTCCTGAGCAAGCAGTAGTCAAAGAACCAAACAGCAAAGATGTTCTTGAGCAGCTAGATTTGCTGGATGAAAACATGGTTGCTGATTATCTCATTGAAACAAATTCACAAATCGAAGCTGCTCCGGCCGAAGGATCACTCAACGAAGAAATGTTACAATACCTGCTTGACCATAACACGGATCCGTCCGACATAAAATAAGCCTTGCGCGATGAATAAATTCTTACTTCTACTGAGCCTCGTTTTCGCTTTCCTGGCGACCGGGCTTTCTGCGCAAACAGGAGGCTCGCCGAAAGGGAAAAACGATTCCGCACAAACAGCTTCCGGTTCCGAACGGGTGCAGGCGCTTAAGGTGGCTTACATTACAAAAGCGCTTGATCTCACTTCCGCCGAAGCAGAAAAATTCTGGCCGATCTATAATGAGTACCAGGACAAACGGGAAGTGGTTCGCAAACAATTGCAGGCAGATTATAAAATTATCCGCGAGCAAGCTGATAAATTAAGTACAGAAGAATTAACCCGCATCGCTGATGAAGAAGTTGCGTTGAAAGTAAAAGATGCGGAACTCCTTGGAGAAATGCATGAGAAGCTGAAAAAAGTTTTACCGCCGAAAAAGTTAGCACAGCTTTATGTAGCAGAAGACGATTTCAAAAAAGTGCTCATTGATATTCTTACGAAGGAAAAATCGAAGTGAGGTTTTGCAAATTACGACTTGTCCATCGAAGCTATTTTCAGCGTAGATGGATGTACGATTAAAAAAAAATGATGTAGGGCAATCAACAAGAATTATGCTTAGAGCAAAAACTTCTTTTCTTCTGTTAAGCTGGCTGATCTTTATCTTGCCGGCTTCGACGCTTTATGCGGGTGTTGAAGATTCGCTTCTGACGAAAAACTTTTTACGTTCTGCAAAACAACGTGAAGTACGAAATTACATTCGCCCTTGTCTTTACATGAATTTTTATTCGAGCGGCTCACGACCAATACAACCCGGACGTTCAAATGCAGACCAGGCGATCACAGCACGTCTTGGCGATTATAAATTCGTTACGACAAATCTCGGTTTCTATGCACCGCTTTATACTAAAACAAAATTCGCGGGAAAAGACAGCACTGATGTCAATACATTCCATTTGCTGATGACTCTCAATGCATTGACCGATCAGCCGCGTTTTGCGGGAATGGACAAGCAGCATAAATTGTATAAGCTGGGAATTGGCCTGCGCGCGATCTATGGCTTCGGATCACAATTTGTTTTGTTTGTTGACGCTTCTCCTTATGTTGTCGGTGATAAATATGATAAGCAACAAACACAACAAGTTCGTTTAGCCAGCTCAGCCGTATTTAATTTTATGATCAGCCCGGCATTCAGTATGCGATTTGGTGTAACAAGAACCTTTCTGTTCGGAAATCGTTATTACCTGCCAATGGTCGGGTTTCGTATTGGCAGGCTGGACAGCAAATTTTATTTCAGCTTACAATTTCCGCGGGCGATGTCGTTCAACTTTCAGCCGGGTCCGAAATTTTCTTTCAGCATTTACAGCAAAACCTACGGCGGATTATACAATTTCAGCAACGGCGACAGCTTATACCCATTCGGCGATTCAGTCATTCAATTTGGTCAGACAGGAATCTCCAATGGCATCCGTTTTGATTTTCGTCCGGGTCCGAATATTTCTTTTTTCGTTGCAAGTGGTTTTGCTGTCCGCAATCATATCTGGTTGTATTCGGCATCGTTCAACGAAAGGAATAATAACAAACCCTTCGCACATTTTTACGATGGAAAACCGGAGCCGACACTCTTCCTGAATTTCGGACTCACCTGGCGTTTCGGCAAGGCAAAAAAATCAAGTGGGAATTATTTGATGTACGATATTTTCGATCTCAATAATACCATGGACACAGGCGACAATAATTCCGGACCCGGCAACGGTGATATTCGCAACGGCACGAAGGAAGAAGAAATGAAAAAAGTGCAGTATAAAGACGTGGAAGATCTTATTGACGACACAGATCTTTACTAGGTGGATGATTACAGATTACGAGATTACAGATTACCGATAAAGGAAGATGGAAGAATGTGACAGTGAAGAGAAAATTTATAATCGTAATCTGTTAATCAGTAATTGGTAATTGGTAATTGGTAATTGGTAATCCCGTAATCTGTAATTCAAGCGCAGCCAATGCTTAACTTTGAAGAATAGCTAAACCGCCCAATGCATACTTTCTTTTTTCCTGATCTTTCTGATAACATCGTGTTGCTCGATGAAGATGAATCCAAGCATGCAGTGCGTGTGTTGCGATTGGTTGTTGGTTCGGAAGTGATGCTGGTGGATGGAAAAGGAACACGTGCGTTTGCTAAAGTGCTGGAGGATCATCCGAAAAGATGTACGCTTGAAATTTCAGAGAAGAAAAAAGAAACAACTGAGCGGAATTATAAATTGCATATCGCCATCGCGCCGACAAAAAATCTTGACCGGATGGAATGGTTTATTGAAAAAGCCACCGAGATCGGAATTGATACTGTCATTTTAATTTCCTGCGATCATTCAGAACGATTTAATGTTAAGGTAGATCGCATGGAAAAAGTTACGATAGCTGCGATCAAACAATCACAACAAAGCTGGCTGCCTGAGGTGAAAGGTGTGCTTTCATTCAAGGAATTTATTTCGTCTGTTCCGGAAGGTTCCCAGCGATTTATTGCACATTGCGCAGAGGGAGAAAAATCTACACTGAAAAATAATATCCAAGCTGAAGGCGATATATATATTCTCATCGGTCCGGAAGGAGATTTTTCAGGTGATGAAATTAAGCTGGCGATCGAAAATAAATTCTTGCCGGTGACGCTTGGAGAAAGAAGATTGCGGACGGAGACTGCGGCGCTGGTTGCGGTGATGACGGTGAACCTGGTTTAGGAAATGTGCGAATAACTAAATGTGCAGATTAAATTTCTGTTGATCATATTGCATTTAAAATCCTCTACAGTCTAATCTGCACATTTACGCATTCGCACATTTACACATTTGCACATTTAAAATTTCATTTTCATTTCCTTAACAGTAATTAAATCGTCTTAACACGCTATACGAGTGGGCGTGCGTAAATTAGAGGATGAAATTTTCGAAAATACTGCTTCTCCCATTTTTCATTTTTTCCATCGGAGCGCTGAATGGATGTGAACAAGCTAATTCAACCACTGATCCATCAGATAAATCTGCTATCGTTAAGACTGAAAAAATCGATACTGCCTTTCATGATGGCGATATTATTTTCCAGACTTCATCCAGCGGACAGAGTTATGCAATTCAATTGGCAACACATTCCATTTACAGTCATTGCGGAATATTATTTAATGACAATGGAGAATGGTTTGTTTATGAAGCGGTTCAGCCTGTGGTAAAGACACCTGTCAAACAATGGATCGCGCGTGGTGATAGCGGTATTTATGCGGTGAAAAGATTGAAGAATGCTGACAGTTTATTGACAGAAAATACGCTGAAGAAAATGCGTAAATCAGTCGACCAGAAAATGGGAAAGAATTATGATTTGTGGTTTGGCTGGAGCGATGAACGCATTTATTGTTCAGAGCTGGTTTGGAAAGCGTATAATGATGCAACGGGGCTCGCTGTCGGTGAGCTGAAAAAATTGGGTGAATATGATCTGAGTCACCCGATAGTGAAGAAAATAATGAACGAGCGCTACGGAAAGAAAATTCCGCTGGAAGAACCGATGATCTCACCAGGAAATATTTATTTAAGCGATTTGCTGATCACAGTGCGGGACTGAGAATTTTAGCTGAGAAATAGCCATCTTTTCTTACTTTTGAAAAGATGACACTCTCCCCGAATACACACTATTCCAACACTTCCCTGCTGTTCAAAATCCTGGGCATCACTTCCATCCTGGTTTTGGCATTCGTTATTTTCCATGTCATTCTTGCAATGCTGGATCTTTATCCGGTTCCGTGGCTGAGAGAAATTCATTTTATTCTTCAGAATGGTTTTTTGCCGTTTTTTCTTT
This sequence comes from Bacteroidota bacterium, assembly GCA_031412295.1. Taxonomy (GTDB): domain Bacteria; phylum Bacteroidota; class Bacteroidia; order Palsa-965; family Palsa-965. Next base: position 56,760 of record JANOCU010000002.1, read on the forward strand.
TTCTCACCGGCACATTCATCCATAATAAAAAATTACGGATCCCGCTGTTGATCTTCTTTCCTTTGTTTTTTATTGCTTATTTACTTAAGACACTTGATTTTTGGGGTTATGTAGATATTCAACCTATAAGACTTAGCATTTTTGGGGGTATTTATTTTTCAATAATAAAATGGGTCCTCTGCCCTGCCCTTCTTGGTTTAATGATCACTTACACGATTCACTTTTTTGCAAAACGCAAAAAGTTTTTACTGGATTACATCAAAGTAATTTGGTTTTTAGCAATAGGGTATGTAACGCTTTCCATCTATTTTCCGATCGGGTTCAGGACGATGTATCTCTATGAAATCACGGTTTGGATACTGATCCTGTTAATGACTTTAGGTCTTATTAATTTTTTCAGGAAGCCGGCATAAATGGTTTTCAGCAGCTCCATATTTCTCACGCGGTTTTTACCAATTCTACTATTGGTTTATTTTATCGCGGACAAAAAATACAGGAATGCTATTCTTCTTGCAGCCAGTGTAATTTTCTATAGCTGGAAAGCGCCGCGTTTTATTTTCATGATTCTCGCCACAACGCTTGTTGACTTTTTTCTCGTCAAAAGAATGCACGAAGAAAAAGACAGGCGCAAGAAAAAGCTGATCCTTATACTTTCACTGTGCGTCAACATTGGCTTGCTGTTCTATTTTAAATATTGCGGCTTCTTCGTAGAAAATATCAATGAGCTCATTTCCTGGTTCGGTGCAAGCCCGATGCCGTGGATGGAAGTAATCATGCCGATCGGAATTTCTTTCTATACGTTTGAAAGCATGACGTATGTGATCGATGTTTATCGAGGTGTGCATGAGCCGCAGAAAAAATTCTCTTCCTATTTGCTTTACATTATTTTCTTTCCAAAGCTTATTGCCGGACCAATTGTTCGTTATCATCAACTGGCAGATCAACTGGAAACCCGCGAAGAAAATAATGAGGAACGTCTATTCGGCTTCATTCGCTTTTGCACCGGACTTGCGAAAAAAGTGTTGATCGCAAATTATCTCGGGCAATATGCAACACATATATTCGGTTCGTTCGACGGAAAAATTTCCGGACTTGATCCACTTACACTTCATGCTTCTAATGCGTGGATCGGCGCGCTTGCTTTTACGTTCCAGATCTATTTTGATTTTGCAGGTTATTCCGACATGGCCATCGGACTTGCACGCATGTTCGGATTTCGTTTGCCTGAAAATTTCAACAGTCCGTATTTAGCAAGCAGTATCACTGATTTTTGGCGACGATGGCACATAACATTAGGTGCATGGATGAAAAATTATTTATACATCCCTCTTGGTGGAAATAAAGTTCCTGCAAACCGGATTTATCTGAATTTATTTATCGTCTTTCTTATTTCCGGATTCTGGCATGGAGCGGCATGGAATTTTATTCTCTGGGGTTGCTGGCACGGATTTTTCCTTGTGATCGAACGCCTATTCCTGCTAAAACTTTACGAAAAAGTACCGCGACCGGTTCGCATCCTTTTTACTTTTTTCTTCGTCATGCTGGGCTGGATCATTTTTGCAGTGCAGGATATCGGCAAAGGGATTAATTACATTAAAGCATTATTCGGTAATGGAAATGCAACTGATCAGTTCCAATTAAATTCAGAGCTGTTGACATTTTTATTTCTTGCCCTCTTCTTTTCCATTTTTGCTTATTGGAGAAAAACAGCTGAATTCTGCGAGAAATGGCATCACGGAAAATTTGAAAGATCATTTGCATTACCTGTAACAGTTGTTTGCGGATTGATCTTATTCCTTGTTTCCCTCGGCTACGTTACGAGCGAAGGTTTTAATCCATTTATCTATTTCCGATTCTGATGATCACAAAAGAACATACACGGAAATATTTGCTCATTCTCGTAATGATCGTTTTGCTGCTGCCGTTAATCCAGGAATGCACAAATCTCTTTACAGAAAAACATTTGTCAGGATATTTTAAACCTGCAAAAAAACCTGTAGCAGGAGTTAATGGATGGTGGAATGGAACTTTCCAGGACAGCTTTGAATTATATCATAACGAACAATTCGGCTTGAGAAATGCATTTGTAAGATTGCATAACCAATTCGAATACGATCTTTTTAAGCACACGAATGCAAACGATGTTATTGCCGGTAAAAATGATTTTCTGTTTGAGCTAAAATATATTACTGCTTACAATGGCGATGATTATATCGGTGATAAAGCAGTCCGCGAGATGACGCGAAAATTAAAAACGCTGCAGGATTCGCTGACAAAAAAAAATATCACATTGATCGTTGCATTTGCTCCCGGCAAGGCAAGCTTTTATCCCGAATACATTCCTGATCATTTAAACAATGCAGGAAAGCCAACCAATTACAAAAGTCTTGCAACTGCATTCAATGCTTCGGGAATAAATTTTATTGATTTCAACAGCTGGTTTATTCAGAAAAAAGAAAATTCTGCTTACCCGCTTTATCCGAAAACCGGGATTCACTGGAGCCGTTATGGTTCTGTCCTTGCGGCTGATTCGCTCATTGCATACATCGAACAAAAACGCCAAGTGGATATGCCGTCTGTTGTAATTAAAAGCGTAACGTGGTCCGATTCGATTCAATCTCCCGATGATGATATCGGTCGATCGCTGAATCTTATTTTTCCTGTTAAACCATTGTTGATGGCTTATCCCGAATATAATTTTGAAAGTCCCGATCAGAAAGCCAAAGTGAAAATGATGGTTGTCGGCGACAGTTTTTTCTGGAGCTTGTTTGATATTCGTTTTGCGCCGCGTTCTTTTGAAAGCATTGATTTCTGGTATTACAATTCACAGGTATTTCATACGGACGGACGTCAGCAGGAAATGGCAGAGAACGCTGATAATTGTCTTGAAACAGAAACCAATCAAGTCGTGATGATCATTGCATCCGAATCAAACCTGGGAGGATTTGGCTGGGGATATATTGATGATGCGTATGATTATTTTGTTTTGAAACGTAAGGACAGGATCCTCAATAAAATGATTCGCAGCTACGAAACAAAAATCAGGATGGACCAGGCATGGATGATGACAATCAAAGCAAAAGCAGATGCAGCAAAAATTCCGCTGGATTCGATGATCCGCTTAGATGCAGTTTTCCTTGCGGAGGAGAAGATGAAAAGTAAGTAGGGAAAATTGGTGATTGTTTTTAATCATTAGGCGGGTTTCGCAAACCCGCCTGATGATTAAAGAACGATTTCTCAAACGCACCTAATTAAAAATTCCTTTTATTCAACAATCATTCTCTTCGCAACAGAAGAAACACCACCACAATTCAACTGCACAAAATACATTCCCGCAGAAAGATCAGCCACATTGATTTGAACTGAATTAATTCCAGCAACCGCTTTCAAAGAAACTGTTTGGATAGTTTGTCCGAGCATATCTGTAACCAGTAATGTTGCATTTTCACTTTCCGTTGAAGCAAAAGAAATAACAGCAACATCATTCGCCGGATTCGGAAAAATATTGGAGACAGAAATTGAACCGGAATTTTCTGCTACTGCATGAATCGTACAATCATACGTTTGAACTGCAAGTAATGAATTGTAAATATTCAATCGCCCGTTTGAAGTGCATTGTCCGTTCAACGCAACATTCGGATCAGCGCTGCTCAACAAATAATTCCGCACGAGTATAGCAACACTGTCAGGTTTCAATTTGTAATCCGTGATCATCTGGTAACAGCCGGTTGCGTACATCAATGCAATCGCACCTGCTACGTGCGGACACGCCATCGATGTTCCGCTGAGTGATGCGTAACTGTTTCCCGGGATCGCAGATTCAACTTGTGTTCCCGGTGCGCCGATATCGATTGTTGTTGCGCCATACGCTGCGTTAGAAGCTTTCGTATCATCGCGCATTGTATTTGTTACCGCAAGCATAAATATGCTCGAGCACGCAGTAGGAATATCTCCTACAACATCAATATTCCAATTTGCATTTGCAGTTGCAGTTGCGCTGAGCACTCCTACCGTGCCTAACGAATCATACATTGCACACCACAACGGATAATTTACCGGCTGACCTTGATTCACACCGAAAGAAGAATTTGTTGAAACTACAAAAGCACCCTGCGCGCCATTGGTTGTATTGTATAATTTTCGTGCATCAAAAACATATGAGTAAGCTTCCACAACCTGCGCTTCAGTTCCGTCAGAACCCATGAGCGGCATAATTTTTACGCCCCAGCTTACTCCTGCAATTCCCAAAGTATTATTTCCGCGCGCGCCTGCAATTCCTGCAACGTGTGTGCCGTGCATGTCCGAAATAATGTTTCCCGTGCTGGTGTATGCATTCCATCCGTCAAAATCATCGATGTAACCATTGTTGTCATCATCAATAGTATTGTTCGGAATTTCACCGTAATTTTTTTGGTAATTCAAATCTTCATGCGCCAAATCAAATCCACCGTCGATGACCGCAACAACAATTGTGTCGCCTTGCGTTGTTATTCCACCAGTCGTAATATCCCACGCTTCCGGCGCATCAATATCCGCATCAGGAGTTCCGCCGAACTGACCGTAATTATCAAGATTCCACATGAACCAAAAATTCGCATCATTCGGAATTACAATTCTTCGCGCAACATAATGATTGAATTGCGAAAGCTCAATTGCTGAAATTGTTTTTGCGGCTTCAAGCGCTTTTTCAATATTCGTTCCATTCACAAAAGTCAGCGTCCATATACGCATGCTCTTTGCCGAATTTTTCGTTTGGGCAATCACAAAACCTTTCGATGCAAATTCTTCTTCGAGCTCACCCATAACAACACCGGGTTTAAGCATCACTAAAAGTTGATCCGCAACATACGCACCCGGATTTGCAATCACAGGATAGTGCGGAACTTCAGCAGTTACAAAAGGATTGATGCTGCTCGTTTGAGATGAAACAGCAGTAGCAAAAAGGAGAAATATAAAACTGAGAAAGTGGGTCTTTTTCATTGACGATCGTCTATACAAGTTTACGGAATTTTCAGGTGATATACAAGGATGGTGATTGGTGATTGGGTGTTGGTGATTGGTGATTGGTAAAATAAGAATAACCCTCAAAGGTCTCCGTTGGAAAGTGCGGCTGTGACCTTTGAGGGTTTGGTTCCGTAGGAGAAAATCCTTAGCGAAGGAATAATGCTGAATGAGGTAAATCGTAATTTGTACATCATTTTTATGGGCGTGCCCTCCTGCGTCGGTCGGGCTATTCACTACAAGTCCTCATTTCCTATTTGTCAGACTGAGTAGTCCTGAGCTTGTCGAAGGAAGCGTATCGAAGGCTGGCAAATAGGAAACTCCGGGCTTTTCGTTGCTATCCCTCACGCAAGGTGAAAACATTTTCATGCACGGACGCGAGGCCTGCCTGCCGCCGCGCTTGCATGTGCTCCTCCAGGAAGCATCTCTACAATCAATCACTACCTTTACGTCCATGAATTTCACCGTCTACAGATCGAGCGCGGGCTCAGGAAAAACATTCACGCTCGTTCGTGAATACCTGCGCATTGCTTTGAAGGATACTTCACATCCACCGCAGCGTTATCGTAAAATTCTTGCAATCACGTTTACGAATAAAGCGGCGGCGGAAATGAAAGAGCTCTTTGTACGAGTGTGAAAAATGTGTACACTTGTATTGCCTGAAGAAGGGTGATTATTACGTATTCTGTTCTTATGGCTTGGTTCCCTGTTTGCAATACAGGAGGGTGCTAAAAAATGCTGCTAAATTGTAGTATTAAAATAAATAAAATGAAAAAGATTATTCTCGCGTTGCTATTGTCCTTTGTAGTTATTTCCGCAAAAGCACAAACTTTCTCAGCTACCCCTGCCGACTCTATTGAAACCACCAATGATGTCAACGACTGGCTTGCTGATATTATCTATTTGCAAAATAATTCAGGCGGACCATTAACGCTGAGCTATCAAACTCTTGCAAATACAATGGATCCCGTGGGATGGGATGTACTATTATGCACAAATATCGGATGTAGTGCGTATGTTCCTGCTTCTGGTTCTTTAGGGACAATTGCAAATGGTGATAGTGCATATTTTAATTTACATACAGGCTTTGTAGGAATAGCAGGAACAGGTGAAATAAAAATAAGGGTTTATGAAGTCGGGAATCCTTCAAATGATGATACAATTACTTACAGGTATCATGCAATTGACATGACCGGAATTTCAGATAACAATTTTGTTGAAAATGCTCAGCTCTCCCAAAATTTTCCTAATCCTTTTGTAAATTCCACAGTCATAAAATACAATTTTAACAACGCACCGGGAGGGAAACTTTTTATCAGCGACCTGCAGGGTAAAAAAATTGCAGAGTATGATCTGAATCCTTCAGCTGGTGAAATAATTGTTGGCGAAAATATGGAAGCCGGAGTTTATATTTATTCGCTTTATTGCGAAGGGAAAATGGTTTCGACAAGAAAAATGATTGTACAGTAAGAACGCTTTCAGCTCCTTTTTCGGAAACAGATCGAAATTTGCTCACATTCAAAGTTACATCAGTACAGCTTATTACGAAAAGCAGGGCCTAAGGATGGTGTGCAGTTTGCAATTCGAAAGCAAGCGCATTATTCCCAGGCCAATCTTTTCTGTGATTGTCGAAGGATCATCAATCACTACCTTTACAGCCATGAATTTCACCGTCTACAGATCGAGCGCGGGCTCAGGAAAAACATTCACGCTTGTTCGTGAATACCTGCGCATTGCTTTGACGGATACTTCACACCCACCGCAGCGTTATCGTAAAATTCTTGCAATCACATTTACGAATAAAGCGGCGGCGGAAATGAAAGAGCGCATCATTCGTTCGCTTAAAGAACTTTCCAATCCTGAAGCCGGCAAAATTTCACCGATGTCCGCCATCCTGAAGGAAGAGCTTCAGCTGGATACACTTACGCTTGCGGAACGGTCTTCCAATTTACTTCGCGCCATTCTTCATAATTACACTGATTTTGCAATCGGCACTATCGACAGCTTTACGCATCGCATCGTTCGCGCATTTGCTCATGATCTGCGTTTGCCTGTAAACTTCGAAGTCGAAACCGATTCGGATAAATTAATTCGCGAAGCTGTTGATATTCTCATTGGTAAAATCGGTGAAGATCCTCAGCTGACGGAATTACTTGTTCAATTTTCTGCACGGAAAGCCGACGAAGAAAAAACCTGGCAAATTGAATATGAGCTGCGCGAGATCGGCAAAGAGCTGGTGAAGGAAGAAGGTGCGCGAAATGCCGAAATGCTGCGTGGACTTTCCATTGAAAATTTCATGCAGATCAATGAGAAGCTGAAAAAATCGAGAACAGGTTTTGAAGCGAAGATCCTTGCCATTGCAAAACAAGGTGTCGATTTGATTAGCGGATCAGGATTGACGATGGACGATTTCAGCTTTAAAAAAGCCGGAATTGCCGGACGATTTTTCGCTTTTGCAAAAGGAGAGCTCGATAAATTAGGAGAGCCGAATAAGAATATTGAGAAAATGCTTGCCGGCGGAAAATGGTATTCCGGCGATGCATCTAAAACTTCGCAAGCTGCAATATCAGGCATTCAGCAATCGCTTGAAGAATTGTGGCGAAAGATTGAAGCAGTGAAAGAGGATGAATTTCCTGCATACATTTTTCACAAGATGTTGTTGCAGAATATTTATGCAATCGCTGTGCTGAATGAAATTGAACGCATCATTTTCAGCTTCCGCACCGAGCAAAACATTCTGCACATTTCAGAATTCAATCGTATCATTTCACGCATTGTTTTTGCCGAGCCTGTTCCATTCATCTACGAAAGGCTCGGAGAAAAATACAGCAATTACCTCATCGACGAATTCCAGGATACTTCTGTTGTTCAATGGCAGAATTTATTGCCGCTGCTTGAAAATTCCCTGGCAGGAAACTTTTTCAATATGCTTGTCGGTGATGGAAAGCAGGCAATCTATCGCTGGCGCGGTGGCGAAGTTGAACAATTCGCAAAGCTTCCTGCGGTGATTGATCCTTCTCAAAATCCATTGATAAAAGAACGTGCACAAAGTCTTGTCCGGAATTTTGCAGAGCAGCATCTCGGAAAAAACTTTCGCAGCAAATCAGAAATTGTTCAGTTCAATAATGTTTTCTTTCGGTTTTTGTCTGAGCGGTTAGGCGTTTCTTCCAAAGTGATTTACGACAAGCTCGAGCAGGAATTTGTCACGGCTAACGAGGGCGGATACGTTCGCATTGAAGAGCTGGAACCTTCTGAAGAAGATAAAAATGAAATTTACATTGCCAAAACGCTCGAACGCATTCAGCTTTTAAATGCAGAAGGTTGGGCCTACGCCGATATTGCGATCCTTGTGCGAACGAATAATGAAGGGTCGATGATCGCTGGCGCGCTGATTGAAAATAAAATTCCTGTTCTTTCTTCCGATTCACTTTTATTGAAACAATCGGCCATCGTTTCATTTATGGTTTCGATTCTTCGCTGCATCGATTTTCCCGATGATGAATTAGCAGGTGCGCAGGTGCTGGAATATCTTGTTTCTACTAAACGCATTTTGTTGCCGTTGCACGAATGCCTGAAGCAATTTAATGATGCGAGAAATAATTTGCAGAAAGTATTAGCGCAAAATAATATTCAGCTTGATCTTTTGCGCTGCTCACGTTTGCCCATCTACCAGCGTTGCGAAGAAATTATTACCTGCTTCAGGCTCGGTGACAAAGCAGATTCGTATCTCGTATTTTTCCTGGATGAAATTCTGAATTATACCAATAGCCGCGGCAAAGACAAAAATGATTTCTTCGCCTATTGGGAAGATCGCAGCAAGAATGCTTCTGTTGTTGTTCCTGCCGGAATGAACGCCGTCACAGTAATGACAATTCACAAATCGAAAGGTCTCGAATTCCCTGTTGTTATTTTGCCATTCGCCAACTGGAAAATTGAAAAGAACAACGTAAAAAAATGGATCACTTTTTCCGATCCTGAAATTCCTGAATTGCAAACTGCGCTAATTCCGCTTACACAGGAATTATTAAAAACACCTTTTGCAGATGTCTACGAAGAAGAGCGCGACAAAACACTGCTTGATTCTTTAAATGTGTTGTACGTTGGAATGACACGTCCTGAACAACGCTTATATGTTTTCACTGAGCAGCTCGATAAAGAAACATCATCCATTTCTTATTTTTTCAAATCGGCTTTGGAACGGATGAACATTGCTATGATCGATCACATTGTAGAAATCGGTAAGCCGGCGCCTCCTGAAAAAAAGAAAGAGAAAGAATTAATCTGCATCCGCCCGGAAAGTATTCAAAGTCATACCTGGGAAAACCGTGTGCAGATCCGCTCGACAAGTTCTGATCACTGGGATATGGAAGATGCGCTTGGAAGTCGCGACCAAGGAAACCTGTTGCATGGAATCCTTGCGAATATAACAACCGAAGCAGATATTAATTCCGCAATTGATAAAGCAATCCAGGATGGTTTGACAAATGCAAAAGAAGGAGAAACCCTTGCAACACTTTTGATGCAGCTGATAAAATTGCCTGAGCTTGAATCGAGCTTTTCAGGAGTTGGGAAAATCCGGAGAGAAACAGAATTGCTTTTACCCAACGGAAAACGTCTGCGCCCCGATCGTGTAATAGAAAATTCACAAGAGACAATTATCCTCGATTACAAAACCGGTGAGCCGAATGAAGGATATAAAAAACAGCTGAATACGTATGGTGATGTGCTGCAGGAAATGGGTTATGTGAATATCAGGAAGAAAATTGTTTATACGGAGACGCTGACTGTTGAGGCGTGGTAAGAAAAGTTGGTGGTAAAAAGGGTTGGTAGTTTGTGGTTTAATGCAAATTCATGATATATTTATCCAGCCAAAAATCTCACTGACCACCTGCTGCTAAAACTACCAACCACCAACGTTTTTTTTACCACCTCCGCCGCGGCGGACAACAACATTTTCCACCATGCCCTCATTCGACATCGTCAGCAAAATAGACACACAAACACTCGACAACGCAATCAACAGCGCGCGCAAAGAAGTTTTCGGCCGCTTTGATTTTAAGGGAACGAAAAGCGAGATCGACCTGAATAAAAAAGATCTTGTCCTGAATATTCTCACTGAAGATGAAATGCGTTTGGAATCGATCGTTGACATTATCCGCAACAGGATGATCAAGCAGGGAATTGATCCGCGTTGTATTGATGAAGGGAAAGAGCATTATGCTTCCGGCAATATGGTGAAGAAAGATATCAAGATCAAATCAGGAATTGATAAAGACTCGGCGCGCAAAATTCAGAAAGACATTAAAGAATCAAAGCTGAAAGTGCAGGCGCAGCAAATGGATGATATGGTGCGTGTGACTGCAAAGAAAATTGATGACTTGCAAGCGGTAATTTCATTGGTAAGAAATGGTGATTATGAATTGCCGGTGCAGTTTGTAAACATGAAGTAGGCCTTCCCTGCTTGTCGCCTTCGATACATAACGTCAGATCGGATATTTCTTTATCAATTATCTTCATTTTCTGACGAGACACTCAGTCTGACAAGGGGGAAATTTCCTTTGTCGCCTTCGATACATTTTCGCAATTAGAAATTGTATTTGAAATTTATTTTTTCTTGCGAAAACACTCAGTCTGACAAGGGGGAAATTGTCTTGTCAGACTGAGTGTCTCGTCAGGAAACGGGCAACTTTGAAAAATAAGTTTTTATTCTGACGAGATGTATCGAAGGCGACAAGCAGACTAACTAATTCCCGCGGGAAACTCTAACCAGGGAATCTGTCAGCGGATTCTTTACCATTTCTTCCTGGTAAGTGAGCACACGCGCAGAATCATTTCCAAGAATAAAAAATGCATCGTAAACATAATCAAGACTTTTTCCGCCCGGAATTGTTTCGCTTGATTGTGTTCCTTCGAAAAAAGCTGCGGGACGGGAAACTGTTTTATCATCGGCAGATTTCATTACAGGGATTTTCACTTTCGCACCATTCGTTTCCTGGTAATAATATTCAACATCTGTTAAGCCGGATTTGATTGATGGTTTTACAATTAGAATTCCATTCGCAGGAATAGTGAAGATCATTCGTTCTTCTTTTGTTTCAGGAACAATTCCATTTTTTTCACCATACACAATACGAACCTGCCCGGAAAAATCTTTCGGTACAATTACACCAATAGCATCTTTCTTTTCAATCTGGTGAAGAATGAATTTAAAACCAACGAACCATAAAATTATCGGAAGGCCAACGATAAGACTCTTTACAAGCCATGATTTAGAAGAAAACATTACCAGTAGTGTTCCCAATACAAAAAAGGAAATGCCGAACACCAGCATGAAAAGATTAAAACAAATTACCCAACCGCAGGTGATGAGAATAATTCCAAAAATAAATCTGATGTTAGATTTGTTTGCTGACATTAGGAAGAAGAAGTTAGGGTTGATTGATTATTTAACTGTGAAGCGTACAGTATGCCGCTGATCATTATTATCAGTCACATTGGCAAAATACATTCCGGGAGCAAGATCGGCAATATAAATTGAAACAATGCCACCCTGCATTTCCGAACGCTGCACTACCCTACCCGTTGCGTCGACAATTTCTATTAAAGAAATTTCTTCTTCGTTGGTCAATGCAATTGTAATAAAATCACTTGCCGGATTCGGGTAAAGAAGCAACGAATTAATAGCTGACGATGAAATTACACTTGTAGAAATTAGTTGTTCGCTCATTCCGAATTTCACAACGAATCCATCTCCCGCACCTGCGTTGGTTGCTTGAAACGGATTTGGTGTAATCGCAAGATCTGTGCTGTACGAATTTCCGCAGGCGAAAACATTTGTATCGGCATCGACAACCAACGCGAGAAATGCATCAACACCATTGCCACCCATAAATGTTCCGGAAATCATTTGTCCTGCTGTATCCATCTTGATCACGAAGCCATCACTGTTTGCTGCATATACAGCTTGTATTGCATTCGGACTTACAGGAAATGTTGAACTTTCGGTTTGTCCGCAGATGAAAAGATATTTTCCCGTGCGATACATTCCCCATGCAACATCTTGTCCACCGCCACCGACAAATGTGGACCAGACTAATTGACCTGTTGAATCAAAGCGCGAAACAAAAACATCATTCTGCCCGGAAATTGCCGGTTGAAAAGTTGTTCCCTGTGTTGGGAAATCTGCGCTATAAGTGAAACCTGTGAGATATAAATTTCCATCTTCATCACCGAGAATTCCATTTGCATCTTCAGTATTTGTTCCGCCGAAAAAAGTCGCATACAAACGTGCACCACTCATGCTGAATTTCGCCATATAATTATCAGGCTGATTTAATAATCCCGGTTGCCACGCATTTGGTGTTACAGGAAAATCAAAGCTGCGTGTTGCGCCTGCAAATGCAATTTCATTTTGTGGTGTTACAGTAACGGTATGAATATCCTCCACGTTTGCTCCACCATAATACGTGGCCCATTGCACATTAAATGCATTATCAAACACCGCAACAAATGCATCTATCATTCCTGCCATTGTTCCCTGGTAACCGAGATTTGCAAAAGGTAAATTCGCAGATGTTGTAGAACCAGAAAGCACAATTTCACCTGCATTTCCTTTCGCAAGAGCAAGCCCCTGGTCGCTTCCTGAGCCGCCGTAATAAGTTGCACGCATGAGCTGGCCTGAATCATTCAGCATCAGCAAAAACGCTTCGTAGCTGCCTGCGCTTGTTGTTTGTGTTGCGTTGAGCACAGGAAGATCAGTGCTGTTTGTCATTCCCGTAATTACAAATGCTGAATCAATTGTAATGACCTGGTAGGCGCCATCAAAATTTGCACCGCCGTAAAAAGTCGACCACAAACAATTCCCGTCTTTATCAAACCGTGTTACAATCGCATCGTAGTTTAATGCGAATGTATCCTGGTAAGAGCCGGGAGTGGATGGAAAATCCGCGCTTGAAGTTCTTCCGGTAATTACTACTCCGCTGTCGCTGGTTAAAGTAATTCCGAAAAGCTCATCGGAACCTGTACCGCCGATGTAGGTCATCCAGCTTAAGGAAGAAGTTAATGCTTCAGGATCACTTTGGATTAAATAAGAAAGACGCGCATTATTATCGCGAGCAGCACGCAGACGCGGCTCTTCCATATTCGTTATGCTTCGCTGATTTACAGCTTCAGAAAACCGGAAATTGGTTGAAACGAATTCATAACCAGCATTAATTCCAGCAGGCTGAACTTCTGCACCGGTTACTTCGAACGAAACGATTCCAACAAAACCGCTTTTGTGAATGAGCACTTTCCTTTGAATAGAATCTCCTGCCAATGAAAATTCAAGATCTATTCCATCCCATGCATCACGGTAAATAATTTTCTCAAAACGGTTAACAGGAAAATTTCCGAACGCCGTATAATGAAATTCGGTAGCAGATAATTTATTTATCCCTGCAGGAACAGCTGTTGCATTATTCCTGAAATGAAAATCTACACGACTCACATTTCCTTCTGTTGTTTTTCCAACCACAGAATAACCGCGATCAGAAAAGAAATACGTCAACACTTTTCCGCGTACGACAAAATAAATTTCAGGGTTCAGCCCGTTCGCATTTTTCACCTGCCCGTTGTTCTCTTCAAATCCTGCAAGGGAATGAAACTTGTTTTCCACACCTGCAAACAGCAGCGATGGAAAAAGAACCAGCAGGAGAAAAATTTGTTTCATACTTATCGGGAATAAAAAAGGTTTTCAACTCAATGAAAACCTTTTTTAATGCAACTGAATTATTTTTTAGCGTATCAATGAAACGTGTCCGACGAACTTATGCGGGTCACCTTTATCATCTTTGAACTTAACACTCCAAACATAGGTATCAACCTGTGCAAGATCAGCGCCGCCGCTTGCTTTTCCGTTCCATCCTTTATTGATATCGGTGGACACGAAAACCTGGTTGCCCCAACGATCAAAGATCACGAGCTGGAAAGTGCTGTTGTCAATTCCTTCTCCGAAAACTTTGAACTCATCATTATGTGTATCGTCATTCGGAGTGAACGCATTCGGTGCGAAGAAAGACCAATCCGGTTCGATTATAACAAAATCAGTTGCATAAGAGAAACATCCGTATTGGTTCACCGCATATTGAACGATGGTATACGTTCCGGGCAATGTGTAAGCGAAGCTGAATGGAGTGTTATTATTCGTGACTGTAGAATTCAGCACATCACCCATTGTATAGATCGTTGTATCGCAGCTTGTACAGTTTGGTGTGACCTGGATTACAGGATTGATAATGCTTGTTGTTTGCGGAGAAACCGTAAAGCCTGCAACAGGGGTCGGATAAACCGTGATCATCGCAGGGTATGTGACTGTAGCAGTACATCCATTGATATCTATAACTGTATAGATAACGTTATATGTACCTGCATCATTAAAACAATGCGACGGTGAGAAAGAGGTTGAAGTATTCGTATCACCGAAATCATAGAAAGAGCTCGCTGCGGCCGGATTTGAAACACCAGTGAAGTCAACACACAAAGGTCCGCAATCGGCAGTGATAGAAGGTGTGGTGCTGATCTGTGGTGCAGGGAAAACTGTAATCGTTACAGAATCAATTACTGCGATTGAACCGCAATTATCTGTAACAGTTACGATGTAAGTTGTTGTTGATGCAGGAGTAGCAGTTGTTGATTGCGATGATGTGCTTGCTAATCCGGCTGCAGGTGACCATGCATAATTATACGGACCATTATCTCCTCCCGTAGCAGCTGCAGAAACAGTAGCAGAACCTGCAGGACAAATTGATGCATTTGCAGAAGCAACAACAGTTAACGCAGGTGCAACAACCACTTTTACAGTATCTGTATTTACACAACCGAATGCATCCGTAACCTGGACGGTGTATGTTGCAGACATCTGTGGACAAGCTTGTGTTGCTGCGGTATTCGGACTTGATAAATCAGCGGGTGGTGTCCATGCATATTGTGTTCCGCCTGAAGCAAGAAGACTCGCACAGTTGGTTCCGCAAATAGTTTGATCAGCGCCTGCATTTGCGTTTGGCAAAGCATGAACGAGAACCGTTACTGAATCTGTATTCTGACAACCCTCCGCATCAGTAATTGTCATTGTATAATTCGTTGTCGAAGTTGGTGCAACTGTTGGTGTTGCTGTAGAAGAACCACTTGTAATATTCGGTCCGGCCCAGCTGTAAGTATTCCCACCAGTTCCACTTAATCCTGTTGATCCACCAACACATATATCGGTGTTCGTTCCTGCATCCGCAACCGGAAGATTTCTTACCATGATGGTTACACTGTCGAGACCGGTGCAACCAACCGAATTTGAAACGTTCACTGTAAATGTTGTTGTAACAGTTGGTGTTACGGTTGGCGTTGCTGTATTTCCATTTGAAATTGGCGAGAAAGGAGTTGAGCTCCACGAATAATTATTTCCACCCGTTGCATTTAATGTTGTTGATGTACCCGGACAAATGCTGTCGGTTAAACCTGCGTCGACAACAATATTATTTGCAACAGTAACATTGACAGTTGCAGAATCAACACAACCTGATGCGGTAGTTCCGACAACTGTGTATGTTGTAGACGAAGCAGGATTAAATTCTACTACGGATCCGTCAGGCTGCAAATAATTTGCTCCGGCCATTGGGCTCCATACATAAGTATTCGCACCGCTGATTGTTACGGTGTCATTTGTATTCGGACAAACTGTAATAGCAGTATCAGAAAGAACCAATGCAGGAATATTATTTACTGTCACTGTAACATTGGAGCTTGCAGTACAACCTGCAGGTGAAGTTGATGTGACATTATAAGTTGTCGTAGTCAATGGTGCTGCTGAAACTGAATCCTGTGAAGCGGATAAATAAGTTAATCCTGTATTCGGAACCCAGTTGTAATTATTCAAATTTGATCCTGCGTCAATTGTTACAGAAGATCCGGAACAGACAGAAGGATTCGGTGGAGAAAAAACAATTACGGGTGGTGGATTAACTGTGACTGTTACAGTTTGAGTAGCAGGACATAATCCGGAAGTAGAAA
The DNA here is from genome assembly GCA_031412295.1 of Bacteroidota bacterium. Classification (GTDB taxonomy): domain Bacteria; phylum Bacteroidota; class Bacteroidia; order Palsa-965; family Palsa-965. The sequence goes on from JANOCU010000002.1 coordinate 72,801, forward strand.
CAGTATATGTTCCTGTTACCGTTGGAGAAATAGTAATGCTTGGACCTGTTGCTGTATAGGCATTCGGACCACTCCATGTATAACCGCTGCTTCCTGAAACGGTAAGTGTGACCGATTGTCCTGAACAAATCGAAGGTGTATTCGGAGTAATTGTCAATGTCGGAACCGGTGTAATTCCGACTGAAACCGTATTCGAATTGGCTGATCCGCAACCTGGATTACCACTTACTACGGCGCGAAAAAACATCGATGACATGACGGGACAATACTGGTATGGCGTTGTCGTGGCGCCGGTTATGTTTGTCCACGTTATTCCATTGGGAGAAGATTGCCATTGTATACTACCATTCGATCCTGTTAGCGTTAACGTGACACAACCTCCCTGGCAAACTGTGGGGGGAGAGACGCTTGCTGTTCCTCCGCTTGGTGGTGGTAATACAGTAACGGTAACTGTAACAGGAGGAACAGGATAACAAGCAACAAATCCCCCTGTAACTGTAACGGTATAAACTGTTGTAACTGTCGGTGAAACGGTAACTGTTTGTCCAATCAAATTTCCCGGTGTCCATGTAAAGATCGGGTTACCTGTTCCGCATCCGCCATTTCCGTTGATGACTGCGTTTAATACGGATTGTTGTCCGACACAAATTGAAGGTGGCGTTGCAGTTGCAGTAAGGAAAAAGTTTGGTGGAGTTCCGGGTGTTGTAAAAGTATATGCTGCTGACCATGGTCCGCCGCTTCCTGATCCGCACACACGTTCACGCGCACGAAGAACATATTGTGTGCCGGCGCATAAAGCTGTGAATTGAATTGTAACCGGACTATACGGTTCGACAACACAATTGTCGGGCCAACCGGCAGCAGCTGTATAATTAGGAACGTTCAATAATGAACGAAACCATGGATAGTTATTCCATGTTGTTGCTGTACATGCTGGAGCATTACCGGTGAAATTTGCAGCGCTGAAACATGCAAGTTCAACTTCGAGGTAATACGGTCCACATCCGCAGGTGGCAGCATCAGAGCTTCCGTTTACTGTTACGCTTGAACCATTTGTTGTTGCCGAAAATCCGACAAGTCCAACACCGTGACATGCATGCACTTCACGCATTCCACATAGGAACAATGCAGAAAACAACAAAATCCGTAGTAGGTTTTGCTTCATGGGTTTTATTTCAGAAAATTAGTTTCACTTGTGTTTCATTTGTCACCGTAATTCAATGCCAATCGAAATCCGGCTTTTTAGACAAACTAAATTTACAAAAAGTTATTTAATCCACCATAGTTCAGCCAATTAAATATCGACAGGGTTGTTAACATAAATTCCTCTCTTCCGATAAGTCAACTATCTGTTCCGACCAATTGACAAATCCAGCCGAGGAGTGGGGATTTTTTTCTACAAAAAATTACACTAAAAGCTTTCCGGACTTAGCCAGCTTTTCATAATATTTACACCAGGGTCTTAAACCGCAAATTTCACATTTCGGATTTCGGGCAACGCAGATAAAGCGTCCGTGAAGAATGAGCCAATGATGTGCAATGGCCAAATGTTCCTGCGGAATAAATTTTACCAATTGTTGTTCGGTCTGCAATGGATTTTTTGCGTTTGTTGTTAATCCGATTCGTGCGGAAACCCGGAACACATGCGTATCGACGGCCATTGCAGGTTTATCATACACAACAGAAACAATGACATTTGCAGTTTTCCTTCCTACGCCGGGCAGCTTGATTAATTCTTCGATGGTATCAGGAACAACATCATTAAAATCTTCAACTAGCATCTTCGCCATTCCGACAAGATGTTTTGCTTTATTATTGGGATAAGAAATGCTTTTTATATAGGTAAAAACTTCATCGGAAGAAGCGGCTGCAAGTGTTTGAGCCTCCGGAAAACGTTTGAATAATTCATGTGTGATCATGTTCACACGCTTATCGGTACATTGAGCGGAAAGAATTACAGCAACTAATAATTGGTATGGATTTTTATACTGCAGCTCAGTTTCTGCAACAGGCATATTTTCGCGGAACCAGGCGATGACATTTTCGAAACGATCTTTTTTGGCCACAGATTTCGCAGATTACAGAGATGCTGTTCGGAAGATTTTTGTAAAGTTAGCCACACCTGCCTGCCCGTGCAAATGCTCGAGCGCAGGCAGGCAGGGATTTCGCAGATTGCGCAGATTCTATCCTACCAAAAATTCTTGCAGGAATAATTGATGAAATGAATCAAATAAAAAAGCGCTCCCTCTTTCGACAGAACGCTCTTCTTATAATTTCAAAATATTAGTGGGCCATTACGCCGTTGTTCCAGTTTTCTGTTCCTGATACATTTCCGTTGTTATCATAATACGTCCATGTGCCGCTTTTTCCTGCTGAAGTCCATGTTCCGGAATAATTGAGCTTACCATTATCGTGATAACCTTTCCATGTTCCTGTGCGTTGGTTGGAAGAATTAACTGTTCCTTCTTCTGCTTTTGTTCCGTTCGGATGGTAATAAACGGCAACACCTGTTGTATAATTTATTTCAGAAGCGATCGTACCATTTGCCTGCCAGGTTTTCCATGTTCCCATAGTAGTGCCGGCAGATGTGTAATGTTCTTCAGCAAGTTGCTGACCGTTGTCGTACCAGTATTTCCATGTGCCAGTTTTGTGCACCAGTCCCATTTTCTGTGAGATGGTTTCTTTGCTGTCAGTAGGTAATATGCCGGGATTGGCACTGTATTGCCCCTCCTCTGTTTTAGTGCCGTTTGGCGCATATTGTACATGGTTATATTGCGCAAATCCGAGGGTGGATGCCAATACAAAAAGGGAAATTGCAAGAATTCGTTTCATGATTGCCGTATGAAAGATGTTTAAACAAATTTAGTGAATATGTGAGTGATATGCAAGTGGTTGTGGAAAATGGTTTTACGGCAAGTATGAGTATGATCCGCATTCATTTGCAAAAACTTGGCCAAAAGAAGATAGAAAATATTAATAAGAACTGATATGTTCCGGGCTTTGCATTATGGCAATCATTTATTGGTGGCCTACTCAGCTACGCAATTCTTAATGCTAAAACCTTCTACCGAAACAAAACTGCAATAAAAAAACGGAAGAGAAATTCAATTCCCTCCCGTTTCCTTTTAAAACCATTTTACTATTTACAGCTCACTCTTCAGCACTCCGCTTCCGAGACCTGTTACTTTAAATTCTGTTCTCCTGTTCCATTGATGTTCTTCGGCGCTGCAATCTACTCCATCCGAACAATGATTCAATAATACGCGTTCACCATAACCTTTCGCAGTAATTCGATCTGCAGCAATTCCCTGTGAGATAATATAAGCTATTGCGGCATCTGCTCTTCTTTGTGATAACGCATCGTTATATGCGTATGAACCACGGGCATCACAATGTGAACCAAGCTCAACTGTAATTGTCGGATTGTCTTTCATGATCCGAACTAATTTGTTCAACTCTATTGCAGCATCCGGGCGAATATTTGATTTATCGAAGTCGTAATAAATATTTTCAATGCGGATCGCTAAGTTCAGCTCAATTCCATCGAGATAAAGAACTACATCGATCGTGTCATTCAATTTGCCCGTGTACCCGGGAGTAGTAACGGTTTTGAATGCTGTAATGTAACCTTCTTTTGGTGCGACGAAATTATACGGTGTGAGCGAATCTGCTTTGAAAATTACTACTCCGCTGTTATCTGTTGTGTAATCTTTGTTGTCAGCAGTTTTTGTATTGAGAATTTCCAGCTTTGTTTGTGTAACCGGTGTCATGGATTTTTTATACATGACGTGCGCTTTGATATAGATATTTGTCGGGCGGCGTTTGAATGCATGGATATTATCTGTGCCTTCGTTGTTATTGCGATTGCTTGAAAAATATCCTGACAAACCATCCGGGTTGTAACAAATTCCGAAATCATCATAGGTGCTGTTGAATGGTGAACCAAGACGCAATGGATCTCCCGGTAAATTGTTTGTCATCTCTGTGCGGAACATATCAAGTCCGCCATCGCCGCCAAGTCCGTTTGAAGAGAAATACAGGAAATCTTTCCCGGTATCTACTCTGCGGATCACAGGGAACATTTCATTTCCCGGTGTGTTGATCTTTGCTCCTACATTAACCGGTTTGCCCCAGTCACCACCATTATAATCGGTATAGTAAATATCTGTTCCACCCATTCCACCAGGCATATCAGAGATGAAATACAAACGTTCGCCGTCCGAAGTCATTGCAGGATGTCCGGCAGAATATTCTTTTTTGCTGAAAGGAAGTGGTGTGATGTTTGACCATTTGTCACCATCTAATTCAGCGGAACAAAGCTCAAGATGGTTTTCATCATCCAGTGATTTCACAGGAGTTTTGTTTTTTTCCAGCTTGCTGCGTGTGAATAAAAGCATCTTTCCGTTCGGAGAAATAATCGCAGCACCTTCATGATATTCCGTGTTGATCTCACCGATTGCATTTACTTTGGTTGCAGCGCTGCTTCGACCTGTTGATCCACCCATATCATCCGTTGTGGAAGTGAACGCAATGTTTTCTGTATCCCTGATTGTTACGAGATAGAGATCAAGAAAACCTTTTCCTGTGCGTTCATCCATTGGTGCACCAACGCTATTCGGAGTTGATGCAGTTACAAAAAGCTGGCTGCCGAAACGTGAAGGGCTGAAGCTTGATCCTATAAAACCGAAATCGATCTGGCTTACTGCGTAGAGTGAATCTGCCGGTAGCGTTGTTGTTTCGGTTGCGCTGGTTTCAGTTTTGCATGGTACCATCATGTTTCTTGCAACGCGGTCATTCGGATCGGCTTTTAAGTATTCTTCAAGCACCGCATTTGCCTCCGCACATTTTCCCTGTGCTTTCATCACTTCAGCATAATGCCGTCTGTCGATCGGTTTAGCATCCGGAGAATTAATGGCTTTAGCGTACCATTTTTCTGCATCTGCATAACGGTTCATGTTGTAATAACAATCGGCAAGAGCGAGCATTGCTTTGGTATCATTCTCTGTAGAATTATCCTTCAATGCTTCTTCATATGTTTTTGCAGCTGAAGAAAAATTTTCACTATCGTGATGCGATTCTGCTTTCCGGATCAATTTGTTGCTGCAGCCAATGGCAACTGAAACTGCGATGGCTAATAAGTATATTTTCGTTTTCATAACTGTACGGGTTTAAAAGAATCGTGGTGATTTGTAACGGATTCCGTTGTCTTTAACAAAGTCCCACGCAACCATGATTTCATGTGATCCACTATTGTAACGGCGCAGGTTGGTGAATGCCATATCGTATGCATATCCAATGCGCAGATTTTTTGTTGCCTGGTATTCGATCATTGCAATTCCACCATCGCGCTGGCGATAACCCGCACCGAGCCAAAGTGTTTTGTAAATCATGAAGTTCAAATTAAAGTCAAACTCCACAGGTGCGTTAGGAACAGCTTTTACAAGGATCGAAGGTTTGATGTCGAGGTTTTTTGTAACCGGGATTGCATAACCTACAGTTCCGAAGTAGTGCCTTTCTATGTTTGCAATGTTGTTATTAACATATAGTGCAGTTCCTTCTTTGTAGCTAAGCACGTTTGGTACGGAAACACCTGCGTAAAAGCGTCTTGTGTAAAAGTACAACCCGAATCCTGCTACCGGTAAAGCTTTTCCGGCGATGTCGGAAGTGAAAACCTGGTCCTCTGTGTCCCAGATTTTCAACTTCGATAATTCAGCGCTGTAGAACTGTGCTCCCATTGATAAACCAGCAGAGAGACGAGCTCTTTCACTGAGATGCAAATGGTAGGAGAACGATCCTGATAATGTTGTACGTTTTGTTACGCCTACCTGGTCATTGCTGACAAGCGCTCCGACACCGATATGCTCTTTTTTGATCGGCATATCAAAGCTTAAGTAGCTTGTCAAAGGTGCCCCGTCGAACCCTACCCACTGCTTGCGACCAAGCAGTGTGATATTTGCGTAAGGGTGGCTTCCTGCATATGCGGGGTTCAAAAAGTGCCCGCTGAACATGTACTGGCTGATCATTGGATCCTGCTGTGCAGAGAGGATCAGCGGTGCCCCGCATGTAAGCAGGACTAAGATTCGGGTAAATAGGTTTTTAGTTTTCATGACTATCGGCGTAAATCGACGTAAGTGTTTAGTTTAGTTTGTCCTCCGTTAACTTCGAGGATTACGAAATAGGTGGCATCCGGTAATGGCTCTCCATTCATGTTCACACCATTCCATTTGTTGTTATAATTATCTGTTTCGTAAACCAGGTTACCCCAGCGGTTGTAGATTTCAATGTGGTTATCAGGGAAGTTTCCAAGACCTTGTACCACGAAGAAGTCATTTGATCCGTCAGCGTTTGGCGAGAATCCATTTGGCATTTCAAGTTCGAATGGTTCTGTGAGGATGATTTCTCCACTCGCTGTGCATCCGGATGAATCGGTAACTATTACAGAGTATATTCCTGAAGTTAATCCTGAGATATCTTCTGTGATGTCACCGGTCGACCAGTCGTAAACGTATGGTGAAGTACCACCTGTTACTGTGAGATCAATCGATCCATCATTTCCACCAGGTGTGCTGATGTTGAAACCGTTTCCGTATACTGTGCTTGTTAAAGTCAGAACCATCGGCACCGGACCATTTACTACGATGGTGTCGATCACACTACATCCGAAGCTATCTGTTGTTGTTACATAATAGGTTCCGATTGTGAGTCCGCCGATGCTGTCTGTAGTTGCACCTGTTGACCATGAGTAAGTGTATGGTGATGATCCGTTGGTAACTGTCAGAACAATTGAACCACCAAGTGAATCAAGACATGTCGGGCTTGTTACACTAACTTCAGTTTCAAGTGGCGCTCTTCTGCCTACTGATGCTGTATCTGTAAATGTGCAACCGTTCGCGTCTGTGATCGTTACGATGTAAGCTCCTGGTGTTAATCCTCCGAGATCCTGTGTTGTAGCACCGTTCGACCAGAGGTAAGTGTAAGGACCAACTCCACCGCTAACATCTGTTGCAACGATACCGTCAGATGTTGTGCAGGTTGCATCGATGGATGTAAAGATTGCAGAGATAGGAGCCGGAGCAGAAATTGAATCCTGCGCTGTAGTTACACATCCGTTCGCATCTATGATTGTTACTTCGTAAACACCTGCTACGAGTCCTGTGATGTCTTCGTTGGTTGAAGAGAATCCGTTCGGACCTGTCCATGAGTAGCTGTAAGCCGGTGTACCACCTGTTACTGTGAGATCAATTCCACCGTTATTACCACCTGCACATGTAACATTTGTTTCAGTTAATGTAATCACAAATGGTATTGGCTGAGTAATGGTGATTGATGAAGTTGAAGTACATCCGTTTGCGTCGGTCACTGTTACAACATATGCACCTGCATTAACACCATTCAGATCTTCAGTAGTTGCTGTGAAGCTGTTTGGTCCTGTCCATGCATAAGTGTATGCTGTTGTTCCGCCGCTAACTGTAAGATCAATAGAACCTGTTGTTGCTGATTTGCAATCTGCATTTGTAACTACAGAAATAATTGCAATTGAATCAGGTTGTGTGAGCTCATTAGTTATTGTGAAGCTGCAGCCCAATGAATCGGTTACAGTAAGGATATATGTTCCTGCAAACAGACCTGAGATATTCTGGCTGGTTGCGGTGTACGAAGATGGTCCTGTCCATGAGTAAGTGTATGGAGCTGTTCCACCGGTTACTGTTGACATGATATAACCATCCTGTGAACCGAAGCAAGAGATATTGTTTCCGTTGTACATAGAAACTGTAGTTGTAGCACTAAGCGCAGTTGCAGGTTCTGTGATTGTAACTGAAACTGTTAGTGAACATCCATTAGAATCTGTCACGGTTACCAGGTAGTTTCCTGCAGAAAGATTAGTTGCAGTATCTGATGTTTGTGCATTCAATGTATTCCATAAGTAAGAATATGGAGCAGTTCCGCCGGTTACTGTTACCACAGCTGAACCGTTATTGCCGCCATTGCAGGAAACATTAGTAGTTGAAACTGTTGCGCTTAACGGAGCAGCAGGCTGAGAAATAATTACCGGTACAGTGGTTGTACAACCATTGGTATCAGTAACCGTTACCACATATGATCCTGCAGCAAGATTGGTTGCAGTAGCACCTGTTTGTACCGGTGTAGTGTTCCATGAATAAGTGTATGGACCAGTTCCGCCGGTTACTGTTACTGTTACAGATCCGTCTGTGTTACCGAAGCAGCTAACATTTGTCTGTCCGCTGATCGTTGCAGCAAGTGCTGAAGCCGGCTGTGTAATTGTTACTGTAACTGTTGCAGTGCAACCATTAGAATCAGTAACCAATACAATATAAGTTCCGGCAACAAGGTTGGTTGCAATTGCACCTGTAAGTGTTGGTGATGCGTTCCATGAATAAGTATATGGACCTGTACCACCGGTTACAAAAACTGTTGCTGTACCTGTGCTGTCACCGAAGCAACCAACATTAACCTGGTTAATGATTGTTGCATTAAGCGGAGCAACCGGCTGAGTTATGATTACTGTAACAGTTGTTGTACAACCATTAGCATCAGTAACCAATACTGTATGTGTTCCTGCTGCCAGGTTAGTTGCAACTGCACCTGTAAGTGTTGTTGATGCGTTCCATGAATAAGTGTATGGAGCGGTACCACCTGTTACAAATACTGTTGCTGTACCAGTGCTGTCACCGAAGCAATTCACATTTGTCTGATTAATGATTGTAGCATTAAGCGGAGCAAGTGGCTGAGTAATGATGACTGTAACAGTTGCTGTGCAACCATTCGAATCTGTAACCATTACCATGTAAGTGCCTGCTGCAAGATTAGAAGCAGTTGCTGTATTCTGAGCCGGTGTTGTGTTCCATGAATAAGTATATGGAGCAGTTCCGCCGGTTACAGTAATTGTTGCATTTCCTGTGCTGTCTCCGAAGCAGCTGACATTGTTCTGCGCAGTGATGATCGCGCTGAGAGCAAATGCCGGCTCTGTGATTGTTACTGTAGCAGTTGCAGAGCAACCATTAGTATCAGTAACTGTTACCACGTAAGTTCCTGCTGTAAGATTAGATGCAGTTGCAGTTGTCTGGGCAGGTAATGTATTCCAAACGTAAACGTATGGAGCAGATCCGCCTGTTACAGTAACTGTTGCACTACCTGTATTACCACCGAAACAATTAACATTTGTCTGAGCGCTGATTGATGCGCTGAGAGCTGCTGCAGGCTGTGTAATTGTTACTGATGCAGTTGTTGTGCAACCATTCGCATCTGTAATTGTTACCACATATGTTCCTGCCGAAAGGTTAATTGCGATCGGTGTGTTCTGTGTTGGTACTGTATTCCATGAGTAAGTATAGGAAGGTGTACCGCCTGTTACAAGTACTGTTGCGCTACCTGTGCTATCGCCGAAGCAACCAGCATTTGTTTGAGCAACAATTGATGCATTGAGCGGTGCCACCGGCTGTGTTATAGTTACTGTTGCTGAAGCTAAGCAGCCGTTTGCATCTGTAACTGTTACCGCATAGTTTCCTGCTGCAAGATTGTTTGCAGTTGCTGATGTTTGTGCCGGATTAGTGTTCCATGAATAAGTGTATGGAGCTGTTCCGCCAATCACTGCTACAGTAGCTGAACCATCTGAGTTACCGAAGCAGCTAACAGGTGTTACGTTGCTGATTGTAGCAATAAGTGGTGCAGTTGGCTGTGTAATGTTTACAGTAGCTGTAGCTGTGCAACCATTAGAGTCAGTGATTATTACCAGGTAACTTCCCGCTACCAGGTTAGTAGCTGTTGCAGTAAACTGTGCAGGAATTGTGCTCCATGCGTATGTGTATGGGCCTGTTCCACCGGATACAGAAACTGTTGCGCTTCCATTGTTTCCGGCAAAGCAGCTAACATTTGTCTGAGCGCTGATTGTTGCGCTTAGAGCTGCTGCAGGCTGTGTAATCGTAACGCTTACTGTTGTCGAGCAACCATTTAAATCTGTTACAGTTACCACATAAGTCCCTGCTGCAAGATTAGATGCAGTTGGTGTAATCTGAAGCGGTGTTGTGTTCCATGAATAAGTATATGGAGCTGTACCGCCGGTTACAGAAACTGTAGCCGAACCATTTGAGTTACCAAAGCAGCTTGCGTTTGTCTGAGCGCTGATTGTTGCGCTGAGAGCAGCTGCCGGCTGTGTAATTGTTACTGTAGCAGAAGCTGTGCAACCGTTAGCATCAGTAACCATTACCATGTAAGTTCCTGCTGTAAGGTTATTAGCAGTAGCACCTGTTTGTGTTGGTGTTGTGTTCCATGAGTAAGTATATGGAGCAGTTCCACCTGCTACTGTAACTGTTGCGCTGCCTGTATTACCACCGAAGCAATTAACATTGGTCTGAGCGGTGATGATTGCGCTGAGAGCAACTGCTGGCTGTGTGATGATAACCGCCACTGTTGCGGTACAACCACTAGCATCAGTAACTGTTACGATGTAAGTACCTGCTGAAAGGTTAGATGCAGTTGCTGTTGTCTGCATTGGTGTTGTGTTCCATGAATATGTATATGGACCAGTTCCACCTGATACAGCAATCGTAGCTGAACCTGTGTTACCACCGAAGCAGTTAACATTGGTCTGTGAGCTGATTGATGCACTGAGACCAGCAGCTGGTTGTGTAATAGTAACACTTGCAGTTGTTGAACAACCGTTTGCATCTGTTACAGTTACAACATATGTTCCTGCTGCCAGGTTGCTTGCAGTTGCGGTAGTTTGAATCGGTAATGAGTTCCATGTATAAACGTATGGTGCTGTACCGCCGGTTACTGAAACTGTAGCTGAACCTGTTGAATTACCGAAGCAATTCACATTGGTTTGTGCGCTGATTGTTGCGCTGAGTGCAGAGGCAGGCTGTGTGATAGTTACTGTTGCTGTTGCTGTGCAACCATTCGCATCTGTAACTGTTACAACATATGTTCCTGCTGCAAGGTTAGTTGCTACAGGTAAAGTTTGAGCTGGTGTGGTGTTCCATGAGTAAGTATACGGAGCTGTACCACCTGTTGGTAAAACTGTTGCTGTACCATTTGTATTTCCGAAGCAGCTAGCGTTTGTTTGTGCGATGATTGATGCACTAAGCGCTGTTGCTGGCTGAGTAATAATTACTGTTACAGTAGCTGTGCAACCATTTGCATCTGTCACTGTTGCAACATAAGAACCTGCTGTCAGATTAGACGCAGTTGCAGATGTTTGCATTGGTGTTGTGTTCCATGAATAAGTATATGGAGCAGTTCCGCCAGTTACAGAAATTGTAGCTGAACCTGTGTTGCCACCGAAGCAGTTAACATTGGTTTGTGAGCTTGTTGTAGCAACCAATGCTGCTGCAGGCTGTGTGATCGTAACTGAAGTCGTTACTGAACAACCGTTAGCATCTGTTACAGTTACAACATATGTTCCTGCTGACAGGTTG
>JANOCU010000003.1:0-178042 GCA_031412295.1 Bacteroidota bacterium
AGATTCAAGCTTCAAGATTCAAGATTCAAGATTCAAGATTCAAGATTCAAGATTCAAGATTCAAGATTCAAGATTCAAGATTCAAGATTCAAGATTCAAGATTCAAGATTCAAGATTCAAGATTTTAATATTTAAATAAAAATTAAAAATTAGCTACTAACAATCAAAATCAATTTCGAATATTGAATTTTGAATATTGAATTCCTATGAAAGACAGGATTGAAACATTGATGAGTGAAGTAGAAAATTTTGCGGCGGCAACTGCGGAGCAGGCGGAACAATTCCGTTTGAAATACATGAGCCGCAAAGGGCAGATCTCTGTTTTGTTCGATGAATTCAAAACGGTTTCTCCTGAAATGAAACGTGAAGTTGGTCAGCTGCTGAATAAATTAAAAACCGTCGCACAGGAAAAGCTCGACGCAGTAAAAGAAACTTCAAACGGTGATGACGAAAAATCTGCTGCTGATCTTTCTCTTCCTGCAGCAACATTTACAGGAAGCCGTCATCCACTCGTCCTTGTGCGCAAACAAATCCTCGATATTTTTTCACGTGTCGGATTTACTGTTGCTGATGGTCCGGAGATTGAAGATGACTGGCACAATTTCTCTGCATTGAATTTTCCTGAAGAGCATCCAGCCCGTGATATGCAGGATACTTTTTTCATTGATAAAGACATCGCATTACGCACGCATACTTCCAGCGTGCAGGTGCGCGTGCTCGAAAAAACTGCTCCTCCTGTCCGCATTGTAATGCCGGGAAGAGTTTATCGCAACGAAGCTATCTCTGCACGCGCGCATTGTTTCTTTCACCAGGTAGAAGGTTTGTATGTCGACAAAGGCGTTTCTTTTGCAGATATGAAACAAGTGCTGCTTTATTTTTCGCGCGAAATGTTCGGAGAAAAAACAGAGATTCGTTTACGTCCTTCTTATTTCCCATTCACAGAACCAAGCGCGGAGATGGATATTTCCTGCACTATTTGTTCAGGTAAAGGTTGTAACGTTTGTAAATATTCCGGTTGGGTAGAAATTCTCGGTTGCGGAATGGTTGATCCGACCGTTTTGGAAAATTGTAAAGTAGATCCGAATGTCTACAGCGGCTTTGCTTTCGGAATGGGAATAGAACGTATCACGATGTTGAAATACGGTGTGAATGATCTTCGTTTGTTTTCTGAAAATGATGTGAGGTTTCTTTCGCAGTTTAAGTCAGCTCTGTAAAAAAGTTGGTAGTAGGTGGTAAAAGGTTGGTGGTACCTACTGAACATTCCTACCAACCTTTCATACCACCTACCACCAACAAACCACCACAATTTCCCATGTCAACAGACCGTCTTTCCCAACTCGAAGATTTACTCAAAGAAGATCCAACCGATTCCTTTCTTCACTATGGAATTGCTTTGGAATATGCGAAGAAAGGAAACGTGGAAGAAGCAATCGCGAGAATTGAAAAGCTGCTTTCTGAAAAGCCGGATTATCTTGGCGCGTATTACCAGCTTGGACACTATTATGAAGTGGTGAAAAAAGACAGGGAAGCAATTCACATTTACGAAAAAGGAATTCTGCTTGCGAAGAAGTTGGGAAATATAAAGACGATGAATGAATTGAGGGAGGCGTTGCAGCAATTGGAAGACTAATTAATTTTCATGACGAACTTAAAAATCTTCTTTTATTGTATCCTTTTCATTTTTACAACAGAAGGTTGTAAGCCAAATATCAATGAACAGATTATAGGTAAATGGAAAGACGATTCTAATCCTTCTCATTATGAAATTTTACCGTCAGGGGTTTTTATCGGGACGGTTGAAATAGACCATATTCAATTACGTGACAGCATTCATGGAAAATGGTCTCTGAATAAAACGGAAGGAAAAGATGGTAAAATTTTGCATACCATTCTTCTTCATTACCCTGACAACAGAGAATCTGTTCTTCGAATCAGTTCATTTACAGAAGACGAAATTATTTTTGAATCCAGGGGTTGCCTTCCACATGAATGGTTGAGGGTTGCCGGTAAATGAAAAGAGCATCCAATTAGTGGATGCTCTTTTCATTTACTACCTAAAACTATTCTTAGTTCATCATCACTTTACGTGTAACGCGTGCTCCGTTTACTTCGAGTGTTACGATGTACATTCCCGGCTGTGCATTGTTCAATTCAATTACGTTATTCGAATTCACAAAAGAAACTGCTTCTCCGAGCATGTTATAAATTCCGATTGTTTTGTAAGCTTGTCCATTTGGTACGATCGTAATCTGGTTATTGCCGGAAGCGAAAAGATTCAAGTGTGAAGTTGATGTTGTTGCAATTCCGCTTGGACCACTTGTTAATGCAATATCATCAACAGAGAAAGAAGGATCTGTACCTACCCCATCATCATTGTTTGTCCAATTGAAACCGATCTTCACATTCGCATTATTATCGGCTGACGCAGGAAGAGCAACTGTAATGGTTGTCCATTGACCCGAAACTCCGCAGGTTCCGGTTGTTTTTGCAAGCGGATCTATTGTTGTCCAGTTAGCACCTCCATCCGGAGAATACACCATAGTTGCATCATCATTGGCACCATCACCGTTTTCTACATAAACAAATGACACTGTGATGCTTGACTGCCCGGTGCAATTGATAAGCGGCGAGTGCATACGGTTATTGGTGGTTGCAACGTAACCGAATGAAGAAAGTCCGCCGCTGAAATAGCTCGCACCGGAATCAGCGCCCGCTGTATAAAAAGTCGGGATCACGATTGCAACATTGCTGACATGGAGCGTAGCGTTGGTAGCCGATGAAGTCATGCAGCTGGTTGCACAATTTCCGTTGCCGGTATTCGAATGCGCTGCGCTTACGTACCAGGTGTTTGCGTAATTCCCGTTTGTTCCTGTGGTCGCGATGGTCCATGAACCATTTGAACCTGAATAAGCATTTGCCGCCTGTCCGCGGTTGCATCCTGTACCGAAATCTTCAGTCCAAAAACTTACCTGCGCGTTTGCAGCGAATCCGATGAAGAGTAATGATGCTAGGGAGTAGATTTTTTTCATTTTGTTTTTTAGTTGTTTTAATTGGGTAGGGCAATTTAAGAATATTTTTTACTCCACTTCCGTCAGCTTGATCATATTGGTTTTTCCTTTTTCGCTCAATGGAATGCTTGCGATGTTGATGATAAAATCATCCTGCACCACATAACCTTCTTTTTTGAGAATGAATTTGATATCTGCAACGGTATGATCGGTGGAAATATTTTTATCGTAATAAAATCCACGAACACCCCAGACTAAGCTTAGCTGCGAAAGAATGCTGTAGTTGTCCGTGAAAACAAAAATGTTCGCTTTCGGACGATAGCTCGCCACACGTAACGCAGTATAACCCGAATGTGTCATCGTAATAATGGCTGTTGCGTCTACCTGTTTTGCCAGTTGTGTTGCTGCATAACAAATATTATCCGAAAGATAACGATCATTCATTTCAAAAAACGGTTTACGATCGAGGTAATAAATATCATGCTCTTCTTCGACCTGCGTAATGATTTTTGACATCGCTGCAATTACTTTATGCGGATGGCGGCCAACAGAAGTTTCACCACTCAGCATTACTGCATCTGCACCATCCATTACGGAATTTGCAACATCACTAACTTCAGCACGTGTCGGTGAAATGTTCGTGATCATGCTTTCCATCATTTGTGTGGCAATGATCACCGGCTTCGATGCTTCGAGACATTTTTTCACCAGCATCTTTTGCAATACCGGAACACGCTGCATCGGAACTTCTACTCCGAGATCGCCACGCGCAACCATCAGCGCATCTGTTTCGCGAATAATATTATCGATGTCAAGAATTGCTTCCGGCTTTTCAATTTTCGCAATCACTTTTGCCTTGCTGTTGCCATCCATTTTTTTAATGAGATGCTTCAGCTCAATAATATCAGCGCCCGAACGAACAAACGAAAGTCCGATCCAGTCAAACTGGTGAGACAATGCAAATTCAAGATCTTTAATGTCTTTTTCAGTAAGACAAGGCAATGACACTTTTGTATTCGGAAGGTTTACACCTTTTTTAGAGCCGAGAATTCCTCCATGCTCTACAATCGTTTTCACTTCATCTTTTCCGTTCGTCTCCGTTACACGCAGCACCAATTTTCCATCATCGATCAAAACAGTTTCACCTGCTTTTACATCTTTAGGAAATTGCTGGTAAGTCATGTACGCTTTCTGCGCGGTGCCGATCATTTTATTCGTAGTGAAAAGAAATTCAGCGCCTTCTATTAATTCAACGCCGTTATTTTCCATTTCACCAACGCGCAATTTCGGCCCTTGTAAATCACCAAGAATAGAAACGTGAATTCCCATCTTGCGATTTACTTCACGAATGTTTTTTATCTGCTCTTCTACTGCAGTATAATCTCCGTGCGAAAAATTTATACGGAACACATCACATCCTGCTTTCGCCATTTCTTCCAGCATCTCCGGTGAAGAAGACGCAGGTCCGAGGGTTGCTACAATTTTTGTCCGGTTATATTGTATTCTTGTTGTTGTATTTTCTCTTGCTGACATTTTTATAATTTCAGAATAATAAATTTTCTTTTGATTTGAGCATCGTTGGATTGATCCGGTAGATCAATTGCACGAATGAAATTTCGCGGATATTTTTCATCATCTGGTCGAGATCATGATCGTTGAAAGGACCTTTGACAATGAAAAAATAATCTGCCTGGTTTTGTTCCGGTATCAGCAATGCGATTCCCGGCTGGTTTTCAATCCCGGTCGTTTCTGTTTTATTGGCAATAAGAAAAACAGAAGTATCGTTTTCCGAATTGATCATTTTAAAAACAGGAAAATCACTCGGAGCTTCTGTTTTCTTCAATGCAATTGAAAGCGGATCTGTCTGCGCCATTTCATGACCGATAGCGCGATTGATAGCCCAGCAAAGGCGGTATGGTTTTTCATGGCAGGAAATTCCGGCAAGGAAAAAATCATAATCGTATTCGATATCGAGACGAAACTTGGTCAAGGCTGTTTTCAATTCGCGTAAATATACGAGGTATCGCAGAATGCTCGACCTGTATTATGAAAATGTGGGATTTCTCTTCGTGGAGACAATAATTTTCAGCAATTTTTACAGCGACATAATAACCTGTTTACTTACGGCTTTTAAATTTTCTATATTTATCGCAATGAAAAAATCCCTGCTTCTCCCTGTATTCATGATGCTCGGGTTATTTATTTCCTGCAAGCATGAAGATCCATTCAAAAAAGAACAAAAAGAAATTGATGCCGCAATGTCGTCTATAGAGCTGCAGGCTTACCGCTCTTTCAAAGTAGCATTTCGCGGAACTGCAGCAACCGGCAAAGACTCTGCATTCGACCAGGCACGCAGGGAAGTGCTCGCTGCTATGGAATATTCTGTTTCAGCAGCTGCAGATTCTTCAAAGCATATTGATTTAATGTCGTCTGTAAAAACTACTGCTGAATTGCTTCCATCGATTGCATTGCTGGCGAAAAAAGATGAAGACAGCTTGCCGACCGTGATGGAAAATATTGCATTTATTAAGAATGGGGGAAAGCTAGTAGAAAACGATCCTTTGATCATTCATCCGAATGCAAGTGAAGAGCATGCTGTGCTTGCGGCATTATGGATGGGCACACCTTCTGCTCCTGCCGCTCTTGCATTATATGAGATCCACAAAATAAATGATAAGGAAGTGCGCTCAGTCGATTTGCAGATCATTCTGAAGATGGCACGTTCTATGCTGTATTACCGGAATAAGTGGCCTTATCATGCAGAGCAATCTGCTGATGAGCTGGTGAAGCTGGTAGAAAAAGAAAAGGTTTATCTCATTAAAAATCCCTGGCCTGTTGTAGATGCAAATGGTAATTCTGTCACACCGGAACAAGCATGGCACCAGGTTCATGCAACTGCGCTGTTGATGCGTGCGCTTGTGCGGATGCGAATGGAGAATAAGGAAAATGAATATATGGAGGATCTTTCTTTGTTCGTCCAGGACGCAGAAGCAGGTGGATTTGATGATGAAGGTGTGTGGAGCATTGGTGCGCTGGTGGCTATTAAAAATGATGATAAGGAGGTTGCATTGAACTATCTTGACAAGCTGGAAAAAAGTAAAAATCTTTCAGCAGACGAAATAGCTGCAATCACCGAAACAAAAAAATACGTAGAGAAAAAACAAAATAAGGAAGCGTTGACAGCAATGAAAGATAAAATTGCATTTGCCCGAATTGCTTCGGATTATTTTTCAAAGCAGGTTATGCATTCAAAGCCTGTGACCGATTTAAACAAAAGCGAAAGTGGAAAAAAATTCATTGAAATAACCGACCTGGGTTTTGGAACTGCTGTTTCAGCTGCAGAAAATACGGTAGATAGTGCTGTTGAAAAATCAAAAAATGTAATCAAGGATATTTTTAAATGAGAAGTATGAAAAACGCATTTTACTTTTTGCTCTTGTTATTTGTTCCCGCTTTTGTTTCCGCACAAACAGCCAAACCAAAACCGCAATACATCAAGCTCGATGCAAAAGATCCGTTGATCGGCGAATGGGAATGGGTAAAAGATCCGACAGGCTCGCCTTTTTCTCCATCACCCGGAATTGATTTTATCTACCTCCGATTTTCCCCGAAAGATTCTTTATCGGTTGGCGCGCTTGAACAAAATGAATCGAAAGGTTTAATGGCGGCTTGTTATTTTTTAGCTTCTTCGAACGGTTCAATCCTAACCGGCGTTCTTTCCGGCTGCAGCAATCCCGCCAACAACGGAAAATCTTTCCTGATGCATTACGAAGTGATCGGAAACGAGCTAATCATCACCGCCAAAGGAGAAACAATCTACTATAAAAGAAAATAAAAGATCTGGTAATCTGTTAACCGGGTAATTAACGCACGAAAGCCCAACGCACATCGAATATTTAAACAAAAGAAAGAGGGCTGCATGTTTGTTGCAACCCTCTTTCTTTTTTTATTTTTTTCAATTTCCAAGTTACCAGATTACGAGATTACCAGATCACCCCACTGGAGAATTTACTCAGCGAAGAAAAAATACACCACCGCCAGCCATTCTTTTCTTATTCCGGGTCCGTTTCCGAGTGTTTTGCGATTTTCGTCGAGCACTGTTCCGTCGTCTGTGATTACACCTAACTTTTCTTCTTTGGCATTGCGAACTGTTCCGTCTTCTTCAATATATCCGACGAGCACTTTTTGCTCATTGAGAATATCTCCGTTCGGAAGTAAATAGCCGATCACAAAGTGTCCTGAATTTTCAATCGTGTTATCAATCTTGATATAACCGATTACTGATTTTGCAGAATTATAAATGATGCCGCTGGTTTCCACATAAGAACTTGCAGAATCAGTTCGCACTTCAATTTTTTGTGCAGACAACGAACACACTGAAATCAGCAGCGCGGCGAATGCAAAAACAGCATACAATTTTATTTTCATAACCACTTTCCTTTACACGTTTAGAATACAAATTTACGGTTTAATAAAGGAATGCGGGGTTATTTAACAATATGAAAATTGAAATTTGCTGTGCCAAGTGTACCCATCAAACGAATCCAAATCGGTAAAAGCTGTTCTGTTCCGCGTGAAGTGGAAATATCGCCCAGGTCAATTATATTTTTATCTGACCAGCCAAAACTATTGAGCAATTTTTTCACTTCTGCTTTTGCATTCGCATCGTTTCCGCTGACGAATACATTGTGATCGCCTGCAACACCGGCTGCATTCACCATTAAATTGCAATTCATCGTATTTAATGTCTTCACCACTTTTACATCCGGGAAAGCGCGCTGAATGGTTTCACCGAGTGAATCGTCGTTGCAAATGGAAAGTGTGGGTGGCATTCCTTTTGAAAAATCAAGTGCGTTTGAAATATCGAGGAGGATTTTTCCATTGATATTTTCTTTGCCTGCGAGATTCAGCACTTCAACAGATGCTTCACCTTTTGTGCAGTTGAAAAGTAGTTCACCAAAGGCCGCTGCTTCAGCAAATGTTCCGTGTGATGCATTTTG
This sequence comes from Bacteroidota bacterium, assembly GCA_031412295.1. Lineage (GTDB taxonomy): Bacteria > Bacteroidota > Bacteroidia > Palsa-965 > Palsa-965. The sequence continues at coordinate 8,009 of JANOCU010000003.1, forward strand.
CCCTGCAGAGCTTGCCCATGTTGCGGCTTTCTCATTCGTGTTTGTTCGCGAACCCATTTTTACTTCGTGTCCGAGTGCGGTGAGTTTTGTGCCGATGGCGTTTCCGACCATTCCGGTTCCCAGTATTGCTATTTTCATCTTGATTTTTGTTTTAGTGATTTGTGTGCGTTTGTAATTGAAGTCGGTTTTGGAAGAATTTTATTTTATGATCAGCTATTAATTTTTCCCGCCAACTAAACAAAATTAGACGACACAACTAAAGAGTCAAATTGTTATTCTCTATGAGCAGATAGTTTCATCACTGGCAAATAAAAAAGACCAATCATTTTCATGATCAGTCTTCGGGGGAAAAATATTTCGGAATCCAGGCAGAAGTTTCGCGTCGGGGTCTCGCGTTGTTGGTTATTTATCCATTACAAATTAAAAACTAAAGTTGCCTGGAAACTGCTCCGAACTAACAACTACAAACTAACTACTCTATTCTCAGCAGCACAATAAACTAAATGCGCTATTCTTTCGAAGGATCTGAAAAACGCAAGCCTGAAGTAATTGCAAATACAACAGGAATTCCGGGTAAAATGTTTGTGGAAATATCCAGCCCTTTTCTCAATGGAAAATTATGCTCGAGCTCGCCGCCGTACCAGACAAATTTTGTTTGCCATTTACTGTTTTTTGTATCGCGGAAATATCCTTCATCGATATATCCATCCATTGTTTTCCATGATTTCCGGTAAAAGAAAAATGGACCCATCCCTACACTTCCGTCACCGAATTTTCCAAGATCTTGTGTGTAACGTAAATTAAACATCGTCATGCCTGCAAATTTTCCTGCACAATCACGAAACGCTGCCTGGTCGAGCTTGACGGAAAACCAATAGTTGAATTTATACTCAAAGCTCATCGCAAGACCGAGGTTAAATGCTACACGATCTTTTTTTCCGATGCTGTATTTGAATAACGGTCCATTGACATTAGCGCCGGGATGAAAAGAAATTCCCATGAGCTTTACACCGACAAACAATTGCGCTTGTGCAACAGTCAGTGTGAAAAATAAAAAGCAGGTAAGCAGAATTTTTTTTACGTCCATTGAATTTCGCCAGCGAATTTACTTTGTTTCAACGACGAAATACATTTTCAAACTTCCGTTTTTTTGCAAACGCATTTACTGTTAATGTTCCAATGTACAAGCCTTAACATGATGGTCCGGGATTTTACAATTGTGAACATTGCAACATGTTTTATTGAGCTGAAATTGAATTCCCACTTTTACAAATAACATTCCTGCCGGCGCATTCTTCATGTTGTATGCAACTCCGTCACCGGTATTTACAACTGATTTCATATCAATAAATTTTCCCGGAGCAGTTGAACCCTGCCATTGCAAACCAAGATCAAGATTCATTCCCGGCAATACGCCAATCAGAATTCCTGTTCCGATTCCACCGCTAACACCAACAGATTTATTCAGTGAAGTAAAATCACAATCGTCATGATCATCAGAATGCATGGTCATCGAAACAGAAGTGGATCGCGCACCGGCGAATACATCTACATAAGTTGTTCTGCGTTTTCCTTCCGCCGACATTGTAAATCGTGCAAGACCATAACCGCTTGCTTGTCCGTTGCTGAACGAAATATCTTTTGGTCCGTGAGCATCGGTGATCACGCCGGTAAGTTCTTTTTGTCCGGCACCACCAATATAAAATCCGGCACCCAGCTGCATACCGACTTTAAAAAACGAGCTCTTCGGATTTAATTCAATCGGCGCAAAAAGAAGGTTTGTCCCGCCACCCCAACCGGTATAAGAAGATTGCGGAGCAGAAGAATAGAACCCGGAATAATCAAGACTGACTTGTGCCTGCAATGCAGAAGTGGTGATGGTGGTTGCTAATAAAATGCGTAGGAGATTTTTCATCGTGTAGGGAATTTGTTTTCTGCATAAGGAATTCATGCTATAAAAGTTACAACAAAATTTGTGCCTTGGGGTATAGAAAAGGTGGAATTTATTGATGAGAATACGGCAGATGTAGTATTGGATTGGTGGTTTGTTTGGTTAAGTAGATAGAGAATTGATGGTTAAAGAGGTTGGAAATTGGTATGAAGTAAATATCTATTTTTGCCTGCCGGTAAAAAAAGGGGGATTAGCTCAGTTGGCTAGAGCGTCTGCATGGCATGTAGAAGGTCATCGGTTCGACTCCGATATTCTCCACGGGAAAGATTCACTTGAAAAGGTGGATCTTTTTTTATTGCGAAAGTTTAGCTTGTCAGTCGGTTCGACTCCGGGTGGAACATCAAAATTATTGAATCAATTACGAATTAATCAGAATGCATTTGAACCATTATTAATACTTATAGTGTCGATTTTTAGCCTTTTTAATTATATTAGCTAAAGTCGTAGTAAATGGTTGAAATGAAAAATATCATAATCTCCCTTTCTTGTGATACTATTAATCATGAATAGCCTTTATTCTCAAGCTAAATCCCTGCAGAAAAAATCGCTGGTAGATGATCCGATAAGCAATCCTTTGGATAGTTTAAAAATCCTGGGTGACTTCGATGATATTTTCACAGGCTTCAATCTTGACCGGACAGCAATATATATTCTTGAACAAACACATCGGGATTTATATCTTCTTTCAGAAGACGAATTGAAGATCATTGAAAGCCTGGTTTCAACATTCAAGGCACATGCGCAATTATCCGGAGAGCAACCGTTTTATACAGTTACTGATGATGATGGCAATTCACTTACCATAACCAAGGCTTTAGATATTACTTCAACAGATTTTCACCTTTCACACAATCACGTAGTAATAAATATTGGTGACCTTGAAATTGACTGGTATTTTATATTGGATGGGTATGGAGAGAAAACACTTGATGAAAATTTCCATAACGAGATCGAGCCCTCGAATGCAAAGTCACAGATACTTTACGAGTACAGCGAGTCAAATAAGCATGAATTTAATAATACAGGATATAAATTTTACAGGAGTGATAAAAAACCATTAGCCAATAATAAAATAACACCATTTATCAAGCAGATGAAAAATAGTGGTGATCCCCGTTTCATCCGCGATTTCCCGGATGTTGTTGATGAAGGAACTGCACCTCCGACGTATGAAGTGGTGGGTTCGAAACACAAGTATTATGTACATACGTTCAACCTTGATCCGCTTAAGGACGGTGATAATCTGAAATCAAAATTATTCTCGGGTAATACTCAACTGGAGGCTGTTCATGATGGTTCGCTTACTCTATACACAATTTCGGCCGGTGAATATGTAAAGTTGGTGCGTGAAGGTCTTAATCAATATTACACCGAAAATAAAGTGTTGGTGCAGATGCCCGAAAGCACGGCTTACGATGAACAATTGGTGCAGCGGGTAAGAACGTTTCAGAAAAGGGAAAAATTGCCTGTTGACGGAAAGGTTGGGCAAGCGACAATTGATAAGCTGGATGAATGGTTGGAAGAAAGAGATCCGAAAGAAACAACTACTACCACTACACAGAAAAAGGAGAAGCATGATCACAGCAAGGATAAATTCTCGCTTATTGTTTTAGGACAGGAAGTGGCGAAATTTATAGCAGCAGCAAAGGATAAAGATGAGAAAGAAACTATTTATTCAATTGGTGAAATCCTGTATCAGTTAAAGTTGCTTTATAATGAAACCAATGATGCACACCCAACATTAAAAAAGGCACAGATAGAAACGGCTAAGCTTGTTGTTGCCCCGCTTCGTCTTGCAGCGTTGGCGTGGGTACCTAACGATCCTGACAAAGTCGGCTGGTATGATCTGATGATGATTTGGTTTTTCGAATTAGGGGATAATCCATTTGAGGTGAAAAACAAGGGTGCTGTTACGATACGTGATTTGCGTGCCCATGAAGGTGTATTAAGTGTGCATGCGCATGCGCAGGCGTTAATTGATACTGAGAAAGAAATTGGTGAAGAGGAATACTCTGCGAACTTTTCCCATGTGTGGAATTATCAGTTAAACACTATGAAGAAAAATCTTAAGGAAATGAAAACGCTTGACCCCGGTAAAGTGAATTCACTGGAACTATTTATGGGAACATATCTTGTCAATCTTAACGTTGAAAAGAAAAAAGGAGAGGAGGCTAAGATGTTCTTTTTAGTAAAAAACACTTCACATTTTGAATCTGCAACCCGGTTCCGACGAGAGGAAACAATAGGAAACGGTCAAGAAGGCATAATATACGATCTCCCCAGAGGAACTGGTGTCTGTTTAGGAGGAACGCTAAAAGTAAATTTTGAATGGCAAGAATAATATTTATTTTATTTCTAAATGCATTATTTTTTTCATCCTGCAACCGGGATAAAAAGTATCGTGAGAATGCCAGGAAATATGGCTTGGAATTTAATACGATTCGGAAAAAAAACGCAATTGATTCGCTGCCGGAAAGCTGGGTATTAACAGGAAATGAAAACGGATTAAATACCGGTAGTTCGCTAAGGTGGTTCCATCCTGATAAGGATAAATTGCTGGCAGACAGTTTACCTTTTTATGGAATGAAAAAGATTCAATTAGGGAAGGATTATATTCTGGAAGCTAATTGGTATTACACAGGCAGGATGGGTGTGTTTGATGGCGGGGATAAAAAATTTAATGAGCCACAAGTCATTGTGCAAAACATTTTCTATAATTATGACGGGGAAATTACAAAAATAAGTTACAGCGGGTTCGCTCTTGATAATGTAAACTGCTTTGGTTATTTCCAGCACTACGAAGAACTTGTAAAAGCCTATCGATTGGGAAAATACATTCCGCTTTGCCCGGATAGTGTTTGGAAAAAGTAATTGTCAAATTTAAAATGGGAAGAATAATTCTTTTTTTATTTCTGTATGCCATACTATTTTCTTCCTGCAACCGGGATAAAAAATATCGTGCAAATGCAAGGAAATATGGTCTCGAATTTAATGCAATTCGTAAAAAAAATGCAATTGATTCGCTACCGGAAAACTGGGTTTTAACCGGCAACGAACACGGAATCAACAATGGCAGTTCGCTAAGGTGGTTCCATCCTGATAAGGATAAATTGTTGGCAGACAGCATACCATTTTATGGAATGAAAAAAATTCAATTAGGGAAGGATTATATCCTGGAAACTAATTGGTATTACACAGGAAGGATGGGTGTGTTTGATGGCGGGGATAAAAAGTCCGATTTTCCGCAAGTCATTGAGCAAAACATCTTCTATAATTATGATGGTGAAATTATAAAAATAAGTTACAGTGATTTCGCTCTTGATAATGTAAGCTGCTTTATTTATTTCCAGCACTACGAAGAACTTGTAAAAGCATATCGATTGGGAAAATACATTCCGCTTTGTCCGGATAGTGTTTGGGAAAAATAATTATCAAAAAACATAACCTCACTCCCTACAATAGATGATCTTCTCTGAACTCGATTGGCTGAAAAAAAGCATTCTGTTTCGTGTTAATGCATCGAAAGAAAACGCTTCCGAACAAGTTGACGTTTTTGACAAATGCAAAGCGCCACTCGTTGAAGAAAATGATGACGGAGAATACGCCTGTTTAATTCGCAGGTTAAAGCTCAACCAGGAGGAACGTTTATTGCTCATCCTCGCTTTATCAGTTCATATAGACCCGCGCGTATTGCTTCCTTTGGTTGCAAGCACCCAATTACATCTTCATTCGCGTGTAAGAAAAACGGACAATGAAATTTCCATTTTGCCAACTGCAGAAACGGCATTCTATATTATTAACGGAGATAATTCTGCACGTGCAATTAAATTACATGCCTATTTCAACACGGCGCATCCATTTTATAAAGAAAGTATTCTTCAATTAGGGGATGTATTGCCTGGTGCATCACGCTTTGATGGAATTCTAACGATCAGCGCGCATTATCGTGACCTTTTATTATACGATCAGCATCAGCCTCCACGCTTCAGCTTAGAATTCCCGGCACATTTACTGACAACTGATTTGGATTGGGAGGATCTTATACTCATGCCACACACTTCTGACTTGCTTGAAGAAGTTAAATTGAGGATCAAGTCTTCCGATGAAATAAGAAAACTGCAAACAAAATCCGGCTCATTTGCCAGGCATATTCCACCAGGACAAAGGGTATTATTATATGGCGCTTCGGGACAAGGGAAAACATTAACAGCAGCTTTGATCGGAAAAATGTTGAATAGAGATGTATATCGCGTCGATCTCACGGGGATTGTCAGCAAATGGGTTGGAGAAACGGAGAAAAATCTAAGGGCATTATTTGATACAGCAGAAAGAAAAGATTGGGTGCTTTTTATTGATGAGGCAGAAGGCCTTGTCGGAAAAAGAATTGATCAGTCGCAGAGTGCAGGGGCACAAGGCCACTACATTAATCAAGGCATTACGTATATTCTACAGCGAATAGAAAAGTTTGATGGTATCGTTCTTTTTGCAACGAATTTATCGCAGAATATCGATGATGCCTTTAAGCGACGTTTTGATGCTCATATTTATTATAAAGCGCTTGATCAAGAGCGCCTGTTAAATTTCTTTGATCGAAACTGGCCTGAGTCTTTGACACTTCATTCTTCAGTAAACCTTAAATCGCTGTTAGCAGAAAACGTGCTTTCACCTGCCGCATTAATCAAAGTGATTTCACGCACAGCAATGCTTACAATTTCAATGAATGAGCCCATTGTTCAAAGTGAATTGCTTCGAAAATGTTTCATGGATGAAATGCTCTTGTATAGAGGGCAGTCTGCCAGTGTTCGCTGATTTAGCTGTAATTAATAAGAAATTGTCTTCTGAATTTTTAAAAACTTGTTGGTAAAGAAATTTCTTAACCACAATAGCCAGCATTCCACTTGCACGGATTCTGCGAGATTCTCTTTCCAATATTTATTTTCCATGACACTTCTTATACTTCTTCCCACTCCCACAAGAACACGGATCATTACGTCCAATCTTTGGCTCCAACCGGACTATTGGCTTTGTCACACCTCTAACAGTATCACCCTCATCATCCCAATCTCCAACATCTAAATCATCTTCTAAATCATCATCAAAATCATCCTCATCAAGTTCATCATCGACTTTATAACTAACCCAATCAGTCAGAATGTAATCATACCTGTCAAAGATGGAGCATATTTCCTTTTTGTGAGAAGGTGAAACCATCCCAAAACGCAATTCATGCTTAATGTCTTCAAGCGTGCCGACATAATACTCCTCGATTAAATTTTCACGATATAATTCTTCTAATAATGATTCCAATTCAGGGACACGAAGATCTACCAAATCAGAAATCATAGAGGAAATAAACCCGGTATCAATAAGTGAATCATTATCCTTGTTTTCAAGGAAAAATTGAAGGCTGCTTTTGTACCAATTTATGATTTCCTCTTTTTTATCTGGAAAATGTAGCGCTATTTGTATCATCGCCGATGTAACAGCGGAACGGGCGTATTCATAATAATTTCCTTCGAGAATAAATTGCTCAAGCAAATTAATTTTCTGAAATCCAACCTTCAGAATAATTTCCCATATTGTTTCTGTAATGTGATCCCCGAAATAAAACTCCAGGCATTCTGGTTTCTGCCGGAGCATATCCAACACAACCGGCAAACTCCTTTCATCACCTATTTCTCCTATCAAAAACAATGCATGCAAAGGAAAACAGATTTCATCATCATCAAGCTCAGCATTTGCTATATTATCAAAACGAGCAATGCCGTCGTATATTATTTTATGCAGATCGGACAACAGTGTTTCTTTCGGAAGAGCAAGAATTTCTTTTAGAATATCGTGATCAATCCATAAATCATAATGATAAAGCTTTTCAATCTCCGGGTGATGAAATACGGGCAGCTGTGTTGTAGGTTCTATAACGGATTTTGTAATCGACTGTTTAGACCGTGTATTCTTTAATCCTTCCATTTCCCAATTCTTTGCCATACCCACACTAAGAACCCGAAGGGCTAAATCACTTACATCGGTTGTCAAATCACGCGGCAGATTCTCCAGGATTTCCAACCTGGTTTCTGCAGCTTTAATATTTTCTATAGCAAGAAAATAATGAATGGCGATTTTATAAAAAGAAGTTACTTCATTCAAATGGAAAATGTCTCTGTCGGGATAGAGGGCTTTTATCTCCATCATAGGGCCAAGAAGTTCAGGGACTTTTTCGTATTCTTCCTTTGCTAAATAGTCTGCGGCTAAATTTAGTTTGGCAAAAAGATAATCAGGGTGTTGCTTGAGGGTTAATGCGTTTACCTCGTGTGCCATTTTCAAATTTCCCCTTTGGGTATAAGCATTGAAAAGTTGATTCTTGAATTGAGGTATCTGCGGATATTTCTCAATAAGTTCATTAAGTTCTTTTATTACTCCATTTTTATTCCGCTGTAATTTTTCAAATGTCTTTACCAGGATAGCACGAATTTCTTCGGTTATATGCTCACGATCATCAATATCACGATCATTGCCCGTAATCTCATATTCAAAATATTTGAACCGTTCCGATGATTTATCCATTGTGTTATTTTTTATAACTCAAAAGTATTTGTTCATTCGCTTAATTCAAATAAATTATTTGCCGAATACTTTCATTCTCTCTAATAACCTTCCTCCCGCTGCAAAATCTTTTTCCCTAATTTCATCCAATGAATCGCCTCGACAGGCTCACCGCCATCCTAATCCAGCTACAATCCAAACGAGTTGTAAAAGCACAAGACATCGCGGAGCGATTCAACATCAGCCTACGCACTGTTTATCGTGATGTGCGAACATTGGAACAGGCAGGCGTTCCTGTTTCAGGTGAGACTGGTGTTGGCTATTCTATCATGGATGGTTATCGTTTACCGCCTGTAATGTTTACCATTGACGAAGCGACTGCATTTCTTACTGCGGAAAAGCTGGTTGAAAAATTGACGGATGCGCCGACGGAGGAAAGTTATAAATCTGCCATGTTTAAGATCAAAGCGGTGCTGCGTTCTACTGAAAAAGAACATTTGGAAAATATGGAGCAGAATATCCAGGTGTTTCGCAATCCTTATTTACCAAAGGAAAAAGCAGGCCCGCTGCAATCTATTTTAAAAGGCATTTCCGAAAAACAAATTCTCACGATTGATTATTTCGCAAATCACAGCCAGGAAAAAACGAAAAGGAATATTGATCCTGTCGGCATTTTTTATTCCGGCAGTAAATGGCACCTGATCGCGTATTGTCATTTGAGAAATGATTATCGCAATTTCAGGGTGGATCGTATTTCTGAAGTTGCTCAAACAACGCAGCCGATAACAAAAGTTCATCCTTCTTTGCAATCTTTTTTAAAGCAGGTTTCGAAAGAAGAAAATTTGCTCCCGGTGATCATTCAGTGTGACAAAGAGATTTACAGGTATTTCGGTGATCAGAAATATTATAATGGTTTTGTTTCGGAAAAAGAAATTGGCAGTAAAATCGAAATGACTTTCCTGGCTTCTTCACTCGAAGGATTTGCCCGTTGGTACATGATTTTTGGCGACAAGGCGGAAATTATCAGCCCCGAGAGCCTGAAGAAGTTGGTAAAAGATATTGCCATCGCCATTTCCAAAAAATAATTTTTTAGCTACTGACATACTGTTGTCACTTCGTGGTTGTTTGTTTGCATAAACATTAAAACCAAAAAGCTATGACAACAAAAGTTATGTTATCAATGATTGCCGTTTACCTACAGGAATTGGAAGCGGAAGCAAAAATCACACGCAAAATGTTAGCCCTTGTTCCGGATGACAAGCATGACTGGAAGCCACATGAAAAAAGCATGCCGATGGTTTTCCTTTCGACACACATTGCAGAATTACCGGGTTGGATAAATATGGCGATTCATACCGACGGGCTTGATTTCGGTGCGGACAAGTACGAACCGAAAACTGTAAAAAACAATACTGAGCTGCTGCAGTTTTTTGAAACGACGCTGGCAAAAGCAAAGGCTGACCTTGAAAAATTCAACGAGGACGAGCTATCAAAAGAGTGGGTATTAAGAAACGGAAAAACGGTCCTGTATAAATCTACTAAAGGCGAAACCATTCGTATGACTTACAGCCAGATCGTCCATCACCGCGCACAGTTAGGCGTTTACCTTCGCCTGCTGAATATTCCAATTCCCGGAACGTATGGTCCGAGCGCTGATGAGCAGGGATAATAATTCTGCAAAGATTCTATTTGTAAAAAAGGTTCATTAGAAATAGTGAGCCTTTTTTGATTGATTTTTATTCAACTTTCAAATTGACGAATACTTTGTTGTGATCAGGCATGCATCAGTTTTTGCGAACAGATTTTTTAATTCGTTTGCGTCCACCGCACATCACCATTTTCTGAATAAAGCGTTTCTGTCATAGCCGCTCCGTTTAATTTCATTGACAAATAGCCATTTAAAATTCTTTGTGGATAAGCAGCATCATTGGCAGATTGTGACTCGGCCCAGCTTACTGTTGTTCCTAATGCATTAGTCAAATCGGAAGCTACACCGTATGGAATTGCAGCGTGACCAATACAACGCGCAGGATAATACATGGCAGAATTTTCGTTGTAAACCGCTGCATTATGTTCATGTCCATAATACCAGAATGCAGGCTTCAGCTTATTAACCATCAAAAGTGTATTGAGCTCGCCGAATAAATTTGTGACGCGGTTTCCATCCAGCTCAATGGGTTGATGATGCGTCAAAATAATAATTTTTCTTTTTCCTGCCTGCGGTAAAATATCCATCAGCCATTTTACCTGCGGACCACCGGTTTGCGGATCCATAATAGAACCATCCATATACATATCGCCGGTGGCATAATAAGAAGAATCGAGGCAAAGGATTAACCAGTTGTCATTTTGTAATGCGAAATAGCTCACTCCATTTTGCAAAGGACAAAGTGCAGGAAGAATTTCATTATAAAAATTATCGCCACAATACATTTCATGATTGCCCGGTATCGCAAAGCTGCCTGACTTTCCTTTCGGCCAGATTTTGGCAAGATTATTATTCATTTCATCCATCGTACCTGCATAATAAGTATCACCGATATGAATTGTATAATCCGGGTTGGAAGCGATCATTTGTTCAGCAACTTTTAACGCGGGAGTTGCAGCGCCGCGCCAATACCCCGTGCCCCAATCTCCGGCAATTGCAATATTCACTTCATCCGGAATAGGAATCACTTTGGCATCACCACCAAAGCTGCCTTTCTTCTTTTTATATTCATTATAATAAACCAGTGAGGCAATCCAACCCAGATCTAATTGCTCATACGTATTCATTCCCCAAATTTGTCCGAGATTATCAACGTAAGCAGGAAGAGCTGCACCTTGCAAAGCATTTAACGGCACGTCGGCTTCACCCAAAGCAGTTTTTACCATGGCGAGATCTGAAATGCTGGTAACTTTAACAGGAGGATTTCCCAATAGAATAGCTTTGGCTTCTTCGTGCGCTGCATCAATAAGGTCTTGTTGATGTTTTATTTCTGCAGGCGACATCGTAGTTTGTAACAGGCGCCATTTTGCCTGGAATGCCAAAAGGTTTAACATAAAATTTTTTCGTTTGTGATATAAGTTTCACTTTTACCGGAAAACATAAAAGCATGTAATCAGGCAGTGCAAATCAACAACATGATAAAAACTAATAACAGGTTAAGAATACCGACTTTTTAAAAACAGGTATTTATATCTGTTTACCAGCCATTAGTAACTGGTTTTACAAAATAGTTCTGCTTACGCATTGTATATATATCAAATGGAAGTATAATTGTTGAAACTTAAAAACTTAAAACATGAGCAATTTTTCAATTCCAGGATTACAAACTTCCAATCTTGTTCCGCTGGCCCTAGCGCAGGATTGCATTCAACGTTACATTGCTGAAGTCGCTTCGAAAGAGATTAATCCTGTATATGCTTTCCAGATCTATCACGATGACCTTTTACATGCACTTGGAAGAAAGCCTGAAGCAGGATCAAATGATATTAGCCGCGTCCGTGTTTATCTTGGTATTTCGGGCGAAGACCAGGGTTCCATGGTACGCTTGTTTCTTGTTCCTGTAAATGATGAAGGCAAGGATGTGATTCCGACGGATGATGAAGGAAATCAGCGTGTGTATGATTTTAATTTACCATGCCCTGCAACCTGTGATGTAACAAGTCCTTTGTATTATCAAACAGTTGCTAAGCGCAAATAATTGGTTAAGTTAATTCTTATTATTTCCTGCATTCCGGTTTTCATTGCAGCGGTATACGCAGCCGTTATTTATAAAGAAGTAGGGAAAACATTGAAATTGTTTTCCCTGTTTCTTTTTTTGTCTGCCATAATGCAATTAACCTCAGGCATTGCCTGGGGATGTGGAATAAACAACATGCCACTGCTACATATTTATGTGGCAGTGGGATTTGTGCTCATTGCATTATTTTACCGGGAAGTATTCAGAGAGATTCTTAATCCTGTTATAATTCTAATTGTGTGCATCTCCTTTATATCATTTGCATTGTATAATTGTTTTCCTCTGCAATTGCTTTTTCGATTTAATGCAAAAGCACTTACTGTCGAATCAGTACTTGTTATTATTTTTTCGTTGTCAACCTTCATCCTCTTACTTAACAAACAATCCCTGGAAGTTATTATCCCTGAACGAAAAATTCTTAACTGGATCAACTCCGGATTCTTTATTTATTACTCCTCAAGTCTTTTGATTTTTTATTTCAGTGATGTAATGGCTCGTATGCTGCCGGTTTATTTAAATCAGAATACGTGGGTGTTACATTCCTTTTTTTCAATGATCATGTATTCCTGCTTTATCATCGCATTATGGAAAAGACCGAAGAACTTGGCTTTCTGACCGCACTCTGGCCGTTCATTGGAATAATTTTCCTGATCGTGCTTGGCGTTTTGCTGCTCAATCAACAGTTCAATAAAAAATTGTACTCGCAGAAGCTTGAAAAAGAAAAGCTGAAAGCACAACATCAATTCGAATTATTGCAGTCAAGCATTGCTGTGCAGGAAGAAGAGCGGAAGCGTATTGCCCGCGATTTGCATGATGAGCTTGGCGCGGCATTATCCATGACACGCATGCACCTGGTGCAAATGGAACAGCAAAGTTCTGAACGTGATGCAGAGCTCACCACACGTTTGCAAAATGTCCGAACCATGACGGAAAAAGCGCTCGCTTCTATGCGCAGGATCAGCCACGAGTTAATGCCGCCGCAGCTGGAAAGCTTTGGCTTATTGCAAACACTCGAAGCAACAGCAGCAGAAATTAATAAGCTCGATCAGCTACGTGTAAAAATTACTGCGACTGAAAATTTTGTGCGTTTGCCTTTAGCAATTGAATTGGGATTGTTCAGGGTTTGTATGGAATTAATCAACAATACCATTCGTCACGCTGATGCAAATCAGATTGCTATTTATTTGCAACGGGAAAAAGATGCTATCCGATTGGAATACAGTGATAATGGAAAAGGTTTACCGGGTGAGCTTACAAAAAAAGGAATCGGTATGCGAAGCATTGAAACACGCGTTCATTCGATGGATGGAAATTTAAGTATGAAGAATTCACATGAAGGCGGAATACAAGTTGTAATTGAGCTAAAATCATTTTCATAAATTAGTTGGCAATACTTTGAAAATATAAAATGATGACAGAAAAAATAAATATCGGGTTAGTAGAAGACCAGGCTTTGTTCCGCGAAGGAATGAAAGCGATCATGGTCTATTGGGAAAATATCGAAGTTATGTTCGAATCTGATAATGGGTATTCTGTTGTGGATAAATTAAAATCAACACAACCTTTACCTGATGTTTTGCTCGTAGATCTTTCTTTGCCACCGGATGGAGAAAAAGAATTTTCAGGAATAGATGTAACGAATGCAGTTCTCCAAACATTCCCGGAAATTAAAATCCTGATCTTATCTGTTCACCAGGATGAAAATTTTATTGCACAGCTCATTGAACATGGCGCACATGGTTATCTCGTAAAAGATTGCGATCCACAGGAATTGAAGGAAGCGATTGTTTCGGTTCATACAAAAGGTTCATACATCAATGAAAGAACACTGAAGGCAATTCAGAATAATATGGGCCGCAAGAGCAAGCTCAAAAACCTGAAAAGCACTTCGACTCACCTTACAAAACGCGAAGAGGAAGTGCTTTGTCTTATTTGCCTTCAATACACTTCTGAAAAAATTGCAGAAAAATTATTCATCAGTGTAAAAACAGTGAATGGTCACCGGAATAACCTGCTGGAGAAAACGCAGGCAAAAAATACTGCGGGGCTTGTCATTTATGCTTTGAAAAATAATTTGGTGGATTTATCAAGAATGGAATAATTGTGATTATGCGTTCAAGGATATTTAAACCTATTACATATAAACACTATCGGCTAAATAAAAAACAATGCTTTCAATATAATATTTCAACAATTCTTTTATTAATTAACCACTTAAACAAAACCCTATGTCTGACAATTCTGTTTCACTTACAACTGCACAAGCTCAAATCACAAAATGGAAAGATTACTGCGAAGACAAAGGCCTAAGCAACCGCGTTAAAGCGATCAATATTCCTCTTGACTCTTTAACCCCGTTGTTAGATATAGAAGGTGTCGCGAGTATTCGCGCTTATATTGGGTTACCAAATAATACCACAATGGCAGGTTTACATTTATTTATTGTTGGTGTTGATTCCGAGGGAAATGACATTATCACAGGCGAAGATGAAAAAAGCATGATCATGGATTTTAATGCACCATGCCCTGCTACATGTGATGTAAATAGCCCACTAAATATTTAACCTTTCGAAGAAAAAATGAAAAAGGGAGCGCTATAGTTCCCTTTTTTATTTGACACCAATTACAATTCAAGCGGCTCACGAAAAACTTTCACCGCATTTCCTCTTTCCAGCGAATGATGCTCCAGCCACTGATCGGTGAGCTTCGCATTATTCTCTTCTACCTGCTGAAGCAACAATTTATTCTTCAGACGTTCAGTCGCAGTTTTTTTATTCATCATCTGCGAACGTTCGTCCGATGCTGTGACACTTAATCCAGAAGGTAAATGTGTCGCCCGCACTGCGGAGTCTGTTTTATTTACGTGCTGTCCACCAGGACCCGAAGCGCGCTTTGTTTGGTAGGAAACTTCCTTTTCATTCCATTTCGGAAATGTTGAAACATCAAACACATTAACTCCGGCGAACCAGTTTTTGCGTTTATGAAATTTCCGGAAAGGGCTTTGACCAATCCATTGAATTGTTCCTGACCATTCCTTACAAAAACGGTCTGCTCCTTTTCCTTTGAATTTTACAAGTGCAGAAAGCATTGTCTCCGGATGTTTTCCATTTACAGGTTCGATGATTTCATATTCCAGCAATTCTTTTTTTGCTTGTTTGATTATTCGCCCAAGCAATAAATAAACTACCCTTTCACATTCTGCAGGACCTTTTCCCGATGTGATTTGCATTAATTTTTCTTCCATTTTATTATTCCTTATTCATTCTGACAATTTTCGGTGTGAATTTTCCATGTACATCCACCAGGTTTTCCTGCGCTTTCATTACTTCATCAATGTCTTTATACGCAGAAGGAGCTTCTTCATTGCTGCCACCGATCAATGTAACTCCGGCGCGCTCCACCTTTTTTCTGAAATCAGAAGCAGTAATGCTTTCCTTCGCTCTTCTTCGCGACATCGCACGACCGGCTCCATGTGAAGCAGAATTGATCGATTCGGGAATTCCTTTTCCGCAGACAAGGTAACCGCCGTTGATCATGTTTCCCGGAATAATTCCCAACTCACCTTTATGTGCAGGCGTCGCACCTTTGCGGTGAACAATTATTTCTTTTCCGTCAACATCTTTTTCCTTCCATGCAAAGTTGTGATGGTTCTCAATTTTTGCAACAGGTTTTATTCCGAGCGCCCTTGAAAGATTGATATGAATTCTGTCGTGACACGCTTTCGCATAATCACCGGCAAGATTCATGCTCATCCAATATTCTTCACCTTCGGCGCTTGCCAAATCCAGCCATGCAAGATGTTGTGCAGCTTTCGGAAGCTTACAAACTTCTTTGGCAATCTTCGTATAATGCTGTGCAATCGTCGCGCCCATTCCACGTGAACCGGAATGTGAAAGCAACGACACATATTCACCTGCAGGAATTCCAAGCGTATTGTTTTCATACAATTCAATTATTCCGAATTCTACAAAATGATTTCCGCCACCGGAAGAACCAAGCTGTCGAGCTGCTTTTCCATGGAGCTTCCTGAGCAATTCAGTCTGTTGAAATAAATTGCTTTCCAACACTTCATGATCCTGTCGTATTTCCAGCGCACCTTCCATTCCGAAATGTGTTTGCTCTTTTAATGCCTTTTTAATTTCATATGCATTATGAGACAAATACTTTTCGGGCAGATCGTAAATAGATAACGCCATCCTGCAGCCGATATCAACGCCAACACCAAATGGTATCACCGCATTTTCAACAGCAAGCACACCACCGATTGGCAAACCGAAACCACTATGTGCATCCGGCATCAACGCACCGCGAAGACTTACCGGCAAGCTCATGGCAACCTCCATTTGTTTTTTAGCTTCATCCTCAATGAAATTATATCTATAGATTTTCACTGCTCCCGCATGATCGCGCAGCTGATGAACTTTAAAGCTTTTTTCTTCAACTCTATCTACGAATGTATTCGCCAGTTGATGAAGGGCCGGATCAGAAAAGTACTCTTCCGGATTTTCTTTCACTTTCAAAAACAGGTTTAGTAATTCTGTTTTTTCGGTATGCTTAAAATGTTTAGACGCGAGCATGATCGCAATGCTTTTTGAAACATGGCTTTCAAATCCGATCTTGTCGAGATCTTTACTTCTTAATTTATTATTTCCCATTTTGTTTTTTTGTTTTTTTAGTCTTCATCAATCAGACGAAGCGGATCTTGTTTTTCAATTGTTTTTTTTCCGTCCTTTTTTACCAGTCGTTTTTTTCGCCGTTCAGATTTAAACCGACCCGCGAGGACATAATTTTCCCACTCAGCTGAAGCCATTTTTGCTTGCATGTTAATTTTGAATAATAGAATAGTGATCCCGCTCATGAGCAGGAAGTGCATGCAAGTTCAGCGTCGCGTTGTAGAAAAACTACAGCAGCGATTATACGCGCGGACTTTGGCCTGAGAAGATCAGTGGTAATTTAAAACCAGGAAACTGATGGTAAATAGAATCCAGAGCCGCGCTTTACGCAGTGAATTGCAGGGATGATATGTGGTTGCGCTCTTTCATGATTGACCCTCCTTAATTATTTTGAAGAGTGAGATTCTGCCGCAAATGTAAATCTTTATTTTTCAATTTTCCAAAAATAATTCTTGAGGTTGTGTTTTTTTAAAACTGTTGCAGCTTAAATCAGTAATTCGATTCTGGTTTTTTCATTGGTGAATTCTTCCTGTAATTCTACTTTTGATTTGATTCATGGATATTTTCTATCTTTGCCATTCAAAATATTTCCGCGATGGAAATATTGAAA
This sequence comes from Bacteroidota bacterium, assembly GCA_031412295.1. Classification (GTDB taxonomy): domain Bacteria; phylum Bacteroidota; class Bacteroidia; order Palsa-965; family Palsa-965. The sequence goes on from JANOCU010000003.1 coordinate 25,511, forward strand.
AAATTAATCGCTTCGTACTTGCAGTCATGTAATGCCACAGTCATAACCGGCGCCCGCCGATAATTTTTCTGTCTCCTTATTGGAGAACGGACTGTGAATTCCTTTACTTTTTTCTAATACAAAACAACATGGCTATTTCAAGAAAATATGGCCGGACTTATCATTATCCTTTTTCACCCGGAACAACAAGCGACGATCGCATCAGTCATGAGTATTGGAATGATGTGACAAAAATTGCCTCACTTGTTCACACGGAAAAATTGGATGGTGAAAATAATTGTCTGAATCGTTACGGAGTTTTTGCGCGTTCGCATGCAGCTCCATCACAATCTCCATGGACAGCATGGTTGCGTGAGCGTTGGGAATTGCTCAAAAACGATTTAGGTGATCTTGAAGTGTTCGGCGAAAATTTATATGCAATTCATTCTATTGAATATGAAAAATTGCAAAACCACTTTTACGTTTTTGGTGTGCGTCTGCATGATAAATGGTTATCGTGGGAGGAAACAAAATTCTATGCAGCAATGCTTGGATTTCCTCACGTGCCTGAGCTTGGAATTATTCCAGCACCGAATGATCAGAAGACTTTCGAACGAAATGCTCTTTCTTTTGTTGCGCAGGAAGGAACAATGGGTACGATTGATGCATTTACCGGAAAGCGCTGCACGATGGAAGGAATTGTTTCACGTAACGCAGGCGAATATGCAGTAACGGATTTTGCGCATCATGTTTTTAAATACGTACGTAAAAGTCACGTAAAAACGGATGAGCACTGGACACGTAACTGGCGTCGCGCAAAGCTGGAGTGGGAAAATAAAGTGTGAAGTACTGAATGATTAAAACAAAATTTTATGTGGACAATTTCAACTAATAAAAATTGGAGCGCACTACACGATCGGTTTGATTGGGTGCGTGATATGCGTGGTGTTGTACAGGACAAGATTCATCATGCAGAAGGCGATGTGGAAACGCATACACAGATGGTAATTGCTGCGTTGGAAAATCTTCCCGGTTATAAAACACTGGGGCAACAGGAAAAAGAAATTCTCTGGGCAGCTGCATTATTGCATGATGTGGAAAAACGTTCGACAACGATTATAAACGAGGACAGAAGCGTTTCTTCGCCCGGTCATGCAAAAAAAGGCGCTGCTACAACACGCGGAATTCTTTATCGCGAAATTCCAACACCGTTTTTTGTGCGCGAAGCTGTGGTGCAGCTTGTACGTTATCATGGATTACCGCTGTGGGTTTTTCATAAGCCAAACCCGGTTAAATCACTGATCGCTGCAAGTTTGGTTGCGGATACACTTCAGCTCGGATTGATTGCTGAAGCGGATGTTCTCGGTCGCGCGTGTGCTGACAAAAAAGAGCTGCTGTATCGCGTCGATATGTTTCGTGAGCTGTGTATCGAGCAGGTTGTTTATGGCAAAGCGAAAGATTTTCCATCTTCATTGGGTAAGATGAATTATTTTCTGAAAGATGAAAGTTCACCGGATTATATTCCGTTTGATGACAAGACGTGCGAAGTTGTTTTGCTTTCCGGATTGCCGGGCTCGGGAAAGGATAATTACATCCGAAAAAATCTTTCAGAATGGCCGGTTGTAAGTATCGACGCGATCAGAAGGAAGAATAAAATTTCTCCGACGGATAAAAAAGGCAATGGCCAGGCAGTGCAGCTTGCAAAAGATGAAGCGCGTGTTTTTCTGCGGAGCAAAACTTCTTTTATTTGGAATGCAACAAATATTACACGGCAGATGCGGGAACAGCTGATTAGCTTATTCCTTGTTTATCGTGCTAAGATTCGCATTGTGTATATCGAAGTTCCGTATGCGACGCTTTCAAAACAGAATCGTGACCGGGAATTTATTGTTCCGCCTTCCGTTTTAGAAAAGATGATCAGCAAGCTGGAAGTTCCTACACCTGACGAAGCGCATGAAGTAATTTATGAAATCAAAAATGGATAGTTCAATGCAACAAAAAAGGTTTATCGCTCTGATAAACCTTTTTTTATTTCATTTTCCTACCCATCCATCCGCACAATCTTCGGCGAAAACATTCCCACAACTTCTACAAGATCTAACTGCGCAGCCATTACCTGGTGAATATCTTTATACGCATGTGGAGCTTCATCCAATCCGCCACCAATAAGTGTGATGCCATTATCTTTTAAGAGTTGATTCATCGCATTACGTGTTACATTTTTCAACGCAGCAGTACGCGACATTTTTCTTCCCGCACCATGTGAAGCTGAATTGATAGAAGTGGTTTCACCTTTTCCTCTTACAATAAATCCGGGTGCTGACATAGAGCCGGGAATAATTCCAAGCACACCTTTTCCTGCAGGCGTTGCACCTTTGCGATGAACAATTACTTCTTTTCCATTGAGCATTTCTTTCCACGCAAAGTTGTGGTGATTCTCAATCATCGCCATTGGTTCAGTAGCAAGCGCGGCCGCAATCTTCCTGTGAATAGCATGATGACAAGCAGATGCATAATCACCGGCAAGATTCATCGCCAGCCAATATTCCTGCCCTGCCTGCGTGTTGAGATCTAACCATGCAAGATGTTTTGCTTGTTGCGGTAAACGACAATTTTCCATCGCAACTTTTGTATAATGCCCGGCGATGTTTGCACCAAGTCCGCGTGAACCGGAATGTGAAAGCAGGGAAAGATATTTTCCTGGTACTACATTGAATTCATTATTTGCATCAGTTATTTCCACGATACCGAATTCAACAAAATGATTTCCTGATCCGGAAGTTCCTAATTGTTTCGCTGCTTTCAATTGTAATCCTTTCAACAAAGAAATTTCGCTGAACAATTTTCTATCGGTCACTTCATGCTCTTCATTCTTTTTGAATTCTTTCCCGGTTCCGAACAAGGTATTATCCTGCAAAATCTTGTACAATCCTCTCGCATCATTTTCAACAAGCGTATGCGGAAGATCAAAAATGCTCAGGCACATACGGCAACCGATATCAACACCAACGCCATATGGAATAATTGCATTTTCAGTAGCAAGCACACCACCGATCGGCAAACCATAACCGTGGTGTGCATCGGGCATGAGCGCGCCTGCAACAGCAACCGGCAGACGAATCGCAATATCCATTTGATCGCGCGCACCTTGTTCGATCTGATCTTCTCCGTAAATACTGTAAGCGCCTTTTTCTTCACGCAATGGAATTTCAGGACCACCCGGATTTTCTTTCGGCTTTTCGATAAGCGCATCGGCAATTGCAGAAAGATTATTGTCTTCGAGAAAATCTGCTGGTGATGCAATAATATTCGCCATCACTTCAAGTACTTCTTCTTTTGTGCTTTTGCGATAATGTTTTTCAATTACACGAATAGCGATGCCAAGAGCGCGGCCTTGTTTGAAGCCAACGCTTTGAAGATCGGCTCCGGAAATGTTTAATTTGTTCATGATACTGCAAGTTAATTTTAATGTTTTGATTTTTATTGTGAGAGATACAGGATTCGAACCTGTTGAGGCATAAGCCAGCGGATTTACAGTCCGCCCCGACACTCCAACGTCGGCGATCTCCCTATTCTGAATGGGTGAAAAGCAAAAAGAGTAACGTGATCTTCGTTGCAAAACAACAAACGGGATTCGAACCCACACCACTTCCAGAAGTAACTCTTCTCTACGACACCATTCAAAGATTTTATGGCAAGGAAATAAATGCGCACTGTTTTTAATTAAGCTATCAACATGTTTCCACGCTGAACCGGGATTGAACCGGCACCTTTTTATCTTACGACAAAACGCTCGACCGAAGTATCACTGCACTACGTCACTTACCAATTTTTTTAAAACGGGCGATATGCTGTAAAAGTTTTGCGGGGAGTCGAACCCCAACCTTTCGGTTTTCTACCAGACGAAGTATCTTTTACAAACGGCACCGTTTGTTTTTTAAAAAGAGGCAATAAGCTATAAGAGCTTGGCTTTAAATTTATAGATTGAAGTAGCTCTTATAAACGGCACTATTTTTTTTCAACAAGTTTAAAACGGGCGAAAGATTGCAAAAGTCTATAAATCCTCACGAAGTATCTCTTGCATACGGCACCGTTTTATTTTAATGTTTTTTTTATCGTTTCAATTACATAATTCCATTGTACCGCTGACAGGCATCGAACCTGTATGATTTTACTCGCCAGGTCCTAAGCCTGGTGTGTCTGCCCATTCCACCACAGCGGTATTACAGAAATTGATGTTGATGGTTTTAAAAAAAATCCGGGAGCAAAAAGCGAAGCTGGATATGGGGACCTGCAAGGTGAGGAGTTGCACCTCTTCCCTGTTTTACACAGAGACCCTCCCCGTCGATTGGTTGCGAAGTAACCAGCGTCTACGGCATTCCGGAATTTTAATTTTTTATTTTTTCAAAGAACGAATTCACTAATTAATTTTTTAACCCTTCCCCCGAACGCACTCTCCGGGGGAAGGGGCCGCCGACTACAATTCAATTTGTTTGATCAATGCAATTGCATTTTCACCATTCTCCGCTGCATGCAAAACATCAAACACTTTATCTGACCAACCCGCAATCAAGGTCACATCATCACGCTGAACGTTTATCGGAACATTTCCATATCCTGCGAGATCGAATAAATACAATTTCGCACCTGGTGCAATTGATTTATATTCTTTCCACAATTCAGAAAAATGTTCACCAGTTTTTGTGCTGTTCCACAATTGTGCATCCGTGAAGAGCATTACTTTATCCATCACAGTTCCGCGGTTGATCAAATCTTTGATCACAAGGAAACCGTTTGTGGCGTAACCAACTTCGCCTTCACGTTTGTAATACGCGTCAACGTTTGATAACACTCCGCGGTTCGGCATGTTGATTATCTTCCATGTATCGCCGAACATTCCGGACACAACACGTTTGCATTTGCTCTGCATCAACATTCCAAGCATCAAACCGATATCATACAACATCACTTTGCTTTTCGGAGATATTCCTTTTTGCATCGATCCGGAAACATCACAAGCGATCAATACACGTGTATGAGCTTCGAAACCATTGATGTTTTTTACGCTTGCAACAACAGCATCTTCGAGCGCATTCAATACCATCGAAACAAATTCTGATTCCAATTGTTTCACCTCACGGTATGCAGCAAGAAAACGGAATGGCAATTGTTTTGATTTCGCAACGGCATTTTCATTTGCAAGAAGCGCGCACACTTTTCTCATTCGGTCCCATGAAACATTTGCTTCAATAATATTTCGCAGGTTTCGCAACACAGCCATGTAACCAAGCTTACCGCTATCGATGAGCTCTTTCCATTTTGCACAAAACGCCGCAGCTTTTTCTTTTTCACTCGCAAATTTTTGCTGACCCAATACGGACAACTCAGTTTCCCAGGTGTAAGCTACTGCAAGATTTTTCGCAGCAATCTTATTGAACAAAACCTGCTGCTCTTCATTCTTAGCTTTCGGGTGAACAAGAAACAATGCATCGCGCAATGAAACTTCCGTCTCACGATTGTATTTTGAAAATTGGTATTCATCAAAACGGTTAAACGCAGCACCAAGACCTTTTTGCACTTGTTTAGAGAGCTTATTTAATTTTTTGGTGCCGTTACGATTGTTTGCAAGCTGGTAATACGCAAGCAGCTCGGTAATTTCATCTGCACGCTGTACAACGCCATTCACAGCTTTGCTTACTACAGCATTCCCGGAATTTTCTTTTGCAAGCTCAACAGCTAAAACCATTGGAATGCTACGCATGTACATTTTGGTACGTGCATACACTGCAAGCTTTGCTACGAACTCAGCATCGTTCTTCTTCATGAGCTCCTGCAAACGCTCAAGGCGCTTGCCGTCTTTTTCGTAGAAGGTATCGTTCAAACCAGCAGTAGCAACCGCAGCGTACAATTCCAATTCAGGAGTAAGCGTAAAAGCTTTTGCGCCCTGGTAGTTCGTTACTTCTTTGTTTTTCGATTTGAAGATGTTGAATTTCATAGCTCTGTTTTTTTAAGAGTTCATATCTCTTTTATGACGTTGCAAATATTTCACCTCAACTGCGCAATCATCTTGCGTAGTAAAAAATAATTATTTGATTTTAATCTAATGCACTGATCTTGACTATTAAAAAGTTTAACTCGTTAACCTTGTTTTTACTACTGCGCAAATACATTACGCAGCTTTGGTCGGGAAGGCCGGATTTGAACCAGCGACCTTGTGCGTATAAGGCACTTGCTCTTACCACTGAGCTACATCCCAATTTATGATGCGTAATATTTGCACCAATGTTTGTGGACAGAGAAGGAATTGAACCTTCTTCTCCGGATTTTCAGTCCGGCGCATACACCTTGTTTGCTATCTGTCCGTTGTTGACCCATTGGGATTTGAACCCAAAACCCCCGCTTTAAAAGAGCGGTGCTCTACCGTTGAGCTATGAATCAAAATGCTGCACCATTTTTTATTGCGCTTATACTTTCACTTGCAGAAAAATAAAAAGCCCAATCTTTTTCAGACCGGGCTTTACATAAAACACAACTTGTGTTCATATAAGACAATACTTGTCCCGGTCGATTTGCTTTGTAAAGACAAAGTCGTATCGCTTTATATAAAGTGCCTGGTTATATATATTCATGTTCTGAAACATTTTCTATTCCTGTTTTTTTACCAATGAAAAAGCCCCGAAAATCCGGGGCTTTACAAATCGTTTATGTTGAAACAATTTACACCCCGTGCAGGTCAGAAAAGCCATAGAGGCCTATCTGGTTATTGCGCTTTATATATGTAAATTGGTTTTTCATTTCTTTTTTGTGTGAGGCAAATGTATGACAAAAAATATACGGAACAACTTTTTTGAATTTTATTTTCAATAATTTTTTGCAATTGCACAAAAAAACAACTGTTACGCAAATAGATTGCGCAGTTGTTCTATCTTTCAACTCTATTTAACAACCTCTGAAAATGCCGATCAATAAACATGCGCTCATCCGATACAAAACAATTGATAATTGCCTGCAAAACCGTTTTCGTAAATGGACGCTCGACGATCTTGTTGAAGCTTGCTCGAGAACACTTGAAGAATATGAAGGCGTTAATCGCGGAGTAAGCAAGCGGACTGTGCAGTTGGATATTCAAACCATGCGAAGTGAGAAGCTCGGCTATAATGCACCGATCGTGGTGGCGGATAAAAAATATTATTCTTACGAAGAGAAAAATTACAGCATCACCAATATTCCGCTTTCGAGCCAGGACCTGGGAACATTGACAGAGGTTGTGGAAGTATTACGCCAGTTTAAAGGGTTCGGATATTTTGAAGAGCTTTCAGGAATGGTAAATCGTCTTGAAGACAAAATTCATAAGCAGCACAAGGGCAAATCATATATTCATTTTGAAAAGAATGATCTGTTGAAAGGATTGGAATTTATTGATCCGTTGCATAAAGCAATCATGAAACAGAAAACGATTCAGGTGAATTACCAGTCTTTTAAAGCGAGAGAGGCGATGGAGACAATTATTTATCCTTACCTGCTTAAAGAATATCGCAATCGCTGGTTCCTTATCGGCGCAAATAAAAAACAAACCATCATGACACTTGCGCTTGATCGTTTGGCTTCAGTAAAAGAAATTGCCGGTGATAAATATCTGAAGAATACTTTCTTTGATATTGAAACTTATTTTGATGACACCATCGGCGTTTCTAAAAATATCGGGATGCGTCCGCAGCTGGTAGTAATGAAAATTGACAGCATGAATGCGCCATACATTTTTACCAAACCCTTACATCCTTCTCAAACCATCTTACAGGAAAAACCGCATGAAACGATTTTCAGCATTTGTGTAACATGGAATTTCGAATTGGAAAAGGAGATTTTAGGATTCGGTGAAGCAATAGAAGTTTTATCGCCGAAAAGATTGAGGAATAAAATAAATATGCGAATCAGGAAAATGTGTGAGCGTTATGCAGAGGAAGATTTTACTTATGTGAAGGGATTGATTGCCGATAAGTAATACATTAATGAGAAATTACCGCAAGTGCTAAATAATGATCCCAATCCCAAACCTCATACGAATAACATTCCGTAAAGTCATTGCACGCAAATAATCATTCGCCTGAGATGTAACTTCTTCTTTGTTTATATCAATAACAGGAGAAGCGATCATCAACCCGGAATAAATTACCAGCCGGTCCCAATAAATATGCTGTGTGCCAAACCCGATTACAAAATGGAGCAATGTCCGGTTTGCAGGTGCGTATACAACCGGTAAAAAATTCCTTGTGTAAAAGTCATCATAATAGCTATCAGCGCCCGGGGTATAATTTGCAAAAGTTAAAACAGGGCCGAATTCGAAAAACTTACCCACCGGCGCAATTGATCCCGTCGTCTTTTTAAAAATTGTTTTCAAATAATAGCGTCCTGAAAACTGGAATTCATATGCGGTAAGCTTATCGCTGTAAAAGCCGTCATATTTTCCGCTTAACGTATCTTTCTTACTGTACATTCCCTTCATTGTATATGTTGATGCAAGTAAGTTGAGCTGAATCCTATTGCTCAAAACGTATCCTGCTCCGACACCATATTCTGCTATAAAAGAAAACAGGCTGCTCGACTGTTGAGTATTGTATAAATTCCAGCTATATCCTATTTCCGGAGTAATCAGCAAACGCCGTCCCATGTATCCCGGTTGCGCAGAACACGAAAGAATAAAAGTAATGGCAAGAAAAACCAGACTTGTTTTTTTCATTGGCCTTAGTTATGAAATACGGGAAGCTTTCTGATCGAATTAAATACATGTGAAGCAAGCAATCCTCTATGGTAAGCTTGTTTTTCAATCAGATCAAGATGTGATGCTGTTAATTTACCTGTTCGCATATCATAATATTCGGCCACATAGATGTGTTTATAATGCGGTTTGAATGTGTACCATAATGCTTGTGGCAAACAGGGTATGTACATGAAGGTAATCCAGTGATATGGTTCTCTGAATTCAGTTTCACTGGTATGTAAAAACCCCGAACGCATTAGAGTACCTGCTCCGTACCGGTTTTCAACATGCATAACTTCCGCCAGCGAAAATGGAAGAAACGGAATTGTAGTATCACTAAATTTGGAGCAAAGAGAAGACCATTCATTTACAAGTGCCATATCATTAAAAAACGTAACGGAAGTATCATTTAAAATACTCCCATCCATAACAGCAATCTTTTTGTCAAGCGCCTCTCCTGAATTTTCTATTGACGCAGAGAGATCCAGCCTGATCTTTTCCATCTTCGAAAAATTAATTAATTCTTCCTTACTGCGGCCAATCCGAACTGCCACAACGAACGGCATCGCAGCAATTAAACCTTGTGGAGATTTATTCCCGGCAATTTTCGCAATCGCATCATCATGTGCCTTTCGATCACCTTCTGAATATTCCGCTGAAGAATTAAATAATGATGTGAATAATGTATCGTCAACAAAACCTGTAAACGCAAAATAAATGTAATCATGCGGGGAGGCTCTTTCTTGCTCAAGATCCAACCACTTTTGGTAAAGGAGGCGCGATGAAAGATTTTTTAATGTGTTGTCCGATAAACTTATTTCCTGTGCACGCACTTTCATCAACGAATCTGTGGCGTAAAACTTTTTACGGTTTAATTTATGATGCTGGCTCGCTTCACACATGATTCCATAAGCATACAGCAAGATATCTTTGTCTTCCGGATGTAATTGATGAAGGCGCCAGGTGTAAGAAAGTAGCGCGGTTGTCACCCCAAGAGAAGATTGATTCCAAAGAAAATAATCAAGCTTTTGTTCTTCCCCTGTTATACCAGCCATCGGCGAAGCAGCTTGCCGGTTTCTTATAATAACAATGCCATATAACGCACGCGCCAGTTCACGTTGCAGGTAAAGGTTATTCTTAAAAACAGAAAGCATTGCAATGCTGTGATAAGCCGCCTGCTGAAAATTCCCTTCATTATTCAAAAGGTGTGCACATTCAAATAAGGCAATGTTTTTATAAAACAGAAACTCGTCCCGGGGACTTACCTGGATTAGATTTCCTTTCGGTTCTTTTATCCGTGCCATCAATGCTTCTTTGCGAATTGTAATTCCGGGATGCGAGGCATTAGGATCATCTCCATCATCAGGAATAATAGCATCTACAGTTTCCAATTTATATTCGGTTGGAAAAACCAGTGATTCTGTTTCGAATATATTATTTGAAAACGGTGATTGGAGATAAGCATAACCAGCGAGGGAAAGCAAATCCAAAACAGAAATAGCAGCAGCAGGATTATAACCTGCGTTAATCAGCATATTTAATCCAAGACTATCGGCCTCCAGCTCAGCTGCCCTGCTGTACAAATGATAATTGGTAATATTATCCTCATACTTATCGCTGCTTTTTGCATCAACAGAAACTTTTAAGTAGGTAGAGATTGCGTGTTTTTTACTAAAATGAATTATTTCGTGCGCAATAACAAAAGCAAGCTCTTCTTCTGTTTTTGTCCTGGCAATTAATCCCATGTTAATGCATATTAATCCCTGGTCAGTTGAAAACGCATTAACGACAGGAGATTTCAAAGCGTAAATTGTAATGCGCTTCCTTAACTGAGGATCGTCAGCCAAAAGTTTGTCCGCAATTCTATCCAGGTAAATGCCAATAGTATCATTCAACAAAATGCCACCATTGAACCGGATTATATCTACGAAATAACTATTCTCCTTGTAGAAATAATCCTCGGTAATACGATCACCCCGCTTTTGATTTACATCAACTTGCTGGCGATCGCGTTTATACTTTTCAGTAGAGGATAAAAGAAAGTCAGCAGGAATTTTACCTTTTGAAACCTGCGGAGTATAATTTTCAAAATAACCTGATACCTTTTGTGCATGGGCAAAACACAAACAACAGCAGCTCCACACAATTAAAAAACTTCTTCTCATCGTTAATCGTAATTTAGAATCCATCCGAAGACAAGCTTAAAATACATTTTGTCCTTGATTTTTCTATTATCATATTCATCATAAAGCTCGCGCGGGATACAAAAGGTAGTTGCAATAAAACAATTATGTTCTTTATAGGGGCCCTTGATTCCAGCCCGAAAAACAGGTGTGTGCCAACCCACGCCGTCAAGGCGACGTCCCCCATAATCTTTAGTCAATGGACCAAAAATATATTGGTAGCCTACACCAATGTGTCCTCCCCATCTGTCAATATTATTAAACGTCGAATGATTAAAAAGATTCAGGTCAATAAAGACCGGCAAAACAAAAGTTCCGAAGCCGCCACTTGGCTCGTATGTGCTGATTGCAAATTCAACCGGAAGATTAACTGACAATGAAGCGAAATCTCTATAATGATAAATATTTATCCTGGGATCATATGTCACGCTCAGAATCGTAACTGCGCCGGTACCTTCGTAATTAACAACGGTGTCGCCCGGCGTAGTAGATCGATTCCTCTGTTGGTAATACTTTCGGGCAGGCGGGCGATTAACTTCGAGAAAAGCGGTTACGCCTATAGTATGAAAAAAATTCTTTTCCCGCCAGGTGAGTGGTTTGTTTTCACCTATTGGCGTTTGGGCTTTACTGACATACGACGCAAGCAGCAAGATGAAAATTAAAATACTTTTCATAATTCACTAAGATAAACATTGTATTATTATCACAACTCCTGTCAATTGTTCTCGCCTTAAAACTATTATCATTTCCAACATACCCGCTCCAACTGCACATACTTCCCCTTCCGGATATGAAAGTACTTTTCATTCACCGCATAATCCGGCATCACTTCCCAGCGACGCATCATGTAATCGTTTTCATTTAAACGCATTCCATTTCCATGCTCCGCTAAATCTTCCCATGTGCAAATCGTTACCGTGTGCGACTTATCCATTTCAGCCGAGCGTAGCATACTTTCCATCGTGAACGACCAGTCGACATACTTCATGCAGCTTTTATAATCATCGGGATGCAATTCGAATTTGCTTCCGGGTAATTTCTGCGCTTCTTTAATTGCGAGCTCTGATTTTGCAGTAAGCTTTTTGTAATCCAATCCGACATCTACAAAACGACCAATGCGCCAGCCCACGATCAAAACAAGAACTATTGCGCCGAAATTATTTCTCAGCGTTACCTGTGTGAAAAGATCATAGAGGAATGGTAGAAAAATAATCGGGATGATTGGCATATACATCCGTTCGAAATAAGGTGTGAGCTCCCAATCCATCACGTGGGTAAAATTGACAAGCAGAATTTGTCCGAGGAAAAAAGCAGAAAGCAACAACATTTTTACATAAGCTCTTCTCATTATATAAAAACCAATGCTCAACAAAAAAACAATAACAGGAATGGTATAATAAGTAAAGAAGAATTTGCACAGCTTCCAGTAATACGATGGATCAAGCAGATCTTTATAAGCCTGGTTCCACGAAGTGTTGAGCATGGAAACTTTGCCTGCTTCATACGTGCTCAGGAATAATTTCTTTACCATGTACCACGAAATAAAAACAACAACGATGCAGACCAGCAAACGCCAGTGAATCCGCCATGTTTCTATTGCTCCGAAAAGAATGATGAAGATCAGCGGAATAAATAATAGTGGGTGCGCAAATAAAACGGTGAGCATTATTATCCCGACAAGCGAAAGATCTTTTAGTGTTACCGTTCTTCCCGTCACAATATGTGAGCGCACAAGCACGAGCAAAATCGTTCCATACCAGATCTCGTACATTGGCGTGAACTGAATATGCAGCACGCCGAAAACCATAAAAAGAATTACTGCTATGCCGGCAGTTTTATCTTTCAAAAAATAAGCCGCGTAAAGAAAAACGAGGTAAAAGAAAATAACATTGTTCAGCGAATTCAAAATGAAAATTGTATTTATCGACAATCCGATCTTCGCACCGATCAATGGAAAAATTTGCGAGACCGCAAGAATGTAACGCTGATGCTCTACCTGGAATTCACCATTGTTGACGATCTTAAAAAGATAATACGCACCATCCGCCTGGAACCGCTCATTCGCGAACACGATGGCGAAGATGGCCATGGCGAGGAAGAAGAGATTTGTTAGGAGAGTGAAGCGATTCTTTTCGGAGAACATTTGTTGAAAGAAGTTGGTGGCAGGTGGCAGGAAAAAGTTGGTGGTAGGTGGTTTATAAGTTGGTGGTCTGTTTTATTGGGGGAAGATTCTGTTTTTAGTCTTATATTTTTTTGCCCACCAACCCTTTACAACCACCTACCACCAACCTTCCTCAAGAAAGTTTATCCGTTAACAACTTAATCTCAATCACAGGAGAAATCTTCTCGTACAAAATATGATACACGGCATTCGTAATCGGCATATCTACTTTGTACTTCGAATTAATTTCCTGGATACATTTCACTGCGTAATAACCTTCAGCAACCATGTTCATTTCGAGCTGCGCCATTTTTACAGAATAACCTTTGCCGATCATTGCACCGAACATTCGATTGCGCGAGAATTGCGAATAAGCTGTAACAAGCAAATCGCCGAGATACGCGCTGTCGTTTATATCACGATCAATCGGGTGAACTGCTTTTACGAAACGTGAAATTTCCTGGATGGCATTTGAAATTAAGACCGCTTGAAAATTATCGCCATAACCTAAGCCGTGACAAATTCCACTTGCAATTGCAAAGACGTTCTTCAGGACAGCGGAAATTTCCGTTCCATAAATATCATCTGAAACAGCAGTGCGGATATAACGGCAGGAAATTTTTTCAGCGAGGTATTTTGCTATTTCATTCGACTGCGATGCAATGGTGAGATAGGAAAGTTTTTCCAGCGCTACTTCCTCCGCGTGACACGGCCCGGTAATTACACCGATGTGCGAATAAGGAACAGAAAATTCCTGGTTGAAATATTCTCCGACAATCAAAAGCGGTCCGGGAACAATTCCTTTGATCGCAGAAAAAACAATCTTGCCATCAAAATTTTCTTTCGTCAATCCTTTCAGCGACTCTTCCAAAAATGCTGCAGGCACAGCCATGATCACGATGTCATGATTTTTTATCGTTGCTGCAATATCCGTTGAAAGCTCAAGCTGATCGAGCTGCAATTCAACCGAGCTGAGGTAACGCGGATTGTGACGAAACTTTTTAATGTAATCAACCGTTTCTTCATTGCGAATCCACCAACCGATCTTTCCATCGCCATTTCCCTTTACATTATTGCAAAGCATCTTTACAATAGCCGTTGCCCAGCTTCCTCCTCCGATAACAGCAATTTTATAATTCATAGGTGACGAATTTACGATTTCTATCCGATAAAGAATCTGCGAAATCCTTTGAATCCCTGCCTGCAGCCGCGCGTGCTGAGCTTGGCAGGCAGGTGCGTGCATTTCTTTACTCAAAATCAGGACGCACGCCATAAATTCCTTTATGTCCACGCAATGTTTTCACTTCAAGATAATCCAGCAGCAACGGTTTTCCATTCGTATAACAAAAGAAGCTCACCGTATCTGTGCTGCGAATATCTTTCGGTAAACGCAATCCGAAATAAACATTCTGAAAATTCGTTTCTCCTATTTCTATTTGTGTCGACGATTCCATTCCATTCCAATAGAGCTGTTTTCCATCACGCTGAAATTCGATGACCATGATGCAAACTGCACCGGTATCTTCCAGCTTCATATTTGCTGTGAAAAGAATTTCGTTGTCGGCATTATTAAGAATATCACCAACGTTTAATTTCAGGAGTGAACTATAAATGCAGGAACTATCTAACCTTGCAGAATAATGATGCGCAAATTGTGGTACATACTGAACAACTTTCCCATCCATTGTATCAATCACTTTAACACCTGCGTCATTATCAATTACACCGCATGGCTGTGTCCACGCCGCGGCACCACGTGTATTGAAAGGCCTATTGGGAGAGCTCACAACATAATTTGAAGGAAGTAAAAAGTCCTGACGCGCAGAATAAATTTCATTATCGTATCCTTCACTCCCCATCTGCTTCAGATTCGTAAAACAATAAATCGCAGAATTATACCAAAGCTTTTTCTCTACCAAATACGGAAATTTCTCCTGTATGATCGCAAGCACTTCAGGCGGAGAATATTTTGTGCTCCATCCATAAACAAAAAATGGCGCATCCGAATTTTCAACCATGTTCCGGAATTCAAGCAAATCTTTTCCACCATTATTTGTTGTGCTCAAAACATTCAACGGCATTTTTCCAAGACGTTCATAATTATATTCAATCATAAACGGGCCATCCACATTATAAACAACATCAACTGTTTTTGCATCAAAACGTTCCTGCCAATAAACTGTCGATTCAACCAGCTCTTTTAATCTTCCGAAATGATCAGTGAGCTGAAATGGTTTGTATGCCGTCACATAACCAAGAAATGCCAGCGTCAACACAGCAGGAAAAACAAGCGTGATCTTTCTGTTATCCAATTCAGGGAAACGGGAAAATAAAAACATCAGCAAAAACGGAAACGAAAAAAGCAAAACAGAATCCTGCAGCACAGGATTTTTCAAATGCGAATAAATATATCCGATCAGCAATGGCAAAACCCAAAGAGCAAGCGTCAATACTTGAAATTTATTCGGGCGCTTAAAAAATAACAACGCAGATACTCCGCTTGCAGCAATTACCAGCCACAACATTCCACGCGAGCCATCGAAAGCAAATTTCAAATGATCAATAAAAAATCGCGGCTCCGGTTTTCCAAGCCATCCGCCCGGACCACCAACACCACCGATTTTAATTTGTGAAAGTGTAACTGAAAGATGCGGCAGAAATAAAAGCACTGCCAACCCGCAAGCCAACAAATAGCGCAAGCGGATTTCTTTCGCAACAAAAAATAATCCTGCAATCGCAATTAATGTTGTTGTCAGCAAGCTGAAATAATGTGAATATGCCGCCAGCGCTGCAGCAAAAGCAAAACCGAGAATATTTCTTTTACGTTTTGAATTGCCGTTCACCAATCTTATCCAAAAATAAAGCGCAAGCAACGTAAAAAATAA
Organism: Bacteroidota bacterium; assembly: GCA_031412295.1. Taxonomy (GTDB): domain Bacteria; phylum Bacteroidota; class Bacteroidia; order Palsa-965; family Palsa-965. The sequence goes on from JANOCU010000003.1 coordinate 41,477, forward strand.
TCCCGGTGCATACGGACGCGCCAATTGCGAATACATTAATGGGAACTGAAGAAATGCCATCGCTGCTGCAGTTGCTAACGCAGTGCCGGAAGAAAACCATTTTTTAGCAATGATCCCAGACAACCAAACGCTCGCAGTTCCGAATAAAACAAATGGCAATCGAACTGAAAATTCACTCCATCCAAATCCTTTTGTCCAGAACCATAATAAGACTTGCGTGAATGCAGGATGTCCATCCGGCTGCACACCGCCCTCAATCATTTCAGAAAAAGAAGAAAATTTCAACCGGAACAACGCACTCGCTTCATCAGCAGTAATGGATTCAGAGCCGATGCCTTTCATCCGCAACATAAATCCCACAAGCGTAATTCCTCCAAGGATGAAGAGAAACTTACGATCAGAGTTTTGTTTTGCTAAAATCATTTACAGAGGGTGGCAGTGAATGTGCAAATTCCAAATGTGCAAATGTCAAATCCCGGTATTAATACTATAAATGAAACACCTGGCTTACAAACAACTCTTCTTCATTTGCATATTTACACATTTGTAATTTGCAAATTAGATCTTCCCGAAATTTTCCCTCGCCCCCTTTTTTCCCTCGTCACGCGTCACCTGTCACTTGTCACTAAAATTTTTCAGGTCTCATCTGCGGGAAGAACAGCACATCCTGGATCGAAACATTATTCGTCATCAGCATCGCAAGCCGGTCAATACCAATTCCGATTCCTGCTGTTGGCGGCATGCCGTATTCCAGCGCGCGTAAAAAATCGTGATCGATAAACATTGCTTCTGCATCACCGCGTTCCATCAAGCGCACTTGCTCTTCAAATCGCTCGCGCTGATCAACCGGATCATTCAACTCACTGTAAGCATTCGCAATTTCTTTTCCGTTCACCATCAATTCAAATCGCTCTACCAAACCCGCTTTGCTTCTATGCTTTTTTGTAAGCGGCGACATTTCAATCGGGTAATCCGTAATGAAAGTTGGCTGAATATAATTTCCTTCGCATTTCTCTCCGAAGATTTGATCAATCAATTTTCCGTGACCCATTGTTTTATCAAACGGAACATTCAGCTTCACACAAACTGCTTTCAAACCTTCTTCATCCATCACGCTCACATCTTCACCTGTATGTTCTTTGATCGCATCATAAATTGTAATGCGTTTGAATGGCGCAGAAAAATTAAGTGTAGTTTCTCCAACCACAACATCTGTTGTACCATGCAAGTTCACTGCAATTTTTTCAATCATCGTCTCGCACGATTTCATCATCCACTCGTAATCTTTATACGCCACATAATATTCCAAAACTGTAAACTCAGGATTATGCGTGCGATCCATTCCTTCATTGCGGAAGTTGCGCGAAAATTCATACACACCATCAAATCCACCAACGATCAAACGTTTTAAATAAAGCTCATTTGCAATTCGTAAATAAAACGGAACATCAAGCGCGTTATGATGTGTTGTAAACGGACGAGCAGCAGCACCACCGGGAATTGCCTGCAGCACCGGTGTATCTACTTCAAGCAAACCTGTATTGTTCAAATGTTCGCGCATCGTGTTGATCATTTTCGTGCGCTTCATAAATGTTTCTTTCACATCAGGATTAATGATGAGATCAACATAACGCTGGCGGTAACGAAATTCAGGATCAGTTACTTCATCGTGCGCAGTTCCTGTTTCATCCACTTTCACAGCAGGAAGCGGTCTCAACGATTTGCTCAGCATTTTAAATGACGTAACGTGAATAGAAATTTCACCAACCTTCGTCGTAAACACATATCCTGCAATGCCAACAATATCACCAATGTCAGTCAGCTTTTTAAACACAACATCGTAAAGCGATTTATCTTCTCCCGGACAAATATCATCGCGGCGAACGTAAATTTGAATTCTGCCTGTCGCATCCTGCAACGAAGCAAACGCAGCTTTTCCCATATCACGCACCGTCATCAACCGGCCTGCAATCGTAACGTCTTTATAATTTGTTTTATCGCGTTCGTAATTATCAGCAATATCTTTTGCCGTAACATTCACCGGAAATTCAGCCGCAGGATACGGGTCAATTCCAAGTTTACGAAGTTCATCAAGCTTACCGCGACGAATTAATTCCTGTTCAGAAAATTGTTGGGTTGAAATAGTGGTTTCCATTGGAGCAAAGGTAACAAAAGGGACGAGGGGACGAAAAGGGGACGGGGGACGGAAATCATTTATATCCGCGTTATCTCAGCGAAATCAGCGAAAATCAGCGAGCGATTTTTTTTCAGGAGCGTGGGAGTTCTCTGCATTCTATAAACATTACAACCCATCTTCCGTTGCAAGTCCTCCCCTGAAGGAAACATGAAGGATGTTCCTTCAGGGTCCGGGCTTTCCACTACACCCGGGGCTAGGAGAGAGATTTTGATTTTCTATTAGTATTTAGTTAATTCCTTATGTTTGAATGTGATTAAATTCTTACTGAGCATCCTGCTTATTTTAATCTCCTTGTTTTCATTTGGACAAAAAATAAGATTTGTCCCGATGAATTGCGAGATCACAAAAGCAGAAAAAGAATCCATTGAAATCGTTGCTAAATATGAGCTCGATTTCTACAGGCAGGTTTTTCATGTCAGGAAAATTCCGGCAATCAGCATTATGCTTTACGGTGATGAAAAAAAATACCGCGTCGCCGAAAAATGCATTCCCCGTTATGCCCGTGGCACCGTGGGTTACTATCGCCCGTGAAGCAGGAGAGTATGCGTTCTTAAAAATGAATACTTTGTAAAAACAACTTACCACGAATTAAATCATCTATTCTTCGACACGTACATGGCGAAGATCCCGGACTGGATTAACGAAGGTCTTGCCTGTTATTTTGAACAGGCTAAAATCGATTCGGCAGGTAAGGTTAATATTAAGCCCTGGGAATCCGGAAAAAGGATAATGAAAGAATTGGTTCGCAAAAAAAAGTTTGATTTGAAATGGCTTGTGGGTACTTCTTACAAAAAGTTTCACAAAAGGCACGAACACAACCATTATGTTGAATCATGGGCGATTGTTTATTTCCTGATGAAAACCAATCAAAAAGTGTTCGTTGATATTGTAAAAAATCTAAAATCCAAAACCGGATCTGTTGATGCGATTAATCAATGTTATAAAGGTGGCGCTGAACAATTGGAAAAAGATATTTACAATTATTATAAATGAGTTTTGTTCGTTCGAGCTAAGTCGGATCCTCTTGCACTGCGATTTCGCATTGTCATGAGAGAGGTTCTCGACTCCGCTCGAACGAACTATTTTGATTCTTGTTCCATTCGATATTTGGCTGCTTCGATAGAATTGGGAATATCAAAGACAAAATTACGGTCCTCATAAGCTTTGATAATCACTGCCAGCTTGTTTGCCTCATCACCTTCAATAGTTCCAACTTTAGCATGGAAAATAGTTGAAAAGCGTTTCAGGCATTCTTTATACTCTTCAGTGGTTTTAATTTCTTCGTAGTTCATCACAGCTAATTTACTTTTTTTGTTTGTTCGAGCGAAGTCGAGAACCTCTTGCGCTGCGATTTCACATTATCATGAGAGAGGTTCTCGACTTCGCTCGAACAAACTGTTTTAATTATTTTCATTCGGATTTACATCCGCCTTCACCAAATGAAAATGCTCCCAAACTAATTTCCCCTTCGCATTCCCAACCACCACTGCAATCTCCTCCAGCGTTTTTTCCTTCAGCTGCTTCACCGATTTAAACGTTGTCAATAATTTCTGCGCCGTCGTATCACTGATTCCTTTTATCTCCGTCAATTCCGTTTTGATCGTTCCTTTGCTTCTGCGTTTGCGGTGATGCGTAATTCCGAATCGATGCGCTTCATCACGTATCTGCTGAATGATGCGTAACGTTTCAGATTTTTTATCGAGATACAAAGGAATAGAATCATTCGGATAATAAATTTCTTCCAGCCGTTTTGCAATTCCGATCACGGCAACTTTTCCGTGCAAGCCTAATTTTTCAAGGCTTGTCATTGCAGCACTTAATTGTCCTTTACCACCATCGATGACAATCAGCTGCGGCATTTCTAAATTCTCTTCTTTCACACGCGAATAGCGGCGCAGGATCACTTCTTCCATCGTCGCAAAATCATCCGGACCTACAACAGTCTTCACGTTGAAATGACGGTAATCTCTTTTGCTTGGTTTCGCATCTTTAAAAACCGTCATTGCCGAAACAGCAAAATCACCCTGGAAATTTGAATTATCAAAACATTCGATGTGACGTGGCTCTTCTGACAGGCGAAGATCTTTCATCATCGTTGCAAGAATTCTTTTTGTGTGCCGCTCCGGATCAACGAGGCTTTGCTGGCGCTCTTTATCTTTCCTGAAATAACCAACGTTGCGTTCAGAAAGATCAAGCAAATGTTTTTTATCGCCACGCTGCGGAACAAAAAATTGCACGCCCGGAATTTCTATCGATGGAATAAACGGAACAATCACTTCCGGCGAAAGGCTCGAAAAACGTTCGCGCAAATCTACCACCGCCATTTGCAAAAGCTCATCATCACTTTCCTCCACGCGCTTTTTCATTTCAATCGTATGTCCCTGCACAATCGCACCATCAATTACTTTAAAAAAATTTACGTAAGCTGATTTTTCATCCGACTGAATAGAAAAAACATCCACGTTGGAAATTGTAGAGCTAACCACCGTCGATTTCGCCTGGTAATTTTCAAGCGCATCAATCCGTTCTTTTAATTCCTGCGCTTTTTCAAATTGCATCGAGCTGACATAATCCTGCAGCATCACTTTCAAATGTTTCAGCACCGTGCTCACATTTCCTTTCAATATCGCGCGAATGTGATCAATGCCGAGATTGTAGTGATCTTCCTGCTGCAGTCCTTCGCACGGACCAAGACAATTTCCGATATGATATTCCAGGCAAACTCTGAATTTTTTGCCTTCCACGTTTTTTTCCGTCAGCGCGAGCCTGCATGTGCGCAACGGATACATTTTCCGCGCAAGATCCAAAATCGCATGCATAACACGTCCGCTTACATACGGACCAAAATACTGCGAGCCATCACGAATTAATTTACGCGTAGAAAAAACCCGCGGAAACCGTTCATTCGTAATACAGATCCACGGAAATGTTTTATCGTCTTTCAACAACACATTATACCGCGGCTGATATTTTTTGATGAAATTATTTTCCAGCAACAGCGCATCATGTTCGGTATCGACAACGAGATATTTGATGTCAGCAATCTTCCGCACCAGCACAGCCGTTTTCGCCTGCTCATGATTTTCCTTCGTGAAATAAGAAGTAACGCGCTTCTTCAGGTTCTTCGCTTTCCCAACATAAATCAGCTTCCCCTCCGCATCAAAATACTGGTAAACACCAGGATTGTCGGGGATTGCTTTTAAAATAATCTGAAGATGATTTGGAATTGCCATTTTGCAGGCACAAAGATACGGAGCAGCGCGCAAAGGTCGAGCGCGCATTTAATGATCTGGTGACCTGGAGATTGAAAGAATAAAAAGGAAGCAGAGAACCGCGTTCTGAACTATTCGCATAAAAAAAGTGAATTATCCTAGCGTCAAGGACAACTCACTTAAATTCCATCAGGGCTCACTCCGATGGTTGATTAACAAAACACAAAACACAATTAACCAAAACCCAGGTTGGCAGCTGGTGGCCAAGCACGACCACCAACCTGTTTGCTACCAACCTTCAATAAAAAATGTACGATGTACGAATTACGATGCACGATGTACGATTTAAATTTTTTACCACCAACCTTTTTTCGACCACCCACCACCAACTTTTTTATCACCAACTCGGACAAATTCCCGGACGATATCTCTTCGGTGGCGCTTTGCAGGAGAACTGGTAACCAAGCGTAACTTCATGTGCACCTGCGCTTGCGTTTGTCAATTTCGAAATCGTCACATCATAGCTGTAACCGATGCGGACTGATTTCGCTTCAATTCCTAAGAGCACGATGAACGAATCACTTCCGCGGTACCATAATCCGCCGACGATATTTCCTTTTTTCGCATACAAACCGAGATTCATCTGTGTGAAATCGCCTTGCTTTTGAAAAAGGATATTCGGAGAAATAGACGCTTCAGCTTCGCGACTGTTTTTGTTCAACGGAATATTTGCGCCTGCATGAAATGTATATTTTCTTGGAAGAATGCTCGTTCCTCCGAGGAAAGATTCATTCGGCTGAAGAATGTGATGAATTGCTCCACCGGCAAATAAATGTTTGGAAGAAATTAAAAGTCCGGCAGCAAGATCGAAATTGTGCACGGCTTGTACACCTTGTTCTTCCATGGTTGTACCGGTAAAGCCACGTTGCGGATCAATCTGGTCGCCGAAAGTAAGTTTGCTCCAGTTCAATGCTTTTTGCCAATAGCCGGCTTGAATTGCAGCAGTTGCAGAAACACGTGGACCCAAAGGAACTGTCGGTGCATAGATCAACCCGATTCCTGTTGTATTTAAAGTTCCTTTTGCCGCGCGGTCATTCATGATCATTAAACCAACGCCGCCTTTTAATTTGTATGCCATCTTATCTACTGAAACGCCAACGGTAGAATACGTTCCGTAAATACCGGGCCATTGCATACGATAAGAAACATTCACCCGCGGACAAATCTTATTCCCTGCAAGTGCGGGATTAAGATAAAGCGGGTTCGCATAAAATTGTGTGAATTCCGGGTCCTGTGCCTTCGCAGATACAGACGCGAAAATGCCACAAATTCCCAATAGAAATATTTTGTAGTAGTGTCCCATGAAATGTGTTTTATTCGCCGCAGCGAGGTGATGCCAATTAAAAGACGCGGCAGTTGCTGAGAGGTTGCCTCCTTCCTTGGGAATAATTTGATAATGTGCTGATGTGTTAATTTGCTAATGGAAATGTGTGGGAGAGGACTGACTACAAAAAGAAAAACGCACCCAAGACTGGATGCGTTAAAACTTTTTGCCTGAGATAATATTAGCACATTAACCCATTAGCAAATTAGCACATTTATTCTTCCATATCAAACCCTGTCGGTCCACCTTCTGTTGGGGCGCCGGGAGTGAAAATGGTGGCTGTAGAATCGGATTTCGAATGGCTTTTTGTTTTGATCTCGATCTTTTTAACCTGTCCGTTTTCTTCGGTATCATAAAACACATTCGGAGCCGGGTCAACAGGTTTGGTGATGACGTTCGTGTTTTCCTTTGTGTTGTAAATGAATCCTTTTTTCGGATCGATCTGGTCGCCGAACAAAAGCTGGTTTTTATTCCTGCGCTTTTTCACAGAACCATCAGCAGTTGTTGTTGTGCTTGTCGATTGAACATCGTTTTTGGCAACAACATTCTGATCGGGCTGAGCAGTTGCAACCGTGTTTGTAGCGGTAAATCCAAGCTCATTGCTGGTAGCGAACGAATTTTCTTTCGTGGCAACGGGCTGCGGATTGTTTACCTGCTTAACAGGGTTCGTATTTTGTTTTGGCTGCGTTACGGTGATCACTTTGTTGGAATCTGAACCGGGATTTTTTCCTGATTTAGTTGCCAGTGCAAAGCTCAAAGCAGAAACACCAACTACGCCTAAAAGAATCAGGATCGTATTGAGTGAAACTTTCCACCTGTAACGTGCGGATTTGGGCAGGGAATTCAGCGAACGGCTCATAGCGTCCCAGTCAGCCCCTTCGGAGGGAGCCTCATAGTCGCTTAGCCGGTCGTGTACCGCCCGGAATAGCTTGTCATCGTGTAGTTGTCCGTTCTCCATCAGTTTGTTTAATAAGGTTGTACAAATTTTTCTTTAACTGAAAGCGGGCTTTGGCCAGGTTCGATTTGGAAGTTCCTTCACTGATGCCGAGCTGGTCTGCAATCTCTTTATGCGGAAGATCTTCCATCACATAAAGGTTGAAAACCGTTCGATAGGCGGGGCTTAGCTGACTTACTGCTTTCAGAATTTCTTCTTCTGAGAGATTGTTCATCAGGTTTTCGTCCTCTATTTCTTCGGCAGGATCAGGAATATCCCCTTCGCGCGCATAAACGGTCGAGATGATCATGTACTCATGCTTGTTGCGTCGAAGATGATCCACTGAAGTATTTACAATTATCCGTCGCACCCAGCCTTCAAAGGAACCTTTGAAACCGAAATTGCGCATCGATGTAAATACCTTGATGAAACCTTCTTGCAACATATCGCTGGCCTCGTCGCGATTCTTGGCGTAACGCAGGGTAACCCCCATCATTTTACCATAGAATCGCTTGTAGAGCGCTTCCTGACAGGCTCGATCCTGTCTGATGCATCCGGCGATAAGTTCGTTTTCCGTCATGGTGCGGGTAAGTATCCGCGTTCTTTTACGTCTATATGACGCTAAAAGGTTCTATAGGTTGCCTGAAAGTGTTGATTTTCCTACAAAATTCTAATTTGGCGTCTTGAGAAAGCGGTCGTTTATCTAAGGGAATGGTAAGTTTAACGGCTGAAAGTATATAACGGGCTAAATTGGGGGAAATTGTGTTTTTGGGGGGGATTTTTTTGGGGGTTATACGTGATTTATTAAAGATTTTGGCTGAGATAGGAATCCCTCTTTATAACTACGGATTACAATACAAAGTAATCTTGTTTGAAAGGCATATTCTTAAATTAGGCCATGAATTCTAAAATAATTCTGGATAATATTCAGAGGGAAATTTTTACCTCGTTAAAACCTCTGGGGTTTAAAAAAAAGGGGCGAACCTTTAATCGTATTACTGAAAATGGAATAGTACAGGTAATAAATTTCCAAACCGGACAATTTCCACTTGGAGAAAATTATGTCGTACCCGGTTTAAGAGAGAATTTGTATGGAAAATTCACTGTTAATTTAGGTGTCTGTGTTGAAGACCTTTTTGTTTTAATGTTTCCATACCTCCCTAAAAATTTTTATCAAGACTACGAATGCGATTTTCGTCAAAGGCTTTCGATTTTGACTAAAGGCAATGATTATTGGTGGCCCTTGATCGTTAACGATAATGAAGTCTGCGATGAAATTAGCAAAGGAATAAATACTGAGGGATTAGCCTGGCTGGATTTATTTTCCACCAGGAATAATATTCGTCTCAACTGGCAAAAAAATGGAGCGCCAAGAGCAAAATTTGACTTTGGAGTTATTATGCTTAAAAACGAAAGAGAGTTGGGAGAAAAAATTATTCGGGAGTATATTAAAGAACTTGGCCCAAGTAAAACCGGGCACAAGTCATATGTAATTGACTTAGCAAGAGAATTGGGAGTAAATATATGACTGTACCTAAAGAAGACCACGTTAAAATTTTATTCCACTTCTACAATGATGTATTAGACGAACAAACAATTGAAACAATGTGGGCGATTATTGTTGACAAAGAAAAAGGGCTTTATAAAATCGACAGTATTCCTTTTTATGCGCCATTGATTGCTTCAGACGATATTGTCTTTGCGGAATATGATGAGGAACAAGAAAGGCTTACATATCGAAAGACAGTAGAAAGTTCAGGTAATTCCACAGTACAAGTTGTGTTAATGGATAATACAAAAGACATTGTTGAAATCCGTGATTTGTTTTCAGAATTGGGGTGCTGTTCTGAAGGTGTGAATAAACATTATTTTGTAATGGAAATTCCTGTTAATATTGATTATAAACAAATCAAACAGAATCTCGACGAGCTCGAAAAGAATGAAATAATAGGATATGCAGAACCTTGCTTAGCTGAAGGACACAAATATTAAATCTACTTCCCCGTAGAAACCAACAACTCCCGAATATCCACTTTCAAAAACTTCGAAATTTCATAAAGCGTTTCAATTGACGGTTGAATATCATTTGTACACCAACGAGAAATAGTGGTTTCTGTTTTACCTAAATGCTTAGCTAATTCCTTATTGTTTTTGTTTTTATCAGCTAATACAGATTTGATCCTGTTCAAAATAAGTTTCGGCATACTGCAAATTTATTAAGTCTGATGTAAATCTCTTATAATTTTAAATATTTGAAATTCAGTCAATAAGACAATACTTCACCTAAGCATGTTCTATTATTTAAATATGGATTAATATAATTGTAATATTGTGTAATAAATAACAGCTATTATGCAATCAAAAGCATTTCCTCAAACCGGCAAACGCCGCCTTAAAGTCTACGAAAAATACTTTTCAAGATCCTGTTTCAAAATTGTTCGCTTTCCTGAAATCCGGCTTTGCGGAAAATGGTTGCGTGAAATCGGTTTCAGCTGTGGACAAATTGTAACCGTGCAGCATGAGAAGAATAAGATTATTATTACTTTGGAGGAAGATCAATAAGAAATACAGTTGCTCTCAAAATCGAGTAACCAACTTTTCGAAAAATTCAAATAGTTCAATTTTCTGTTGGCTCATGAGCAAGCTAAAAAACATTCATCCCGGAGAAATTTTAAAAGAAGAATTCCTTATTCCTCTTGAAATAAGCGCGTATCGCCTTTCGAAAGACATTGGGATTCCACAAACCAGGATTTCTGAAATCGTTAAAGGCAATCGTAGAATTACAGCGGACACTGCTCTGCGTTTTTCTAAATACTTCGGGAACTCAGCAAAATTCTGGCTGGGGCTTCAAGATGATTTTGACATTGAGGAAGAACAAAATAACAGACGGGCGGAACTTAAAGCTATTAAACAGTACAACCGTAGTGCTGCGTGAAATCGGTTTCAGCTGCGGAAAAGTTGTAACGGTGCAGCATGAGAAGAATAAGATCATTATTACTTTGGAGGAAACGGAAAATCCATAGCCATATTTTTATATAAGTTAATAGAATGGCAATCATAAAAAAGATAGAAGATAACCAACTGTATTTGTACATGAATGGCAATCTTATTTATAAAAGATGGCTTGACACCGGAGAATCAAAAGTATTTGACATCATGGCGTATGATAAATACACATTAACAAGCTGGCGCGATACGAACTATGAAAATCCGAGAGGATTCATTTCTGTTAAGGCAAAGCTGAAAATGAAAACAACTGCTGAAGGTGGACGAAAATCCGGGTTCATCAGTGGCTATAGACCAAATCATATTTTTGAACTTCCTGAAAGCGAAAATTATACTGGCACATATATAGGTGATATTGTCTTTGATGGTCAACGAACAATAGAACCTGGTGAGGAAAAAATAGTAACCGTAAGATTTATCATGTGTATGCCAATTGAAAAATATTTAAACATTGGTCGTAAGTGGTGGATTCGAGAAGGAGGAATAGTTGGAGAAGCGGAAATTATATCTATTGATTAAGATGTTTCACATGCGGACAAACTGCCGATTAAAAACTAATTTTAAAGCACCAAGACACAATTGATTTTATAAGAAATGTCCACCGAATTAATTTCTCCCGAAAACAACGATATTTTATTCTACACCACACCCGATGGAGCGGTTCACATTGAAGTGTCCTTCCAGGATGAAACCTTTTGGCTGAGTCAAAAGAAAATGGCTGAGTTATTTGGTGTGGAAATCCCTACAATTAATTATCACCTAAAAGAAATCTTCAAAAGTGCTGAGTTACAGGAAGATTCAGTTATTAGAAAAATTCGAATAACTGCCGAAGATGGCAAAAGCTACCTAACCAATTTTTACAATCTCGATGCCATAATATCCGTCGGCTACCGCGTAAACAGCTTCCAGGCAACCCAGTTTCGCGTGTGGGCTACCAAAACATTGCGTGAGTTCATTATAAAAGGTTTTGTAATGGACGATGAACGGCTGAAACAAGGTAAACGTTTCGGCAAAGATTATTTTGATGAGCTTCTTGAACGCGTTCGGGAGATACGGGCAAGCGAAAGACGTTTTTATCTTAAAATAACCGACATCTACGAGCAATGCAGCATTGATTACAGTAAAGATGCGGAGATCACACAAACGTTTTTTAAAACCGTTCAGAACAAGCTTCATTTTGCCATTTCAGGAAAAACGGCAGCTCAACTTATTGCAGAACGTGCAAGCGCTGATAAACCGCATATGGGTTTGCAAACTTTCAAAAATGCGCCCGATGGAAAAGTGCTGAAAGGTGATATTGCTATTGCTAAAAATTATCTTGAAGAAAAAGAAATCAAAGATCTTGAGCGAATTGTTTCCATGTATTTAGACTACGCCGAAAACCAGGCTGCACGACAAATACCTATGAAAATGGAAGACTGGATACAAAAGCTGGATGCATTTCTTCAATTTAATGAATACCAGATTTTGAAAGATGCAGGAAAAATCAGGCACGATGTTGCTGTAGCGCTTGCAGAAAAAGAATATGAAAAATTTCGTGTAACGCAGGATAGAAATTTTGAAAGTGATTTTGATAAAGAAGTTAAAAAAATATCCGCTTCTTCGGATAAAACGAAAAAACGAAAATCGTGAGCAGCACAACAAATGAACAAGCCGTAATTATTTCATTTCAATACGAAATGGAAGAGCTTGATCCTCTTCATGAGCTGGAGGATAAGTTGAGGACTTTGCTGACAGGAAAAAATATCGGTGAATTGGACGGACATGAAATTGCGATGGACGGTACCGATGGTTTCCTTTATTTGTACGGGCCGAATGCAGAAGTTTTATTTAAAGCAATAAAGCCGACATTGGAATCAACCTCCTTTATGATTGGTGCATCGGCAAGATTAAGATTTGGTGCTGTGAAGAGTAATGCATCTGAAATTGAGGTTATTATTGGATAATAATTAAATCTTAGAGGTTTAATTTATTTCACGACAGACAAAATATAATCTTCCTTCAAACGACTTTCTTCTAAGCAAATTATATTCTTATGTCGATCCTCAAAAAATTCGGAAAAGCACCATCTCCGCAACACCAGCAAGAAATCGAAAAATCAAAAAACTTCCGCGATGGGAAATTTCAGAATCTGAGCTTCACTCCCCAGCTCACCGAAGGCATGACAGTTCCAAAAGTGCTTTTCAGCTTCCTGTTTCAGAAAAAATCGGGCACAAAACCGTCGCATCCGATTCCTTCGGTAAAAACAGATTTGCTTAATTTACCTGCTGATCAAGACATCCTCGTTTGGTTTGGTCATTCCTCCTACTTCATACAGCTCGATGGAAAAACATTTTTGATCGATCCTGTTTTCAGCGGTTTCGGTGCCCCGTTTCCGGGAATGAATAAAGCGTTTCAAGGAACAGATCCTTACACCGTTTCCGATTTTCCTGCTATCGATTATTTAATTATCACGCACGATCATTACGATCACCTGGATTATGAAACGGTCGTGGAATTAATACCGAAAGTTAAAACCGTTATTTGCGGACTTGGTGTGAGCGCGCATTTGGAGTATTGGGGTTACGCGCCGGAAAAAATTATTGAGACGGACTGGCATGTAAAAACGGAATTGGAAAACGGTTTTACTATTACCACAACTCCGGCGCGGCATTTTTCAGGAAGAGGAGTTACACGGAATAAAACACTTTGGGTTTCGTATGTGCTGCAAACTCCAACCATGAAAATTTTCATTGGCGGCGATAGTGGTTATGATACGCATTTTGCTGAAATCGGAAATGAGCACGGTCCGTTTGATCTTGCGATAATGGAAAACGGGCAGTACGATTCGCGCTGGAAATACATTCACTCCACACCCGAAGAAGTGTGGCAGGAAACAAAAGAATTAAAAGCAAAACGATTGTTTCCTGTGCACTCCGGTAAATTTGACATGGCTAATCATCCCTGGGATGAACCTTTGAAAATGATAACCGCGCTTAGTAATTCATCCGGAATTCCTTTGATTACGCCAATGATCGGGGAAGTGGTGCGACTGAAAGACGAGACACAATCATTTACTGACTGGTGGAAAATGGTAAAATAAATCGGCCAATACTTTTAAATTGTTTTATAATAATTGCCTTAAAATTTCCCGATTCTTTATCTTTACATAAGACCCGATTTACAATTAAGCTGTATTAACCCGGAGAAATAAAATGACTTTTTATTAATATCCTGACCTTTTTACCCCCTGCACAAACCCGTTTGAATTATGACCTCCGAATTAGAAAAAAAAGCAACGCTCGAAAAGCTTCACAATAGAATGATTGCTGAAATCCAGGATTACGCAATCATTTTAATGGATATTGACGGAACAATTTTATCATGGAATAAAGGTGTTGAGAAGATAAAAGGTTATTCGGAAAAAGAAATCCTGGGGCAAAATTTCCGGATATTCTATTCGCCCGCCGACAGGCAAGCGCAGCTTCCGGAACAGCTGATTGAACTCGCAAAAAAAGAAGGTCGTGCAAGACATATCGGCAGACGATTGAGAAAAGATGGTTCCGTATTCTGGGGCAGCATTTTGATTACTGCACTTCATGATGATAATGGTGAGGTAATAGGATTCACTAAGCTGACAAAGGAATTAAGTTCGCATGAAATAAGCTAAGGATTACAAATCGCTTATTTCTTTAATTCTGTCCCGCAATCTTGCGGGGCTTTTTGTTTAACAATACGGCATCAGAAAATTGCTGAACTTGCCGCAGTAATAACGTGCAAGAATTCATACATGGAAAAAAGCGATACGGCTATTCACAGAATTGTTCCGAATATTTATTCCGATGACCTGGAAAAAAGCAAATTATTTTACACCGGCTTTTTAGAAATGGAATTGGTGATGGACATGGAATGGATCCTGACTTTTTCATCTAAAGAAAATGCTTCTGCACAAATAAGCATTTTGCAAAATGATAAAAAAGTAATGCTTGACAACAGGGCAATATTTATTTCCATTGAAGTTTCCGATATCGATTCGCTTTATGAAAAGGCAAAAAAGCAACAATTGAAAATCACCTACCCTATTACGAATGAATCCTGGGGCGTGACACGTTTTTTTGTTGAAGATCCGAATGGTGTAACGCTTAATTTATTGTCGCATTAAATGAGAATTCATTGAAATATCAGAAGTCTTTAATAAATTACAATTATGATAATAGAAATCGAACACAAATATCTTGTGAAGGAAGAGCTTTGGAAAAAGATCAGTCCCGATAAGATCGTTAAGATCAAACAAGCTTATCTTTCAAAAGATCCGGAGAAAACGATTCGCATAAGAGTTGCAGGCGACAAAGGTTTTATTACCATCAAAGGAAAATCTGTTGGTGCGAGTCGTCCTGAATACGAATATGAAATTCCATTGGCAGAAGCTGTAGAATTAATAAATAAATTCTGCAACAATGCTATTGAGAAAACACGGCATTACGTGCTGTACGAAAACAAAACATGGGAAGTAGATGTGTTTGAGGGTCCGAATGCAGGATTGATTGTGGCGGAAATAGAATTAAATTCAGAAGACGAAAAATATTCAAAGCCGGAGTGGATCGATAGAGATGTTACGACGGATAGAAGGTATGCGAATTCGAATTTGATTGTTAATCCCTTTTCAACGTGGTAAAAAGTTCGTTGCGTGGACAAAACTAAAATCGCCGTAGACATTTTCAACAAGCTTGCACATTCCTACGAGGAAAAATTCATGGATGTAAGCTTGTATCATGATTCGTTCGATTTGTTTTGTGCCAACATAAAAAAGCAAAATGCCGAAGTGCTGGAGCTTGCTTGTGGTCCGGGAAATATTACGAAATATCTATTTACAAAACGCCCTGATCTTAAAATTCTCGGAATCGATTTAGCGCCGAACATGCTTGAATTGGCTAAAAAAAATAACCGTAATTCCTCATTTCAACTGATGAATATCGGGGAAATTAAATCGCTTAAAAAGCAGTTCGATGCGATCATGTGCGGATTTGCATTGCCCTATTTATCGAAAGAAAAAGCGGTGAAATTAATTGCTGATGCTGCTGAAATCTTAAATGAAAATGGCGTTATCTACATCAGCACGATGGAAGATGAGTATAGTAAATCAGGCTGGGAGAAAGGAAGTTCGGGAGAGGAAATTTTTATGCATTATCATGAGGCGGAATATTTGGTTGAGGCGTTGGAGGGGAATGGGTTTGAGATTTTGGATTTGCGTAGGCAGGATTTTACGAAGTCGGATGGCGGGAAGATGGTGGATTTATTGTTGTTAGCAAGAAAGTGTTGATGATGCTATGGCAATAAATATTTCTGCAACGAATCAAATTGTGCTGCGCGTTTATCGCCATACTTCGGCAGGCTCAGTACAGGCTCCGGCACAAGGACACAGTAAAAAAATTCGCGGACTTTCTGCGAACTCTGCGGTAATCTGCGAGAAAAAAATATAGCCACAAAGGCACGAAGGCACAAAGTTTTCTTTCGAATGAGAAATTGTGCTGCACGTTTTTTATCGCCATACTTCGACAGGCTCAGTACAGGCTCCGGCACAAAGGCACTAAGAAAAAAAGTATCGCCACAGAGGCACAAAGGCACAGTCAAAAAAAAGAATTGCCACCAAGACACGAAGGCACAAAGTCTTCTTCGAATGAAAAATTGTGCTGCATGTTTTATTGCCACCAAGGCACCAAGACACAAAGTCTTCTTCGAAAGAGAAATTTTGCTTAACCGTTTTCTCAATCACCCAGTCACCAGATCCCTCAATTAGAAATTTCTTGTTTATTTAATCAGCGCGAATCAGCGTAATCAGCGGCTAAGAGATCCCCAGCGCAGCCAAACAAATCCCCGCCGCTTCCTGCTCCGCTCTCTTCTTCGATTGGTGCTGACTTCTTCCGTGCGGCTGACCGTCGATTGAAATCTCCACCGTATATATTTTGAATTGCCCGGCTCCCGTCTCCTCCACTAAATTAAAACGCAATTCCCTTCTTCCCTTCTGCGCCCATTCGATCAATTTGCTTTTGTAATCGCTGTCGTTCGCTTCAATTTCTTCCATGTCCATATGATAACGGAGAATGGTTTCATTGATGAACTTTGCAGTGTACGGATAACCTTTGTCGATATAAATTGCGCCGATCAATGCTTCGAATACATCGCCGTTGATGGAATTGCTTCTTCCTGCTAACCCGGTTTCAGCAACGATAAAACGATCGACGCCGAATTTCACTGCAAGCTTTCCTAATTGCTGGCGGCTTACAATTCGCGAGCGCATCTTGGTAAGAAAACCTTCGTCTTTGAATGGAAATTTTTTGAAAAGATAATCTGCGATCACCGAGCTCAGAACCGCATCGCCTAGAAATTCCAAACGCTCGTAGCTTTCGCGCGGTAATTCTTTTGCTTTGGTTTGATTGGCAGCAGAGCTATGTGTAAATGCTTTGCGATAGAGCGAGATATTCCCTGGCCAGAATCCAAGGAGATTTCGCAGCATATTACGAAATTCTTTTTCCTGACCGCTGGAAAAAAGGGCCTGCAGTCTTGCTCTCACAAATTAATATTAAGCCGGATATTTTCGAACAACTACGGCAGCATTATGTCCGCCAAAGCCAAAGGTGTTGCTGATTGCCGCGCGCACTTCACGGTGTTGCGCTTTATCAAAAGTGAGATTGAAACGCGGATCAATTTCCGGATCATCAGTAAAGTGATTGATCGTAGGCGGAATGATATTGTTTTTCACTGCGAGGATCGTTGCAATAGCTTCGATCGCGCCGGCAGCTCCAAGCAAATGCCCGGTCATTGATTTCGTTGAGCTGATATTCATTTTAAATGCCTGCTCACCGAAAATATTTTCAATCGCTTTTAATTCTGCGATATCACCCAATGGCGTTGATGTTCCATGCGTGTTGATGTAATCGATATCGGTTGGAACCATTTCTGCATCTTCCAACGCGCTTCGCATAACCAACGCAGCACCTAATCCTTCCGGATGCGGTGCAGTGATATGATGTGCATCAGCACTCATTCCTCCGCCGACAATTTCTGCGTAGATGTTTGCGCCGCGGGCAAGTGCGTGCTCTAATTCTTCTAAAATAATTGCGCCTGCCCCTTCACCCAATACAAATCCATCACGGTCTTTATCGTAAGGACGCGATGCGATTTCAGGAGTGTCGTTGCGCAGACTCATTGCATGACAAGCGTTAAATCCACCTATTCCTGCTTCACAAATTGCAGCTTCAGATCCACCGGTAACAATTGCATTTGCTTTACCTAAACGAATGTAATTGTAAGCGTCAATGCATGCGTTCGTTGAAGAGGCACAAGCAGAAACGCAGGTGAAATTCGGTCCGTTAAATCCGAAACGAATTGAAATATGACCGGAACAAATGTCCGCGATCATTTTCGGAATAAAGAAAGGATTGAATCGTGGAGTTCCTTCACCTTTGGCAAAAGCAAAACATTCGTCCTGGAATGTTTGCAATCCGCCAATACCGGAACCCCAGATTACGCCGATGCGTGTTTTGTCGATTGACTCGCCATCCAAACCGGCATCGCGCACAGCCTGGTCGGCTGCGGCGATTCCGTAATGGGAATAAGGATCGAGCTTACGCGCTTCTTTTTTGTCGAAGTAATCTTCAGGATTGAATCCTTTTACTTCGCAAGCGAATTGCGTTTTAAACTTCGAGGAGTCGAAACGGGTGATCATGGCGGCTCCGGATTTCCCGGCCACTAGATTGTTCCAATAGTCCTGCACAGTATTGCCAAGAGGCGTAATCGCACCAAGGCCTGTGACAACAACTCGTTTCAGCTGCATGCCCAGATAGTTTTAATAAACAAAATAGGAACGTTCGGCTATCCGCCCTGGCGGACCGGACAGGGAAGAATTACTTCGCGTGTTCCTGGATATATTTAATTGCTTCTCCAACTGTGTTGATCTTTTCAGCCTGATCATCCGGAATAGCAATATTGAATTCTTTTTCAAATTCCATGATGAGCTCTACTGTATCAAGAGAATCAGCACCAAGGTCATTGGTGAAACTTGCTGTTTCTGTAACTTCCTTCTCGTCAACTCCTAATTTGTCAACGATGATTGCTTTCACTTTTCCTGCGATTTCTGACATTGTTAAGCTGTTTTTAAGTTTAATATGGGTGCAAAGATAGCTGTAGGATCAAAATAACAAAAGGTTTGTTGTATTTATTTGATATTCAGGGCAATTCTGCCGTCCGATGGTGAATTTCAGCCGTATTTCGGGGATTTTGAGGCAGAAATTAATGTGCAAATGGGTGATCTACCTGCGCATGCTTCGGTAGACAGGTGTGCAGATGTGCAGATTAGATTTCGTGGTAATAAGGTAAGGTTCCGGAAACAATTAGGATCAAAACCTAACAACAAACTACTGACTACTGACAACCGACTACTGACTACAGAACCCGAAGGCTAAATATTTCTCATCTCAAGTCTCACGTCTCAACTCTCAAGTCTACCTTTACCCCGTGAAACGAATAGCAGTCTTTGCATCAGGCGCGGGAACCAACGCCAAAATTTTAATCGAACATTTCGATCCTTCGACAGGCTCAGGAAGACAAAATGTTCAGGTTACTCTGCTAGTAAGCAATCGCGCAGAAGCAGGCGCTCTGAAAATTGCACAGGATCATGGTGTAGAAACACTGGTCATTTCAAAAGAAAATTTTTTCAGTGAGCATTCTATCGTTGAAGAATTAAAAGAACGTGGAATAGATTTTATCGTGCTCGCCGGGTTTCTCTGGCTGATTCCGCAAGTGCTGATAAAAGCATTTCCGAATCGCATCATCAATATTCATCCTGCGTTGCTTCCTAAATTCGGTGGCAAAGGCATGTATGGAAAAAAAGTGCACGAAGCGGTTTTAGCTGCGGGAGAAAAAGAAAGTGGAATTACAGTTCATTATGTCAATGAACATTTTGATGAAGGCGAACACATTGCACAATTTAAATGCGAAGTGAATGCGGATGATACGTGTGATACGCTTGCGGCACGGATTCAATCGCTCGAGCATAGGCATTTTGCGGGGGTGGTGGAGAAGTTGTTGAGGTAACAAGGCTTCTAAAAAGTTCCGGGCACTTTTTCTTTCGTCTTTGCTTCGTAAAGCGCTTTCAGCAGCTCATGTTTTTCCCGCAATTCTTTTAGCTCTTTTCGAAGAGCATTTTCTTTTTCCGTGGCAACTTTATTAGTACGCTCATATTCATCAGCCGGACTATTTACAGAATAAGGGTGATTGGAAATGTAGTAGGAAAAGAAATCGAACTCAAGTGCTTTGCTTAGCTTTTGAAGCAATAACGTATCGATAGAATCACGCTCAAAAATACTGTATACATTTTGCTTCGAGGTTTTAATCATGCGTCCGAGTTCGGTTGGCCCGATCCTTAATTCCTCCGCCCGTTCCTTAATTTTTTCCCCAATGCGCATGAGTCAAAAATAGCGGGCTGTAAGGCAAACGATCTTTGACTGATGATAGGTTATTTATTGCCTATGCTAAATGACTAACCAAATAACGTTTGTTCTTCTTCAATAAACCTGCAAGGCTGTACAGCTGTTCCTGCTACTTCATTAAATTTTTTAACAGCATAATTTACGATACCTGGCATATGCGCATGCGTAGGACTGTGAATAATAAAGTAAGCCGTTTCTAATCCTTCTTCCTTCCACACTTTAATTCGTTCTGCCCATTTATCTATACGCGGATAATCGGTCGGATGAAGATCATTTGCAGTAAAGCGAATAAATGCTGTTGTGTTTGTCAATCGCATATGAAGCACATCTCTTCTTCCTGCAGTATCTGTAATAACTGTTCCGGTATTATGCGATTCGAAAAAAGGAAAAAGTTGTTCCAATAAATTTTTATCAGAAAACCATTTCTCATTTCGGAATTCAACAGTAAGCTTCATTGGAAAATCTGCGACAAACTGTTTTAGCACTTCAATTTTATCCGGCTCAAACCAGGGTGGCAGCTGAAGAAAAAATGTGCCCAGCTTTTCATCCAGCGACTCCATTACATTGCAGAAAGCGTGAGTAAGTTCTTTTACATTGTTTAATTGCCGCGTATGAGAAATCTCTTTCGGTATTTTCGGACAAAATCGAAAACCTGCTGGTGTAGATTTATTCCAGTTTGCTACAGTAGTTGGATCTGGGTTCCGGTAATAAGTAGTGTTAAGCTCAATGCAATTAAATTGGCGTGAATAATGAAAAAGTAAGTCGCGGTCTTTCGCATTTTTCGGATAAATAGATCCCAGCCATTCCTTCTCTCCCCAAACCGGGCATCCTGGAAAAATTTGAAATGGTGTATCGGAAGCTTTGTTATTCAGAATCAATTTTGTTCCCGGATCATCCACAGGCAAAGAAAAATCAACATGATCAACAGAAGGAAGGCGGCCGAAATCCAAGTGATTTGTTTTCTATAAAAATAATACCGTAGGAAGGCGATGTCAAGTTTTTTGAAGTGGTGATAATGAGAAGGAACGTGAATGACTGGAGGTTAAGCCAATAAAAATCCAATTAAAAATCTCCCGATAGCTTTTGAATCCCTATTTTTGCCCCTCAATTAACGGGCCCTTAGCTCATTTGGTTAGAGCGTCGGACTCATAATCCGCAGGTGCTCGGTTCAATCCCGAGAGGGCCCACTACATTTTAAGAAGCATTGTCGTAATGGCAATGCTTCTTTTGTTTTTAAAATATTATCATGATTTGTTGTTATATTTTATTCAGTAAAAAGTTGAACGGCTTCTATACAGGAGTTTCGCAAGACGATCTTCAGGAAAGGATATTGAAGCATAATTTACATACATATGGAACACATCGGTATACTGCACAAACTGAGGATTGGGAATTATATTATTATTCAGAATGCTCATCTTTTTCATTGGCAGTTAAGCTGGAAAAACACATTAAGAAAATGAAAAGCAAAACATACATTCAAAATCTGCTGAAATACCCGGAGATAATGGAAAAATTAAAGAAACAATACGAGAAATAGGAGCACCGGACTCTCCCGATAGCTATCGGGACCGCAGGTGCTCGGTTCAATCCCGAGAGGGCCCACTACATTTTAAGAAGCATTGTCGTAATGGCAATGCTTCTTTTGTTTTTAAAATATTATCATGATTGTTGTTGTATTTTATTTAGTAAAAAATTGAATCGCTTTTCACAAAAGCAGGATTAATGAAGATGCGGATCTTCTTTCGGAGAATAAATGGTTTGCCAATTACGCACAGAAGCCACCAATCACATCACGAAACACGCAAATAACACAATGAGCAATCAATGGTAAGGCTTCATCGGCGCAGGAGTGTTACTTTTGGATTACTGCATGAATCATTTACATAAACTTTGTTGCAAACGGATAATATTCCTGCTTATCCTGTTCAATGCCGTTACAACAACTGTGGCGGCACAGCAACCATTCTTTCATAATTATTCGGTTTCCGATGGACTTCCCAGCAATGAGATTTACGACATTTTCCGCGACTCCAAAGGTTTTTTATGGTTCGCCACTGATGCAGGGGCGAGCTGTTATGACGGATATCATTTTACCAATTACACTTCACGCGACGGCCTTCCTGATAATACGATTTTTGGCTTTTATGAAGATAGCCATCAACGTATCTGGTTCCGATCCTACAGCGGGCTGCTGAGTTATTTTGACGGCAAAAAAATTGTTGCCCCTCCTGTAAATAAAGAATTGCGCAAGTTGTTGAACGGACAACTGGTTCTTTCTCTTTATGTGGATAAACATGATACGGTGTGGCTGGGCGCAATAGGAAACATGGCGGTCATTCGGGTGCTGCCCGGATTTACTACGATCGACAAAAAAACATTTAGTGCTGAGCAAAGTATGTATGTTCGCGAAATTGAGCAAGGGAAGTATTTTTTTTCCTGTAAAAACAACCCGGCAACCTCCAATCCCATTCGTTTTTTTCCGTGTTGTGGAAAACCTGCGATTTTATTAGAAAGTGTTTCGCCTGTTGTTTCCGTGTTTTTTTGCACGCAACTAAGCGATGGAGAAGTCCTGCTCGGCGTTACCAATAAACATTATGAAATAACAGGAAGTCACGTAAAAGAAATTAAGGATTCAATTCCGACCATACGTTTTGTTGCTTCCGGCGAAAATAAGTTCTGGGCCTGCCACGGAAATCATAATGGCGTTCGTTTGTTTCAATCAATGCCTGACGGAAGCAAAAAGCTTTTGAAAACGTTGCTCGAAGGCTATAGCGTAACCGATTGTGAGGAAGATCATGAAGGAGGAATTTGGTTTTCTACTCTTGAAAGAGGAGCTTTTTACATGCCTTACGCAGGCGTGGATATGTTTTTTCCGTCATTAACAACAGGAGAAAAAATCACGTCAATGGTAAATTTTAATGGAAAACCTGTTGTTGCAACATCCCGTGGAGCTTTATTCACTGCCGGATCCGCCACGTTTGAATTGGGTGAGGCGAATATTCAATCGAGTTATATTTCAAACTTATTTGTGTTCCGCCATACATTATTTCTTTGCGCGCAGTTCAACAGCCGTCTTTACAATAACGAACAACAAACAAGCACATTAATACTGGATTCTATAGGACCGGTTCCGGTATTCAGCGCTTCCGTTTATAATGAAAAACGATTTTGCGCATTGAGTGTTCGTTCACTTATTACTGTTGACAAAGAAAGTGGCAGAACACAAACACTTTATTTACCACTGCCCGAGCGAATGCGTTCAATTGCAAAAGGTCGTGGCGATACGTTGTGGCTGGGTGGAATCAGTGGTTTGTGGATGTTCGTTCCAGGAAAAGCGCTTGTGAATATGTCAGCCCTTGATCCGCGTTTGGGAGAACGAATCGACTTTCTCTATTACGATCGTGTGAAAGACCGGTTATGGATGTCGTCGAAAGGCATTGGACTATTATTGAAAGAAGGGCAACATGTAATGGATTTCAGCGCGTATCGTCCGCAAATCGCTGCCACTTGCCGTGCGTTGAATGCGGATGATGAAGGAAATATTTGGGTGGCAACAAACGCAGGCGCATTTTGCATAAGCGAAAACGAGAGAAATTTTTCGGTAAAAGAATTTTCATTGCGCAACGGACTTTCTTCCAATGACATCGTCGGAATTGTACGCAACGCCGATACAATGTGGATGGCTTCACCGGATAGAATCGTTCGCTTTCAATTGAGCGCTTACCCGAGAAATCTTATCGCCCCTATTTTATTGATGCAAAACATAAGAGTCGCAGGTCATGAAATTGATTTAGCATCCTCAGAAAATAATTCCCGCTTTAGCCACGCAGACAATACGATTGCTTTTTCATTCACAGGAATTTCTTATAAAGCTTTCGGGCAGGTCCGCTACCGTTTTCGTCTTTTGGGCGCCGACACTGTATGGAAAGAAACGCAATCGAACGAAGTTACTTTTTACAGCTTGCCACCGGGGGAATATTGTTTTTGTCTTTATGCATTGAACAACGATGGAATAGCGCAGACACAACCTCTTGAATATCGTTTTGTTATTCTTCAGCCTTTCTGGCATCGCTTGTGGTTTATCGTTTCTGCAATAGTAGTGTTGTTGCTTGCAATAACTTTATTTATCCGTTACCGCATTAAGCGTGTGCACCGCAGAGAAATTTTTAATCGCCGGCTTATTGAAATGGAAATGACAGCGCTTCGTGCACAAATGAGTCCGCACTTTATTTTTAACGCAATTAATTCCATTCACAATTTCGTGCTCACCGGCGACAAAAAATCTTCCTCTGCCTATCTTGCCAAATTTGCAAAACTGATCCGGAACGTATTGGAAAATTCGGGTCAAAAACAAATTCCGGTCATCAAAGAAATAGAAACGCTTGAGCTTTACATTGAAATTGAACGGATGCGTTTTTCTGATGATTTTAATTTTAAAATTGAAAAAGATCTTTCGCTTAACCTTTCTTCATTAATGATTGTGCCGTTATTGTTGCAGCCGTATGTTGAAAATGCGATCTGGCATGGATTGCTTCACAAAAGAAGCGTGGGGAATTTATTGATTTCAATAAAAGATGATGGCACGATGTTGCGTTGCACGATTGATGATGATGGAATAGGAAGAGAGCAGGCTGAATTATTTAAACAGCAACGCAATGCAGGAAATAATTCAATGGGAGGAGAGATCAGCTTGCGCAGGCTTAACCTTTTGAATAATTTGTACGGAACGAAATTTTCATTGAATTATATTGACAAAAAAAATCCGGACGGAACTTCTGCAGGAACTTGTGTAGAATTGCTAATTCCGAAAGTCCATAAAACAGATCTGCTATGAAAACAATTATCATTGACGATGAAAAACGAAGCGCGGATAATCTCCGTATTCTCATTTCCGAGAATTGTCCGCAGCTTGAAGTAGTTGCTATTTGCCATGACGCAAAAGAAGGTATTGAAGCGGTCCGCCAGCTGAAGCCTGCTTTGCTTTTCCTTGATATTCAAATGCCTTTTGCAGATGGCTTTTCTATTATGGAGGAAGTAAAGGAAATAAACCCACATGTTATTTTTACTACAGCTTTTTCCGAATACGCAGTTAAAGCATTCCGCGTTGAAGCTTCCGGTTATTTGCTCAAACCAATTGATCCATCCGAACTTCGTGATGCAGTGGAAAGAATAAAAGCAAAACCAATTGGCAGGGATGAAATATTAAACCGTATTGAAGCAATTGAAAATGGTCTTAGGAACAAGAGTGCCAAATTAGCGATACAAGGAGTGGAAGGATATTTTCTTGTAGATTACGCTGACGTGGTCCGGCTTGAGGCGTCTTCGAACTACACGCATATTTTTTGTAAAAACGGAAAGAAGCACACCGTTGCCAGGGTGCTCAAAGATTTTGAGGAGCAGCTCTCATGCGCAGGTTTTTTCCGTTCACACAGCTCACATCTTATTAATTTGTCGCACGCTGTACGTTACATTCGTGGTGATGGAGGTTATTTATTCATGAGTGACGGTGAGCAGATAGAAGTTTCAAGAAGCAAGAAAAAAGAATTATTAAGATTGTTATTGGGAGAAGAATAAAAAAGGCAAGACGAAAATTCGCCTTGCCTTTCTGAATGAACTGTTTTATTTATTCAATAATCATCTTTTTACTTATTGTCATTCCTCCTGTATTTATCCTGATGAGATAAATTCCTTTACTCAAACCGGTCTTGTCAATCTGCACGATGTTAGTGCCACTGATAGTACGCTCATCAACTTTTTCACCGGTGAGGCTATAAATTTCTACTGTACCATTTTCAACTGCGCGATCAAGCAATAAGGTCACATTTCCATTGCTTGGATTCGGTTGTACAGTAAAATTCATCACCTGGTTTTCAGCTGCAGGATTTGTTTGAGATAAATATTCGTAAGAAGGAGCAGAGTTATCTTCCTCGATAACAACAGGCGATTCACCGCGACAATTACTGCACATGAACACAACTTTTGAAATCTGTTGCCATCCGCAATTAGTGCTCCATGTGCCGCGGGTGATACGGTAATAATGTCCCGCAGTCATTTGTCCCGGCGGATTTCCGGAAGGGCAAGTGGCCGGATATGTACTCGTACCATTGTAACCGGTGAAATTACAGGTCATTGGCCACCAGCAACCAATTGCAGGATTATTTACCATTGTATTCGGAACACTTGAATAACCCGGAGGGCCGCTTACTTCTTCTACCATCCATGCATGACCAAATCCCGGAGGAAGGCCTGTGGTAACAAGAGGTGTTGCCAGGCAGGTAAAATAACCTGAATAAAGTGTGCTGGAAAGGGTGAAATCAGGATTGGTATTGTACAACGTCACCGGGAAGCTCGTTGTTCCTGTGCATCCCGAAGCATTAGTTACACTCACCGTAAGCGTAGTATTTCCCATAGGTGTAATCGTGGTACAAGCGGTGGTGCTGCCTGTTGACCATTGATACGTTGAACCTCTTCCACCACTAACACAATAAGTTCCCTGCTGTCCATAACACAATGTTGCAGGTCCCGTGATAACAGGTGCAGGTGTACAAACCAGCGAGACGAGAACACACGTTTCCGACCACGCAGTGCAAGCATTGTTGAGCGCAAGCTTTATCCTGTAATATTTACCGCATGGAGCTGTCGCACTATTCGGAATAGAAAAATTTCCGGAAGGTGCGCCACTATAAAAACCACTCCATACATAACCACCGGGAGTTACTACAGCAGAAGAATTACATTCTATCATTTCCCAGAAATGCCATGTAACATTCGATGTTGCACTTGATCCGTTCACTACAATCGGAGAGCCACTGCAGAAAACAGTTGGCCCGGTGATTGTCGGGATGAGATTCGGATCGGGTAAATAATCTGCTTTAAGACTTCCGCAGATGTACATTCCCGAGTTGCGGTTATTGTTGCACACGTAAGCGCGCAATACGTTCACACCCGGAAGAATATGCGCGGGGTTAATCGACACTATGATGCCGCTTGTGTTCAGGGTCGTGAAATTGTCAGTGGTCGGCATACAATCGCTCAGCGTTGAGTTGACGTGGTACTGGACAAGGTTATTGTTGAGCTCGAAGTAAATCGAGTTGTCAACGCCAATTGCATCAAATTCAAAACGTGCATTGGTAAGACCGCAACCCGCATTATTGTTAAAAGTCAATTTGAACTCATGGGCGCCACCTTGTTGGGGCATGTAGTTGAGCCCACAATTAGCAGTAGGCAATGAATTGATCCATTTGCCGCAGCTGTTATACGGCACGGCCCATACCTGCGAGCCATTAACGTTGCTTGTCCCGTCTGACACAATCGGCCATACGTAACCACTTGCGGTCAGAAGCTCCCAGGAGTCCTCATAATTATTGCAAACGATCTGCGTGCCCGTGGTATTGTCTTTCCCGGTCGTCATGTCGACGACCAGCTGTGCATTTGCGCTTATACCGGCAAGCAGCAAAGCACATAAGAAGAAAGTCTTTTTCATATTAAACGTATTAAATCAGCCTACTCTCTTGAACGCTTTTCGGAGCCGCGTAATAGTTGGGGATAGCTACTGATGTAAATGTATTTCCTGCGTAGCTTGAGTTAAGGAGGATTTAGTTTTCTGTTGCTTTGACTGTGTAATTTGTAGAATCTGCTATTTGGTTTGAAAAACCCTGTCATAAAAAGAAGAGCACAAATAAATGTTAAGCATAATGCAAAGTTAGGAGCATGAAAATTCAATTAATGTATAACACCTGTTGAAAGTGCGCGCATAAGGATTTACGGAGTGTGGCTTGCGTATTGCAGGACCGAATGCTTTACAGCTCTCTACCGAAGGACTTGAGCAGGGGGCGTATTTAATTTCAATAGAAGGTTTACAGGGGAAATCGAATTCTAAATTCGTGGTGGAGTAAATTAATTGCAGGACTGAACCATTATGAACATTAACTACATTAAGTCTGGGTGCTTATGTCGTAATAGTGGCGCTTTTCCCGGGGAAGTGTTAGTTTTGATTAATAATCCCGGAATTTATTCCAACTCCCAAAACAATGACGCTCCTTTTATCAAATCTACCCGTTAAAATCAAATTCTCATTCGTATTTTTTCTTCTTGTTTTAACAGGAAGCACATCGTATTCTCAAACCGATCCGCCCGTTCGGATGTGTGTGGATATTCCGATTATTTACAATGAAAATGCGAATGCTTCAAGTGGCGTTTTTGACATCAATGCGCGCTGGGTGAATGGCAGCACGATCAAAGTAAAATTTAACGGGGGCTCGGCATACGTACAATCCAAAGTGAAATTCTATGCGGTAATGTGGGAAACATATGCCAATGTAAAATTTGATTTCGGCGCAACGGAAAATCCGGATATTCTTGTTGGCTTTAAACAGGATGGAACTTCGTGGAGCTATGTTGGGAATAACTGCAGGATGATGGCTGCGAAAGGAGAAACGTCAATGAATTTCGGTTGGTTTACTGATAAATCGGAAGAAGACGAATTTAAAAGAACAACGCTGCATGAATTTGGTCATGCGCTGGGTTTGCTTCACGAACATCAGAATCCTGCAGGACATATCCAGTGGAATAAACCTGTCGTGCGGAATTATTATTCTAACCAGGGATGGAGCATGGACCAAATCGATAAGCAGATCTTTAATAAATACAGCGTCACCTTATCTAATCATAATTACGATGATAAATCAATCATGCATTACCCGATTCCTGCCAATTTTACACTCGATAATTATGCTGTGAACTGGAACAGGGATTTATCTCCCGGCGATATCACGCTTATCGGAGAATTATATCCAAAACCTGTTACAGTTAAACCAACTGATCCTGTTGCACCTGCTGCATCTTCATGTACTTTACAGGAAATAAATGTGCAGCACAACCAGTATAAAAATGAAATTTACGGCATGCAGATATTCGCATCTTTCACCATAAAAAATGCGATCGGGAAATCTTGCAGGGCAATTGCCTATTTCTTTAATGAAGACGGAACACCATTGCAGGATGAAAATGATAAATACGGCACCATCGATAATAAAGTTGCTGTTGCTGTAAATGTTAATCCGCAATATGCAATCACCGAATTTAAAAGCATTGAGCTCTTCATGCCGTATGATGAATTGCACAGGCAAAAAGGAAAGTCATTCCTGAAATTTAAAATCTCGATCTGGAATGATAAAAATGAAATGAGCCAGAGCGGTGCCTACTATTTTAATTATAGCAAAGGCATTATTTGCGAAAGCCCGGATGTTGTAACGCTATTCGAAAACGAAGAAAACCGGATGGCTGTAATGCCGAAATTCACTATTGAATATGCAAAAAATGTGGGATGTACTGCTACTGTATATTTCTATCATATGGATGGAACACCGCTCAATAATGAAGTAGGATTTGCAGCGCCATTCACACCGGCTTATCAAACCACAACATATAATTATGGCTACTACAGCGATCTTTATATTTATGTGGATTATGATTCGCTCGCATTGCCACCGGGTGACCACGAGCTTAAATATTTTGTAACGCTGACAAGAAATGGTGAACAGTTTGCGACAAGCCAATGGCAAACTTTTCTATACACGCAATATTAGCGGGATAAAATCATTCACAAAACAAAAAAAAGAACCAGCCTTTCACTAAGCCGGTTCTTTTTTGTTCACGGGTTTTTTTAATCGCCTATTGCATCGCAATAACCACAACAGTCGATCGCTTTTGAGTCGAACTTCTGCTTGTTCCTGTTGTGTTGATTTCAGGAACAGGAACCTTTGTTGGCGATGGAATATTCGCAGGTCGTGGTGTGACTTCTTTTTCTTTCGAAGATTTTGCAACGGGTGACAGCTGCGATTCTATTCTTATATATCGCTTTACTTCGGGAGCAACTTTTACAATTGCCTTTTTGTATTCGGGAGGAACCATACCAACTGCCCATTTCGGACCGGTAGTTTCAACGTAATAATATTTCTTCCCTTTATAAAGAAAATACGAACCTGCACCTTTTTCGGTATGAAGTCCAACGCCCATATGATCTGTAAACTGGATGAACACCGCGTCAAATCCAAACGTTTTCAGCAACGCGACAAGTAAAGCAGCTTTGTCTTCACAATCGCCGCCAGCTTCCACAATAGTTTCAATCGGGTATTTCGGATAATCGAATCCATTATTTTTCGGATCGGTTTTATACGGAATTGCCTGCTGCACAAAATCGATCAGATATTGCGCAAGCTGTGTTCTTGTAAATTTCAGCTTCTGCGCATCAACATCTAATTGTTTAGCTAAGTCCAGTAAATAAGAATGCGTTTCCAGCTCGGAAGCATACGTTGTATACGCTTGTCTTTTCGGTAAGGTCTTATAGTAATTATAATCGCTGTGATGAAAAGCAAACACTTCGGTAAACTTATTTCCGCCGCTTATCCATTGCACTTCACGTTCGAACATTGTTTTTTCCGGGCTTACATTTTGTGCAGGAACAAAACATGTGATGAGACAAAGGAAAAACAGGAAATGGCCTTTAATGAAAGGCAGCGAAAGGAGGGAGATAAAGCGTGTCATGGGTCTTTGTATCGGGTTCAGATTTCTCTTTTAAAATCTGTATTAGCTTGTATTCATGTAAATAAAAAAACCGGGTTCTACATCATATGCTGATGGAAAATCCGGCTTGCCTGGTATAAGGATGCAATCGGGGTTATTTATTTTTTTCTTCCCTGCAATCGCCTCATTATACTTCGGAATTGTTTTAAATAAACCGGATTCCTTAAACTACACTTCATTCTACTATCTCATATTCAAACGCATTCAATTTTTTATTGTTGCGTTAAATGTCTTTTTTAAGTGATAATAAGATGAAGTGAAACGTATTCTTTACTGATTCTAATGATGCAAATGCAATGCCATCTTCCCCTGTGATGCGTGTATTGAAATGTTTCTGTGGCTGATAATTAACACAATAAGGGAACCGATTTTTTACTTGCTATTTTTGTGAAATAATTAACACATGGCACCTAAAAAACAAAGCGCCGGAATTCTGCTTTACCGACTGGAAAATAAACATCTTGAAATTTTTCTCGTTCATCCCGGCGGTCCATTCTTTGTAAAAAAAGATGCACATGTATGGTCGATTCCCAAAGGCGAATTCAACGATGATGAAGATCCGCTCGACGTAGCAAAAAGAGAATTCGAAGAAGAAACAGGTCACAAAATCAAAGGCGGGTTTTCTGAACTGAAACCGGTCAAACAAAAAGGCGGCAAAACCGTTTTCGCATGGGCAGTGGAAGGAACTGTTGATGAAACTAAAATTGTCAGCAACACTTTTACCATCGAATGGCCACCGAAATCAGGAAAGATGAAAGCATTCCCCGAAGTTGACAAAGGCGAATGGTTCACAATTTCCATTGCCAAAGAAAAGATCAACGAAAGCCAGGCCGCGTTAATTGATGAGTTGATCACCATTCTGAATTTATCCGGCGAACAACTTTCTTCGTGACTTCTCACCAACCTTTTTTACCACCAACTTCCAACTTCCCCCGAAGCAGAAAATTTCCCATCAAAAAAACCCCTTATTTAAAATAATTAACCTTTCAGGAACGACTGACCAATTAACTTTGCACCCGAATTAAGCGCTGAACTGTTTTTCAATGAGACGAGAACCCAATTTAATTGGTATTATTATTTTCATCGGCTTCCTGCTGCTGATTGATTATTATGTTTTCACCGGTGTGCGCACGCTTACCAGCGGACTCGAAACACGCACGCGGAAAATTGTGCACTGGATCTATTGGGGAATCAGCCTTTCCTTTTTTGTCTGGCTTGGTATAATTTTCTTTACTGCTACGTCGGGTGGCGGAATGCCGAAATCAATTCCATCCTTCATCGGACTTTGGGCCCTTGTATTTGTGCCGAAGCTGCTCTTCCTTGTTTTTCTTTTAGGCGAAGATATTTATTGTTTGCTAAGATCACTTTTTGCAATCGGGCACAATGCAATTGTCAAAGAAGATCCGATGGCTTATTCGGTGAGCAGGAGAAAATTTGTCGCGGTGATTGCTGCTGCTACTGCTGCAATTCCTTTCCTTGGAATTTTACATGGATTAGCTGTCGGAAAATTCAGGTATCGTGTAAGACGCGAAACAATTTATTATCCTGATCTGCCCGAAGCGTTTGATGGATTTACAATCACGCAGCTTTCAGATATTCACGCGGGCAGCTTTGATCCGGAAACAGACCGCGAAGAAATTATGCACGCGATCAACATGGCCAATGAGCAAAAGTCGGACATCGTTGTTTTCACCGGCGATCTTGTGAATAATGTTGCCAGTGAAATGGATCCGTGGTTCAACGAATTTTCCAAATTGAAAGCGCCGTTTGGACAATTCTCTATTCTCGGAAATCATGATTACGGCGATTATATTGAATGGCCTTCCGAACAGGCGAAACAGCAAAACATGGAAAGCTTATATGCTGTTCACAGGAAAATCGGTTTCAAATTGATGCGGAATGAAAATACTGTCATCGAAAAAAACGGGCAGAAGCTTTCTTTGATTGGAGTGGAAAACTGGGGAACAGGCGGCTTTAAAAAAATGGGCGACCTTGATAAAGCGCTTGCAAATGTTCCTGCAGATGCATTCAAAATTTTGCTCTCGCACGATCCTTCGCACTTCGATAATATCGTAAGCAAACACGGCACGCATATTCACCTTACACTTTCCGGCCATACGCACGGCGGACAATTCGGCGTAGAAATTCCCGGTATCAAATGGAGCCCGATCCAATATAAATATCCGCACTGGGCCGGTTTATACGGTGATAACGGAAAACATATTTATGTCAATCGCGGCTTCGGATTTTTAGCGCTTCCCGCCCGCGTAGGAATGTGGCCGGAGATCACAGTGCTCACATTGAAAAAAGGAAAACAACAAGATCAGAAATTGAGTTAAAAAGAAAATAGGAAATTGGGGTTATTCTAATACCCAATTTCCTATTTCCATTTCTCCCCACTTATTTCATCCCTTCAAATCCTATTTCAATTTCCTAATTACCAATTTCTTCTTCCCTAATTTCTATCCTGCCCGATAAATATTTTATTCCGGTATACAATTCCTTTATCATCGGAAATATAAACCAGGTAAATTCCTTCCATCACGCCGTCGATTTTAATTTCTGCGCTGTTCGCATTCAGCTGCTGTTGCTGAATCATTCTTCCGCTCATATCCATCAGCTGAAAATTTGCTTTAGCCTGTAGCTTGTCGATGGTTAATGTGGATAAATAGGAATTCCAGCTGACTGCTATCGACGGTGATTGATACGACATCACCGCAGCAGGATCTACTTGTATAATGAACAATCCAGTTCGCAAAACCGTGTCGCAAAAAAGCGTGTCGTACTGGTTATAGAAGAACATATACTCAAGCGTATCCTGACCTGCAGTATTCGCGCGGTAAACAGAATAAGTAAATGTGAAATTAGCTGCCTGCGTATTCTGCTCACCGAACAGGCAAACTGAAAGTGTATGCAACCTGCCGGTATCGCTAATATATGTCGGACCCTGCTGCATAACCGTACAATTAGCAGTTCCGCCAATAATCAAACGAATGCTGTCGCCTGCAGACGGATTTGTTGGTGTATAATAAATGGTGTCAATGGAAATTGAAACCTGTTGCGCCCCCACGGAAATAAAAAGTAACGCGCTTGCTATAAGAGTAAAGATTTTTTTCATGGCTATTGATTTTATATATCAATAGACTCAAATCGCGTGCCTCCGAAATTCCCCTTATGAAAACCAACATGTCAATGGAAATTCCTGTTAAATCTGTGGAAATATATCGACAGGCAAAAGGGTCTTTGGGAAAGAAAATCAGGAAAAAATTTCTGCCAAAAAATCGTCGGGCGATTATCCAAAACAAAAAAGCCTACTAAATCCTGCGATCGTAAGCCTTTGAGTTACTCCATGAAATAAGTTATGTGCTTGCTGCTCCAAATGTAATTTAACCCGGAACGGAACAAAAGAAGCATTTATGCAGCGGTTGATTTAATTATTAATTGGCAGATTTTTAATCATTAGGTACGTTTAAGAAACGTACCTAATGATTAAAAAATAACCACCAACCCTTTTCCTAACTACCAACCACCAACCTTTTTTCCCCAATCACCGATCACCAACTTGTCTACCGAAGCTCGCGCAGGTAGATCACCTTTTCTCTAGGGTATCCTCACCCCAATCATAAGAATATCATCCGTCTGGTCATGCGCTCCACCGCCAGGAGCCGGGTACGCCATCCAGTCATCAATCGTTTTGACGATTTCTATTTGTTGCTCCTTCATTGGTTTTCCACAATGCGCTTTTAGCATTTCCTGCAGCTGTTTGTATTTGAATTTTTTTCCTTTGGGTCCGCCAAACTGATCCGGAATTCCATCGGTGAAAACATAAACACAATCACCCGACTGTAATTCCACCCTGTTGTTTTTAAACAAACGAGATTGCTTGAGGTACGCACCAATCGGCTGTTTATCTCCATCGATCTCGGTTATGTTTCCATCACGCACGATGTACAACGGATTATTCGCCCCGGCAAATTCAAGAATGCGTCTTGAAAAATTAATTGCCACGATCGCAATATCCATTCCGTCTTTGATAGAAAAATCATCATCCGCTTTTTGCTTCAGCGTTTTGATCACACCATTGTTCAGGTAATCAAGAACGCCGGCAGGGTTTGTTACGGATGGATCTGTAAGCGTTTGTTCAAGAATTGTATGTCCGACAATGCTCATAAAAGCGCCCGGCACACCATGTCCTGTACAATCGAGCGCGGCAATAAGTGAAAGCTTTTCCTGCACACCTGATTCATTTGTAATATTTACGGAAGCAGCCCAATACAAATCGCCGCTCACAATATCTTTCGGTCGATAAAAAACAAAATGATCAGGTGCAATTTTCGCCATTTCTTCTTCAGTAGGAAGAATTGCGTTCTGAATTCGTTTCGCGTAATTAATACTATCGGTAATGTCTTTGTTTTTTTCTTCGATGATGTTTTGCTGCAGCTGGATTTCTGCTTCCAGTGCAAGCCGTTCACGAATATCGCGCGCGTAAATTACAATAGCAGGACGACCTGCAAACGGAGCAACTTTCGCGCTGCATTCTACGGGGAGAATTTCACCTGATTTAGTAATGAATGGAATGTCTTTGTAGATCAACCCTTTTTTCTCCCACACATCTGCAACAACACTCGAACTTTTTTCAAGCATATCTTTCGGATGAAGATCAAACAGCGATTTTTTTTCAAGCTCTGCTTTTGTATATCCGAGCATCGCTGCCGCACTTGGATTGGATTGATGCACGCGACCGTTTACGATATCAATAACAAGCATCGCATCGTTCGCCTGGTCAATGATGCTTTCGAAATTAACGATCTGTTTGCTGAAACCATCGAATTCAGCTTTCATCTTTTTCTTCGACTGCAGCGCCATCAAAGCGACAGTACCAAGAATAACAGCAAGTACAGCAACGGCAATAGTGATGTAAAGCATATGGGCCAACTATTTTTAATTTAATTTTTCAATGATCGGGAATATCAATGAGGGATTTAAAAACTCACCCACTTTATCGGGACGCGAAACGTAACGCACAATACCATTCTTATCTACAAGAAAAGATGCGGGAAGCGGAATGCCTTCTTCATATTTTTCTGCAAATGCATTATCGTAATCATCGATCTGCACCCCGTATTGCATAGCGGTTTTTTGCCCGGCATCGGAAAGCACTTTGAAATCGAGATTTAAACGCTCTACCATTTCACGATTTACACCAACCGGGTCAGGCCCGATGGAAAGCACAAAAATGTTTTTCGTTTTGAACCGTTCTGCTTCTTTCTGGTAGGTGCGCAACATCATGTGACAACCTGGACACCAGTCACCACGAACGAAGATGAGCAACAAATGACGATCGCCATAAAAATCGGAAAGACTGACTAGCTTATCGTCCTGGTCAGGCAGACTGAATGGCGGAGCGGGTGAACCGATTGCAACGCGATAGCCTTTTGACGTGCTGCCGAGCAATTGTTTTTTGTCTTTCACAATTCCGAGTGTAATGATGCATGCAAATACAAGCGCAGGTGCAGGAACAATCCAGGTAGCCCAATCACTGTGCGCAATCATATTCCCGGTAACGTGAGAAACGAACGCGAGTATGAGCGTTGAAATTTCAAATCCTATTTTTCCTGTGTATCCGAAAAAACGAAAAAACATGATGCGTCCGAATGTTGCAAGTATTGCGAACAACATTGTAAGCACGAGAAAAGGAAAATGTTCAAAAGGAAATTCCAGCGCGATGCCAACCATCAGGCCGGAAATTATTTGTGTGATAAATTGAAGCTTCCCCGTGAACTTAGAGAAATCTTTCATCGCGATAAGATAACCTCCGAGTGCGGTGATCGCTGCAACGAGTGGCCAATGACCAACCCATAAAAGAGGAATAGCTGCAAGTCCGGCAATAAGTCCGATGAGCGTGTAAACAGGGAGCTTTTTCATGTGTATCGTAAATATACGTTTTTCGTGTTCCGACAGTTTCAGGTAATTTTACATTATGATTCGTAATATCATTTTTGATCTCGGCGGAGTGATCCTGAACCTTGATCCGTCTGCTACACAAAAAGCATTTGAAGAATTAGGTGCGGCAGATTTTGAAAAACAATATACCACCATTCGCCAAACAGGCTGCTTCGACGATTTTGACTGCGGAAGAATTTCTGAAAAAGAATTCCGCGATCATTTAAAAAAGATTTTGCCTGAACAAACAAGTGATGCCGCAATTGACAAAGCATGGAATGCCATGTTGCTTGATCTTCCGAAAGAGCGTTTAGAGCTTTTAAAATCGCTTGGGAAAAAATACCGTTTGTTTTTATTAAGCAACACCAACGAAATTCACGTCACCGCATTTTCCGCTTATCTGCAAAAGCAATTCGGCTTCAGCGATTTTTCATCTTATTTCGAACGCTGGTATTATTCCTGCCGCATCGGAAAAAGAAAGCCGGATGCAGAAGCATTCCAACATGTCTTAAATGAAAACGGATTAAAACCCGAAGAAACTTTTTTCATCGACGATTCTCCACAACACATTGAAGGCGCGAAAAAAGTTGGAATAAAAGCATACCTCTTGCCCGTAGGGAAAGATATCTGCGAAATCTTCGGAAACGATAAGGAGTCTTCAGAAAAAGTTACGCCGACCGATGTGCTTGAAGCTTTGTCAGAATTAGGCGGAGCCCTGGAGTAAACATGCTGCTTTGCCGCCTTCGATACGTCCCGTCAATTATATTTTCCTTTAATAAAGAACATGGCTTTGACGGCACTACTCAGTCTGACAAGAGAGAACTTTTTATCGCAAGGTTTACTAAGGAAATCTCTCCCTTGTCAGACTGAGTGTTTCGCGAAAAAATTAATCGTTTACAGCAAGAATTCCAATTCGCGAAATGTATCGAAGGCGACAAGTGACTATTTTATCTCCTGGCACAATTCCACCAGCACGCCGTTGGAGCTTTTCGGGTGGAGGAAGCAGACCAGTTTATTATCGGCGCCTTTTTTTGGTTCTTCGTTCAGCAAAATAAATCCTTCTTCTTTCAAACGTTTCATTTCCGCATAAATATCCGTTACATCAAAAGCGATGTGGTGAATGCCTTCACCTTTTTTAGCAATGAATTTCGCAATCGGGCTTTCGGGATTTGATGCTTCAAGCAATTCGATTTTACTTTCTCCGGTTTTAAAAAAGGAAGTGATCACACCTTCGCTTTCCACTGCTTCAGATTTGTACGGTGCTGTTCCGAGCAGTTTTGTAAAAAGATCATTTGACTTTTCAATATTTAAAACTGCAATGCCGATGTGTTCGATTTTATTCATGGTACAAGTGTAAAAAAAACAATCCCGCTTTTGGGGCGGGATCGTAATTAATTTTTTTATCGGATTTTACTGTTTGAAGAATTCACCAACAGCATTATCGTAGTTGAGGAAGTATCCGCCTTTTGCAAGTCCTGTTACGTCAATCGTGCCTCCGAAACCTTTCTTCACGATATTTCCATACTGATCGTAAATTTCCCAGAGTGTTTCACCACCTTCAAATGTGATCTTGTCTTTCGCTTTTACCGGGTAAAATTTGATCGGTGCTTTTGTAGAAGTGCATTTTGCAACACCCGAAGTGCGTGCTTGTCCGCTGTAATCAACCTGTTTAACACGGAACTGATTTTCGCCTGAATGAGTTACAACTTTAAACGTGTAATTGTTTGGTCCTGATGTTCCTAATCCGTCTACCTCGCCCACTTTCACCCATTTATTCCAGCGATATTGTTCAACAATAAAGGTCAGCTTGCCTTGTTCACCTGTAGTTTTCCACTTCAACATTTCATCCGCACAATTAATAGAAATATCAGCAGCAGTAGTTACGAATGTTGACTTTGGTTTTAAAACTTCCGGGTTAAGCACCTTTGGTTTGCAATCGTCTTTATGGAAGATCTTAATTGTAACTGCGTCACCGATCTTCAGCTGGAAATTGCGAAGATCAACTTCAAATGCGCTTGAACCAATCTCATCTGTAGTTACCTGGTCGTTTACACGCACCTCGTAAACACAGAAACCAACTCCGCCACTTGCGAATGGATTTTGCACATACACGTTCTTACCCTGATACGTGCCTTCCAGCAAAATCATAGATTGGGAGTAGCCTTTCAGCACAAGCAGAAGGGCGATTGATATCAGCAGCAGTAGTTTCTTTTTCATCGTGGAGTGTGCAGATAGGGGGAGCACCTCTGGAATTTGACGGGCAATATTAATAATGTTAAAGGACAAATTAAAATAAAAGGTGAAGATTTTTCGATAAAAGCTCTTTTTGCTTCGCTAAGTTCATGTGAATATGGCTCCTAAACGCATGAGAATCGGGCTATTGAAGAGGAAAAAGCTCCGAAAAATGATTTTATTTATTATTGCATAGTTTGGTTTTTCTGAAAAAAGACTATCCTTAACGACGAATTTGTATCTTCGCCCGATAGATCAGCTCTTAAACCCGTTATCATTTTATATTATGAGAAAACTACTCCTGTTTCTCCCTTTTGCATTCCTGGCGGTCTCCTGTGGCAATAACGGAAACACCGGCACTACACGTAAAGAAGGCAATGGCGGGCGAATGTACGGAGGAACACTTCGTTTCAATGAAACGGATAAGCTCCAGACACTTTTCCCGATTCTTATTACAGATGCAATATCATCACACGTTGCTTCACAGGTTTATGAAGGACTTGTAAAATTCGATCCCCGCACATTACGTATCATTCCGAGCATTGCTGAAAAATGGGAGATTGATACTGCAGGAACATTATATACTTTCCACCTGCGCAAGGATGTAAAATTCCAGGATGACGCGTGTTTCCCGGGAGGAAAAGGCCGCCTTGTTACTGCTGAAGATTTTAAATATTCATTTGAAATGCTTTGCCGTAATAATCCCAGCAACGCCAACTTCATGACTTCTTTTAAAGGGCGTGTTGTAGGTGCGACGGATTTTTACAACGGAGGGCAGAATGCAAAAGCAGGTTCACTTTCCGGAGTTAAAGTTGTTGATGCACACACCATCCAGATCCAATTAGAGAAGCCTGGCATTTCTTTCCTTAGCATTCTCGCAAATCCTTCTGCCAGCGTTATTCCGCATGAAGCGATTGAAAAATACGGTGATAAAATGCACGTCGGAACCGGCCCGTTTATGGTTTCAAACATTGCGAACGATACTACGTTTCTTGTTTTAGTCCGCAACCCGGAATATTATGGTTCTGATTCGCTCGGCAACAAGCTTCCTTTCCTCGATTCAATCAAAATTTCTTACATCGATAATAAAAAAGAAGAGCTGGATCTTTTTCAGCAGGGACAATTGGATTTTGTTTGGGGCTTGAGCTCTGAAGCGGTAAAAACATTTGTGCCGCAGGTAATTTCTGATTTCGAACAGAAGCCGCCGAAATTTCTTCTTGATCATTCTTCGGAGTTCGTTACACAGATGTACCAGTTCAATACCACACGTCCTCCGTTTGATGATGTGAGAGTTCGCCGCGCATTCAGCTATGCGATTGACAGAAATCACATCGTAGATGAAGTGCTCGCACGTGAAGCCTATGGTCCGGGATTAAATGGAATTTCTCCTCCTGCCCTTCCCGGTTACAAAGCCAGCGAAATCAAAGGATATGAAACTGTGAAAGAATCGGACGATTCAACCAAAGCACAGAAGGAAGCGGAACGTGTGCTTGCACGTAAGCTGCTCTCCGAAGCAGGTTATGGTCCCGGCAAAAAACCTTTCCCGGATGTGAAGCTTGTCATCAACAGTGGCGGTTCACGCAATACACTTGTTGCTGAAGAAATTCAGAATCAATTACGCGAGCATTTAAATGTGAATCTTGAAATTGCAAATGTTTCTTTCCAGCAAAAACTTTCTGATGAACGTTTCGCACGTGCCGATCTTTTCCGTTCTGCATGGGTGGCAGATTATCCTTCTGCTGAATCATTCCTTTCGCTTTTCTACGGAGCAGATGTTCCGGACAGCGTTTCTTCGCCTTCTTATCCGAACACAAGTCGTTACCGTAACCCGGAGTTCGACAAATTATATGATGCTGCACGAACTGCAAGATCATTGGAACAGGCAAACAATTTGTTTTTCCAGGCAGAACAATTAATGATCAATGATGCACCTGCGCTTATTTTGTGGTACGATGAAAATTACCGTCTCACACAATACCGCGTAAAGAATTTTTATACCAATCCAATGCGCTACCTCGACTTCTCGCAGGTTTACATTAAAGAAGAGCCGGCGAAAAAAGGAAACAAAGACAGCGCAGGAAAATCAAAAACTGCTGACGCGAATACTGAAGAAAAACACTGATCATCATCCTGCTTTTTTAACGCCCCTGTCCGCTTCTGCGCACAGGGGTTTTTGTTCAAGACCAATATCTTCTTCCCATGAAAAACATGTTCCAAAAAATTGTGTTGTCCGTTCTTCTTGTATCACCGTTCGCATTACACGCGGCTGATAACGAGCAGAAGATCGAAGCGCCGATTACTTCGGTGGTAGTTTATCTTACCGGCGTTGAGCTTATTCACCAGAAAACAGTTGCCTTACAACCGGGCAGAAATGAATTGCATTTTGTCGGACTCACTTCCAAGCTGGTTCCGAAAAGCATTCAATTTACAGCTACGGGCGAAGTGGCATTATTGGCCATCAGCAATCGTATTGATTATTTATTCGGGCAGAAAAAAAACGATGTTCGTCTCAAGCAATTAAATGATTCGCTTGATATGCTTACTGATGCAATCGGTATTACACGCGGCACGATTGAAGCGTATGAAAAAGAAAAAATCATGCTTGATGCAAACCGAAGCATTGGCGGAAATGATAAAGGAGTTGCAAGCGCAGAATTGAAATTGAATGCCGATTTTTATTTTGCACGCACGGTAGAGATCAATACAGAATTGGTAAAGCTGCGCCGCAAAGAAGCTAACCAGCAGGAAATTCTTACACGTTTATCGTGGCAGACGAATGAAGCGAATGCACGTACAAATCCTCCGATGGGAGAAATTATCGTTCTTGTTAATGTAACCTCCGCGGTGAAATTTGATTCAAAAGTGGAGTTGCATTATGTTGCAAGCAATGCAGGCTGGGCGCCGAGCTATGATCTTATTGCGGAAGATGTAGGAAAGAATATTGATTTGAAATACCGCGCGAAAGTTTTTAATAATACGAATGTTGATTGGAAAGATGTGAAGATGAAATTATCTACTTCTGATCCGATGAAAAGCGCTGCAGCACCAACACTTTCAAAATGGGCATTGAGCTTTGATAATGGTTATTCAGGCGCCAACTACAATAATTACCAGCAGAATGTTTACGGTGGTGCACCAAATCAATCACTCGAAAGTCAGAACCTTGCGAATTCTGCTCCGGCTCCGGCAACGCAATATGATAAGAACGCAACCTTTGATTGGGAAAATGACATGAAGCAAGAAGCTGTTAAGCCAACTGTTCAATACAACCAGATACAGGTTTCGGAATTGAGCGCAGAGTTTGAAATCAAAACGCCGTATGATATTCCTGCTGACGGAAAACCATATATCGTTGATGTTACTTCTTATAATCTTCCTGCAACATTCCAGTACAGCTGCGTTCCGAAAATGGAAAAAGAAGCTTTTCTTCTTGCGCGAATTACAGGATGGGAAGATCTTGAATTAGTAGAAGGCCAGGCGAATGTTTATTTCGGCGGAACGTATGTTGGACAATCATACATCTACACACGTTCGGTGGATGATACGCTCGATCTTTCTTTCGGCCGCGATCAGAAGCTGGTTGTTACGAGAACAAAGCTGAAAGAATTCAACAATGAAAAATCTTCAGCAATAACAAAAAAGGAAACGTATTCGTTTGAAATCAATGTGAAGAACACACGAAAAATTCCTGTTGTTGTAAAGCTGGAAGACCAGATCCCGGTTTCACAGGATGCAGAAATTATTGTTGAAGCTTCACAAATTTCAAAAGGTGATCTTGATCCCGCAACCGGAATTATTACCTGGAACATGACGATTCCCCCGGGAGAAACACAGAAAGTAATTCTTACCTATTCTGTAAAATATCCGAAGAGCAAATCCGTTAAAACAAAGAGATCGAGATCAGTTTCTGCGCCTGCATTCTAAAATGGGGGAACGAATTACGAATCAACCGAATATACGAATGGCAGAGTGGAAGTTTCATTTTAAGACTTTCGTACATTCGTTTTGATTCGTAATTCGTTCCCTTAATTCGTTCCCTTTTGAAAGATCATTACCGTACACTTGGGGTTCCTGATAATGCGAGTGAGCTGGAAATAAAGCTTGCCTACCGAAGGCTTGCCAAACGTTATCATCCCGATGTAAATGCGGGGGCGAAAGGTGCGGAAGAACGTTTCAAAGAAATTACAGAAGCTTACTCTATTCTTTCCGATTTTAGTTTGCGCCACGCTTATGATACAAGGCGCATGCGTCCGGCAATTTATTATCCTGAACCCAAAGAGGAAAAAAAAGATCCGCGTAGAAAAGATTATTCGGAAGAAGAGTTGGAATGGGCGCGTGCACGACATAAAAAAAAGGTGCAGGCACACATGACGCGGCGAAAGAAAATTCTGACCGGCATGATCGTCATGTTCATCGTTTTCATGACAGCCAGCGGAATTTTTGACCGGTGGATCGAACAAAAACGAGAGGATGAATCAAAGGAGTTTGCAGCGCGTCTCGATTCAATGATGAAAATAAAACAGGAATATGCAAAGACGCATATTGAAACGATGGATTCGCCATTCGACAGTTTATTCGGCAGCGGCGTTCACGATTCAGAATCAAAAAATAAATTATACATCTTCATGCCGTTTTCTGATGCTGTGATCTGTGCGATGCAAACTGAGCCGCCATACAGAACGATCCGCAATGAATTCATCCGCGCGCAAATGGGGTTTGTAATGAATGAAGTTCCGGATGGAAAATATATTGTCAAGCTGTATACCGGAAAAATGTGGGACGTGAATAAAAAAACACCTGATGGCAGAAAGCTCGGCGGATTTACGAAAGACGAACTCTTTTTAAAAGTTGATGCGAATCCGATTCGCTTACAGAATTTCAAAATCAAAAATATGCCGGCGAATGTGGAGGATACGATTACCCTCAGTCCGGCTCACTTGAAATTCGACACCATCACACGTGAAGAATTTTTTTACCAGGGCGAATAGAGTACTGACAATAATATTTGGAACTTCTATTTTCAGCAATGGCAATTTAATACTGATAAAGATTTAACACTATTGTTTCTGTTGTTTGCCACAAAAACAATCTTGCGCCATCCGCAATTGCAGAATTTGAAAATTAATTTAACTTTGCCCGGATTAACCCTATTCCTCTACTCACTAACCCTAAAACAAAAACAATGAAAAACATTGCATTGATTGTATTATTCCTTTTCGGAATGACACTCACATCGACCCTGCAGGCAAGCACAGGAATTTCCACAACAACTTACCAGAATACAACAACAGATAATTCGGTTAGCATAACAGATGATACGAATACAGAATCATCAGATGCTGATATGTCAAAAAAGAAAAAGAAAAGGAAAAAGAAGTTTAGCGACAGATCTATTGCCGGCAAAATTCTCATCATCGCCGGTGTTGCTGTTTTTGCCGTGCTTTGTCTTTTATTTGGTACCGTAAGTATCGGATAAGCTCTCAGAGCTATAATTTTGAAAAAGGCGTGACCCAAAAGTCACGCCTTTTTTATGAAACTTACGTTATTATACGGGTTGGTTAATGTCACTAAAAGTGATTCCCTAAAATGGATTAAACTAGCATTTTGATAGAAATCCTCTTTTTCAGGGGCTTTTTTGACTGATTTTTTCTGTTTTTAGTCCTTTTTTAATGATTATTCGGTTTTCCCTCTTTTTCAAAATCCAAACCCCATATTAAGCGTTGAAGGTTAATCTTGACAACTTTACCCGTACCTTTGCACTCCTTTAAATAGAAACATGCCAGAAATCAGAAATATTGCCATCATCGCCCACGTCGATCATGGTAAAACTACCCTTGTTGACAAGATGCTTTTGCAGGGAAAGCTATTCCGTGAAAACCAGGAATCAGGTGAACTTATTCTTGACAATAATGATCTTGAGAGAGAACGGGGAATTACCATT
This sequence comes from Bacteroidota bacterium, assembly GCA_031412295.1. Lineage (GTDB taxonomy): Bacteria > Bacteroidota > Bacteroidia > Palsa-965 > Palsa-965. The sequence goes on from JANOCU010000003.1 coordinate 86,380, forward strand.
CTTGCCAAAAACGTATCCGTCGTTTATAAAGGAATAAAAATTAATATCATCGATACTCCAGGTCACGCTGACTTCGGAGGTGAAGTGGAACGTGTGTTGAACATGGCCGACGGTGTATTAATTCTTGTTGATGCTTTCGAAGGACCGATGCCGCAGACGCGTTTCGTTTTGACAAAAGCGTTGGAGCAAGGCAAAAAAGCGATTCTCGTTGTTAATAAAGTTGACAAACCGAATTGCCGTCCGGATGAAGTGCATGATGATGTATTCGATTTATTTTTCAATCTCAGCGCAACAGAAGAGCAGCTCGGATTCAAAACTGTGTTCGGATCTTCGAAGCACGGATGGATGGGACCGGATTGGAGAACTCCAACTACAGACATTTCACATTTGCTTGATGTGATCATCGGGTATTTCCCGAATGCACCACAATATGAAGGAACACTTCAGCTACAAGTTACTTCCCTCGATTATTCTTCTTTCATCGGACGAATTGCAGTTGGACGTGTTTATCGCGGAGAAGTAAGAGAAAATATGCCGGTATCACTCGTGAAGCGTGATGGTACAATTCAAAAAACACGCGTGAAAGATCTTTTCGTGTTTGATGGATTAGGCAAAAAGAAAGTTGCTGCTGTTGGTGCTGGTGATATTGTTGCAGTAACGGGAATTGATGGATTTGAAATCGGCGATACAATTGCTGACTTTGAAAATCCGGAAGCATTACCATTGATCAGCATTGATGAGCCGACAATGAGCATGCTCTTTACAATTAATACTTCTCCTTTCTTTGGTAAAGAAGGAAAATATGTAACCTCACAACGTTTGCGTGAGCGTTTATATAAAGAGCTTGAAAAAAATCTTGCGATGCGTCTCGAAGAAACTGATTCTCCTGATTCATTCCTTGTTTACGGACGCGGTATTCTTCACTTATCCATTCTTATTGAAACGATGCGTCGTGAAGGATTCGAGTTCCAGCTCGGACAGCCACAAGTAATTATTAAAGAGATCGACGGAGTTAAACATGAGCCGATCGAGATCCTGACAATCGATACACCTGAAGCAACAACAGGAAAAGTAATTGAATTGGTAAGTCAGCGTAAAGGTGAAATGCTGGTGATGGAGCCTAAAGGTGATTTGATCCACATGGAATTTGAAATTCCTGCGCGCGGAATTATCGGATTAAGAAATAATATTTTGACCGGCACAGCTGGTGAAGCGATCATAGCTCACCGCTTTAAAGGTTACGAACCATGGAAAGGTCATATCCCGGGAAGAAACGCCGGTGTATTGATCGCGAAAGAAAAAGGAACTGCTGTTGCTTATTCAATCGACAAACTCCAGGATCGCGGAACATTCTTCGTTGATCCGGGTGAAGATATTTACGGCGGACAAATTCTCGGCGAACACATTCGTCCGGATGATTTGGTTGTAAACGTATCAACCGAAAAGAAGCTGACGAACATGCGTGCTTCCGGAAGTGATGTGAAGACCAGCATTGCACCTGCTGTGAAGTTCTCTCTCGAGGAATCGATGGAATATATCCAGGGCGATGAATACGTTGAGGTAACACCACTCAGCATTCGTCTGCGTAAGATCTATTTAGATCCGAACGAACGTGATCGTAACAAGAAGAAGGTAGCCGCTCAGTAATGGGATGTACGATGTAAGAATTACGATGTTCGATTTTAAGGAATAAAGTTTAGAAAGAAAGAATCGCCTCCGGTTAATGGGGGCGATTTTTTTTGGGGATTAAATCGATATTAGCAATGTTCACTTGTTGATTGAACATTGTTTGTTTGGTCCGCCCTTGCGGATTTGTTCCGGGTGATGAGAGATTCTAATGGCAACAAAAATGTTTCCACCGCGGCGGACCAAACTAACAATGTTCAATGTTCAGGGATTAGGGAAATTGTCATGGTCGAAGAAATGTTCTGGTAAAGAGAGATTACCATGGCAAGGTGTTACCTGTATGTTTGGCTAAAGCCAATTACGTTTGCCCGGTTACCGCGAAATGAATGTCGCGGTAATAAAAAAGCTATGTGCGTTTTCACTAAAGCCAATTACGTTGGGTTTTATTACCGCGTCTTGAATGTCGCGGTAATAAAAAAGCTATTTGTGTTTTGACTAAAGTCAATTCCGTTGTGTTCGATTGACGCGCCATGAAGTCACGGTAATGAAAAAGTTGTGGGTGTTTTAACTTAAGAGATTGGGCTGTATAGAATCTTTGTAACAATGCTGAACTATCAATGATTTATTCAAGGATGGTAAATTCTGCTGGCAGTAATACTGCTCAAGGAAAGAAAGCGTATCACAGAGCATATTGCTCATTGAACATTGTTTGTTCCGGGTTAGGGAAATTGTCGAGGGAAGAAAAAATGCTCAATGCCAAACAAACAATGTTCAATGTTCAAGGATGAGAGAATTGTCTAGGACGAAAAAAATGTATACGCGGCGGCGGACCAAACAAACAATGAACAAGGTTCAAGGATTAGGGAAATTGTCCTGGGATGAATGTAAAATCCCAAACAAATAATGTTAAATGTTCAAGGATGAGGGAAAATGTCTTGGGACGAAAAAATGCTCAATGTCAAACTAACATTCTCAATATTCAAGGATGAGGGAAAGTGTCTTTGGGATGAAAAAATGCTCAATGTCAAACTAACAATGAACAATGTTCAAGGATTTGGGAAATTGTCCTGGGATGGAATGTACAATCCCAAACAAACAATGTTCAATGTTCAAGGATGAGGGAAATTGTCCTGGTCGAAAAATGCTCAATGCCAAACTCACAATCTGCAATCACCAATCCAATTTCCCAGTTACGAGATTACCAAATCCCTCACAGAGCTGGTGGTGATATAAAATGAAAGAGACCGCTTCTCCCCAGAACGGTCTCTTTCTAATTTCCGTTTTATTCGCCGCCTAAAACATTGTAGAGTACCCGTAGGTTTCTTAAACGGCGATTAGTAAAACGGTATAATTATTTTACTGAAGCAAAGAAACAGCAACTTTTTCGATGTAATGAAACAATTCGATTGTTTGATAAAATTTGTCTATCGATTGTGAAGTGAAGCCGTTGGAATAAAACATCTGCGTCGACACAGTAGTCAGCAGTCAGTCTGGTGTAAACTAAAAAGGATCGCTCCTGGTTAGAGCGATCCTTTTTAAATCGTACATCGTATCCGCCGCGGCGGACGTACATCGTACATTTTTCCTTTTAAGATTTCGGTGCTTCTGCATCAGCGGCACGTGCGCGTAGTGATTTTGCGCTTTCGATCATCTTGTCGACATCTGCTTTAGAAAACTGATTGTCGGTGTTATCGTTGTTATCGCGCACCATGTAGGTCTTGTCGCCGATCTTTACTAAGCGGATGAAATGATGCATGGAGAGATCACCGAATTTAGTTTCCCAAATTAATGTCTCAGCATCTCCTGTAAGGAAATTGCTCATGCCTGCATCTGCTGCTGTGATCAATCCTTTTTGTTTTTCAAGATCTGCATCTTCAGGAGTTGTGAAGTTTACAAGAATATCAAAATGCTGACCGATCCTGATCTGCGCACCATTCGCTGAAGCAATAGTATCGACCGTCGGAAAATAATTCGAATCAGGAACATTGATCTTAACCGGGTAACCCAGGTTTTTAAGATCAAGCGCAATCATTCCTTTTGGAATAACCTCTTCTGCTGTTTCTTTATCTCCCGAACAAGCTGTCCAGAAAATTGGTGCTGCTAATAATGCGAGCAGGAAAATTCGTTTCATGGTTTTGGTTTTATGTTTGCGTGAGTTCAAATATACACGATCTTTCTTATGTCGCCCTTCGACTGTCGCTCAGGGTGACATAAGAAAGGTTTTGCTATTCAATCGAAGCATTTCGACTTTTCCTATTTCATTCTGAAAGGTGATTCATCCTTTTTGATCATCCTTAAAACGATCTCAGCTTTTTCTTTTTTGTCATCCTGAGAGCGCTTCAGCTTTTTCTTTTTGTCATCCTGAGAGCGCTTCAACTTTTTCTTTTTGTCATCCTGAGAGCGCTTCAACTTTTTCTTTTTGTCATCCTGAGCGACAGTCGAAGGATGACAAAAAGAAAAAGTCCCGGTAAACCGAGACTCTTTCTTCAAAGCTTTGAAAAGAATTACTTCTTTTTAGCTGCTTTTTTAGCTGTTTTTTTTGCGCCTTTTTTAGCGGCTTTCTTAGCAGTTTTCTTTTTAGGAGCTGCTTTTTTGGTTGCTTTCTTTGCCATGGTTTTTGGTTTTGAAAAATTTATTTGCGACGAAGTAATAAAAAATTATGACACGAAAGAAATATTACCTATCGTATTTTTCAACACAGCTTTGTTAATAAGCACGATGCGTGATTTTTTTTCTTCGCATTTCAATCTTGTTTTTTGTTCTTCAATCATGATTTTATTTTTTGTTTTAGAAAAAAATAAATCTCGCAACGCCTTTATTCATCAATGAAGCAGAAGATGTGATGAAAATAAAATTCGTGCGATGATGAAAAATTTTTTTGATGATGATGAAGTGTTTTGATGATGAATTTCTGCTCCGGAATTATTTTAAATTATTTTAATTTTTTTTCATCCGGGCGAGATAAAATCCGTCTCCATCGTCTGAAACCGGATTTATGCGCATTTCTTCTTCCAAATTCCAGGCATCACCATTCGCTTCAAGAAAACGTTTTACCTGCTCTTCACCTTCGCACGGAAAAATGCTGCACGTTGCATACACAAGCATTCCGTTTTGCTTTACAAGTGTTGAATATGCATTCAGAATTTCCTGTTGCTTCTTCACCATCTCTGTAATGTCTTCCGGGTACAATCTCCAACGTATGTCCGGATTTCTTCTCAGCACTCCTGTTCCTGTACACGGAACATCCAGCAGCACGCGATCAAACGTTCCTTCCATCTTGCTGATCACTTCAGGTGTATTAACGAGCTTCGTCTCTGCAAGATCAATTCCGTTTCGTGTGCAGCGTGCGCGGAGCTCATCCAGCTTATTCTGCACCACATCCATCGCAACAATCTTTCCTTTGTTCTGCATCAACGCCGCAATGTGAAGTGTTTTGCCTCCATTGCCTGCACACGCATCTGCTACGCGCATGCCGGGATGCACATCCATAAACTCACTCACGCGTTGTGAAGCGATGTCCTGCACCTCAAACAATCCTTCATGGAAAGATTCAAGCGCAAAAACATTCGCATACACTTTTACGATCAGCGCATCAGCCGAATCGTTGTGCATGTATGCTTCTACTCCTTCTGCTTTCAGCTTTTGCACCAGCAGCTCGCGTTTTATCTTCAACGTATTCACGCGCAGGTACAGCTTCGGCTCTTTGTTGAGCACTTTGGATAATGCTTCCCAGTTTTCTTCACCCAACTGTTCCACCGCAAAAGCATCGAGCCAATCCGGAAAAGATTCTCTCAGCTTTCGCACACGCATGTATTTGTTCAACCGTTCAGCTGGAGGTCCGGTTAAATTTTCCTGCTTCTCGCCCGCATAAATTTTCTTCCACGCATTCCAGGCTCCGATAAGTCGCTTGACTTGTTCCAGCGTTTCAAATTTATCTTCACCCAAAGCAGTAACAAGCGGTCGCCAGAAACGAACGATGCCATAAAAACGCAGCGCAAGTTCCGAACGTTGTTCCTGGTCGCGGATCTTATACTTGCGAAATGTTTCATTCAACGCACGATCGGCAGTAGTGCCATCATCAATAAAGTGCGTAAGCGTTTCTAAAAGCAAAGCCGGAATCCCGAGCGGACTTGTTCCTTTTGGTGTTGTCTTTTTGTTTGTCATCATTACAAAAGTAGGGACGAAAAGGGGACGAAGGGACGGAAGAAAAAAAATGGGGACGAAAAAAGGCGAACGCGGAGGAAAAGGTAAGTCCTTCCGTTTAAGCTATTGCTGCTACGTAATTCTATAATTTCAATCACCATTCCCTAAATCCTTTTTTTAAATTTCCCAGTTACGATCCCGATCGTTATCGGGACAGATTACCAAATCTCTTCCGCTGAAATTTCTCCCAAAGCAACAAACCATTACTTTTACGGCCGAATGATTAAAAATTTTCTCCATTTCAAGGAAATTTCTTTTTTAGGCCTCGGGCATCTTCGCGATCCGGCAACTGTTCTGACGAACCTTTTACTTTTTGCTGTAGGCTTCTGGTGTTTCCTCAAAATTTCAAAATTCAAATCAAGTCAGCATGCGCAAATAAAAACACAAGCGCACGGATGGAGCTTGTTTTTTCTGTTCAGTTCAATCGCGTACCTGTTTGGTGTTCCTGTTCACGGATTTTCGTGGTACATCCCGGAACAAACTCATTTTTACATTTGGCTGTTGATGGGATGGACACAAATCTTCGCTGCAACATTTGCACAATTTGCAACTGCGAAGTGGTATTTCCCGAAACAATTCAGCTGGATACGCGTGCTGATCGTTTTGCAATTTCTTTTTTTCTGCTGGTTGCTGGTTTACATCCGGATGTTTGCCGCGGTGAATATTGATGTTGCATTAGCGCTTGTACCGATCGCTTTCTGGAATATTTACCTGTTCAACAAAAAGAAAATTTCAACTGCACGGATTGGCTGGGGAATTTTATTTGCCGCAATCGCCGCAATTTTTGTCGTGCTTAAAGTAAAGCTCACCGATTGGTTCACCTACAACGACATCGCGCATGTAGTGTTAACCGCAAGTTTGCTGATGATCTATTCAGGACTGATGAAACATTTCCGTTCGTTGTCTGCTGTGCCTGTTCGCTAATCCAAACCTTGTTCATTGTACATTGTTTGTTTGGCATTGTTTGTTCTGATCAAAGAGACATTCCCTCGCCACAGAAATCAAACGATCAACTTAATTTCCCTTATTTTTGATCAATGTCATTATTGAAAGCAAACTCCGCTTACCGGCTATCACTTTTCGCTTTCATCTTCATTTCCCTTTTTTTTGTTTTCGTAAAAATCAGGCAGGTAAAAACTGTTGAACCATTTATCCGTGATTCCTATGCGCTGAGCTGGGATAATTACGGCTACTACTTACATCTTCCCGCCATCATCATTCACCGTGATCCGGGAATGCAGGATCGTGTTTGGATTGATCAGCTCAATTCAACGTATCAAAAAGATCGCCCGTTCTATCAAACCTGGCCCGGACAAAAAGATCGCCTCGTAAATGTTTATCCCGTTGGATTTTCAATTTTTAATCTGCCGTTTTTTTGCGCGGGACATTTGTTTGCGAAGATTTCGGATTATCCTGCCGACGGACTTTCTCCGCCTTATCAATGGGCGATGATTTGCTCAGCATTATTTTACGGAATCTTAGGAATTTGGTTTCTCCGAAAATTGCTGCTTCGTTTTTTCAGCGATAAGCTTTCTGCCGTTTTACTTTTACTGATCGCGCTCGGAACGAATCTTTATTATTACGCGACGTATGAATGTATGCTTCCGCACATTTATTTGTTCGCAGCCGATACGCTTTTGATCTTGCTTACAATCAAATGGCATGAACGCGCGCAAAAGAAAACCGCGTTGGCTATCGGGTTATTGCTTGGACTGATCACCATCACACGTCCGTCAGAAATTGTTTGGGTGCTTGTTCCTTTGTTCTGGAATGTTGCGAACCGGCAAACATTCAAAGAAAAAATGCGCTTGCTGGCTCAAAAATGGATGCACGTTTCCTTTTTATTAGCCGGAATGATCGCAATCGGATCGCTTCAGCTTATTTATTGGAAATACACGAGCGGCCATTGGTTTTCATTTAATCACACGGAAGGATTTGACTTTTTCCATCCGTTCACGCTAAAAGTTTTATTCAGCTACAAAAAAGGCTGGCTGCTTTATACGCCGATGATGATATTGGCCATCGCGGGATTTATTGCGCTTTATAAAAGACAGAAAAATTTATTCGTTCCCTTCCTCCTTTTCTTTCTCGCAAATCTCTGGTTCATCTCCAGCTGGGAATGTTGGTGGTACGCCGGCACTTTCGGACAACGACCTTTTGTGCAGTCGTACGGATTGATGGCGATCCCGCTTGGATTTTTTCTGCAACCTCTTTTTGCAAAAACTGCAACTAAATATCTTTTTGCCGCCATCGCAGGATTTTTTCTCGTGCTCAATCAATTTCAAACCTGGCAAGTCACGCACGATATTATCAACCGCGAGCTGATGACAAAAGAATATTACTGGAAAATTTTCGGAAGAACCTACGTGCAACCGGAATGGGACACCTTGCTTGAAATCGATCGCGGTAATATTCCGCCGATGGAAAAAGTAAAAGACCAGTATAATTCCCGCGAAATTTTTTCTGTTGATTATGAAACCAGAAATCACCTCCGGGCAGACGAACTTATTTGTGACACACTCGGTTCAATCAGCAACAAAAGCGGAATGCTAGACAATGAACATCAATATGGTCCGTATTTCAAATTCCCATTCGATTCCATTTCCAAAAACGATCATGTTCGTATAAAAATGGAAATGGATGTTTATAATTTACCATCGGATGGAAGTCTTGATCTGAATTTTGTTTTCAGCATCACAGGTCGTCGCGGACAAACGTATGGTTACAACGCACAAAAATGTTTTGGCACTGAACTTGGTAAGAGCGGATGGACACACGTAAGTGCATGGTTTGTTACGCCTGTGATTTTACATTCCGATGATATTGTTTCATTAGGAATATGGAATGCCGGCGGACAAAAAGTTTTTGTGGATAATTTGAAGATCACTGCTTATGAGCCGTTGCAATAAAGAGAAATTATCATGAAGGTGATTTAATAATCTGGTAATCTAGTAACTGGGTAATTGAAAAACAGAACCACTAATTATGATGGCTTATGTCCACTCCCCAGCCTGCTTACCGAAGCTCGCGTAGGTAAGTCATTAAACTTGTCCTGAGCCTGTCGAAGGATCACCAAATCTTTTTTACATTTGAATATTACCCAATCCAAAACAATCCCTTCATGAAAAAAATTTTCTCCTGTCTCCTTCCGATCTTTTGTTTGCTTCTCACTTCTTCCGCGCAAGCTCCTGCAAAACCTACTGATCTCGCTGCCGATAATTACAAAGGCAAAGTAAAACAGGTTCGTCAAACGTATAACGAAATGATCCAGAAGAACGGAAAGGATACAATCGGGCAGGAATACCAGACTGTTGATTATAATTTTCTTCGCACCTATAACGAAGCAGGATTTATGACTTCCGAAGTGCTTTATTCTACCGGCAGCAAAATGTTATCTCATCTCGATAATAAATACGACGCCGGCGGAAATAAAATCGAAGAGTCGGCTTTTACAGACGAAGATGTATTGGATTACAAAATGGAGCGCAAATTTTCGAATCGCGGCTTCTTAATGGAAGAGAAACGTTTTACAATCGATAATGAGCAGCCTGAAAAATGGGTGTACGAACCTGATCCTGTTGGCAAACCGGTGAAAGTAGTTTGGTATGATAACGAAGGTGAAATTCTTGAAACCAAAACATACACGTATGATGGTTACGGCAATTGCATCCAAATTGATGCGGTGGATGGAAGCGGAAAAGTGTTGCGCAAAACAATGTGCACCTACGACGGCAGACATTTGAAAACATCTGAAGATATTTACGGCGCTGATGGAATTGTAATGACGAAAGCAAAATTCCAATACGAATTCCGCGGAAAACTTTCACAGGAACAAGTGTTTGACAACAATGGAAAGCTGGTAGAAAAAAATACGTTCGTATATAACGAGAACGGCGATCGCATCGAATGGACAAGTTTCGACCGCACTGGTTTTGTTGCTTACAAGTATACTTATACGTATGAGTACGATGCAAATGGAAACTGGACTTCACGTATTGAATCGAATAACGGGAAGCAGACTTTTATTACGCGGAGAGAGATTGGTTATTATTAGGAATGTGCGAATTTCAAATTTGTAAATGTGTAAATGGTTATGGTTTGCAATTATTTTAGAAATGAAGATTTGAAGCAGAGCGTTTTTCTTTTTCTATAAGCATTGCTCCGGCCTGCCTTCAGCAGCAAATGCAAGCGCGTCGGCAGGCAGGCTTTCCGTTGCAAGTCCTCGTTGCATCGCGCAAACCTCAAAGGGCGCAGCCGCACATGCCCTCGGAGCCCTTTGAGGTTTTATCAAACGCACCCTGAAGTCAGCTTGCCTGTACTTCAGGGTGCGGGCTTTCCACTTTCAATCCGGGCTACTTAGGAACATTTCCACATTAATCAGAAAACAAAAAAAAAGCACCTAATTAAATTTTAGATCGCCTAAACCAATCAATCGTCTTCTTCGGTTTACCTCTTCCATTTCTGTTGCTGAAAGTTTCTCAATTCCTTTTTTTGAGAATTCGTAATAATAGGGAAGTTTGCCCTGGCCCCACATCATACGACGGTCAATAATCCATGCATAATGTTGCGGCCAGATATCTCCTTGTATAAGTGCGCTGTCCAGCACAGGCTTCATAATCTCATTTGTACTGTCAACATCATAATGAAGAAGAATAACAAGAGCGCTTAATTCAGCATTGCCAACACGCTTTTCAGAAGGATAACCGTACAAGGCAATCAGGCGTTTCATCACTACTATGTTTGCAGAATCTACTTTCCTCCATTCCTGCATGAGAAGTTGGGCAGATAAAAATTCCTTCAATGTTTTATCCGCGGAAGAGTCTTTTAAGGTTTTATAATAAACCTGTTGGGCATTTACATATTTCTTGCCACGTATCCTTTGATCTTCCTTCGATAAACTGTCAATTATTTTTTTGTAAGTTTTATTTATTCCTTTTCGATTGGCCTTAATTCGCTCGTGGTACATCTCCGCTTTGTCTTTTTGCTTTAGCTTTTTAGCCAATTGCTTAGCAGCAAATAAATTCCTTACATGTACGTAACTTACCTTTTCAAATGCTTTTTCATAAGATAAAAGCGCGCTGTCATTTTTCCCTGCAATTTTATAGCCTTCGGCTTTCGTTACCAGCTGATAATATTCTAAATAATTATCCTGTGAAAAACCTATTTCATGCAATAACAATACACTAATGCAAACTAAATAGATTCTCATGATGGTTGTTCGGTGTAAAAATAAGCTTGTCGCCAAGAAAGATAAAACAAAAATGTGCAGACTGATCCTTTACGATCCAATCTGCACATTTACACTATTAGCACATTAACCCATTAGCAAATTAGCACATTCATCTACAAATCTTTTTTATTTCCCCGCAACTTTCACTCTCGATCCAGCTGAGTGACAAGAAAACTCCGGCGCGTACATGCATTGAACCTGCGTAATTCCATTGGAGAAATCACCGGCGTGAATTACGGTTAGCGGATATTCAAACACGTGCGTTCCTTTTGGCAGGAAGCTGAAGAAGAAATCAGTCGACGCATCTTTTGTGCTTTCGTAATATCCGAGTCCGTCCTGCCATTTGTAGCTCGACAAAACATTTACCGGCTCAAATCCCGAAGCGCGCATGTCTTTCATGTGAATGTATTCCATGTCGCGATCGTTGCGCAATTCTACACGCACACGGATCTTATCTCCCGGGTGCAAAACAGTTTGGTCTGTAACCGGTGTGATGACCGGACCTGATGCGGTGTTTTTCACAAGGAACAATTGTTTCTCCACTTTCAACGGCGTTTGTGCAGGCGTAATTTTATCGATGTCTTCAAAATACTGCCAGTACATCGCGCCCCATGAAACGCCGGGACCTGATTTTGTCACGGAAACTTTTCCCATTTCAGGTTTGATCGCGTCGCCCGACCAGGAAGTTTTGAAATAACCTGTTCCTGCTTCTTCTTTGATATCCATTTTCTTCGGATCAATTTTTTGCGTTCCGACTACAATGGAAACATCAGATTCTGTTGCGAGCCAGCTGGTGCCGTCCATCAATAAAGCGTAACAAGCTTGTGCGGTTGCGGTTGTTGTTTTCCAATCATTCGTCTGCTTATTCTTCAACAACCAAACACGCATGTCATCAACAGATTTTGTATCGTTCTTCACTTCTTTGAATGCTTCGATCAGCAACGCTTGTGTTTCAATCGGCGCCTGGTACCAGTAATATCCTGCTATATTATCTTTCCAGTACATTCCCATTTCTTCACTGTTCAACGAAGTTTCTTTCAGCGATTTCATTACGTCAGTTGCAACAGTTGATTTCGCAGCATCATAACGGAATTGAGCAAGCGCAATCATTCCCTGCATGTAACGACTTTGTGTTGTCCAGTATTTTTTCTCCTGTCCGTAGAAATAATCGAACGCTTCTTTGTCTTTCGCAGTCATCGTTAGATCTTTGAAAAAGCTGCGCGCATATAAATATTGTATCGCGATGCTGCTCAAATGATCTTTATCCATATTCGCTTTGTCGTGCTTCAAAATCCATTCGTAATCTTCGCGAATTCTGTGATCAAGATAGTGCACGCCATTCTCCACCATATTCCAGGTTCTGCGATCATCGCGCACGGTTTTAATTCCGAGCTTATCAAGATGGCCCATTCCTGTAATAATGTATTGTGTGATGTAACGATCATCCGGACCACCATCAAACCAACACCAGCCACCATTGGAAACCTGCATCTGCTGCAACTTTCTTAACGTACGTTCTTGTTCATCCGCCATTCTATTAATGTCGAACAACAATCCAACGCGGCGCTTGCGATCTGATTCATCTTTTCCTTCGAGCACCCACGGCGTTTCAGCGATCACCACATTTTTCAGCTCCTGGTTTTTTTCAAGCGCAGAAAGAAATGCATCCGGGCTTTGATTTTTCCATGTATCAAAAACAGCGCGGATCTTCGGTGATGAATTTGCAATATTGGTTGCAATGCTGTTGGAATAAAAACGGGTGAACGTTTGTTCCGAACATTCGTATGGATATTCCATCATGTACGGCAACGCCTGCACCGCATACCACGCCGGATTCGCAGTGAATTCCAATGTCAGCTTTTGATTGCGAATCGTTGAAGAACCATTTCCCTGGCTGATCAATTTTTCGAAACGGAATTCTTTTGTTTGTCCGCCACGGATTGGCAATGGCATTGTTTCCGTCACCAGCATACGATTGCTTAAAACAGGAAGCGCATTTTGTTCGCCGTCAGAAAAATTTCCTGCAGCGGCCACCATTTTATATTGAACAGCATCAATGCCATCCGGAACAACCAGGTCCCATGACAATGGTGCGCTTTGTCCTTTTTTCGCTGTGAAATCGAGCACCGCTTTTGAAGTCAGCAATTTCGAATCGATCGGCTCCATCGTCAGCGCGTTGAAAAGTGTGAGCTGCGCGGTGCCGGTTAATTCTTTGCTTGTAAGATTCGAAACTTTCGCGGTGATGGTGATGTGATCTCCTTGTCGCAAAAAGCGCGGCGCGTTCGGCATGATCATCAGCTCTTTTTGTGTCACCACTTCTTTGCTGGTCTGGTTATACTTCAGATCTTTTGTATGAGCGAACGCCATGAATTTCCATTTCGTCAGCGCTTCATTCATGGTGAATTTGACGATCACATTGCCTGCAGAATCTGTTTCAAGATGCGGGAAGAAGAAAACTGTTTCATTTAAATTGCTTCGCGCTTTTACGTCGTTAAGATTTGCCTTACCGCTATTGCCTCCGCGATAATCTTTGTCATTCTTCTCCATTTCATCCATTGCTCCGCCAGTAGCTTCAGCCGTAACTGTTGAAGATCCTGTCGCTGTTACAACATTCGAATCCATTTTCGCATTATAGCGCATCGCTCCGGGCACCGATGGCGAACTTTTACTTACGCTTTTATCTTCATTCGGCGCTTCTTCACGGGAATGTTCACTAATCTGCATATCATCTCCATCACCCCAGTAGCCATAATAATACGAATGGTAATAATAACCGAACCAGTTCAGCTGATCGTACGTGCGATACGTATAATATGGTCCGTATGGATTCCAATTCTCTTCGTAACTATTCGAAGAGCTGATTGCATTCACACCCGATTGCCAGAACAATTGTCCGTAATAGGATTTGTAGAGATAAAAATCCCAGCTGTGTCCGCGGAATTCATCGAGTGATGCATCATACATTGCTGCAACCATTTCAGCTGCAACTTTTTCACCTTTCGGACCTTTTATTTTTAATTTCCATTCTTCCTGCTGGCCCGGCAATAATTTATCGCGGAAGGTTTCATAGGTGATATCAAGATTTTTACTTTCCCATGAAACTGAAACCTGCTGATCGGAAGTGAATGAACGACCATGATAAACCATTGCAAAATGAACAGAGAAATTTCCACGGTCTTTTTCCGTAACAGGAATCTCGATATACAATTGCTCGTTGCTCAGCTTCAGCCATTTCGTTTCCACAATTTTATCGGCGCGTTCAATCTCATATAAAACGCTCACATCTTTTCCTGATGTTCCGATAAGGAAAATCGCTTTTTCTCCCGGCTGACATTCTGTTTTAATTGCCTGGAACGACCAGGGCTCTTTTGATGCAGGTTCTTTGTCTTTGATGTCGTACAGGGTGAAGTAGCGAATGTCTTTTACCTCCACACCGTATTTATCTTTCGTAGTTCCTTCCAGCACATAACTACCGGGAGTCCACGACGATTTTTGCAGCTTCAGCTTTTTGTCTTTCGCAGTATTAATTGATCCTGAAAAAACAGTTTCTCCTTTTGTCCATTTCGACATATCGTTTTCATCGGCGTAAGGATCATCAGGAAACCAGGATTTCCATTCCTCTTTTTTGTAAAGGAATTTATCCGGCACCGTCCAGTCGCGATCACGAATCCAGTTTGCAGGACTGTTTAATTTTTTGACCGTGTAATTTACAACAGCAGGTTCAGGCTCACCGGAAAGATTTGTAAGGCGAACATCTATGGAATCTTTGTCAGACTTTTCAATGAAAGCCGGAACACCGAATGCTAATTCCAGCGCAGTATAACCAACACTTACATAAGTTGTAGTGCTGTGCGTTTCGCCTGTAATATCTGTTACATCAATATAAAGTGTGTACGTGAATATTGGTTTGCTTTCAGGTGTAACAGAACGATCGGGCAATGCGAAAAACGGAATTACGTATCCACCTGTATCATTTGTCATCACACTTCCATTGGTAATTTCAGTTGTATTGCTTTGCGGGTAATAACCGCGCCAGCTGTACCACCACCATGGAAAACGTGCAGAACGGACAACACGATATTTCACAGTCGCACCATCTACAACAGAACCTGCGAATGTTTTTGCAGTTCCTTTCACTTCAATTTTATCATTGATGCGATAAGCGCCTTTTACTTTTTCTGAAGTAACTTCAAATTTCGGGCGTTTGTATTCTTCGACGCTGAAATAAACTGTTCCGCTTTCGTTCGAGATGCGCATCTGACCTGTAATGCCACTTGATGGAACTACAAATGAACCACTCATCGATCCGTATTCATTTGTTTTCAGCTCCAGGGTTTTTACGACTTGATAATTTACATCGTAAAAAGTTACGGAAGTGTTTTGCGCCGGCATGATCTCATTGGAGTTTGCATCGGTATTAATGATGATTCCTTTGAAATAAACGGTTTGTCCCGGGCGATAAATAGAACGATCAGTAAAGAAAAAAGTCTTTGGCTGTTTTTTCTGTTCGTATTTATACGGTTTGTATTGATAAATATCTGCCGAATACAAACGGTTATTATTCCAGTTGAATTCAAGCAATACATTCCTGTAATCAGCACCGGGCGGAACATTGATATGCCCGTTTTTATCAGAAGTATAATGATCGCCTTTACGGTAATTATATCCGCGGCTTGAATAATCATATTTGTCAATCCAAACCTGAGAAGAAACTCCAACAAGCGGCGCACCGGTGTAACGATCGAATAAATAATAATCGTAGCTGCCATCTTTCAGCTGACGATTCAGATAGCTGATGGAAGAGCTCCATAGTGTTCCGTATGCAATTCCGTTTCCAGATAATTTGAATTCTTTATCATGCGAAACGAGGATCACATAATTGCCCGGAGCTAATGCAGGAATTTTCAGCTCTGCATTATAGGTTTGATAATCGCCATCATCCGGAAGCGCTTGTTCCCATGATGCAACCGTATTCAGCTTAAGATAATCTTCGATAATTTCTTTTTCCGTACGCTTATCATCGCGCTGGCGCAAACCCTGTTCTGTCTTAGCAATGCGAACATAAACCTTCGAAATATTTTGCCATGTCAGCAATGCGCGTGAAGGCTGATCGGGCTGAACTGTTTTTTCTGTATTGAATTGAATGCTTTTTGCAAGAATAGTATTCTTAAGCGTAGAGCACATTTTGGAACCAAGCGTTTCAGGAAATTTGGTGATTACACGATCGCATAATTCCAGCGCATATTTTTTCTCGAGGCGATAACGCGTTTCTTTGCCTGCAACATATTTATCTCCAAGCGAATTATGATATTCCGCGATGTAATAAATTACTTCTCCTGTATACGGATTCTCAGGATAATTTGCAGCAAGCTGGCGTAATGCAGCATCATACAAACTGTCTTTTTCGGGAAGTACAGAATTGGCACGAACAAAAACGATCCGCGCAAGATCTGCATCAATCAACGCATCTGCTTTCGGATCTTTCAAATGAAAACGAACAAGATCCTGTATGATTTTTATTCCATAATATTTCAGCGACATGGTATCTGTGCTTGAAATATTCTGTGTTGCAAAATCTGCAGCAGGAGAAAAATGTGCAGTTTGATCCAAAATAAAACGATCAACAGGGCGATTGATAGATGCTTCTTCGCCTTTATAAAAGTTGAATGCTTTCCATGCAAGAAAATCATAAAGTGTCGGACGCAATTCAGTTGGAGCGGTTCCCGAAGTAATGATCGCTTCATAAATATCTGTTGAAACGCCTTTCAGACTATCAGGCTGCGCGAGTGAAAGCTGGTAATGTTTTATTGTTTGATCAATAAGATGATTTACATCCCAGGTATTGATCGAATCGTTTTTGAATCCGACTGTTTGTGTGCGATTATAAAACGTGTAACGATTTGTTTGGTAATAGGACCAGTATAAGTCGGCCAGCATGGAATGTAAAACAGGCGCGAGTGGAAACTTTGCTGTTTTTAATTCATTCTGCAAATCGTAAATCGCGAAGTCGGCGCTGTTCTCCTGGAACATTTGCGAAAACTTAAAACGATGGATCAATCCTTTTACGATCTGCGCATTATTATTTTCTTTTTTCGCACGATCTGTAATTTGATTGCTGAGATCGAGCGCAGATTTGTAAAGACCTTTCCCGGCAAGCGAATCGACACGCTGCCATTCTTTTTCATACGAACTTCCTTTCCCGATGATGATCAGCGGTTCCGCATTCGCATCATGATTATTAAACGTCCAATACAAAATGCCCGTAAAAACCACGACGCAAGCGATCAAAAGTCTCGAAAGACGGCTTGATTTGGGAGAATTTTCCACTTTATTCATATATATAGGTGCAGTATTTTGCTTTAGATGCAATTTAGGGGGAAATTCCATAAAGAAACGGGAAGGGGTGGCAGGTGACAGGTGACAGGTGACAGGTGAAATTGTTGAAAATCACCTGTCACTTGTCACTTTTTGTCACTTGTCACGAACCTTCCAAGATCAACTTCCTTTGGTATTTCTTTCTCATTTTCAATATGTTCTATCAACTTTTCAGCCAGCCAGGGACAAAGTAAAACGGCTTTGCTTCCCATTCCGTTCATCATCGAAACGCGGTTGTGTTGCGGATGTTTTCCGATTACGGGACGGCGGTCTTGCACGGCGGGACGGATTCCGGCGAAATGTGCGATGATTTTTACCGGCGCTTTTACGAATTTTTCAAGTCTTGAAAGCAAATCGGTAACCGCTGATTCGGTCGGAATTTCATTTACTTCATCGTTGTCGAATGTGGAGCCGAGCACGAAATTTCCTTTTTCGAGTGGCAATAAATAAGCTCCGCGGTTTAAAACTTCGGTCAACGGAAGATTCGGAATGTGGACGTGTAGTAATTGTCCTTTCGCCGGTTTGATCGGAACGAATGCAAACAATGGATTTTGTGTGATTAAATGTCCTTCGCAGAAAATGATGTGTTTGGCTGAAATTTTTTTGTCGTAAATAATTTCGTCAGCTAAAATTTCCAGCTTGTTGTGTTCGAATTTTTCTTCGAGGAAATTACTTTCTGCTTTTAATTTGTCAGAAACTATTTTTATCAGCGTTGCCGTATCCACACTTCCGCCATTATTTACAACACCGATTCCATAAGGCGCGAGAACTGTTTCCCCGAATGGATTTTCCATTATTTTTTCATCCGCCAACAAACCTGATTTTTCAATACACGCTTTTTCCCATAAGGAACGTTCATCCTCACTCGTAACTATTTTCAGGATCTTTCTTTCGGTGAAAATTTTTTGCTCTGAAATCTTTTCCGCAAAACCATAAAGCGCCTTTGCCGCATCAATCATTTCCACCGCGCGCCAGTTATTCATCATCTGCCGAAAATTGAACGGATTATAAACTCCCGCCGCAATTCTCGAACTCGAAGAAAGTGCTTGCTGATCGATAACCGCTACCGATTTTCCCCTCCGCATCAGCACAAGCGCCATCACACTTCCGGCAATTCCCTGCCCGATGATGAGGTAGTCGATTTTTTTCACACGGCAAAAGTAGGTAAAGGTTGGTGGTAGGTGGTTGGAAAAAATGTTGGTGGTAGGTGATTAAAAAGACTTTGTGTCTTCGTGGCCAACCATTTTTTTAAACCGTGCCTCTGTGCCTCTGTGGCAATTTGCCGTTGCATGAAAATCTCACCCGAAGCAAATGTATCGCCACAAAGGCACAGGGACACAGTTCAAAACCAAAGCCGACTACCAATTTTTTTTACCACCAACCTTTTACACCACCTTCCACCAACCTTTCAATCAATGCACTACATTCAATCTCGTTGTCGATTTCATTCCTTCTGAGATCAATTCAACTATGTAGATGCTATTCGCAAGATTTTCCACATCAATGTCAACTTCCTGCTTTCCTGCAGACATGATGCTGCGTTTTTCCGTGCGAACCAGCATCCCGGCCTGGTTGTAAATATTTATCGTTACGTCTGAACTGTTTGGAAGGTTGAAGCCAATCCTGGCCATTGAAGACGCGGGATTCGGGAAGAGATTGATTGCAGAAGGCAAACTTACCTGGTTAGAAATTCCAACCGGGCTTATACTGTACGCCGCCTGTTCCACTTGTCTTGATGAGCTATTCTGGATGAAACTCACAACAGCAAGTTGATTGATGTCGTAAATGTAGCTGGGAACAGCAACAGCGAATGTGTAGGTCGCGAATTGTCCCACTGTCCAGTTATTCGTCATGGCGGTTCCGCCCGTTCCCGGAATCATTTTGCGCACTACATTATAAAAATCCCTTTCACCATTCGATCCCGGTGGTGTGTTGAAGTTAATATGCTTTTCGATAAGAACTGTATGCAAACGAAGCGCGGTTGTGATAGCATATGCCTGCGTAGCGGTTGCATGAACGGTAATAAAAACAGAATCCTGGTTAGCGTTCAGTGTGTGTTCCACAGCAAGATCGAACGGAGATGTAACAACGGAGTATTCATTGTTGATCGTTGGCTGATTGAGGTTACCCGGAGCACCAACATAGCTTGAACCGGTTACAGCCGCACCATCCATCAATGCATATGGAACACTGCTTACATTATAATAATTAACCCGCGAGGAAACGTTGGAGTATTGCGCATTCATGGGATCAACCCCCGGCCAGCTTGTCTGGTATTTCAGCGAAACAACTTTGGTGGTATTTGCAGCAAGCAGTGTATTGAACTGCGGATTAGCGGCAGCGCAAGGACCGCATGATGCCTGTGTGAATTCCTCCACAAGTACAAGGCGCTGTGATTGTGCAGAAGCCAAAACTACCAGTGAGGCTGATACAAGACTTACGTAAAGTTTTTTCATTGCTCTGGTTTTAGGTGAGAATGTGCAGGAAAAGGATACAAGTTACAAAATTCCTGCAATGTCCCGAATTGATTTGGGGAGGCGCACACCCCAACATTTTTCATACCTTTCGCACCGCTAAACTCTCCAAAAACCACACTTAAGAAATCACACTATGAACATAGGTTTAATTGTTTTAGGCGTCTTCGCTTTCCTGCTTCTCATTTTATCATTCGTAACCATTCAGCAGGGAATGGTTGGTGTTACTACCATTTTCGGAAAATACCGCCGCGTTCTTGCTCCTGGACTGAATTTAAAAATTCCTTTTATCGAGCGACTTTACAAACGAATTTCAATTCAGAACCGTTCTGCTGAATTGGGTTTCCAGGCCGTAACAATTGACCAGGCGAATGTAAATTTTACTGCGATGTTGCTTTATGCTGTTGTTAACCAAAGCGAAGAGACAATTAAAAACGTTGCCTTTAAATTCGTAAACGATCAGAATTTAATGCAGGCGCTTGTTCGTTCTATCGAAGGATCTGTTCGTGCATTCGTTGCAACTAAAAAACAATCTGAAGTGCTTGCGCTTCGCCGCGATATTGTTGAAGCAGTAAAAGATCAGCTCGATACTATTCTCGAAGGCTGGGGTTATCACCTCATCGATCTTCAGCTGAATGATATTACGTTCGATGAAGAAGTAATGCGTTCGATGGCGAAAGTAGTTGCTGCGAATAACTCGAAAGCTGCTGCTGAAAACGAAGGTCAGGCATTATTGATCACAAAAACAAAAGCTGCTGAAGCGGAAGGTAACGCGATCAAGATCCAGGCGCAGGCAGAAAAAGATGCGGCGCAATTACGCGGACAAGGTGTTGCTTTGTTCCGTGAAGAGGTTGCTAAGGGTATGAGCAACGCTGCTAAATTGATGACGGATGAAAATCTTGATGCGTCGTTAATTCTTTTCAGCATGTGGACAGAAGCTGTGAAAAATTTCGCTGAGCATGGAAAAGGAAACGTAATTTTCCTCGATGGTTCAACCGAAGGAATGGAAAAAACCATGCGCCAGATGATGGCAATCGGGCAAATGGATCTGCGCGATCTGAATAAGAAAAAATAAGCTTTAGCGAATATAAACCGAATTGAAAATTCCCATATCCTTATAACGATATGGGAATTTTTTTTGGTGAATCTTTTGGCATGCAATTCGTATATTTGATAGTATAAATTCAACTAACATGACAACGGCAAGCCTCAAAAAGAAATTGATCGCCGCTATTTCCCAGGAAAATAATAAAGACCTGCTAGAGCTTTTTAGTTTCCTGCTTAAAGATCAGTCTTCTGACGGACGGATCCGCAAAAAGCAATACAATGATGAATTAGATAATGCCATGAAACGAATTGATTCAGGGAAATATCTAACTCAATCACAAGTGGAAAAGCTTGCTATAAAATGGTAATAAGTCTTTCCGAATAGAAAATCCTTTCTTCTGCCGACAAAAAATAATCCCTTCAACATCTTCCTGATTTAACCGAGAATTTATTTTGAATACATTAATGGGAATTATCAAAAAAATAGGTTCGGGGCGAATCAAAAATAAACGACCTGTCCAGATCATCGGGCGGCGAGAAATGGTGAACTTTCCTGATCTCGGTCTTTTTGGTTTAGTTGCCAAGATCGATACCGGTGCGAATACAACCGCTTTGCATTGTCATGATGTTCGCGTGGAAAATGGTGTTTTATATTTCAAGCTGCTGGATGAATCGCATCCGGAATATGATGATCGTGAACACCGCTTTGAACAATTCGAAGAAAAATTGATTCGTAATTCATTCGGTCAATCGGAATTACGTTATGTCGTGCGCACAACTATTATGCTTGGTAATCGTAAAATACGTTGTATCGTTTCGCTTTCAGATCGTGCGCAAATGCGTTACCCGGTTTTGATTGGTAGACGCTTATTGAAAAAACGTTTTAATGTAGATGTATCTTTAGTAAATGCTCTTTCGGATCAAATAAAATAATTCATATGCGCATCGCAATTTTATCCCGTAACGGAAATCTCTACTCAACCAACCGCATTGTCGAAGCCGGTGAAAAACGCGGACATGAAATGAAAGTCATCGACCACCAGAAATGTGTGCTCGTGATTGAATCCAACAACCCGCGGATTATTTACAAAGGTGTTGAGCTGGAAAAATTTGACGCCGTCATTCCGCGTATCGGTGCGAGTGTCACATTTTATGGCGCAGCGGTTGTTCGTCAGTTCGAGCAGATGCATGTTTTTTCCACAGTCGAATCGCAGGCATTGGTTCGTTCGCGCGATAAATTGAGAAGTTTACAGCTGATGGCAAAAGCCGGAATAGGAATGCCGAAAACTGCTTTTGCATCAAGTCCGAAAGATATCGATGCTGTCATCAAAGAAGTTGGCGGCGCGCCGGTGGTGATAAAGTTGCTCGAAGGAACACAAGGCATCGGAGTTATTCTTGCAGAAACGCATAACTCCGCGAAATCAGTTATCGAAGCATTTCTTGATGTCGAAGTAAATATTCTCGTGCAGGAATTTATCAAAGAAGCAAAAGGAGCTGACGTTCGTGCATTCATCGTCGACGGAAAAATTGTCGGGGCAATGAAAAGGCAAGGTGCGGAAGGAGATTTCCGTTCCAATTTACACCGCGGCGGAAAAGCTTCTCTTGTTGAATTAACTGCCCAAGAAAAAGCAACTGCAATTAAAGCCGTAAAAAAAATGGGCCTCGCCATCGCAGGTGTCGACATGCTGCAAGGCGCGCGCGGTCCGCTGGTAATGGAAGTAAATTCATCTCCCGGACTCGAAGGAATTGAAGCAGCCACAGGCGAAGACATCGCAGGCAAAATCATCGAATACATCGAACGCAACGAGTTTCACGCACACATCTAGTGGGTACGAAAAACGAAACAAAACGAAAGTACGAAACCATAGATCAAACATCTTTTTGATATTCCTACAATCGATAGCGAGATAAAATTCATCTAATATTTAAATAGGGAACGAATTACGAATCAAAACGAATACCGCGAAAAATAATATGAGAATTTCTCTCTTAAGACATTCGTACATTCGCCTTCATTCGTAATTCGTTCCCCCATTTCCCATGGGTAAACCCTTTCACATTCAAGGACTAACAATTGATGCCGGCGAACATGCGCAGGTGATTTTGAATATTTATAAATTACCAACGCACACGTTAATTGAAATTCCTGTTTTTGTTTTTAACGGGGAAAAGCCGGGCCCGACAATTTTATTTCTTGCAGGAATGCATGGCGATGAAATCAACGGAATTGAAATTGTGCGTAAGCTGATCAAACGTGATGATGTGCGTAAGCCGAAAAGCGGTTGTATCGTTGCCATTCCTGTTATCAATATTGTTTCCTTTTTATTAGGCACACGTGATCTTCCTGATGGGCGTGATCTTAATCGTTGTTTTCCGGGATCAAGAAATGGTTCGCTCGGAAGCCGCATTGCGCATGATTTGATGGAAACGATTATTCCGCAGATCGATTTCGGAATTGATTTTCACACGGGAGGATCTAAGATTTTTAATTTCCCGCAGATACGTTGTGTGTTCGAGAACAAGAAAAACTTAGAGTTGGGAAAAATATTTTCACCGCAGCTGGTTTTAAATTCTCCTTTCCGTGAAAACACATTACGCCTGGCTGCTTCTAAGCTGGATAAACCGATTCTTGTTTTTGAAGGCGGCGAATCCAACCGTTTCGATTATGAAAGTGTTGAAGAAGGTTTGAATGGTTGTCTGCGTGTGCTGCGTCATTACAAAATGATCAAGACCGAAGAGGTAAAAGCAAGACCAACGGTTTTCCTGAAAAGATCTTCATGGGTGCGCGCAAGAAGCTCGGGTTTATTTCACACCACGAAAAAATCAGGAACCCATATTAAAAAAGGCGAAGTGCTGGGAATGATCTGCGATCCGTATGGTGAAGTGGAACATGAATTACATTCTCCCGTTGATGGATTTATTATTGGCGTGAATAACAAGCCGATCGTAAACCAGGGAGATGCTTTGATTCATATCGGGGAAGAAAAATGATTACAGATTACGGGATTACCAATTACCGATTATTTAAAAAAAATTGGAGTAATTGAAATTTGTTTATGTTTGCGGCCTGAAATTTTTTTGTAGTTACGTTTAATATCTAAATTTTTATTTATGAAATCAGGTAATTTAATTGTTGATCTTACATTTCAATTCTCACTGGACATTATTGTTTACACAGATTTACTCGATGAAAAACGAAAATGGACACTAGCGAAACAAGTATTCCGTTCGGGAACTTCCATTGGAGCGAATGTAAAAGAAGCGCAATTCGGCGAGAGCACAAATGATTTTATTCACAAGTTGAAAATTTCCGAAAAAGAAGCGGAAGAAACAGCATACTGGCTTTTGTTATGCAAAAAATCAAAAGGCTATCCCGATCCCGGAAAGTTGCTTACCGATCTTGAAAGCATAAAAAGGATTTTAGGCAAAATAATCTGCACAATGAAAAAGAATCGTTCAGCCGCCTGATAATCTCGTAATTGGTAATTGGTAATCCCGTAATCTGTAATCAGCGCCTACTACCATTTCTCATTACCAATAAAATGCAATTGCAAGGAAGAAGTCATTTCCTCCCCCACTTCCTCCTGGCCTCTTCTTCTGTTTCCGGCGGCACAAAACGATTCGGATTATTTTGCTTGAGCCTTTCTTCAAATTCCGTATTTATTTCCGGCGGCGGATAATTCATGATCGGTTCCGGTGGCGGATATTGCATTTGCACTCGCATGATCTCTGCCAGCTCAAGTGTGTGTTTTTTTATTTTGAATAGATGCACGAGCCTGCTGATATTACTTATCAAGGCAACCAGGATTCCGAAGTTTGGAATTAACGCACAACAAAGTAAAATGTTCGCCGTAAATCCGGAACCTAATCCCGGGCGCGGTTCTCCCGGAATAATTCCACGACGGATATATTCTCTTCCCAAACTTTCCGCTACACTTTGAACTACTGCAAATTGCCAGTACAATCCGAAAAACGGAATAAATGTGAGCCAGACATTTTTCGGCTTCATTTTATTGAATGGAAAAACCAGCTCCAGTGCGCGTTGCATCATCTGCAACCAGAAAGCGGTAACTATTCCCCATGAAATAAGAAGGATCCACCAAAGCCATTCGACAAAACCATCTACCAGGAAGCTGATCATCGCACCAAAATTACTGTTTTTGTCCCGGCGGCGCCCAGCGGTTTACGCCATCATCATTCTTCTCTGAATGCTCTGCGACATTATCTGCAAAAGGAACATTCGGCATAAATGGAATGTTTGAAAAATCTTTCTCTTCAGAAATGATGTTTGTATTTGCTACAGGCACAAATGGTGTCTGCGGTACAAATGGAATGTTTGTATAAGAGGAACGTAATTGTTCTGCAATAGATTCATGCGTTTGCGGCAAAACATAATCCGATTGAAAAGCAGTTGCAACAATTTGATTCATCACCGGAATTTGTCCGAATGCAGTTGTCGGATCAAGCTCTTTTTCTAAACGTTCGCGGAAGGAATTGAGCCTGTTGGTGTGAAGATACATGCACAGGATCATAGCGAGCGTGGAAAAAAATCCAATGCCGGGATGCATAGGAACAAACACACGAATAATAAATGAAACGCAGATCACAACGCCGGCAACAATTCCTAATTCAAGCGCGGGACGATTTTCATCACTATGCCATCCGCGACGGTGATATTCACGTGCAATCGAATCGCTCAAACGTCCAACACAAACGAATTGCCAAACCAAACCGAAAAGCGGAATAAAATTCAACCAAACAGTTTCAGGCTCTGCACTTCTTGAAACGGGGTGACAAGCCGTCATTGCTCTTTGCATGCTGCGAAACCAAAGAACGCTGAACGTTATAAAAATTCCTGCTTCAATAATGTATAGAAATATTAAAAGCCAGGGAATGGAGTCTTCAACTATCATACTATTCGTTCACTATCAGTTTTATATTTCCTGTTGTCTGACCTTCCGAACGAACGCTGCAGAAATAAATTCCACCTGCAAGTGTTCGGCGGTCGATTGTAATTGATGCTGCACCATTTGTATTCTGTGTCAGCACAATTCTTCCGGTTGCATCAGTCAAAAGTACTTCACAATTTTTTTCCCTGGATGAAGCAGGTAAAATAATTTGAACAGCGTCTGTGAATGGATTCGGGTAAGCGGAAATCTCATTCGGATTAATTTCTAAGCTAGTTACAGATGACGGAACAGCAATCGTATTTGATGTTGTATTAGTAACAACAGCAGGATTGAAATCGAAAAATATATAGGCTGTGTTTTCAATCGTAGTTCCTATTGGTAAACCGGGATTTCTTTTGATTTTGTACTTAACAAAACCGTGACTCAAAGGTTCGTTGTGATTGCTGTCGGGCAGCATGATGGTGTGAAAATTAAAACGGATTATTCCATTACCACTCATCTCTAACGTATACGGATGGCTTGATGCTCCCGGAACAAGCGATAAAGGATCGAGATATTGCGAAAGTGTATCATCAATGTAAATGGTGTAAGCCGTATCGTTTCCTGTATTCTGAAAACGGATGGTGTAAGAAAGCAACGAATCAGCGGGTGTAATATTTCCAACGGAATCCATTCCGGCTGCATAACACGCTTTATCATTCGGATCCCATGAACCAACAATTATTCTGAATTCATCATCACCATTATCAATCGGAGTCTGATCGCCTGTATTCGGATTGATCGCGGAAGAATAAAACAACGGCCGGCCGAGATAACCACCATTCTGAATTGTCGGAACTTGTAAGACGGCCTGGATCAGCCCGGTTTGTCCCGGTAATAAAGTTCCGGTGTTCCATTCCAGGTACGCCTGGTTATTTATTGAAGGAACTTGTGTGGATGAAATGAAAGATAAGATCGAATCAAAAACAAGATTGACCGTAGTGTTCGGAACAGTAACAGATCCGACATTCCAGTAATGAATGTTAACCGTATTTGGAAATCCTGCACGCGGACTTAACGACATGCCGACAGAAACGCGGAGATCCTGCATTCCGGGAATCAGCGTTCTTCCAAAATCAATATTGGCAATGGTGTCGCATAATGTTGCAATATTTATTGGCGTTACATTATTTGCCGGGCAAAGCGCCGTGTTATAAGGCGTTGCAAAATTATTATAGACCTGAATGTTCCTCGCCCCTGTTGTCGTGGAATAGAAATGATAATCGCCTAATGAATCGGTATAGAAATGCTGATTATTCGGTGTCATAGCAACAATCTGATTCACAATCGGATTATCGCCGGCATCGAAAATGCAGTTACCATTCACGTCGTCATAAACTTTTCCTTTTACAAGCGTTGCACTAAGAGAAGGAATACTCACCACTCCTGAAACAGAACAACCAATATTATCAGTAATGGTAACTGTAACATTTCCGGAAGGAAGCCCGGTTGCTGTATCATCTGTTACACTGTTCGACCAAACAAAATTGTAAGGCAGAACTCCACCAGCTGCCCACGCATATGCAATTCCATTATTAATACAGTTTGAACCTGAAATCATTTGCGCGCCAAGGTAAAGTTGCGGTGGATTAAAAAGTGTTGCTGCTATGGTAGCCATGCAATTATCCGTATCCGAAACTGTGACGAAATAATTTCCTGCTGATAAATTCGTTGCTGTTGAAGTAGTTTGCGGCGGTACGGTATTCCAGAGGTAAGTATACGCTTGCGGACCGCCTGTTACATTAACAGTAACACTTCCATTCGAAGCATTATAACAAGTTGGATTTATATTATTGGAGATGGAAAGTTGTGGACCGTTCGAATTACTTATTCCGCCGGAAGCAGTGTTTGTACAACCATTTGCATCTGTAACTGTTACCGAATAAATACCTGCTGCCAGATTTATATTGGTATCGTTCGTTATATTATTCGCCCAGAGATAAGTGTACGGTGCAACTCCGCCGGTTGCTGAAACACTTATCGCACCATTTGACTGGTTGCACGTTGCATCATATGATGCGAACGAAAGAGTAAGAAATTGTGTTGGCGTAATCGTTACCATATCGCCGGAAGTACAACCTGTTGCATCTGTAACGGCCAGCGAATATGTTGACGTAACGGTTGGAGTAACGGTTGGCGAAGCAAGAGTGGAAGAAAAAGAAGAAGGTCCTGTCCATTGATACGTGTAGCCTGGATTTCCGCCTGTAGCTGTTGCGTTTAAAAGCGTGGATGAACCAATGCAAATAGTTTGATCAACGCCTGCATTGGCAACAAGAGAAACCGGCTGTGCTATAAAATGACTTGCAGTTCCTATGCAGCCATTCCCGTCGGTCACAGTAACTGTGTAATTGCCTGCACACAATCCGCTTATTTGTGCCGTATTTCCACCTGCCGGAGCCCAGCTATAAGTATACGGCGGATTTCCCCCCGAAGCAATAACAGTTATGGAACCATCGCACGCGCTGCTACATGAAACGTCTGAAAAAGACCCTATAGTAGCTACTACTGCTGACGGTTGCGTAAGCGAAACTGTAGCGGTAACCGTAGTCAATGCAGCATCAGTTACTGTTACAGTGTGTCCACCGGCGCACAATCCAATTTGCGAAGCCAATGTTCCTCCTGATGGTAACCACGAATACGTATATGGGGGAACACCGCCGGTTACAGCACTCGTTGCCGTACCATCGCACGCTGCGTTACAGTTAATATTAGTGGAATTGGTAATGGTGACATTTAGTTGTGCGTTTCCCTTTACTGCAAAAAACAGGAACAGGAAAAAAATAACGCCGACGCGAAGGTAGGTTTGCTTCATTGCAAAAAGAATTAGGTCTGAGAAAATGTGAATGCCATTAGAAAAGTAGTAAATCCACAATTGATTACCTAATTACCTAAGGATCAATTAATAATTTTCAACACGCGCACACACCATTTAAATGTAAATCGACAGAACAAACACACCAAACCTCTTTACCTTCGCAGGAATTATGTCACACACCATTACCATTTATACCGACGGCTCATCGCGCGGAAATCCCGGCCCGGGTGGATACGGCGCCATTCTTATGTCGGGAACGTTGCGCAAAGAAATTTCGCAGGGATTTAAAAACACTACGAATAACCGAATGGAATTAATGAGCGTGATCGTTGCGCTGGAAAGCTTAAAAAATCCGGGATGCCACGTGACGATTTATTCCGATTCGAAATACGTGGTTGATAGTGTTGAAAAAAAATGGGTGTTCGGTTGGGCAAAGAAAAATTACGCAGGTAAAAAAAATGCAGACCTGTGGGCGAGGTTTCTCCGTATTTACCCGAAACATAAAGTGAAATTTGTATGGGTAAAAGGTCACGCTGAAAATGTGCTCAACGAACGCTGTGATGAATTAGCAGTTGGTGCCGCGCTGGGTGGAAATTTAATTGCTGATGAGGGATATCTCAGCGGGCAGTAGTCAGTAAACAGTAAACAGTGGTCAGTGGTCAGTGGTCAGTGGTCAGTGGTCAGTGGTCAGTGGTCAGTGGTCAGTGAAAAAAAATTATACTGACAACTTTTTTCCTTCCCCTTTCGTAAATTCGATTTGATTCGTAATTCGTCCCCTCCACTATTTAAGCCTTTTCAGAGCTTCTTCCAAATCCCGCAAAAGCATATCTGCGTCCATTTTTTCCGCTTCTAATTTTCGTAATAACATCGCATTTTTTTCATGGGATTTCAATTCGTTCAATTTCACCTTAGTGTCATTGGATTTGTATTTGTAATAATTCGCAAGCTGATTAAGCAGGCCCTTCGTAAACGATCTTGACACTTGAGAAGTGCTGGTGTTATACAGATTTTCTATTCCCGGAATGGCTTTCTGAACTGTTGCTGCGTTGCACCTGATCAGTAACGAACCGTATTGCTGTAAAAATTCTGCTTGCGTTACACCGTATAGCGTGTACATCGTTTTTTCGAACCACGGTTGCTGTGCATCATCTCCACCAATGGCATACGCATTTGCCACAGCAAGCTTCATCATCCTGTTCGGCTCATTTTCTCTTTTTGCTGCTTCTGCCAAACCGGTTTCTTTAAAATTTTCTACCAGTGCCTGCAATGCTGCTGTGATAACATTATATGATTTATCATTCAGCGCATCTAAATAAACAGACTTCAAATCATCACCCTTCGCACCGGAGCTCAACACTTCTATCGCAACCGTACGCACATCAGACTTCGGATCGTTTTTGCTTAACGCAGTCAGTTGTGTTTTAACATCATTCGCATTGGCATTAAACTTTCCGCAAGCAAGTCCGCGGATTCCCCAGAATTCATCATTGAGCGCTTTCGTAATAATTTGTTTCGCCAGCTTTTCATCTGCAGAAGGCTCTGTTGTTTTTTTCGGATTCGGCAACGGGAAAGGTCGCGGAGCAAGATTATTTATTGCTTCAAGACGATCAACATATAATTTTGAATGCTCATACAGGAAAGCCCATTCCTGTGCTGTGTGACGATCAACTTTAAAACACAACAATGTTTTCTGCGCATCCACATTTACAAAATCAGGTTTGGTGACAGCGTCAAAATAAAATGTGTCGATGGCAGATTTTACAATGATCTCTTCACGCTTCACTTTTCCTCCGCTGTAAATATCAACGCTCAATGGAATTCTGAAAACAGGCGCACCTTTTGTACGATCCTGTGTCTGTTTCACAATAAGCATTTGTTTTTGCTTCGGTCCATCAAACGAATAAGTTAAATCCAGTTCAGGATGGCCCGGTGATAAAAACCATTGATTGAAAAACCAATTCCAGTCTTTTCCTGTCACCTGCTCAAATGCAAGACGAAGATTCGCAATCTCGACATTCTGGTATTTATTTGTTTCGAGATATAATTTCAAGCTTGCAAAAAACGCTTCATCTCCTGTGTATTGACGAAGCATGTGCAATACCTGTCCGCCTTTATTATACGAATGCGAATCAAACATATCCTCGCGATTCTCATAATTAAAACGGATCAATGGTTCACGTTTTCCCGGCCATTCTTTTGTTGCGCGTCCGCCTGCAGATTCACGCATATAACCGCGATATGAATCGTAATGCGCATAATCAGCTTCTTCTTTTCCGTATTTATATTCATTCCATAAATATTCGCCGTAAGTAGCGAACGATTCATTCAACGGAAGATTGCTCCACGATTCACACGTAACGTAATCGCCGAACCACATGTGAAATAATTCGTGTGAAACATAATCTTCAAAGTTATTATCCAAATATTCGCGATCATCTCGCTGCACAAAATCGCCGTGAAGAGTTGCCGTTGTATTTTCCATCGCACCCGAAACATAATCGCGCGCGCATACCTGCGAATATTTTGACCAAGGATAATCAACGCCTAATTTTTTAGAAAAGAACTCAATCATCTCCGGCGTTTTTCCGAAAGTCTGTTTTGCATAAGGAGCGAATTGTGGCTCGACATAATAATTTACTTCTTTGCCATTCACCATCCTGTCTTTGATGATCGTGAATTGTCCGACAGCCATCATCACAAGATAAGGTGCATGCGGAAGATCCATTCTCCAATGATCGGTGCGTGTTCCGTCTGCATTTTTCTTTTGATCGTAAAGCAAACCATTTGAAAGCGTCACATATTTGTCTTCTGTTGTGATGTAAATTTCAGAAGTCATTTTCTGATTCGGACGATCAATAGTTGGCATCCACACACAATTCGATTGCGTTTCACCTTGTGTCCAGATCTGGCGCGGATGTAAAACAGAATCTTTCGGATCAGCATTCGGATTGATAAAATATAATCCTTTGTCTTCCGAAATTGCAGCGCTTCCACCCACATCAGTCAGCTCATCCGGCTTAGAAAGGTAATCGATGAACACCGTATAATTTTCCGTACTTGTATATTGGCGGCCGAGGTCAATATTTAAAACTTTTCCGTCGTATTTATATTGAAGATTAAAAGTATCGGCAGCGAGTTTTACGGGATTGGTTACATCACGAATCAGCATTGCAACACGATTGATTTCCATTCCGCGTGCATCCAGCTTTAAAGTAGCGGTTGGATAAAAATACGGATGTGCGCTGATGGTTGCCTTTCCGTGCATGCGCTTTTTCTCCCAGTCAAAACGAACGTGAAGTGTGGTGTGAAGCAAATCTGTTTCACGTGTTTCGGAAGGACGGTAATCAGGTTGCGATTCCGTGTTTATATTCGGATTCGCTGTTGTTTGAGTTGCAGAACGCCAATGCGGCTGAACATTATTTTTTGTAGTGTTTTTTTGATGTCCGCATGCCAGTAAAAAGGCAAACAAACTAACAGGAAAAATATACTTGTACATCAGGATTCAGGTCGGTTAATACATGGATGCCAAAGTTGGGTAAATTATGCGTGAAAGCCAATTCAGTTTTGAGTTTCGGGTTCTGGGTTTCGGGTTCTGGGTTTAAAATTTGTTCATTGCTCATTGTTTGTTTGACATTGTTTGTTTTTTCTTGCGGTGAGAATCTCTCTTTACACGAATGCTCAATGCCAAACTAACAATGTACAATGCTCAATCAAAAAGAGAAAAGGTAAAAAATGGAAAATGGAAAGAATAAAAAACCCGGAACCCGAAACTCTTTAACTTTTCTTAACCCGAAACCCGGAACTCGAAACCCGAAACTATTTAACTGTTATCTTTGTACTTCGAAAACGCGGTTATGGAAAAACAATCTTTCACAGTTACAGTCTCCGGTACAGAAAAGCACAAAGTTGTTTTTGATCACAAGGATGCGTGGACGGGCACGATCAATGAGCAGCCATTTTCTTGTGATGTAATTTCTCCTGAGTCAAAACGTTTTCATGTGCTGCGCGATAATCGTTCGTACGAAGTGGAAATTGTGGAAGCGGATACTGTTGCCAAAACAATGATTGTAAAAGTAAACGGACATACCTACCCGCTTGCTATTGCTGATAAATTTGATGAGCTGCTGCATTCGATGGGATTGGATAAAATAGCAAGTGTAAAAATCAATGACCTGAAAGCGCCGATGCCGGGATTGGTTTTAAATGTTGTGGTGGAAGAAGGCCAGGAAATAAAAAAAGGCGAGCCTGTGATTGTTCTTGAAGCGATGAAGATGGAAAATATTTTAAAATCGCCTGCTGATTTAACAGTGAAAAAAGTGCTGGTGAAAAAAGGTGTGGCGGTGGAGAAAGGTCAGATATTAGTGCAGTTTACATAGGGGGTACGAAAAACGAAATTAAAACGAAAATACGAAAAGGCTTGATTTAGCTTTTACTTGATAAATTCTAATTTTTAATATTCGTAAATTCGGTTTGATTACTTCGTTCCTATTTCCAGTTCATTACTACACACAGTTTCGTATTTTCGTTTTGATTTCGTTTTTCGTACCCCATTATTCATTTATAAAAAATTATTAATCATGGAAAATTCAAGACGCGCATTTCTTCAGAAAAGTTTGTTGGCAGGTATCGGCATTTCACTTCTGGGAAAAAAATTGTTGAATGCTGAGGAGAACAAAGAAGCAATTACTTTTTTCTCAATGGCATCTCCTTACACACTTCCCCCGCTTCCTTATCCGTACGATGCATTAGAGCCGCATATCGATCGTACGACAATGGAAATTCATCACGGCAAACATCACCAGGCGTATGTGACGAATCTTAATAAAGCGCTGGAATCTGTGAAAGATGCTCCTGCAACGCTCGAAGAAATTCTGAAAAACGTTTCAAAATATTCTCCGGCAATCCGGAATAATGGCGGCGGACATTGGAACCATACTTTTTTCTGGAACATTTTACGTCCTTCTGCTTCTGCGAATTCAGCGAATGGCGCTTATGGAAAATTAGGTGATGCCATTATTTCCACATTCGGATCATTTGATAAATTCAAAGAGCAATTTAACACTGCAGGAAAAGATCGTTTCGGTTCCGGCTGGGCATGGCTCATTGTAGGCGCAGATAAAAAGCTCGCCATTTGTTCCACTCCGAACCAGGACAATCCGTTGATGGATGTTGCCGAAGTTAAAGGAACGCCGATCATCGGAATTGATGTTTGGGAGCATGCGTATTATCTCAAATATCAAAACCGCCGCGCTGATTATATGGCTGCTTTCTGGAATGTTGTGAATTGGGATTATGCTGCGGAATTGTTCTCCAAAGCTTAGATTTTTGACAGAACTGAACGTGAAAAAGTCTGGCTGTTTTTTCGTTGCTTGTATTTATTAGTTTTGCTGTTCACCTAACCCCTATTCTTTATGCTTGGAACAACTGAAGTTACGTTGATTGCAATTGTAGCAATCTTAATAATTGGAGTTTTTATCCTTCAGATTTTTTATCTCATCAATTTACAAAATCTTTTAGAACAGGTTTCTCCTGAAAACAGAAAGATGTCTCCCGGAATGGTTTGGCTTTCACTTATTCCGCTTTTCAACCTGGTATGGAATTTTATTATGATAGGATATATTGCCGATTCGTTGAATAATGAATTTCGCAAAAGAAATATACCTGGTGATGAAGAGCGTCCGGGTTACCAGCTTGGATTGTGGATGTGCATTCTTCCGCTGGTTGGCTGGATTCCCGTCCTCGGATCAATTGCAAGTATTGGGGGATTAATCTGCTGGATTATGTATTGGGTTAAAATGGCACGTTACAAAAATATTTTATTACAAACTCCTGCTTTCCAGAAATTTCAACAACATCCTTATCAATATCAGCCGCCAAATCCCTATCAAAACTCAACAAATCCATACCAACCACAACAGCAACAAAATCCATATCAGAATCCAACCACACCACCGAATCACGATGGAACGGTACCCCCTCCTTATACCGGAGATCAGAATCCGCCTCAATAAGGCGCAAAAAAACGAATTGGGGATTTACGAATTGGGGATCGGGGAATTAGGACGCGGATGACATGGATCTGACGGATAAAAACGGATTTTAACTGTGTAAATCCATCAAATCCGCTTTATCCGTATCCTTAATTTTACAATATTCCTACCATCTTTTCCTTACCTTTGCAGCAGAAATCTCTTCAAATCATGACAAATCCATTCATCACACTAATCTTAGGCCTTGGAGCCTCTGAACTCATCATTATCCTTGTAGTTGTGCTCCTGCTTTTCGGTGGCCGCAAAATTCCTGAGCTGATGAAAGGTCTTGGAAAAGGAATCAAAGAATTCAAAGACGCTTCTAAAGGCGTTGATGGTGAGGTTCCTCCGGCGGCTAAAAAAGACTAATTCATTTTCAACCTTGCTACCGTAATCATCGGAATTGCATTTTGAAATAAGTTTCGCAATTAATTTTTTCTGTGAAGGCCTATACTTCTCTTTCTGATATTCAAGCTGACTTGCGCGCGGGAACTGTTTCCTGTGTTGCGCTTGTTGAAGATTATTTGAAAAAAATCGAAGCCAAAAAATCCCTTAACGCTTTTCTTGAAGTGTTTCCCGAATCTGCTCTTGCGAAAGCGAAAGAAGTGGATGCAAAACCCAACGCTTCAGCGTTGGGCAAGCTAGCCGGAATGGTAATTGCATTAAAAGACAACATCTGCTATACCGGTCATAAAGTTTCTGCCTCTTCAAAAATTCTTGAAGGTTTTGTTTCTCCTTATTCCTCCACAGTCGTTGAACGTTTGCTTGCTGAAGATGCAATCATTATCGGTCGCACGAATTGTGATGAATTTGCAATGGGAAGCTCGAATGAAAATTCTGCCTTCGGAAATGTTCAGAATGCGTTTGATCCGAAACGTGTTCCCGGTGGATCTTCCGGTGGATCAGCTACTGCAGTTGCGGCCGGACTTTGTCTTGCTGCATTAGGAACTGATACCGGCGGATCAATTCGTCAGCCTGCTTCTTTCAGTGGTATTGTGGGAATGAAACCAACATACGGAAGAATTTCACGCTGGGGAATTATTGCATACGCTTCCTCATTCGACCAGGTTGGACCATTGACACATAACGTGGATGATTCAGCAATTCTTTTAGAGGTTTTAGCTGGTGCAGATGAATTCGATTCTACAAATTCTACTCAGCCTGTTGCTCCTTATTCAAAACAGCTTGCACGTCCTGAAAAGTTGCGTGTAGCTTACCTCGAAGATTGTTTTGAAAAAGAAGGCCTTGATCCGGAAATTAAATCGCGGTTGAATTCCATTCTTGATCAATTCAAAAAAGACGGGCACACTGTTGAGCCTGTAAGCTTTCCTTATCTGGATTTTCTTGTTCCTGCTTATTACGTTTTGACAACTGCGGAAGCTTCTTCCAATTTAGCACGTTACGATGGTATTCGTTACGGTTACAGGAGCAAGAATGCGCATGATTTGGAATCGACGTATAAAAAATCACGCAGCGAAGGATTTGGTCCGGAAGTAAAACGTCGTATCATGCTCGGAACATTTGTATTAAGCGCCGGATATTACGATGCGTATTATTCCAAAGCGCAGAAAGTTCGTCGTTTGCTTCGCGATAAAACGCAGGAAATTTTTGATCAGTACGATATTATTATTTTACCAACCACCCCGGGAGTTGCATTCGAATTCGGCGCAAATTCTGCAGACCCGATAAAAATGTACCTCGAAGATATTTTTACGGTGCAGGCTAATCTCACAGGATTTCCCGCAATTTCTGTTCCCGCAGGAAAAAATAAAGACGGACTTCCATTCGGTGTTCAGCTAATGGCGCGTCGTTTTGAAGAGAGCACCATGTTTGCTTGTGCGAAGTATGTGCAGGCGATGAATAGCTAAAGCTGCACCCAATTTTTTATTTAATAGTGTCTTGTGTCCTCATTAAACGCTACTCGTGCTTAAGCTTAAACGAGTTCAAAAAATCTACTGCTTCTTTGTTGTTTTCCGTGCCAATCTTTGACATTACCATTACCTGGTAATAGTAATCCTGCACAATGTAGGATCTTGTGTGGATGACAACTTTTCCATCCAATATTATACCCTGGCCTTCCGTTCCCCAATTTCCATCCAGGCTGATTTTCTTTTGGTAAATTACTTTACCCTGGGCATGACTCAGAATATTATCGATAATGGCTTTTCTTGCAAATTCTCTCAGCTCTTCTATTGAAATGTTTTTTAATTTATCTCCTGGGATTTTTAAATAATTTACAGCAAACATGATATTCATGTTTGCTGGTGAATCCGCCTGGGGCACTTCATATCCTTCCAATAGTGCATAGACATTTCCAAAAAATTCGTGGAATTGTTGGTTGTCCTTTGTTGTCGTCTCCCCGGGAAACGTTGCTTCAAATTTCTTTAACGGCTTCTCGGGGATTATTTCAGGATTCGGATTATCAATGGTGTTTATGAGAGAAAACTTGTCACAAAATCCATCGATATCCTTATTAAAAGCATGCTCGGGTGTATATTTTACTTCTAAAAGGTACACCCGGTTTTTTACAAGAAAAATTTTACGTGTGTAGTTTATTTTCGTTTTCTTGTCTTTCCAGATAAATTCTCTCCCGGGATAATTTTGAATTTGTATAATCTTAATTGTTGAGACAGACTCTTGTCCTAAATTTTTAAAAAAGTCTTGCTGTATAAACACAAAAAATTCGTGGAGCAATCTTAAGGAATCTGAAGTAATAACTTCCGGAGGAAAATCTGCATATTTAATAGAGTAACCTAAGTTACTTGCGTCTGGCTTTTCTATGTATGCTGATGTCCAGGTAATATCTCCGAACTGGAAATATTGTTCTTCTGTTTTGGTCAGAGGCTTGCCTTTAAATCCAATTTTGAATGATCCCTTTTCATTAGTATAAGGAATCCATTCCGGTTGCGTGGAGCATGAAAATACTACAACAAGAAAAAAGAAAAAATAATTACTTCTGGTCTTCATAATCCCCGGATGATATTATTACCATTTAGCTATCGTTTGCGAATTTAAATATTCCTATAAGAGACTACCGTTTATTTTTCGCAAGATCAATAAACGTTCGACAGCCATTTTCTTCTTTTTAACAGTTAAAACCCGATAATATATCGAAAACGCCTTGAAACTTGCCTTTTGGTGACGATATTTGTAAAAGCAGGTATCCTATACATCTTTTTCTCCCTTCATCATACCAGCGTTTTAACTCATGCGCCAAAAAATTATCCTGTTATTGGCATTGCTTTCTTTCACCACCGGCCTTAACGCGCAGTGGAAAGATTCGCTCATGTTTGTCGACGATCCGATTGCTGCTATGCTTGACAGTCTCATGCATAATTCATTCATCGCAAATATGCCGCGCACACAAACACAGCACGGCAATAAATATAATTTCGCAAAAGATTCTATTCCGCCGGCCGATCCGATCCTGGTGCAAACACGTCTTGCAAAGCTGAATGCAACATCACCATTCGATCTCGTATATAATAATGACGTGCAGGCGTACGTAAATATGTATTCAATTCGCAGCAGAAGATCTGTGGAACGTATGCTCGGACTTTCTGAATTGTATTACCCGATGTTTGAAGAACAGTTGGATAGGCACAATCTTCCTTTAGAATTAAAGCATCTCGCAGTAATTGAATCCGCTCTTAATCCGACTGCAACTTCCCGTGCCGGCGCGCGTGGCCTGTGGCAATTTATGTACACCACCGGGAAGATGTATAATCTTGAAGTAAATTCATACGTTGACGAGCGTTGTGATCCATATTTAGAAACCGTTGCAGCTTGTCAATTGCTTCAAGCGCTTTATAAAATGTTCGGCGACTGGCAAATGGTGATTGCGGCTTATAACGCTGGTCCGGGAGCTGTCAATAAAGCAATTCGTCGTGCAGGAGGTGGTAAAAAAACATATTGGGAGATCCGTCCTTTTCTTCCGAAAGAAACACAAGCATATGTTCCTGCTTTTATTGCTGCAACGTATGTAATGACGTATCACGCAGAACATAATTTGTGGGCGATTGCTCCGCGGAAAACTTTTTATGATGTGGATACTGTTTCTATAAAACAGCAAGTCACTTTTGCGCAGCTCGAAGCGGTTCTTGGAATTTCGCATGATGAATTGGAATTTTTAAACCCGATGTATAAGCTTGGCGTAATTCCGGTTTCATTTACTGAGCCATACAAATTGGTTTTGCCGGTTTCGAAAGTCGGCAATTTCGTAACCAACGAAGAAGCAATTTATAATTACATCAAAACAGATACTGCAATGACTTCGCTTGCAGTAACCGCCGTCAAAACTTCGCATACCGTCAAGAAAGGTGAAACCATCACGTCCATTTCCCGGCGATATAAATGTTCGGTCACCGATATACGTGCGTGGAACGGATTAAAAAGTAATACGCTTCGCCCGGGACAAAAATTAGTCATCTATACGCCCGGAAAAGTTCCTGTACAGGCAACTTCAACAACAGAAAAAGCGCCGACAACGACTACAACAACTAATCCGCCGAAAACAGAAACAAAACCTCCAACAAATACCACTTCTACCACAACTGATGCAGCCGGAACTACGTATAAGTATTATATAGTAAAGAACGGCGACAACCTTTGGACCATTGCACAGAAATTCGGCACCACAGTTGAAGCGTTGAAAAAATTAAATGGTTACGGTGCGAAAGTAGTTTTGCATAGCGGCGATAAAATAAAAGTCGCTAAGCTCTAAATAGAAATAGTGTAATCCTTGCATATCAAAAACGTCCCGCAACAGTTGCGGGACGTTTCCTTTCGGGGTTATGCTGTGGGGAAATTATTTCTATTAAGCTTTGCGGTATTTTTTGTAGCTCGATTTTCCATCTTTGTTTCCGAGCTTTCCGCTTCTCTTCCAGTCAGCAAGCGCTTCTTCTTTATTTCCTGCGAGGTAATTTGCATTTCCGCGGTTGAAGGTGTTGCTTTTATTTTCTTCCGCACTGATTGAAATATTGAATGCTTCAACAGCTTTGGAATAATTTTCAGCATTGTAAAAAGCAATTCCCAAATCATTTGCATCACTCATTGCAAGGTGCGCGCCGCTTTCTGAATTACCGAAACCTTTGTCGGCCGCTTTTTGAAAATCCGCTAATGCGCCATCATTATCACCGAGCTTGAACCGTGTTTCACCGCGAAACTGGTGATCATACTTATCGCCTCTTTTTTCAACAGCGATATCAAAGTCTTTCAAAGCTGTTGTGAAATCGCCCAGGAAAAAGTGCGCATCACCGCGATTGAAATACGCATCGGCAAGTTCTGCGTCGAGCGTTATTGCTTCGGTGCACAATTCGATTGCGAAATGAAGTGAATCTGTGTTTTTGCTGTTGAGCAGAATGATCCAGGCAGCGCGTGTATTCAGCTCTTCTGCATTCGCAGTATTTTCACTGTTAATAATTACGGCTTTCACTTGTTCAGCATGCGCAGGAACGAAACTTGTCATCAGTGCGATGAGAAGCGGGAGAATGATGTGCTTTTTCATGGTGTGTAGTTTTTATGATTTGCCCGGCGTAGATCGACCGGTTCTGATAGCTTAACGCATTGATCGTGCTAAAGTGACGCGGCAGATTTAAAATAGCGCATTTGCGTTAGGGAAAGGTTGGTGGTGATTGGTGATTGGTGATTGGTGATTGGTGATTGGTGATTGGTGATTGGTGATTGGTGATTGGTGATTGGTGATTGGTGAAAATAAAAATGGTTGCGAGATAATCTCACAACCATTAGCTTGCCTTTTATTTTTTAATTACCCAGTTATTAAATTACCAGATTACCAGATCCTGTTTGTTAGCAGGAGTTTACTTCACAGTCTTCTTCGACATCATCAATCTCGTATCCGAAAACGCTTCGCACATTTTGGTTTTTGATTCTGCATTGATCCATTTTGGTAATGAATCCGTTTCACACCAGGTTGCAGGAACGATTACGTGCTTCAATAAAGATGGATCATACGCGCGATATACCCATGTCGGCACATACGTAAACGGTTGCAATTGCATTTTTCCTGTAGTGAGATTTTTCTCAATGGAAATATTCAGAATAACTCCTGCATCTGTATATCTCCAGTATTGATTCGATAAAAAATTTCCCAGCGACCAGGCAACAATTCCGGAATCAAGCTTTGCATTCGGAGCGGTTTTATAATACGTTACCGGCTCCAATACATGCGGATGTGCGCCGATGATCAAATCTGCTCCTGCATCTGCGGCCCAGTGAAACATCGTGTCTTGTTTTGCAACCGGCGATTGTTTGTTCTCAATCCCCCAATGATAAAATACCAGGACAATATCTGCTTCCGTTTTTCTCGCACGTAAAACATCATCATGCACAAGCGCGCTGTCGGCAACATTCAGCATCCATTTTTTTGATGAAGATGGATAGGAACCATTTGTTCCGTACGTATAATTCAGCACGGCAATCTTTACTCCTTTCACATCCAGCACACGAATTGAATCGCGGTCGCGTTGTGAATCGAATGTTCCTGTCGAGCCGAAATTATTCTCACGCACCTTTTTTAATGTTCGCTGCAATCCTTCCTCGCCGGTATCCATGCTGTGATTGTTGGAGGTAACGAGAAAATCTATTCCTGAATTTTTTACCGCGTTCAAATATTCATCCGGACTATTAAATGCGGGATAGCCACCGTAAGGTCTTCCTTTGCCTGCAAATGTGCATTCGAGATTTGCCATTGTTACATCGGCTGAAGAAAGAAACGGTGCGATCTCTTTAAAGCTCGGATTGAAATCGTAAGTGCCATCTGCTTTTTTTGAATTGCTGATTTGCGGTGTGTGACACATTAAATCGCCCGCAAAACTCATTGTGACTGTTACGATGGAATCAGTGGCAGGAATGTTTGCTGCAACATATGAACCGGCGCTTTTTCCTGAAAATCCATCGCTGGCGTAAATCAATAAAAAGCAAAGTGGAAATAAAACAAAGCCTGCCCAGAAAAATTCGGGCTGAAAAGAAATTCGCTTACGTGGGACGGATGTTATGTGCGTAGATATTACATTCATTGGACTACAAAGGAACGGCTTTTTAAGGCTTGATGGTGATACGTTTGGGAAGGGAAATTGTTGCAGCCGATGCAAAAGTGTTTTGCCACAAAGGCACGAAGGCACAAAGTCCTGAAGATTAGATTTTGTGCTGGTTGTTTTTTGCCACTGAGGCACAGAGGCACAGTAAAAAAAATCCGCGAACTTTCTGCGAACTCTGCGAGCTCTGAGTGAGAGCACACCCAAGCTTCACAATCCTCTATCCCTTCCGCAAAAACAATCCCCACTCATCCACATATTCTTCATCCTCCATCTGCTGAATTTCTTTCACCCACTCCACAAACAACGATTGAAATTTCAGCATTTCCTCACGCAGCATTTGAACATAACGCTGATCGACATTGCTTTCATATTTTAACCCGGATGTGCCGGTAAGAATATATTCTGCATGTGAACGAATGATCGCCGCGTTTTGCATGCTCAGCAACCATGAACCCGAACCTATCGCACCTGCAAGCTTCGCGGGAATGATCATGCAAGAATCAAGCATCGTGCTGCCAAACATTTCGCGTTCCATTTCATCCGTGATGCTTTCTACTAGTGCAGTTACTACGCGATAAATTTCTTCCGCCTGCTGTGTCATCGGGTGATTTCTCCTCCGCTTATCCTCTTCACGCATTTGACGGTCTAGCTCTTCATTTTCCTCCGGCGTAAGCTCATCCCCAAATCCAAAATCATTGTCATCCTCATCATCCCAATTCATAGCTAATTGTATAAGTTTTTAAAATAATACTATCTGCAAATATACATTCAGAATTAAAAAAGTCAAGTGATTTGTTGT
This sequence comes from Bacteroidota bacterium, assembly GCA_031412295.1. GTDB lineage: Bacteria > Bacteroidota > Bacteroidia > Palsa-965 > Palsa-965. The sequence continues at coordinate 128,985 of JANOCU010000003.1, forward strand.
TTTCTTCAAATTTTGAACTCACAGATTGCCCTCTGAAGATCTTTCTGCACTATCCTTCTGCTAGCCCATTTTTTATCTCTATGCTTCAGCTTAGAGATAAAAGAGAAGTGCCGACCTCGATGGAGACCGGCACTTTCACTCGCACATTTGCTCCGTCTCGACGGATTAATTCTGGGCCTGTAATTGTCCTATATAATCTTCCAGTCGTTCTACAATCGTATCGTAGCTGAATTGCGCCAGCGGCGTCGGATTGACGTTGTGGAACTCCGGGTTATTATTCTTACGTAACGTGTAAATATTCTGCTTTCCTTCTTCGAAACGACCGATCGGATCAATCGTCATGGTTAGGATTTGGTAATCGTAATTCTTCGCGAGCTCGTAAAGCATGTCGAAGTTTTCTCCCAATCCTGCTACTTCATCGATCGTCATGAAACGAACTCCGCGTTTGATCTTACGGTCTTTGCGGTTGAGACGATCACTGTCGATGATAGAAAGGCGCGCGATACATAACAACGCAAGCATCGTGTAGTTCTGCCCGTTCGAACCCGGAGCATCTTCGCCTTTCGGAGTTTTAAGACTGATAGAAAGATCGAAGTATGATTTCGGATTTGTGAGTTTCTTGATATCCGGCTTGATATTTTTTCCATCGCTGTGTTCGAGGAATGCTTTGAGAATGATGGCATCTGCACCTTCATTTTCTACTTCGAACATTTTGAATAAACCAACGTTCTGCGCTTTTGCTGCGATCTGTTTGTTCAAGCTGCGAATCCATGTAATAGGATAACCTTTTGATGGTTCGAAGTTGATCTCCACATAGTGACCGCCGGAAATTTTATTTGTGCGGAAGAATTCGCGCATGTCTTCGATACGATCGCGGCACTCGCTGTATGCTTCTTCGATCTTCGAGAAAATTCCATTGATGATCTTCAGCTTGTGATCGTTGATCTCGTTCATCTTCATGTTGATGGACTTGAGATGTTCTTCGATATCGCTGGCAAGATCTATTTCAATGTTCGCAGGATTTGTAATGATCTTCGGAAGCATTACTTCGGCAAGCGTCTGGAAATCGTAATGGTGATTGCCATGTAGACGCTCATCATCAATATTGAATTTTTCGTCTTTCAATATCGCATCGAAATTTCCTTCGAATGCTTTTTGCGTGGTGATGACAGTAACTTTGGTTTTGTTCACCAATGATTCTTCCACTTGTTCTGTTAGTTCTTCCGGTTTGAATTCGCCGATCACTTCTGTGTATCGTTTGTGCGATTCATTGAAACGTGCTTCGAGCGAAGGCATTTGTTCCATCAACCCTATCAAACGTTGCTCCAGCGATCCTTGCTTGCGGGAAATTTCCTGCAGGCGTTGTGAGAATCCATTGTACAACATCTTCGTGCTCGATCCATGCTCTTTTTCAATTGCACGAATTTCTTTGGAAACTTTTTCTTCGCTCTGATCGCCTTCTGTATCGCGCAAATAGGTGAGCACATCTTTTCTCCAGTCAGCGTAACGCTCTTCAAGCGCTTTTCTTTCCTGGCCGAATTCTTTCATCTCGCGTTCCTTGTCGGGAAGCTGCGTCATGTCCAGCTGCTTGATCTGGCTGTCAATCGCCATTAAGCTGCCTTGTGAATTTGCAATGATATCATCTGCTTCACGCAATTTCTGCAAAGCATCTTCCCAATTCTTTTTCGCTTCTTCGTATTGCAAACGAAGATTGTTTTTCGGATTGCTGAAAAGATCAACGGTTAATTCGAATTCTTCTTTTGTCATTAACAAAGAATCATCCGGAACAAATTTCACCAGCTCATCGCGATGCAGCCAGTTCTCAGAAACCTGGTGATTAAAACCAAATTCCATCAGCTGATCACGAAGGTTGCGGTGACGATCTCTTTCAGCAACGAGCTTTTCTAACTCTTTGCCGATTGTATCGCCGTATTTTTTTAATTCCTGCTCAATTGTTTTCGGATTGTTGAACAATTGTTTCGGAACAAAAGAAACGTATTCTAAAACGCCATCCATATTCACCCAAAAACCTTTTTCAGTTGCATCAACCGGCTTCATGTTTTTGTACACTTTTTCCGGATCAGGAATAAAGCGATTTCCGTCTGCAGCGTCAGCAGGTTTTTTTGTGCTTAACGCTTTGAAATGCATCAACACAGACTCTTCTTCTTTTGTCAGCTTTCCTGCATTGCGGATTGCCCATTGCACAACTGAATCTTTATTATCGCTGTCGAATAACGGAAGCAATTGTTCAAGACGGGAAATTTCGCCATTCAATTGATCCATCAATCCGTCAAACTCCGCAGAAGCCATGCGGTAATCCTGCGACCATGTTGATGCGGTGAATTCATCAAACAATCTGCGCTGTGAAAGAAACTGTTCAAACTCTTCGAGCTTGCGACGATCGCGTGAGATGCGATCCTGCTTATTGAATTGCTCACGAACGGCATCCATGGTTTTGTAAACACGCAGCCATCCGTCAACCGATTTTACTTTCGACCAGCGAGCGCTTGTTTCATCGTATTCTGATTGCGCGATGCCGTATGCTTTTTCATAAGAAGCACGATTTTTTTCAGCGAAATCTTTTGCTTTCTTTTTATTTTCCAATTCCTGCTCGAGACGTGTGCGCTCTGATGTGATTGCATCCAGCTCACGTTCGACAGCTTCCATATTCAATTCATTCACGCGTTTCTCGAGCATGATCTGCTGCAAATTCACGTGAGCGGTTTCTTTTTGTGTGCGGATCAAATCGCGGCCGATCACATCTTTTTGCTGGTATGCCCAACCTGTTTCCAGGAATAAAGAACGGTGCAATGCTTTGTCGCGTTTCTTTTTGTCTTCTAACAAAAGCAGCAAGCGATCTTTTTTCAGCTTCACTGTTTCGTAAACGCGGGCGCGACGTTTGTATTCTTCGTGCGCTTCTTCAATTTCTTTTTTGCGCTTTTCGTATTCTTTGTTCTGATCATCATCATTTACGAAAAGGAAGTTTTTCAGATCTTCCGATTTTGCACCGATACCTTTACCACGGGCAAATGACTGAATGATCTGCGCGAATGTTTTTAATTTTTTTTCATCGTGACTCAGATCGGTGGAAAGGATCTGGTTGTTGAACAGCACGCGATGGAATTCAGATGTTCTGTTGTTGAAGTGACGAAGATTAAATCCGCGCTTCTCCAAAATTTCTTTCATTTTATCGATCGGAAGAATCTGGTTGTTCGGAAGAAAATCTTTGTACAACAAAAATTGGTCGCTCGGATCAAGATTGTTTTCCGATTCAGATCCAAAATCAAAACCTTTCTGAATGATAAACGGATAAATGGAACGCGCATTTGTCTGCACATGAGTTCCGACGATGATAAATTTTCCTTCGGCAACTTCAACGTTCACGAATGAATAACCAAAGTTTCCCTGGTCGCCACCTTGTTTGAGCACGATACCTTCCACAGTACGTTTCTCAGTGGTCATTACATCAGTTCCGGATTCCCAGAATTCTTTTTTAGCAACGAAGATCAGCTGCAGCAAATCGGCGATAACCGATTTCCCGGAACCTGATCCTCCTGTGAAATCCGTACGAAGCGGATGCAGGAGATAGTCACAGTTGTTGTGATAGATGATTCCAACTGTTGACAGGGAGAATATTCTTGGATATTGTTTCATGTTGCTGTGAGTATGGTAGGTAAAGATGAGAGACTGTCGTGCAAATCTCCAGGCTGAAGCCTGGAGTTAGTGACTACTCGTCGCCGCCTTCCTCTACTGCGTAGAGTCCGCCGGTCTTCTCAGTGATAGTATTTGTTTCATCAATCAAACGATCGATGTTGTGAATTTCATACGAGTACATTGAGAACAAACGATCGATCGAAGGCATGATCTCGAAAAGATCTTTGTTGCGCGGATCGAAGTGTGTCCAGCCGAGTCGCTCGAATTCTTTCAGCGCGTTGCGGATCCATTCGTCGATTGTGCTTTCATCAATTTCAGTTGCTTCTTTCTCGCGGCGTTTTGCGAAAAGATTGTAGATGAAGTTTTTGTATTCATCATTGCTCTTGATCAGCTGGATCAAATCCGGAACGTAAATATCATTGACAAAATATTTATCGATGCGGTGGATTTTCAACAGCAGGATTCCGAGCAACGTGTACTCGGGAGATAATTTTTTCGCACGTGATTTTACAATACCACGACTTTCTTCATCCATTTCGAGGAAGAAATAGCGGGTGTAATCGGTTCCTTTCGCAGCGAGATTTACTTTGAAGAGATTCCGGTAGTACAGGCGGATCTCGTCTTCAAATTTCTCAAGGAAATTGAAAAGTTCCACCTGGTGCGGATAATTCTGAACGTGCTGGCCGCTCTTCAAAGCGAAATCCAGGTCAGCGAACAGGTTCAAAGCTTCGTCTGATTCTAAGAAGCCGTATTTTTTATTTGCATCTTCCATATTCCGGTGAATGGTTGTTTCGGATCGAGCATCATTTCTTCTGAAACGATTACTTCAAATCCTTCTTTTTTAGAAAATTCCCTTAATGTTTCTGTTGCGACTTTCACCGCTGCTTCGTAATCATTTTCCTTTTGAAGGATCTTGAAATAATAATCGCCGAAGTTTATTTTTTTCTTTTTGTCAGAATCTGCAATGATCTGATCGCACCATTGTGCTACGAGCTTATCACGCGCAATTTGTGAGCGGCGCAACTCAGCCTGGCGATGCAAATCTTCTTCATCCCAATTGTGAGAAGTAACCTGTATCGGAGGCGGCTCGAGCAATTGCATGTAATCCATGCCGGTGATACGCGTACGATCGCTGTAATATTCTTTCGGCTGCATTCCTTTCGGCAGAAATACTTCTACTTCATGCACAGTGCGGCCAACCAATTTTTTAGAACGGCCGAATTTGCTGGTAGAATTTTTCAGCATGTACATCAGGAACGATTCGATCTTGCGGTCAAAATCACGCTTTTCGAAATCGTTGTACAGCTTATTGATCTTCGGCTTGATTCTGTCAATCGTATGTGAAACGTTGATGAGTCGCTGTTCAATGTCTTTGAAATAAACGCGCACTTCACGTTTCATCTCGCGGAATTCAAATTCTTCAGCAAGCGTTGCATCGTCAAGCAATTGTTTGATATCATCTTTCGAAGAGAACGCGCTTGAAAGTTTGTCCGCTTGTTCCTTGATGCGATCCAAAAGCGCTTCGCAACCGATGAGCATTTCACGAAAATTATCCTGCTCATTTTTCACCAGCTCATTCAGCTGATCGATCGTATCTTCAATTTGCGCCTGTAATCCGCGCAGCTGGGAACCGATATCGCTTTTGTGCTTGAAGAATTGCGTGTGGTACCAATGGCGAAAATCTTCCATCGTTTCCAGCTTCAATCCCAAAAGCAAAACAAGATCGTTGAATGTTTTTTGAATTTGTGACGGATTGATGGCAGTATGCACTTCGCGCTCGAGCATGTCGCAGAAATTTTCCGCGTAAGAGCTGAGCTGGTATGTTTTTTCTTCTAAATTTTTATCGAGGAAGTGACGCAACAAACGGTGAAGTGTCTCATCGTATTTCTGCGTTTCTTCTCCGCGCGCTGATGCCATTCCCAGCTCAATAAAAACCTGCTTGATGGTATCGACGATAACGCGTTCAGGAAATGTGCGTTCGATCGTGCCGGCACGCACTTTCTGAAATATCGCAAGCACGATGAGCCCGTCTTCCTGGCGTGGAACCAGCAAATCATATCTGTCGCGGAGGATTTTCGGGAAGTGAAGCTGGCGTCCTGTTCGGAGCGCCGGTGGAATAAGAGAGAGTTGTTCCATAAGTATACAAAAATATCAGAATTGACGAGGGATTCAGGCTGTGTTGAAATGTTGTTAATACTATGATTTTGAATCTGAAAAGTCGGGTGAAATGTTGAAAAGATTGCCGGTTTTTTGCTTGCTTTACAGGGTGGATTTGTTACATCTTATAACCAATGGGGGTTAAATGTTAAAATCGCTTAAAAATACCTCTTGAAATGGATATGATCTATCTTATCGGATTGGGATTATGGTTTGTTTTAGTGATGGCAAACTTTTACAAAAAGCTGAGAAATGATCGGACGCTTTTTATGCTTTTGATTGCCGCTATAATTCTTGCGGGTTACGGATTATTTCTTCGTTCACCTGAACTTCAAAGCAAAGGAGCTAATTCAGCAGATGTGCTGATGTGTCCGTTGATTTACCTGTTGTCCTACGGAACGCTTCGGCACATTTACAAAAAACATTTTGGTGTTGAGCCAACTTATAATGGTTCTTCCTGGTATGATGAAGACGAGGGAAGAAAACTGAACTGGGCTGATATGGTTGTTTTTATTTTCCCAATGTTATTCGCCGGAATTTTCCCGATTTTAATTACTGCTATTGTGAAGTTGTAAATAGAAATTTTATTTCCTTCCTGGTTTAATATTTTTCAACATCAAACCTAAGGTTGTCTTTATTCGCTACTTTAGCATTCAGATTATTCTTTTCAATTAAGCCTTTATTTTTTTATTATTCATTTTATATCTCCCTTTATTTATGAGCAACATTAAACTTTTCCAATCTCAAAAAATTCGCAGCACTTTCAATGAAACCGATCAGAAATGGTATTTTGTAGTCATTGATGTCGTACAGGTTTTGACCGACACTGCGAACCCTACAGATTACCTGAAAAAAATTCGAACACGGGATGGTGAACTTTCAAAAGGGTGGGGACAACTTGTCTCCCCCCTTTGATTTTCAGTTGTCCCATAAAATCGGACAACTGAATTCTAATCAGTTGACTACAAAATGTAATCAACTAAATAAGCCAAAGCGTTACAAATTGTAACGGTTTCGCGTATTAAGCCGGTGGACACAAAGTGTACCTGTTTTTATAATTTCAATTAACCCGCGCAGAAATGAAAAGTGCGTTTGCTCTCAATTCTTTTCTTAATTTTATTCTATGGGAATGATTGAAGTTTATAAGAATCAGATTTCAAAACTGTGTGAAAAATACGGGGTGAAATCACTTTATTCTTTTGGTTCGGTCAATACTGAAAATTTTACACCTGAAAGTGATATTGATCTTGTAGTCGATCTCAATTCATCCGATCCGCTAGAATATACTGACAATTATTTTGATCTTAAATTTGCATTGGAAAAATTGCTGAACCGGCAAATTGACCTTCTTGAAAATAAAGCCATCAAAAATCCTTTTCTAAAAAAGAATATTGACGATTCAAAAGTCCTTGTCTATGGACGATAATATTAAAACGTGGCTTAAGGATATTGAGTTTGCCATAGATGAAATCCACTCTTTTATCCCGGAACCAAAAACTTTTAGTGATTTTCAAAAAGATCTTCGCACCAAACGAGCAATCGAACGGAATATCGAAATCATTGGCGAAGCTTTTTCGCGAATAATTAAAATCGATCCGGAAATTAAAATAACTAATATCAGAAAGATCATTGATACCCGAAACCGGATTATTCATGGTTACGATACGGTATCAGATGATATTATATGGGGAATTGTAATCAGGCATATACCGCTTCTTGAACAGGAAATTAAGTCGCTTTTAAGGTAAAAACTTCAATAAAATCCCTCTTTAAAAGGCTAATTTATCCCGCATTACCGTTCATTCATCGGAAAATTCGCAACTTTAGTCCATGGCGATCCCTTCACCTATTTCGGATTGGTTTTCGGCAGAGGAAAAACAAGCGCTTCAAAAGCTCGAAACGCAACGCATCGTGCTTCGCCGAAAACCTGTATTGTGGATTGTTGTCTCCGCCATTTTTATCATCGTAGTCAGCTTAATGGCGACCGTTCATGAAATGACAAAATACCACGACGCTTCCTGGCCGGTGGTGACGATGCTTGTCGTAACAGTTGGATTTTTCGGCAGCGTTGCATGGCTTTCTTTTAAATTTCCGGAACGCGAAAATATTTCCTGGAAGTACAAACGCATGATGTTGCGTCGGCTTGTTCCGAAAATTTTACCGGGATGGGTTTCCTCCTCTTCACATCGACTCATGAATGAAGATATTCGCAAAAGCGGTCTGTTTCGTGATAAAGCCAATCGGATTGCGCGTGAAGATTATTTATTCGGACCAGCCGGAAAAGTGGTTGCTGAGGTGTATCAAATCGCATTAGAAGTCGATTCGCACGATAAGAATAGAAAAGGGTTAGGCATTCTCGAAGTAGCTAACAATCATTTTTATGGTTTTTTCTATCGCGTGCATTGCCCGGTAATTTTCCCTTGTAATATTTGGGTATTTCCCCGTCAGCGCAAAATTGATGGCGAAGTAGATGACTGGGCAGAATTATCGGAAGGAAAATACGCACACAGCACCGCAAGAAAAAATATCAAAACCGGTGATGCAGAATTTGATGAGCATTTTACCGTTTACACCAGTGATGTTGCGCGTGTAATGGATATTCTCACACCGAAACGCAGGCAGAATCTTGTTGAAGTAGATCGTTTATTTTCTACCGCTTGTGCATTTTCTTATTCTGAAAATAAAGTTTATGCAATGATCGGTTTTGCAGATGATCCGCTTGATATCAATATGAAAAATGAAATCGGCGAAACGCTGCTTCAGCGTCATGCAAAAGAATTAAGTCGCATGAAAGATGTGGCTACGCTCGTAGCAGCAATGTAAATTATCTTTCGATAACTACTTTCTGAACTTTAGAAATCCGCGCAGAATAAATGTGCAGGAAATAAATTCCGCTTTCAAAAGCACTTATATCCATAAAGAAGCTCGTTCCCTCCACCGTGTTACCGATCTCTTTTCGCTGGATCAGCTTGCCGTTTACATCTACCAACTCAACTACAAGATCGGTTTCTGCTCCAGGGAAATAAATGGTGAATGCTTCATTTGCCGGATTAGGAAAAACATTTATTTCATTCGCCTCTTCATCAAACGGATCAATTCCTGTGGTAATAATTGAAATAACTGCACTTGCGGTATCGCTGCCGCAACCATTCGTTGTGGTAAGAATCACAGTGTATGTTCCGTTAACAGCATACGTATGTGTTGGATTTTGCTGACTTGAACTTTGTGAGTTACCAAAATCCCACGACCAGCCAGTTGTATTTTGAGAATTATCTGTAAACGTAACTGTGTTGTTGGTAACGCTGTATGTAAACATTGCTGTCGGATCTGGTATAAGCTGGATTAAAATTGAATCATTTGCAAAGTATCCGCAGCCGTCGGTAACACTTACATAAACAATATTGTCTTGTGTTGGGGTAAATGTTACGCTGCTGTTTGAACCAAGTCCGGATGACCATTGATAGCTGAAATTTCCGTCGCCACCGCTGACATTTGCAGTAAGCGTTGTTGCATTTCCTTCGCACACATTAGAATTTCCACTAATATTTACTGTCGGCGCTGAAACATTAATAGTAATTGGTCCAAGCGTATCGTTTGATGGATTTCCATCGGAAGGAAGTGTGGTATACACATTGAAAATATAGCTTCCTGTGGATGTCATATTGATTGTTCCCAATATCACATCTGCATAACCTCCGATCGGAAGCGGATTTCCATTGTTCCTGGAATTATCATTGAGCATAACTGTCAGTGTTTGTGTAATTGCTCCTGTAATTTCTACAGTAACAAGCACAGAATCCATTGTAAAATCAAGCAACGAATTTCCTGCATTTACTATTCGTACAACAACAGGTTCTGCCGTTGTATAACATGTAGCAGCAACCGGACTGATCAATGAAACAGGACTTGCGTCCGGCGGAAATATTTCATCCGCACCAATATCAGGAGTGACACCGCGCACTTGATTATCAATATCCATAGGCACCCACGGAAGCGCCATACCTGCGGCATTTAATCCTGAGCTTAGCACGTGCATATCGGTTACGCTTGCGAATAACGGGTCAATGCTTAATGATTGTGCATCAGATAACATTGCTGCTTGCCAGTTTGCCAATGATGCATAAGTTGATGCATTTCCTTTCCCGATAAATCCACGTGTGGGATTAGGAATAAAAAGATCATTGTGATTTGAAACTGAGCCAGCATTTCCAATCGCGTTTGCTGTTGGCGTTACGATGCAAAAATGTGCGGCGGGAGTTGTTTGTGAGGCAGTGCTGTTTACAAAAATGTTATTGCGTGTGTTGATTACAGGACCTGAAGTCGTTCCTGATTCAAAACAAGCTGATGAATTTAGCAATGAAGCATTGTTGATATGCACATTATTAAAATCAACATGAATAACACTGGAAGAAGTTCCGCCACCTCCTCCTTGAATAGAAATTCCTTTTACCTGGATCGCGGCAGAACCTACTCCGCTGTAAAACGATTTTATTCCGGAAACAAAATTGTTGTAGATGTAAAGCTGGTGCGTACCTGTAGTTTTTACATCTGCAGAAATTCCAATAACGTTTGTAGTTGATGTAACACTGTTGTTATGAATATTCCGCACTTTATTTCCATAAACATTACTGATTCCCATTGCAGGATCTAAATGGATCCCGGTGCAGCTAACATTGCCGTTAACAGAAATATTGCGGACAAGATTTTCAATGATTGCGATATTGCTTTGATTCGTTGCATAAATTCCGAAGGTTGGCAATGCGCCATTTCCAATATCATCTGCTGTGCTTCCTCCGACAATATTTCCTGTCATGGTTGTGCTGGAGTCCGGAAATGCAATATCACCGTTCAGGCGAATACCAGAATAGGCATCTGAAATAATTATTGATTGATAAACATTCCACGAATTCGATCCGGCGTAGGATGATAAAGCTGCAGAGGAAGTTTGTTCTATACCTATCGTATTAGTATTCGTTCTGTCAAGTGCAATTGTAAGATTCATGAAACCACAATTTCTTGAGCCATCTGTAAGCGAGGAATTGATAACCAGCAGACCTCTGTCGACATTCGAAGTAGATGACGCAAGTACAAGGTTTCCTATCGAAGTGCTGAGCGATGTAAAGTCCGCGCCAACAATGCCGATGACAGGTTCGTTTGAAATTCCGATAGCAGTGGAAGAGTTTTGTGACGCGCAATATCCTGCTGTCGCACCCGGAGAAGCAATAACTGCAGCTGATCCGAATGGTTCAATATGTATGCTTGAAGTTATGCTTGCACCGGCTATTGGTCCGATGAGAATAGGAAAAAAATTATCTCCGTGTAGTGGTGTTTCATCATATAAAGAATCAATCAGCGAAAGAATAATTGTTCCCGTTCCAGTAACGCCACGGTGATTTATATCTGCAACAGCTTCACTCAAATTATAGTAGTCTCCGGTAATTCCAACAGAAAAAACTCCCTGTGAAACCGGAAGAATAGTTCCCGGAACAAAACGAAAAAAGTGAGATGGCCACATGTTGGAAGCGCTCAGCATCCCATTTCCTGTGAATCTCGATCCGGTTACAGCGTCAATGTATTCTCCGTTGCCACCGATCGCACTTTTAATTCCGATAGAAGCAGATTCATTTGAATTAAAAATTCCGGAAGGGGCTGCATCGTAACGGAATTCAATTTTATTATTGAGCTCATATAAAATCACCTGGAAATTCAGGAGAGCCGTTGAGCCGGTATTGAAAGAGTGAACATCTGTCCATTGAATTGTAAATGTTTGCGTACCTGGATTTCCTTGTAATTGATACAGGATAGAACCGGTTCCGCTTTGCACTTTTAAATCATCCCACCATGGCGCAAGCACAGTGTGAGGTGCTGAAAAAGAGTACAAATCCATATTACTCGCGCTAGCAGAAATACCTGTGAATGCCACAAGACCATTTGTACTCGCGCCAATAGTTGAATATGTACTTCCCAAATAGTTGAATGGAAAACCAATCGGGATAAAGTCCTGGAAAGAATTATCGCCGGTGGCTGTAGATTGAGTAGCACCTGATGCGATTGAAATTGGAGTATATGTTCCTGCGAAAGAAGATCGCTTCATTATCGGCTGTGAAAATCCCGCCGCTGAAAAGGCGAACACAGAAATGAAAAGCGATAATTTTTTTAATTGTAGTGATGAGAACATGAGTCCTGTTTTCAACTACTAAGGCAAAGTTTGATCCAGTTTAATTCACACCATTTTAATTTTTACTGTGGAGTTGGTTTGCAACTATTTTCATTGGTAAATTCATTTTTAAAAATAGTTCCGAGACTGATTTTCCGTTGTTTAAAAATCAGGAAAACATTTGTTTTTACACCACAGACTGAGGAATTGTTTCCACATCAAAACCGTGCTAAACTTTTCTTTCTTCTACTGCTGTTTGTTTTTACACAAAACCATTATAGAATAGCCGCCCATAAATTTTGTAGCGAATTTTTTATTCAGCAGGAATAAAAAATTTCTGATTCCATTCGCCAGCTTTTGTTTGAATGAAGTGGTTTCGAACATCGGCTCCGTATACATTTTATCTACCAGCTCAAATCCGTGGTCATTAAGAATGCTTAAAATGAAATCTTCCGTAAAATTGTGAATGTGCCCGACACGCTCTTTCGATTCGATCAGCATTTTTTCCCTGTAAAGCGTCCACACTGAAATATCAAGGGGAATATGAAAAATGGTGTATTTGCTTTTAGCAACAACAGCATCAAGAAAACGGAAATAATTATCAATATGCTCGATCACATCAATCACAAGAATTAAATCGAATACCTGGTTTTCATCTGCAATATCTTTCAGATGAAATTTTATTTTCGCCGATTCTTTTTTCTTCGCAATTGCATGCGCGTCTTTCGAAATATCGAGACCGGTAAATTGTATATCGCCGGATAAATTTTTTTCGAGCTGAACCAATATTTCTCCGCTGCCACATCCTACTTCACAAACCGTTTTTACCGGAAATAAATTATGTTTTAATAAGCGGACAATTTTTTCCGTTTTGAAAGGAGCCCCTTCTTCATGCCAGCCCGGGTTGTTTTTTAAATACGTTTCATCGTTGTAGATGTCATTCATGCCGCTAAAATTAAAGAAAAAAGCAAAGGGCGAATTTGAACTTACAATTGTACATTTACATCCATGCTTCTTAATTACATCTGGATCGGATTTTTTCTTGTCGGATTTATCATTGCAATTGTTCGCACGTGCATTGGCTATTTTATCAGTCATAATCCTGCCGACATGCATGTGTTTGAAACCATCGGAGTTGGAACATTTGCTTCGGCGAAATCCGCATTTACGGTTGCGTTGACATTAGGTGGAGTAATTACATTATGGATGGGTGTGATGAAAGTCGGGGAAAAGGCAGGAGCGATTAATTTTCTTAGCAGGATTATCAGCCCGTTTTTTCGCAGGCTTTTTCCTGAAATTCCGGATGGTCATCCTGCGCAAGGGCAAATTGTAATGAATTTTTCCGCAAACATGTTAGGACTTTCCAATGCTGCCACACCTATGGGATTAAAGGCAATGGAAAGCATGCAGGAATTGAACAGGGATAAAGAAACTGCTTCCAATCCGATGATCATGTTCCTGGCATTAAACACGGCTGGGTTTACATTGATTCCGGTAACGATCATGGGGCTGCGTGCAGCAAAAGGTGCAGCAAATCCGACCGATGTTTTTATTCCGATCCTTATTGCTTCGTTTTGCGCTTCTCTGATCGGTCTTATTGTCGTCGCAATTCGTCAGCGGCTTTTCGACAAATACCTTATCTCATGGCTGTGCGCCGGAATTTTGTTTTTTGCCGGATTTGTCTGGTTTTTCAGAACGCTTCCACCCGATATACGAAGCGAAGTATCGACTGTGGGTAGCAATTTTATTCTCCTGGGAATAATCTGTGCTTTCTTCCTTGCTGCGATGATAAAAAGAGTAAATGTGTTCGAAGCATTCATTGAAGGAGCGAAGGATGGCTTTGCTACCGTTATCAGAATTGTTCCTTATCTCGTCGCAATGATTGTTGCAATTGGTGTTTTCCGAAACTGCGGTGCACTGGATTATCTTGTGCAAGCCTTTACATTATTGTTTGAGCTGATGGGTATAGACACCCGTTTTGTTCCGGCGTTGCCTGTTGCATTTATGAAACCATTAAGCGGCGGCGGAACGGAAGGTCTTGCCATTGATGCGATGACCGCGTACGGCCCTGATTCCTTTGTGGGAAGATTAGCCTCGGTCATCTACGCTTCCGCAGATACAACTTTCTACATCGTCGCATTGTATTTCGGCTCGGTCGGAATTAAAAACACGCGTTATGCAATCGGAGCAGGTTTGCTTGCAGATCTTGCGGGGATTGTATGCGCGATTCTTGTGAGCTATATGTTTTTTACTTAGTTTATTAGGAGATGAATTGCTGCAAACCAGCGTTTTTCATGGGGTCGCTTCTTATTAATTAACTATGCTTCCGATCAGATTGCTTTTCTTAATCTCTGTAGTACTCTCGGGCTGTTCTTCAGCTTTGCATACACTTCGTGAAAAAGCGCCTGGTAAGATTCCTGAGGATTTTATTCTCGTACGTGTCTCGGGCACTGACTGCATCAATTGTCTTGTTGCATACCAAAGTATTCTGGCTACTGTTCGTAATGAGCACCTGGAGGCTGCTACAGTTTACCTCGCAGGCAACCTGCCTTCCTACCAACAGGATGAATTTTTTACAGCTGTTCTCGGTGATAGCTCTTCAGACAAATTCCTCATTAATAGCGATACACTTTTCCGACAGCTTGGCAATACTCCCGGATCTTCCGTAAGTATTTATCGAAAAAACAAACGAGTGTACGATGTTTCGTTTATTGAATATAATGACGCAGCATTCAGGCAACAGCTCTATAGTGCTTTTCAAATCAAAACCAAACCTCCGGTAATGCTGCAAGGTGATTCTGTGGGCTACATCCGCAAGCATTACGCTGATGAAAATTACACGCTTTTCCATAATAAAATTTATGCTTCCAGTACACAGTTCGGAAAGATCTATTCTTGTGAGCTCCCTTCAGGAAAAGCTATAGATTCATTGCGGCTAGAACAGTTAACTTCTCAGCTAGATTACCTTGATTGCATTTCTAAAGCGGTTTCAGATGATACTGCATCCATACGCCTTACAAAACAACTGCTCGCACGCAAAGAAAATTATTTCACTAAAAATCCAAGTTACCCGCGTTTTTTGCTGACAAACGTATCGGTATCCGACAGCTTCCTGTGTGTTACACTTTACATTACGTATTTTATGAATACTGGTGAAGGTGATCGGTCTTTCGGTGTAAACAAACGCCCGATCCTTTTGTTGCTCGACGAACATTTCAACATTAAAGGCAAATTCTTTTTCTCCCGAAGAGAGATGGGTGAATATTGGACCTCTGATTATAACAACCTTTTTTTCGATTCAAAAAACAATTATTGCTGGAAGCGGATTTTTCTTGATTCTGCGGAAGCTCCCGTTCGTTATACATTGGGTTTATTTGAGGACCGCGATCAGGATGGAATATTCCAACTCGACACGATGTTGTTTGAAATTCCAAAAACTTTCCGCGAAAAACATTTCGATTACAATTTTCTTTCTGCGCGTTTCCTGTCAACTCCCGACACGCTCCTGTATTATTACGATATGCTTCCGCAAGTATTTTCTTTGCCATATGGTGCTGTTTCCAATTTCCCGAACATCGACATCTCGCGGTTGTCGGCAGACTATAAGCAAATGAAATTCGTGCTGCCCTATCGTTCTCTTGGACTTGGTCTTAATACGACACATAACAGTTACGTGCTGAGCTTTGAGACAGATGATCTGAAAAATCATGTTTATGAATGGGGCGGCAGTATTGCTTTTAAAGAATACTCGCTGCCGGATGGCCGGATTGGAAAAACATTCATAACCGGTCAAACAATCATAAGCCTGCGCGATGGTGGCACGTACCGAAAGATTGAATATTTCAATATGCCTGATTAAACATGCATTGATAAAAATCTGCGCCGCCCGGGATGGAGCTCCTCTCCGAACTAACCACTCCCAACTCCAAACTTTTCCCCGTACCTTTACGCCCGATTTCATTCTATGAAAATATCGGCCTCCATTTATTCCACAACAAAAGATCTTGAGCAGGTTGTTCGCGATCTCGACGCGCATCGTATTGAAATGTTTCATGTCGATTGCAACGACGATCCTAAAGTGTTTGATGATATTGAAAAGATCCGTCAATGGAGCAAAACGCCTGTTGATCTTCACATCATTTCAAATACACCGGAGAAATATTTTCCGCTGCTTGAAAAAACACCTTGCGATTACGTCACTTTTCAGTACGAGGATCTTCCGGGTAAATTAGAAATTCCTTCTACCATCAAAGGAAAGCTCGGACTTGCAATCACTGCTGTTTCTGAGATCGATGTTTTTGACCAGTACGCCGATAGGTTCGATTTTATTTTGATGATGGCAACGATTCCCGGAAAAAGCGGCGGTGCATTCAACAAAGATATTTTCCGCAAGATCCGCATGTTTAAAAAACGTTATCCTGAAAAACGCATTCACGTGGATGGCGGAGTTAATGGTGAAGTTTCATTCATCCTGCGCAATATGGGCGTTTATGCTTCTGTTTCAGGATCGTTTTTATTTAAAGCAGAAAGCATCGGTTTTGCATTGCTGAATTTAAAAACACTGGAGAACGAATCGCATTTTGAAGTGAAAGATTTCATGATGAATATTGATGAGATTCCTGTTCTTCGTCCTGGCCAGCGCAGCTTTGAAAATGTGCTGTACAGCATCGAGAATTATCAAATGGGTTTCACCATTCTCGCCGACGAAAAAAATAAGCTGCAGGGAATTATCAGCAACGCCGATGTGCGCAAAGGTTTGCTCAGGCACATTCATGATCTTAATTCTATTTCTGAAAACGAGATCACAAATCGCGAACCTGTAACGGTGAATGAAAATGCGACTGTTGTGGAATTAATCCGTTTGATCAAATCGAAGAAATTTCCAATTACCTATTTGCCGGTGGTGAATAATGATAATAATGTTACAGGTGCGTTGACATTCTTTAACCTGGTAAAAGGAGAAGCATAAAAAATTAAAAACCAAAAAAAATAAAAACCAAATCCCAAAACCTTCTTGATTTGGAATTTGGATTTTTAACCTTTAGAATTTAAACAGTTATGGTAATTGAATTAAGAAATTCCGTCAAAGAAGCACGCGCGCAGGAAATTGCGCAGGAAGTAAAGGCATTCTGCATCCATGATACGAGCGGATTTGTTTTGATCACTTCTTCCTCCACAAAAACGCTTGACGCGAAATATGAAAAAGACATTGAACGCGTAACTGTGCTCAACGACGATATGCAATTGTCGAGCCGCGCATGGAGAAGCGAAACACGCACCATCGATATCAATGGCGTGAAGATCGGCGGCACAACAAATCATACTGCATTGATCGCCGGACCTTGTTCTGTGGAATCAGAAGCGCAGATTGAAGAGAGCGCATTGCTTTTGAAAGAGATGGGAATTTCCATCATGCGTGCCGGTGCATTTAAGCCACGCACTTCCCCGTACACGTTCCAGGGAATGGGCGTAGAAGGATTAAAGCTGCTTGCGAAAATGCGCGAAAAACATGGTTTGCAAATCATCACCGAAGTGCGCGACGCGACAAACGTAGAAGACATTATCGAATACGCAGATATCATCCAGATCGGTGCGAAGGCGATGTATGATCATGGTATTCTCAAGCGTTGCGGAAAAACTCAGAAACCTGTTTTGCTTAAACGCGGATTCGGAACAACGCTGCAGGAATTTTTACAGTGCGCAGAATTTATTCTCGCGGGTGGAAATCCAAACGTTATTTTATGTGAGCGTGGCATTCGCACCTTCGAAACCAAAACACGTTTTACGCTCGATCTTTGCGGCGCAGCGTGGATGAAAGAACACAGCAATCTTCCAATCATCCTCGATCCGAGTCACGCGATCGGTTATGCGTACGGCGTTCCTGATCTCGCACGCGCCTGCACAGCGATGGGCGTTGACGGATTGCTCATCGAAGTGCATCCGAATCCGAAAGAAGCAAAATCGGATGCATCACAGCAATTAAACCACGACGAATTCCGCGCGCTCACCGGCTCGCTGAAAGCTGTCGCGTCTGCAATAGGAAGAAAAATTATTTAATTGTTTAAGTTTGATTTAACCCTCAAAGGGTTTGAAACCCTTTGAGGGTTAAATCAAACTTAAACAGCCAACCCTTGTCGAAATGAGCCAATACGCCGCAAACATTTCTTTTCTCCTCCACAAGAATAATCTTGATCCGGGAACACTTTCTTCCGGACTAGGTATAAAAGATCTTGCGCGTCCGTTCCCGGATGAAATTCCCCTTATTGCTTCGCATTTTTCTTTGACAACCGATCTGCTGCTTAAAACGGATATTGAATTACGCGAAGATCAGCGGAGCAAAGACATTAAACTGCTCATCTGCGATATTGATGGGGTGATGACAGATGGCGGAATGTATTACACCGAAGCAGGTGATGATTTTAAAAAGTTTAATGCAAAAGATGGTCTTGCGTTACGTCGCTTAAAAAAACGCGGAGTGAATACAGGAATTATTTCTCATGGATTCAGCACGAATTTAATTCAGCGTCGCGCGGAACGTTTATATATTGAGCACGTAGAAGTTTCACAAATTCCGAAAATTGAAACGCTCAAAAAATGGTGCGAGGCTTTGAAAATTTCTCCGGAAAATATTTGTTTCATTGGCGATGATATCAATGATGAAGATATTATCAAAGCGGTTGGATTCAGCTGCTGCCCTGCCGATGCGGTGGATGCGGTGAAAAACATGGTGAATATTGTGCTGACAAAAAAAGGCGGTGAAGGATGTGTGCGGGAATTGATCGATTTGTATTTCTAGCTTAAATCTTTCCTCTTTTGTAAATTCGAATTCATTCCAAAAACTCCCTGTGATGAAAAAATACTCCTGCTTTCTTTTATTCGTATTCTTTTCCATCGCCGGCATTTCGCAAAAGCAGCCTGCATTCGTAACCGATTCGCTTGACAAATACATTCAACGTGAAATGGAGGCGCAAAATCTTCCGGGACTTGCGATTGCTATTGTGAAAGACGGAAAAGTGATCGTTTCAAAAGGTTATGGCGTAACAGAAACCGGGAAAGACAAAAAAGTAAACGATTCCACTTTATTCCAAATCGCTTCGTGCACAAAAGCATTTACTGCAACTTCACTAGCATTGCTTGCACAGCAAAAAAAATTATCGCTCGACGATACCGTTTTAAAATGGATGCCGGGCTTTCGTTTGTATGATGCATACGCCACAAAACAAATTACGATCCGCGACTTACTTTGTCATCGCATAGGCTTGCAAACTTTCCAGGGCGATTTCCTGAACTGGAATTCCAATCTAACCCGCCAGCAGATCATTGCAGGCATGGCTACACAAAAACCGGTATTCGGATTGCGTGCGAAATTCGGTTATTGTAATTCCGCTTATTTAACCGCGGGAGAAATTATTCCGCTTGTTACCGGACAGACCTGGGATGCATTTTTAAAAACAAATTTCTTTGATCCGTTGCAGATGCGCAGAACATCTACAACTCATGCCGCGCTTGTAGCGGATGGAAATGCATGTTTGCCGCACACGTGGTACGAGGGAAAACTACTTTCATTCCAACCCGATAAAGTAGACAATCTCGGTCCGGCAGGTTCGATGAATTCATGCGTAAAAGATCTTTCGCATTGGTTATTAATGCAGCTCGATAGCGGACGATATGCAGGAAAACAAGTTGTTCCTTTTTCTGTTTTGAAAGAAACACGTCGCCAGCAAACAATTGTAGAAGGCCGTGGTTCATCCGCAACACATTTTACAACCTATTGCCTCGGATGGTTTTCGTACGATTACAACGGCAAGCAGGTTTTTTATCACGATGGTGGCGCAGATGGATTTCTTTCCACGGTTTGTTTTATTCCTGAATTAAATCTTGGAATAACTGTATTGATCAACAGCGACAATGCCACCATGTATGGCGATCTCCGCAAGCAAATCATTGATGCGTATATGGGTTTGCCTTATCAAAACTATGCAGCAACTTCTGCTAAACGCACGAAGAAATTTAATTCGGAAGATGCTGCAGCGACAAAAATATTGCAAGACAGCGCAGCGTTGAAAATTCCGCTTCCTGTTCCGATTAAAGATCTTGCAGGAAGCTATTATAACAATGTTTACGGAAAGATGAACATCACAACCGATGGTGGAAAGATCGCTGCAACATTTGAGCATCATCCTGCCATGCTCGGAAAATTAGAATACATTGGCAACAATCGTTTTCTCTGCACATTCAATACTTCCATGTGGGGAATTAATATTGCCACGCTCAAAATCGAAAAGGGAAGTGTAGAATCGATCACAATCAATGTGAATCCTTCTGTAGACATGCTGCCTTATGTCTTCATACAAGGTCCGCCCGTCTTCTCGCAGGAACGTCTTCCGGATAAAAAATAATTCCTCTTTACTTTCGTTTGCCGTCACGCCCTGGTGTAATGCAAATGCGTGATTTTCGTCCAAACTTTCCCCGCTAATACAATTTTCCTTCCCTGTTACCTGTTTGGATTATATAGATAAAGGCGCATGCTCCTGTGAAGCAAAACGAAAACGAAATCTATAAAACCATTGCCCGCAAGGACAAAGAAAGCATTGCACTGCTGTATGAGCGGTACGGGAAAAAATTGTTTGGTTATGCCGTTCATAGCTGGAAGTTGAGTGAAGATGAAGCGTGGGAGTTGATTTATAAAACGCTTTATAAAGTGCTCGATACAACGGCTAATTATTCGTTTGAGTCGGAGAAAAATTATAGCTCTTTTATTTTCAAAGTATTTGTCAATTACCTGCGACAATATTACCGTGATAATAAAAAGGAAAAAGAAAGTTTGAACATTGTAAATACAGCTGATGCGAATGAAAATTATAGTGAGCCGCAAGTTGCAGAAGAATCGCCGGAAATAAATTCTCTGAAAATGGTGTTGCTGAAAGAAGAGCTGGAAAAATTAGAAGACTGGGAGCGAATGCTTTTATTGTTGCGCAGCCAGGATATGCCTTATTCGGAGATCGCAAAATTTGTAAAGCGGCCGGAAGATCAGCTGAAGGTTTATTATTCGAGATTAAAAGCGGCATTGACAAAACGCATGAACGAAAAATTAAAAGGATGAAGAATATTCTTTTGCATATAGATGAACATGAACTGGACAATTTGCTCAGGCAGTTTGTAATGGATAATAACCCCGACGAATTCACTCAAAATACATTGACGATGAACGCAGACATTATTTTTAACCGCACCGAAGAAACCATTCCTCTTTCCAAACGCGAAAACGAATTGATCCAAAAGCTGGAATATGCATTTATCAAACGTCGCGGTTATGGAAAGTTCTGGTTGAATGGAATTGTTTTCCTGTTTGTTGTTTCCGTTGCCATTTTGATTTATGAAATGAATTCTACCAACGGAAATCCAATTTCACAAACGCCGCAAAACAACGCTGCAGGTTTTTCACCGGTTGGAATCGATACGGCTGATGCGCAGGAAGATTTTGTCGCGCAACAAACAGCTCAAATTAATACAGCCGTTTTACCAAACACCGATTCACTTTATGTGGATACGACATTCAATCAAACGAATGCTGCGAAGAAAGAGCATTATTCACAGCCTGATTCGCACATGCAGATTGAACCGAACTGGTATGATGGAAAAACTGCTTCAGCTGCTATAGATATTCCCGGACCTGTTTTCAGCGCCAAAGCCTCACCTGAAAATTATAAGAAGTTACAAGGTGTATTTACGATGCATTCTGCTCCAATTATGTTCGCTTGTACACAAGATTCATTTGTTGCAGATTATTACACGGGTTCACCATTTAAAAGCGGTATGAACGATGTGATTTATCTTAATTACGGTGAATACGCACAGCTGGCGAAAACGGAAATGGAGCAGAAAGAAAAACGTTTCCGGACTTTTTATCCTTGTACGCTTCCATGGGCCGTTTTGCAATACGCGGATATCAATGAGGTGAAAGTAGAAACCATTCAAAATAAAAACGGAAATTCTTACAGTCAATTATCATTGCAAAAAATCCCGGCCAAAGGAATTCAGCTTGCTGTGCAGCCTTTTTATTTCCGGAAATATGAAGTGACGAATAAAGAATACCGTGAATTTATAAATTGGGTTCGTGCATCGAATGGTTATGCCGACAAAGCGATTTTCAAAACTGAAACGGATACGATAGAAGTAATTTTACCTCCTTCCGAAATCATCCCTCCCGGAAAAAATCCAAATGATAAAGACGTTATTTACACAAGAGCAAACGGAAAAAGCTACCGACTCGTAAGAAGAGCTGTTCCAACAGAAGATTTTAAAGAGGTTTTTAATTATGTTTTCTTCAACCAGGAGTCATCAGTGGTGAAACAGCTAAAGAAAAATTCACTTTACGTTATTCCCGATACTGCATCCTGGACAACAGATTTTTCTTTCTCTTATAATGAGCCGATGACCAATATGTATTTCTGGCACCCGGCTTATGATAATTATCCTGTTGTAGGAGTAAGCTGGTACCAGGCGATGGCTTTCCTGGATTGGAAAACACATATGCATCAGCAGCAGCTGGATAAAGAAAATGTTCCTTATGAAATTGAATACACCTTGCCTTCCGATATTGAATGGGAACTGGTTTCTATTTCTGTGCAGGGCGAAAAAAGTGTGCTCTTTAATTCTTATTTCGAAAGCACCGGTGACTGGATTTCTAATCTTGGTGTCAGCTATCCCGGCCACGACGATCCTTACCAGCGTCCGAATTATCTCAAGAATCTTTTTACAAAGGATCAATATTTCAGGGGAGATTATATCCGCGATGGATATTTTCACACAGGCCCTGCGGATCTTTCTGCAATGAAAAAAAATAGTGGTCCTGATGCCGGACAGCATCTCGATAAAATGGGAATTTCCTGGATGGATGGAAATGTTTCGGAATGGATGAAAGAATCGTATGCAGAAAACTGGAAGCCTTTCTTTGATAAACATCTTGCTGTGCTGGATACCGATACAAGCGAAAGCACAAAGCTTGCAAAACAAATTGAAATGCTTTACGATAAAGGAAATGCAAGAAACGGCAGGCTCGTGCGCGGCGCAAACTGGTACGATGAACGTTTTAGCGGAAGACCATCAGCAGAAAGAAATGATGCAGGGATAAATCCGAAACGTTTTGTTGATCCTGCCGAACAACATTCAACAATCGGATTCCGATATGTGATTCACGTGAAAAAAAAGTAAAATGTGGCAGGTGAAAAGGAGAATGAATTAAACCACCACAAAATCACCTGTCACCCGTCACCTGTCACCTTTTTTTCTACCCCAGCACAACTTCCAATACCTGGTGCGATTTCACTTCGTGCATATTATGCAGATGCAAATCGTAGTAATGAAGAATATGCCTCACCATTATTCGACGTGTTTCTCCCGAAAGCGGAAAATCCCCCATGCTTGTGTACGTCAGCAGGCACAATTTTTCAAACATCCTTGCTTCCGCTGCATCGAGGTAATGAAGATGATCAGGAAATTTATCGCGGAACACACCATCGCGTAAATCAAAAAAACTTTTTTCGCCTGAACGATTTAGTTGTGGTGGAAAACCCAAATAGCGCGTAAGCTGCAGCAGAAATACCAAATGAAAATTGGCAACTCCTTCTTCCTGCAGATCTAAAATGTGAAGTGAGTTTCCAATGAAAGAATACAATTGCTCATTCGCCTCTTCTTCTTTCACCGATTTATAAAGCACCTCCGCGAGAAAAAGCGCGATGCTGGTTTTAATAATATCTTCCTGCAAATGTTTGTACGGCATGGAACAGGAAAGTTCCTTAACCGTATGCAAATTGTGCTTGCCGCGATAATCAACAACAAGGTCAAGCTGTGTTAAAGGCTGCAATAAATTATTCTTGATCCTCCCCTTTTTGCTCCGTGAAATATTTACCATAAAAGATTCCACACCTGAAAATTCGGTATAGATCTTCGCAATTATTCTGCTGTCGGAATAAGGAATGGTGTGAAAAACTATTCCTCTCGTTGTTTGAAGCATTTTTTTGGGGGGAACGAATTACGAATCAAAACGAATGTAAGAATTATAAAAAACGAACATTTTATTGAAAGAGTCCGATCTACGTCTTTCGTATATTCGCCTTCATTCGTAATTCGTTCCCGCTTTTTTCTAATTAATAAGAAGAATCTTCGTCACCGCTTTCTGTGTTCCGTCATCATTGGTAACGAAAACCATATAAACGCCGCTTGCTGCTCTTTCTCCTGCGAAATTATTTCCGTCCCAGATTGCGCGACCGCCTAATGCTGTGGTTTTGAAAACTACTTGTCCGCGGATATCTGTGATCTTCACATCGGCATTTTTTACAAGACCTGTGATTGCAATCGGACCGGTGTATTCGTGGGAAACGGGATTCGGGTATGCGTACACATCACCCATTTCATCTTTGCCGGTATTTGCTTCGCCCATGAATGAAACAATTCCTTTCGAAGTGCCGAAGAAAACTTCCCCGCTTTCCTGGTCGATAGCGATGCTTGTAATATTATCAGAAAGCAAAGGTGAATTCGCTTCTGTGAAATGCGCAAGCTCTGTTTGTCCGTCTTCCGACATTAAAAACACACCACCGCCTTCTGTGCCGATCCATTTGCGGTTAGCGCCATCAACAGCGATCGCAGTAACGGTTTGTGTTTCCATTAAGATCTGCACGTAGCTGTCTTGTGTGATCAGGATTTGCTGCGCATCACATCCTGCTGTTGTAAAAATATTTTCCGCGCAATAAAAAACGCCGATCCCTTTATCCGTTCCGATCCAGATTTCGCCATCATCATCTTCGACCATACAATGCACTTCTGTTCCCGGAATATGTCCAACGCCTGAAGTAAAGCCAAGTCGTTTCTTTTTATCGTCGCTGGTATTTGAAAGTGTTCCGTTATCATCAAACACAAGCATACCACCTCCGCGTGGAAGGATCATCCATTTTTGCCCGCTTTCGGTTACGAGCACTTCGGCGACAGTTGTTCCTACCGGAATCAATCCTGTAAAATCAAAAGCCTGCCAGGTTCCGTTCGGTTTGTAAACGTTAAGCGGACTAAGCGCGTGTGAATTTACAACCCATAAATTTCCGTCCTCATCGTATTCCAATCCGCTTACACCAACCCACTGATATTCTACTTTCGATTCAAGCGTGCTGTTGGAATTATCCCAGAGCTGAACAAATTGACCGTTATTAATTTCGAGCAAACCTTTTTCCCATGAACCAAGAAAATAATGATTCGGATTAAGCGGATCAATTGCAGCGGCCATTAAATCAATGATCGTATCTGTTTGTGGAATTGTTGTTTTATTAAAGTTCGTCCACACGCCTTCTTTAAGCGTTGAAATACCTGCGTTGTTTCCAACATTGTTCCACGCATCGTCATGTCCGCCCGCAACAACCAAAAGATTTCCTTCCGATTCCGCCATCCAATATGCATCAGTAGAAATCGGTCCGTTCGGATAATAAGATTGCCCTGCCGATCCATTTAGCATTTTTACAAGTCCGTAAATATTATCGGCGAACCAAACCGTATTGTATTCATCAACATAAATCTGTCTTGGAAAAGTAGCGGAAATGGTAATGATGTTGTACGGATAATAAAACCAGCCATTCGTATTCGGATCAACGTAATTCGTGTCCATTTCATCAACAGCATAGATGTTGGAAAGGAACAGGTGATTATTACGAACAAAAAGATCTTCCACACTTGTTGCGCTATAACCGGGGAGTGTACCCCAGGTTGTGGTTGCAAAATCATACGTGTAAACAAATCCACCGGAAGCGGAGCTGCTTGCAATTAATTTATTATCGTAAACAACGATTGCAACAAAAGGGCTGTTGGAATGTCCGTTGATAATGGTGTTGAATTTTGTCCAGGTTGTAAAATTCGTGAGATAAGGATCATTGATCGGCGCATAATAAATTCCGTTTACCGTAGCAACGTAAATTGTTGTTCCGTCAGATACAATATCGTTGATCGTTAAATATCCACCGTTAGGCCCGATGAGGTACGTGTCTTTAACTTCTTTGCGATCGGTGTCAATAACAACAATTCCGAAACCGGTGGAGAGGTAAGCAATATTGCCAACGAAATAAATGTTGTTGACCGCTTTATTCCCGATGATCTGCGCACGTTTTATATCGGGAAGGTTTGTAATTGTTTTGTCCGTGATGAGATCGATATTCCCGTTGGCATAACCGATCATGAGCGTATTGTTGCCGGCATTATAATTTAAGGCGCTGATGCCTAAATCACTTAATCCGTCAATTTTTGTAATCCGCTCGAGCGCGTTATCCGATTTGTTCAAACGAAAAAGTCCGTTCTCGGTAGCCGCCCAAACTGAAGTGGCAGATCCGGTGACGAACTTACATTTCTGGTAAGGCAAATGCATTCGCCATCCGCCGATTGGCAGATTCTGTGCGTTTCCTGTATTCGCAAAAGCGAAAATGAAAATCAAAAACAGTGTTGAAAAAAAGGTAGTGGGCTTGCCGCAGCTCATTTGAACAAATTTAATGAATTCATGCGGGATAATAACTTCAAAACGGGTGGTTTATTGTGTAAATCAGGGTTTTTATAATGCCGCCTTCGTATCTTCGTGGCCGCAACGAAATTTACGGCTCCGTAGTTCTCCGCCACAGCGGATGGATAGAATGACAAAGAAATAAATATTGGCTCCGTAGTTCAACTGGATAGAATGACAGTTTCCGGTACTGTTGGTTGGGGGTTCGAATCCCTCCGGGGTCACAAGTAAGTCCCGCCCGAAAAAGGCGGGACGTTTTTTTTTCTGAGGGATTCGATGTTGCTGCGCAAGCACAAGCCAGATAAAAATATTCGCCGGACATTTTTATCCGGCTTGCCCTCCGGGGTCACAAGTAAGTCCCGCCCGAAAAAGGCGGGACGTTTTTTTATCAGTTCATTCCTGCCGGACGTGGAACGATTTCATTAAACGACTGAACCAATCCCTTATCACCCATTTTAGAAATCGAGAGCGTAAACATGCCATTCATTTTATCGCCGCTAAAGGATAATTCGGTTTTTACAGGCTTGCCGGTTTCAATCACCTGGACATACTTGTCAAACAAACCATTCGTTTTTGCAACGGGAAAAACGGTGAGAAAGGTTTTCGTTTTTTCTTCCTCCGTAATTTTTAAAAGCTCTTCGGCCGCTTTGTTGAACATGCTGAATTTAAAGTCAAGCACTTTTCCTGAAAAGCCATAAACAGCCTCCAGCGCAAACAAGCCTGTCAACGATGCATTTAAAACACTTTGGAGCATTTCCGCTTGCCTCACCGCCTGTTTTTCCAGCGCTTTTGTAGCCGTGATATCCAGGTAATTCAGGAGGTAACCATCATTGAATTTCACAATAGACAAGCCGACCCACTGGTTTCTTGGCTTTGCAAAAATTTCGGTGTAAACAGGCGTTCCGGTTTCGACAACCTTTACACACATTTCAAAATATCCCGTCTGGCCGCGAATAAGCATCAGCTCTTTTACCGTGTATTTATTCAAATCCCCGAGCGAAAATGCGATTATTTCCGCAGTCTTTTGATTAGAAAGCTTGTGGCGGAAATCTTCGATCTTGCCTTCTTTATTTCTAATCGCTTCGTAAAGTGAAATTCCATACGGTGAATTGCTGAGAAGCTGATCCAGCAGATCGGCCTGCGTGTTTTTTTCCTGGCGGGTTTTTTCGAGCAACGTCGAATCGCGTGTAATACACAGAATTCCATTCTCAACTTTGCTTCGTTGAACGCTGAAATATTTATCCATTCCCGGACTATGGTAAGTGAATTCCACGTGCTCGCCCGTATTCCAAACCTGCATGCACTGATCAAATATCCGTTGCCGGGAAACTTCATCCATCAGGGTTGTGGATAGAAGTCTTGATTTTAATACCTGCTCCTTTGTTGCTTTCAAAATGTGACACGCAGCTGTATTACAATAGCCGACTTTAAAATCAACGGGAACTTTTTTATCAGATGAAAAAACCGGGGTAAACCAAATTACTGAATCAGGCTGACGATCAAATAGCTTTGTGACAAATGCCATAGGGGAATTAAATTTTATCAAAGATACAGGCAGCGATTAGATATTGCCTGTTTTGAAGGAACAATTAATAAGCCGCCTGTTTGGGAAAATCAACCTCTGCGCATAAATGGTTGAATCGCCACGTCCCCAATAACCTGTTGCTGCAATGCCGGGATGAGACTTAACATAACCCATGTAGCAAAAGTGCGTGAGCTGCTGCAATCCTGAACCGTCGGTATTCATAAGCATGAACTCGGTTTTTATGGTAAGCGTGTGAGATGAATTTGTATCCGCCCGGTAAGGATAAGAGCTCATGAAAAGAATTTTACTTCAGTCAGGCGAAAAATATCCGTGCTCAGGCAATGAAAAAAATAACCAGGAAGCTTGCTTGTACCAGTGTGCTCATGTAATTGTTTCTGGTGATGCTGCGAATTTTTCTACTACTAAAATAGAGAAATCTCCTGCTAATAACTATGGGCGTTCTTCATTTCCGAATAACAACGGAATTTCGATTATAAAGGTGGAACCTTCTCCGGGTTTGCTCTCCACGCGTATCGTTCCTCCTATAGTTTCCACCTGTGTTTTTACCATAAATAACCCTAACCCTTTTCCTTCTGTATTAAAATGAAATCGCTTATACAGTCCGAATATTTTATCGCTATGCTTTTCAATATCTATCCCGGCGCCATTATCCTTAAAGGAAATTTTAATTTTTTCGGAATCTGTTTCGGAATGAATTTTAATGCGCGGCATTACTCCCGGCTGACGGTACTTTATGCTGTTTGAGATCAGGTTATAAAAAATGCTGTACAGGTAACTTTTGATGGAAGTGATTTTTTCTACCGCCGTAAAATCGGTTTCGATCTGAACATTTTCCTTTTCAATAACAATGTGAATGCTTGATTTTATTGCATCTACCAATTCGTTAAAATTAACAGTCTCTTTGTATTCATTAATTTCTGACCGCACTTCTAAAATCTTATTCAAATCTTTAAGAACATCGTCGAGCTGTTCTGCTGCCTTAGTTAAAAACCCCTCGATCCTGGTCCGGTCGTCTCTTGAAATTTGCTGTTGCAGCACATTACAAAGTCCTTTGATATTGACCACAGGTGCACGCAGGTTGTGCGAAACAATTGTTGCAAATTGTTCCAGGTTGGCGCTGTGCTGAATGATATTCGAAACCATTTTTTCGCGCTCGTCATCAGCAAGCTTTCTTTCCGTTACGTCAAGGATAATACCACGTAATCCTGCCGGGCTTCCATCCCTGTCAAATATAAACCTGGATTTTGAATAGGTATGCTTTATGCTTCCATCCTTCAAAATTATCCTGTGGTTTAATATAATATCGCTTGAGGTTTTACTTGCTCCCCTTATCGCTTCCTTAACAACTTCTAAATCGTCCGGATGTATGAACGACTCCCATACT
Source organism: Bacteroidota bacterium (assembly GCA_031412295.1). Classification (GTDB taxonomy): domain Bacteria; phylum Bacteroidota; class Bacteroidia; order Palsa-965; family Palsa-965. Next base: position 158,413 of record JANOCU010000003.1, read on the forward strand.
TCGTAGTTATAGGTTTTTTTCTGAGGAGGAAGCCCATAAATTCTGCATGCTTCTGCTGACCATAAAGTCTCCTGTGTGGCAAAATTCAACTCCCAGTTGCCAAGATGTGCTATTGCCTGCGCTTCATTTAATCTTAATTCACTTTGCACCAGGTCCTCTTCAACCAGCTTGAGCTCAGAAATATCCTGGTGCGCTACAATTACCATTGACTTATCGCTTTCGAATTTAACGATTCGAAGACCAAACCATCTTTTTACATCGGGTGAATGACATGGGTATTCAATATAGAATGAAGAAGCTTTTCCATTCATTACATCTTGTATTCCATGCAATGTTCCGGCTGCTTCTGAAGCTTCTTCACTATCCGATTTTTCGCAAACTTCATAATAATTAACTCCTACGCCATTTCCCAATAATTTTGTTGCACCATTCTCTGCTGCAAAACGTTTCCATGATTCATTTACTGCCAGGATCGTTCCGGAAGAATCCACTACGGCAATGTGCGAGCTTAACGAATTGAGGATCCCGGTACTGAAGGCTTCGCTGTTTCTGATCTGCTGTTCGGCAACTTTTGTCATCGTAATGTCGCGCGAATAACACGCTGTGCCAATTATTTCTTCCCCTTTACGGATTGGATAATAAGAGATTTCGTTCCACTGGTCAGCAGGAAAATCCAGGTATTCTGTTTCTGTAAAGGATTCGCCTTCAAACGCGCGTTCATATAAATACTTAAAATGATCGTGCGTTTCCTGTGAGAATGATGCATGGAGAACATTTTCTCCTTTTTCAATCGCTGCGCCGAAGCTTGCTTTCCCTGCTTCGTCGAATGGTATGTTGGAAGTTATTAATTTGAATTCCCGGTCAACACTCCACATCAGATCCTTTGTATTGTTGATCAGTGCATTGAGGTTATTCTTGTCAAACTCCATTTGCCTTTCAACAATTTTCTTTTCGGTAATATCCCTGAAGTTGGAGACAAACGCAAGAATTTCCGGTTCATGAAGCATATTCGTCAGTGTTCCTTCGCACCAGATCCATCTTCCCTCTTTATGCATGAAGCGGTATTGAAAGGAAAAGGAGGAACCCGGGGTTTCCAGGATAATTGCCCTGTTTTTAAACAGATCCGGCAGATCGTCAGGGTGAAAAAATGTGAAGGCTGATTTTTCTAAAATCTCCTCCAGCGAATATCCAAAAGTGCGCGTAACCGATGGGCTGCCATATATAAAATTGCCTTCAATAGAGGTAAGCATTTTCATATCAATGCTTTTTTCAATCAGCGACCGGAACAAAGCTTCTCCTCTTAATAATTTTTTGTCGGTTGCTATTTGTCTTTTCGCATTTTCAAAAACATTGAGCGCAAAAGAAATATCATTTGTTACCTCTACAAGCAAATTGATCTCATCTTCTCCCGAAAAATTGAGCTCGGTGGAGTACAGGTTAAAAGTCCCTACGATGATGCCTCCTTTTCTTATCGGTAATACCAGGCATGAATTAATACCACGCGCAAAAGCAAACGCTCTCCAGTTTACCAGCTTAAGATCATTCCGGATATCATTACAAATGAAATGTTTGCCCGTGGTTAATACAGCTGATTGCGGTCCTTCTATATCATAAGTTGATTTATTAAACAAGTGCATATCTTCCTCAGCAATGCCGCATTGCTCAACGAGGGAAATGGTTTTTTCACCGAAATCAAAAAAGCCCATCCACGCCATTTTGAATTTACCGAATGCAATGGCCATCTCACATGCGTTGCGAAAAAGAGATGCCTCGTCTTTTACCCGAACAATATTCTGGTTGACCTCGCTGATAAAATTGTACAGGCGATTTACTTTGTAAAGCTTTTCATCAGTGATCTTTTTCTCTTGTTTTTCCTCCGCGTCTTTAAGTGCCCGCTGTATTTTGGGAACAAGCGTATATAGCCTGTCTTTTATTACATAATCCGTTACGCCGCTTTTAATAAGCTCTACGGCTCTTTCTTCTCCAATTGTGCCTGAGACAAAAATAAACGGCGTGCCGGGAATTATTTCTTGTACTATTTTATACGCACTTAAGCCATCAAATGAGGGAAGTGAATAATCGGACAATATTACGTCGGGAATAAATTCTTCAAGTGCAATTCTCAAACCGGCATCCGTTTCTGTTACCGTGGATTCAAAATTAATCCCGCTCTTCTTCAATTCATACCGGATTAAATCGATATCGCTCTTGCTGTCTTCTATGATTAATATTTTAGTTTTCACGCTTGTTTTGTTAATGCAGGGTTAAACAGGCGGCTGATTGATTATCATCCAATACAACCCAAGGCTAGAAATCGCTTTCCGGAATTCCTCAAACTCCAGCGGTTTTACTACATAACTATTCACTCCCAGGTCATAACATCGCTTTATATCCGGGTCCTCTTTGGAGGAAGTAAGTATTACAACAGGAATTCTTTTCAAACGTTCGTCTTCCCTAATTCGCTGCAGCACTTCAAGGCCATTTACTTTGGGCATTTTTAAATCGAGCAAAATCAATTTCGGTACATCCGTTATGTTTCTGTCTGCATAGCTTCCTTCTGCAAAAAGATAATCCAGCGCAGCAGCCCCATCTTTCAAATGCAAAACTTTATTGGCCAGGTTATTTTCGCTCAATGCATTTATTGTCATTTCCGCATCACTCGCGCTGTCTTCAATCAATAAGACCATGTTTTCTGTCGCCATCTTATTCGGTTTTATTTAATGTGAAAAAAAACGTTGCTCCTTCACCTGCTTTACCTTCTGCCCAAACTTTTCCGCCAAGCTTAATTATGATCCGCTGCACGATTGCTAATCCAACACCGGTTCCTTCAAATTCTTCATCTGAATGAAGCCGCTGAAACACGCCGAACAACTTATTCACATAACGCATATCGAATCCGGCGCCGTTGTCTTTTACAGAATAAACAATTTGATTCTCTTTCAATTCAGAATTAATTTCGATAACCGCGCGCTCTTTGAACTTTGAATATTTAATGGCGTTTGAAATTAAATTCAGCCAGACTTGTTTGATAGCAATCAGGTCTGCCTGTGCAGGAAGCAAATGATTGATCTGGATCTGAATATCGCGTTGACTCTGCTCTTTTTTTAAATCAATGCAAAGCTCTGTTACAAGCTCATTCATTTGAACAACGTCCTTAGCCAGCTCTTGTCGTCCAATGCGTGAAAAGTTGAGCAGATCGTCAATAAGCTGTCCCATCTTTTTTGAATAGAGGATAATATTATTCGTCAGCCGGTCTGTTTCCGGATTTACAACTGCTATTGCAAGGTTTCCCTTTAGCATTTGCGCATAGCCTTGTATGGCCCTTAGCGGCGCACGTAAATCGTGTGATACGGAATAGGAAAAAGATTCGAGCTCTTTATTGACCGCTTCCAATTGTATGGCGCGGGCTATTTTCATTTCGTTTTGATAAGCAAGCTCCGCGTTTGCGATTATCAGCTCTGCAGCACGTTTTTCTTTTTCACCGTTTTGGAATGTCAGCTTCTGGTTGGCAATGATTAATTCTGCCGCGCGTTTTTCTTTTTCTTCATTTTGAAAAACAAGTTCGATGTTGGCAATCCTCAGCTCTTCTGCACGTTTTTCTTTTTCTTCATTTTGAAAAATAAGCTCTTTGTTTGCGCTTGCCTGGTTGGCCTCTGCTTGTTTACGCCCGGAAATATCACGCGCAATTTTGGAAATGCCAATGATATTTCCATTTCTGTCTTTCAACGGAGACACGGTAAGCGAAACATAAAACTCCTCCCCGCTTTTTTTAGTACGAATGGTTTCATAATGCTCAATAAATTCATTCCCGCGTATCCGGTCAGTAATGCTTTTTTCATCATGAATATATTTTAATGGAATGAGCATGGAAATATGCTTTCCGATCGCTTCGGTGGCAGTGAACCCAAACATTTTTTCACTGCCCTTGTTCCAGCTTTTTATAATTCCGTCAAGCGTCTTGCTTATAATTGCGTCTTCGGAAGATTCAACAATAGCAGCCAAAAGTCCGATATGCTCATCTTCAACATTCCATTTCGGGATACTAAAACAATCCTCTTTCCTTTCCTCTTTTTGAAGAACGGGCTCATCCTTTTTTTTATTCGCATCCATAAAAAATAGTTTAGTCGTTTATAAAATAAAGTGCGGCAAATCACAAGAGCAGGCATTAAGCCCGGTCTTTAGTCTGTGCTAACAGTTAGAAATAGCAATATTTCCCGCTATATTTTATTAGGGATTGCCTACCAAGAGCAGTAAATAGGCAAGAATGCTTAACAATGTGCTGTTTAACTTTTCAGTAGCTAATGCCCATTTTTTAAGGTAACCCGGGATTGGGTTAAGCTTTTATGTAAGGTAAGTAAATTTAATGGGAATGCTCTTTAATATTAAGTTACAGTGGTGGCAGTTTGAAAATAATCGTAACGAAATCTCGTGACGTCGCATAATCAACTCCGGCAGATGAAATTCAGAACTCTCTGGCTAGTTTCTGAATTGATGTGTTATAAAGTTTACCTTGTGTAATATGATTTGAAGTGCAAGATTCTCCCATGTCTTTTCTTTCCATAGTTATAAAATATAGTTGATGAAGCATTTTGAAGAGACGAAAGCATTGCTGAACGAATCATCGTTCTTTTACATTATTACCACAAATATGCAAGGGGAATATTCCTATATAAACGACCATTATGCCAATGTGTTTTCTCATATCGAACGAAATTTCCAGGGCAAGCCCTATAACATAACCATGCATCCTGACGATGTAGGTATTTGCATCGAAGTTGCCGGTAAGTGCTTTGAAAATGCCGATAAATTATTTCCTGCGACGATAAGAAAACACAATGGGAAGGGTGGTTACATTATTACACAATGGGAATACAAAGCCATGTTTGATGATAACAATATGCCGGCTGGAATATTCTGTTTAGGATATGACATTACAAAATTCGTAGAAGAAAAAGAGCAGTTGGAATCTGCGCAGGAGAATATTGAAAAAAAATCTGCCTTGCTGGAAAAGATTGCCTTTCAACAATCGCATCTGATCAGGGCACCATTATCTAATATAATGGGACTAACTTCCATTCTTGATAAAACAACAGGTGATGCGAATACCCGGAATATTTGCAAGATGATCCTGGATAGTTCTGTCCGGCTTGACGATGTGATAAAAAGTATTGTGGCTGATACGCAAAGGTAATTGACTTGAGGTTTATTTATTCGCGTGAACTGTTGGACAGGAAATTTTTCGCGATTCATTCCGTAACAAATTCGCTTAGAAATATCTAAGTTTATCCTTCAAATATCAATTCAAATGAGGCTTACAACCTGCTGTTTTATTTTCCTTTTATTCCTCTTCCAATCTCTCAATTCTCAAGTAACCGAATCTTCAATAGAGATTGCAAATTGGCCAACCTCGCCGGAATATTATAAAGTTCCATTGATAAAAGACAGCGTTACAAAACTTGCTTTTGTAAATATAGTTTCGCTCCAGAATAACCTTCGTCAGTACAAAAATCTGAAACGGATTGATATTTTTTCAAGTCCAAGAATTAACCTAGCCAAGGTGGTTAGCCAAATTAAAATGTTGCCTTCTGTGGTTGCGCTCGGCCTTGCAGCGTGTGAACTGAAAACGTTTCCAATTGAAGTTTGTTCACTAGTGCAACTAAAATCATTGTCAATCGTTCGAGATTCTCTAGGCCAGATTCCACCAGATCTATCTTTGCTGATTAACCTTCAATGGTTGGATCTTGGAGATATGTTAAGCGGAGGAAATAAAATCAGTGAGTTTAATATTGATTTAAGTCCGATGAAAAACCTGCGTCATCTTCACCTCTTTGGAAATCGCCTCAAAAGATTGCCGAAGGGAATTGAGCATCTTCCCCTTATTGAGCTGGACCTAAAAGCAAATGAACTTACTGATGTGACAATTGTGTTTTCAATTACATCATTAAAGTGGCTTAATCTTGCCGATAATGAAATTTCTTCGCTTGGCAGCGACCTAATACGACTTAATCATCTTGAAGAAATTTATCTGTCGGGAAATCCAATAACCAAGCTACCCGCGATAAATGGAAATATGGAGTCTTTGATTGTTGTTGAATTGCCAAAATTGTGGAACGACAAGGAACGAAATGATGCCTCATCTTTTTTCCCTAACGCTAAAATTAGTTATTGGTAAATCGATTTTCAGTTAAGAAACTACATCCCCCCAAAAGCATTCTCCAAATCCCCTTTCAAAACTCCCGGATCTTCCAGCCCAATATACAATCGCACCAAATTAAACGGCAACGGATTTGTAAAGCTCGCCGACTGATTCAACGCGCACAATGGAAAACAAAGTGATTCATGTCCGCCCCAGGAAGTGGCGAGCAAAAATAATTTCAGGCTGTTGCAAAAACGTTCTACTGCTTCTACATTCTCCGCTTTGAGCCGGATAGAAATTAATCCCCCGCCCTGCTTCATTTGTTTTTGTGCGAGCCCGAAATTTTTATTGCTTTTGAGAAATGGATAATTGGTTTTCTCCACCTTCGGATGTTGCTCCAGCCATTCTGCCAGCTGCTGCGCCGAAGACGAAGAGCGATTTACCCGCAGCTCCAGCGTACGCATCCCGCGGATCATCAGCCACGCATCATGCGCGCCGATGATTGCGCCGAGGGTCATATATTCTTCGGCAAGCATTTTTTTGATGCGTTCTTTCGAAGCAGCAACAACTCCTGCAACCACATCGCTGTGACCGTTCAGGTATTTCGTTGCGGAATGCACAACAATATCAACTCCCATTTTTGCCGGTTGCTGGTTGAGCGGCGAGTTGTAGCTATTGTCAAGAATGGTAGTGATGTTTCTCTTTTTTGCCAATGCGGAAATAGCAGAAATATCCTGGAGTCCGAACGTAAGTGAATTCGGACTTTCGAGATAGACCAGTTTTGTATTCGGGAGAATATGCTTTTCGAAATCGTCAGCTGATTCTCCTTCTGCGAATGTGACTTGTACGCCGTACTTATCCAGGTATTTTGAAAGTAAGGTGTTGGTCCATGAATATGGTTTTGCGGCGCACACCACATGATTACCATTTTTCACAACCGACATAACCGCTGCTGCAACGGCGGCACTTCCGCTTGCAAACACGAGTGCATCTTCGGTTCCTTCGAGCGCCGCAATTTTCTGCCGCAGAATTCCTACTGTCGGATTAAATCCTCTTGTGTAAAAAGGTGTTTCCAATTCGCGCGTAAGCTTCTCCCGCATCTCTCCCACCGACGAGAAACAAAAATTAGAAGAAAGCATCATCGGCGGCGACACTGCGTTGTAATAATTTTCTCGCTCTTCGCCGAGGTGATTGAGTATGTAGGAAAGGTCCATGCTTGAAGGATTTGGTAATCTGGTAATCTGGTGACTGGGTGATTGACTGATGGATTTATGACTGGGTGATTGAAAAGTAGGATTTAATGATTGGTTTTTTTAGTCATTGGGTACGTTTCTTAAACGTACCTAATAATTAAAAAACCGTTTCTTAGACGTACCTGATAACTTAAAAACTCGCTTGCGCAATCCAGCTAACGGTAAACAGTTTCTGAATCTCCTACAAGTTTCGCGAAAAAGAGAATGCGGTTGACGTTGGATTAAGGTTGCAATTCTTTTTCTATGTCAAGATTTGTTTCAAAGAAAAAAGGTGACTCCAACTCCTTCTCTATTTTGAAACCATGGCGTGGTTCTGTGTGAGAATTTGTGGAATCACCTTATTGACAATAAGCTCTTACTTTTTGAAAACGAAATAAACCGCAAGAATCAACAAGCCGAATGCTACGGCGTGATTCCATTGCAGCGTTTCTTTTTTGGCAGAGAAAGCTAAGAAGACAATGAACGCTAATAATGTGATGACCTCTTGAATCACTTTCAGCTGGACCATGCTGAAGGGTCCGCCGTTTTCGGAATAGCCTAAACGGTTAGCCGGCACCTGGAAGCAGTATTCGAAAAAGGCAAATCCCCAGCTGATGAGGATGAGTGTGAATAAACCTGCTTTGGGAAACCATCCCCATGATTTGAAATTCAAATGGCCATACCATGCGAGTGTCATGAAACCATTTGAAATTATCAGAAGAAGGATAGTATAAAATCCGCGCATGCTTTATTTTTTTCTGATGATGTAGATCAAACTTGAAGAACCTTCTTTGCCGGCCTTGAGGTTGGAAATCCATCCGCGCCAAACTGCGGCGATGAGATTGCTGCTGCCTGTTTTGTATTTCTCGCTGAGCATGGAAACATAATAGCTATCGAATTTCATCGGGAGAATTCTTTTCACCTCGAACCCGGAGCCTGCCATGAGCGCTCGCATATCCTGTGCACGGAAATGCCAGAGGTGACGCGGAACATCATACGCGGCCCAGTTTTCTTTGTAATAAGCTGCGTCGTGTGAATTGCGGTTCGGCACCGCGACGAAAAGAACGCCGTCGTTTTTCAGAAGTTCATGTAGTTTTTCCACCCTTGCCCGGAGATGCGGAACATGTTCCATAACATGCCACATGGTGATGACATCAAAACTACCAGGCTGCAGATTATTAAGCTCTGCTTCATCACGAACATCGAGCTTATAGTTTTCAATCCCCTGTTTTCTTGCAGATGGGCTTGGTTCGATGCCAAGGGTTTTCCATCCATCGGCTTGAACTGTATTTAAAAACTCACCGGTTCCACATCCAATATCCAGGAGCGTTCCTCTTTTTCCTTCGCGGTTTACCAGGTCAAGCTTCTTTCCTAAAGTGTGCTTGCGAACCATTTGATAAAGGCGTGATACAAGTCCCTTTGAGGTGTTGGAGTGAGAAATATATTCATCCGATTCGTAATACCAGCCAAGATCTTTTTCAGCCGGTCTAGGGCTTGTAAATGCAAAAGAGCATTTAGCACACTGTACGATCTCAAAATTGATTTTAGAAACCGTATTGTCTTTGCAAGAAAGGAACGATTGTCGATTTGTTTCGCCACAAATTGGACATTCCGCAACGGCCTCCAGGAGTTTTGTATTTTTAATCATAAAATAGATTTTAATAATGCATAAATATACTGATTATCAATGTTTTTAAGTGTAATCTGGAGCAATTTTATTCACACTTTTTCAACATATCTCAATTGTTCCACGTGGAACAAGCTACGTGATATAATTGCGTCATGTGAATACAGTTTGTTTTCTCGTAATTAATTGATTTAATGTTATTTACAATCAATTTAAATGTATTATTTGTTGTCTTATCAACGACGACCATGATAAAGGTGTTATATATCTCAGTTTTTTGTGCAGTTCAAATCCGCTCATTTGGTCTGCGGTCGGTATAATCACCAGATCATGTAAGCATCAGGATTAAGCGATTTATAAGAAAATTCGTCCCGGGTAAGGTGTGATTGTGGCATTGATTCAATCGCGGTTTGACCAATTATGTGTTTGAAACTTGGGTATTCCCCAACTGTTCTCGGTCGACCGGAGTGATAAATGAAGCTGATGATTTGGGAAATGGCCATGGAAATCCTGTTTCACGTGAAACAAAAAGCCCCGAACCAAAAGGAACGGGGCTGCATTTTTTTAAGAAGTGGGCTTTTATCTTCCGAGGTAGACCATCAAAACAGAAATGTCTGAAGGGTTAATTCCGCTTATCCGGGAAGCCTGACCAAGAGTCGAAGGGCGTATTTTTGCCAATTTCTCACGTGCTTCGTGTGACAAGGAAGTCAACTGCGCATAGTTTAAATCTTCTTCCAATCTAACATTGTCCAACCTGAGGATCTTATCAGCCAACTCATGTTCGCGTTGTATGTATCCTTCGTACTTCATGAGGATCTCCGCCTGCTCAATTTCATCCCTGCGGAAAGCAGAAAGGAAGGTATCGACTGCCGGACTCGCACTCATGAAATCGTAAATAGAGATTCCCGGACGGGACAAAACGCCAAACATTTTTACCAATTGAGTGATTGGAGCAGATTCTTTTTGCTCAAGAATCGGGTTCATGTCTGCCGGAGCAATGCTCTCGGAACGGAAATATTTGATGATCGAATTCGTATTCGCCAGCTTCAATTGAACACGTTTGTAGCGTTCTTCAGAAGCCAGGCCAAGCTCATACGACTTCGGTGTCAACCGTAAATCGGCATTATCCTGTCGGAGAAGAATGCGATACTCAGCACGGGAAGTGAACATTCGGTACGGCTCATCGGTTCCTTTGGTAACAAGGTCGTCGATAAGCACACCGATATAAGCTTCCGACCTGGACAGGATAAAAGGCTCCTTGCCGTTGATCTTCAAATGCGCATTGATTCCCGCCATCAATCCCTGGCAGGCCGCTTCCTCATAACCGGTAGTTCCATTGATCTGTCCGGCGAAATAAAGATTCTGCACAAGCTTAGTCTGCAAAGTAAGGTCGAGCTGGATCGGTGGGAAGTAGTCATACTCGATCGCATACCCGGGGCGAAACATCTTGACATTCTCAAAACCCACAATCTTGCGCAACGCTTTTAGCTGAACATCTTCAGGAAGCGAGGTGGAAAATCCATTCACATAAACCTCCACCGTATCCCAGCCTTCCGGTTCAACGAAAATCTGGTGACGATTCTTATCAGCAAACCGATTGATCTTATCTTCAATCGAAGGACAATATCTTGGTCCGAGTCCCTGGATGCGGCCGGTAAACATCGGCGACTGCTCAAAGCCTGTTTTCAGGATCTCATGAACTTCTTCGTTTGTATAGGTGATGTGACATGGACGTTGCTTTTCGAGCGGACTTGAAGAATCCAAGTAGGAGAATTTCTCCGGCAGCTCATCCCCTGCCTGCTCTTCCATTTTGGAATAATCAAGCGAGCGGCCATCAACGCGCGGAGGCGTCCCGGTTTTCATGCGTCCACTTTCAAAGCCGAGGGAAACCAATTGTTCCGTGATCCCGGTTGCTGCCTTCTCCCCCGTTCTCCCTCCACCAAATTGTTTCTCGCCAATATGGATAAGTCCGTTAAGGAAAGTCCCGTTTGTAAGCACAACCGACTTCCCGCGAATCTCCATTCCCATCCCGGTCACAACACCACAAACTTTATTATCCTCCACAATCAGGCTCTTGACCATGTCCTGCCAGAAGTCAACATTCGGAGTTTGCTCCAGCATTAAGCGCCACTCTTCAGCAAAACGCCAACGGTCAGATTGCACACGCGGGCTCCACATGGCAGGACCTTTTGATCGGTTGAGCATGCGGAATTGGATAGCGGTCTTGTCAGAAACAATTCCTGAGTAGCCACCAAGCGCATCGATCTCCCGAACAATTTGTCCTTTGGCAACTCCACCCATGGCAGGATTGCAGCTCATCTGGGCGATGGTTTGCATATTCATGGTAACAAGCAAAACACTTGAACCAAGATTTGCAGCCGCAGCCGCAGCTTCACAACCGGCATGACCGGCACCAACAACTATAACATCGTATTCCTGTAACATGAGTCTGATTTTCGAGCAACAAAGGTAGGGTGCTTAATTCAGAGAATAACATGGAGGAGGGAAGGGAATTGGGGGAATTATGGGAATTGGGGGGATTAAGGGAATTAAGGGGATTGGGGAATTAGGGAGATTGGGGAGGTAGGGAATTAGGGGAAGGGGAATATTTGGGAATTGGGAGGAGGAACAGGGGAGACAGAAAAATAAACTGGACAAGGAGAATGCTAGCGGCATTGGGATATCAACTTCGCTCGAACTACCAAGAATAAAAAAAGCCGCTTCCTTATCGGAAGCGGCCATCGTAAAAGTTGTTGTTGAATTACTTTCCTGTCGACGTTGCGGCAGGAGCAGAGTAGATCAAAATATTATGGATCTCATCAGCATCGCGGAAATCTACTTTTAGTGATGTTGAAGTTGACTCAAGGACTTTGAATTTCTTTACTTCGCCGGTGCTTGCAGTAAGTGTGATCCAAAGATTGTCTTTGCTGAGCAGCCAGGTGCCACCTTCAGCAACGCCGTTCATGATTAAACGATAACGGCCACCATCCATGAGAATGAAAATATCATTCTTCTGTAAATCTGTCGGCTTGTGCTGATCACCGAAGTTTTCTGTCATGCTCAGCGTCCACGATTTGCAAAGCTCTTTTGCTTTTGGCGTAAGAACGGTTGCTGTAGGTGTTGGTGATGTGGTGGTAGTAGTAGTTTGCGCGAATGCAAAAGCGCCTACGAAAAGTAGTGCGATGGTAAAAATCTTTTTCATGGTTGTGATGGTTTAGAACTGACGTAAATCTAGTGCATTTTGTTCTTCTGACCGCATGCGCTTGATCTCTTTCGGAGTCTTGTCGCCAAAGCCGCAGAGATGCAGCAATCCATGTGCCATAACACGATGCAGCTCTTCGGACTGCGTGACCTTATAGATCTTCGCATTTTCCTTTACGCGCGGAATGCTGATATAGATTTCGCCGATGATTCCGTTCTTTCCATTCTTTCCGTTTTTATCGGCAGAATAGTCGAAGGTGATAATATCGGTAAGGGTGTTGTGACGGAGAAAACGCTTGTTAATATTCAGCAGGTAATCGTCGCCAACAAAAATGTAGTTGAGCGAAGAAACACGCTTTTTGTGTTTTTTAGAAACAGCGTGAAGCCACTTTGCAATGGCAGCTTTATTACGTAGAGTAAATTTAATATCCCCGGGGAAAAAGAGGATCTCATTCCCGAATTCAACCATTAATTATTCGAGATCATGAAATTCAAGACCACGGAACGGCCGTTATCTGAAAATTCAACTTTGTCGGCAAGGTGGCGCATTAAGAATACTCCACGGCCATGTGGCTTTTCAATGTTCTCCGGGTTGGTCGGATCAGGAAGATTCAGGTAATCGAATCCGGGTCCTTGATCGGTAACTTCAAACGACAAGGAAGCTTCGTTTGCCAGGAAAGAGAGATTAACTTTTTTGCCGGGATCTAATTTATTGCCGTGTTGCATAGCGTTGTTAACGGCTTCGGTTACGGCCACAAGAATATTGCCGTAGTGGTCTTCGGATATACCGTAGGCCGCACAGATTTCGTTAATCAGCTTTTCCACAAGTCCGATGTTATCGGCGACGGACGGGAACGATATTTTTTGCTCCCTTATCATTTCTTCTGCATGGGTCATTTTTGTACAGGGGTTTATTTCTTCTCCACCCCATTAAAATAAGAATTCACCTTATTCTTGTAAAACAGAGATAACGCGGGGGGTACCGTTTTAAGAAGCTCGGCTTCCTTCTGTTTCTGACTGTTATACTCAGAAAATCCCTCAGGGTTACTTTCCTGTTGATTTTTTGCTTCGTTTGACTGCCGTTGTTCGTCTTGTTCCTTCTGTTGCTCAGCCTTTTCGTACTCCAGCATTTTATCTAAAATTTCCTGCTGACGCTTAATTGTCTCGGCCGTGATCTGCTTATTTACCAGGTCGGTTTCGGTTTCTTCCATCTTACCCTGGGTTTGTCCACCCGGGTCAGGACCACCTTCTCCTTCTTTGCCGCCTTTCATGCTTTCCTGCAACATCTGGCGAATGTAGGCTTGCTGAGCGGCCATTTTAGCCAATTGCTCTGCGCTGCCGGGCTTTCCGCTTTGCTGGATAGCTTTCATCTGCTGGTTGAGTCCCTGCTGCATAGAGCGAAGGCTGCCCATTCCCGGCTTGTTTTTCTTTCCGTTGCCGGGCTTCTTGCAATTTCCACCCTGGCATTGTGCTTTACTTTCTGCATTTGCCTGCGCCATCATCTGCTCAAGCGATTCGTTCAGCATTAACGCAAGATTGTTGATGGAAGTCATTGCCTGCTGCTCGCGATTCTGTGCTTCGGAAGTATTTCGTTCACCGAGCGAAGACATTGCACGATCCATGTTCATGTTAATGTTCGTGATCTCTTTGTTGACCATCGGAGAGATCTTCGGATTGCGTTTGCTTAATGCCAATAAGCTGTCTTCAATCATTTTCGAATCGTCGCGCAGCTTTTTCTGCTCGCGTGCTAAAGACGTGTATTGCGGGTCGTTGACGCTGGTTGTTTTTACTTTCGCCATCAATGCTTCCTGGTCGAAAGAAAGCTGGATAAGATTGCTGAGCAGCTGTCGAATGGCCTGCATATCTTCTGTGGCTTCTTCTTCCTGCATTTTTTGCTGGGCCGCCTGGAGCTGGGAGGAAATTTCACCCATTTTATCAGAAGCTTTTTTCTGCGAATCGGATGCTTTCTTCGGAGAACCTTCATTCTGATTCTGGGTTCCTTCGCGCTGCTGCTGCTGCACTTCCATTTCCTTTAAATCGGTATTCGGAATTTCATGCGGCGTTTCGAGCTTTTGATTTTCTTCCTGCAGCGCGTCCATGTCTTTGCGGAATTGCTCGAACTTTTTATTCAGCGAATCCTGCGCAGCTTTATTTTCTGCCTGCTTTTCTTTTGTCTGATTTTTCTCAGCAGATTCTTTTGAAAGTGAATCCTGCTGCTTCTGCATTTCATTCAAATCTTTAATGGCGTCATCCATTTTCTGACGCACTTGCATATCGCGGAAAAGGTTGAGCGTGCGATCGAGATCTTTCTGCACGTCTTTATTTTCCTGCTTCATCTCATCGAGACTTTTCTGCATTTTATTTTTGTCTGCATTCTGCATGAGCGCTTCCATCTGTGCGATGAGCTTCTTCATGTCTTCGGTGGCGAGCTGCTCAAACAGTTTGTTGATCTCTTCCTGTTTTGCTGCTGCTTCCGGATCATTCGGCATGAATTCAGATTGCTGCTGTGCATTTTGAGCTTGCTCCTGCTTGAGGTTATCTATTTTCTGCTGGAGCTCTTTCTGGCGGTTTTTCAGCTCTTCAATTTTCTTTTTGTCTTCCCAGCTGAGGGCTTTTTTCTCCATCAGCTTTTTATACATTTCGTCAATGTCTTTTTGCAATGCCTGCGATTCGGCAAGACTTGCTTCTAATTCATCTTCGGTCTTTTTATTATTCTGGTTGTTCTGATCTTTTAATTCCTGCTCGGTAGGCGCGTGATAAAGCATGCGTTGTGTACGTGTAGTTTTTGCTCCGTGCACACCATCGTTATCAGAAATTTCAAAATAATATTCCACTTCATCACCGGCTTCTACGCCAAGCTTTGACAAATCCCAGAAATAATAAAACTGGTCGCGCTGTAGTGAATTGCTTACCGACATAGGAACAGTAACTGTTTTATCAGCGATCTCTTTGCCTGTAGAATCTTTTTTGCTCAGCGTATGATAAACAAAAGCAAGACGTGAAAAACCATAATCATCTTTCACTTCACCGGTGAAATATAATTTAAGTCTCGACATGGTATCTTTCTTTTCCTCGATGGAAATAGCAGGATACAGATCAGGAATTACGTTGATGCTGTAACGAATTGAATCTTTGCTTTTCAGGAATTCATTTTCGGTGTGCAGCGAATAATTTTTGCTTTCGAGGAAACGGCGTGTGAATGAAAAAGCGTTGTCGCCGCTTTGTTTCAATGCGAATGAAGTATCGCTTAAAGCAAAGAGGAAATTTTTTGTTGCGCGGGTGTTGAATTTCCAAACGATGTTTGTTCCTGCAGGCACAACAAGATCGCCGGTGTTTTTCAGCACTTCATTTTTCTTGTTGGTATATTTCGGATACTGCAATTCCACATCGAAATTGAGCACGATCGGATTCGGTAAAACTTCAAGCGTGTATTCTTTGGAAGTAAATCCATCAGCGTAGAAGCGGAATGTTTTTGTTTTCTGGAGATTGCGGAAAACGTAATTGAAATCAATAGTGCCCTGGCGGTTGAGTGGATATTCGTTTCCATCAACGAGAATGGAAACTTCTTGTGGAATTTCCTGGCCGGTGAGCTTTACTTCCAATGGGAAATCTTCATTTTCGACTGCTTTCAGATTTTTATTCTGAATCTCGAATTTGAAAGGTGCTGCTGCTTCAAAAAATTCACCAGGGTTTGCAAGACGATGCGCGCTTTCAGTGATGATGCCGGCATTAGTAAAAATGATAGCGATGATAACCAGCAAAGGAGCGACTGCATATTTCGCATATTTTCTATTCTGGCGAAGATCGATGGCGGAAGAAAAGGGAACTGGTTTTAATTCAGAAATTTTCTGGTTGATGCTTGCCTGGATGAGCGCAGGAGACGTTCCAATCTGCGCTGAAGCTTCGGTTGACAAGCCGCCACTTTCAGCGGCGCGACGCAATTGTAAAACGTTGAGCAATTTATCCTGCACATTATTAAAATGCTTTCCGATAATGCTTGCAGCTTCATCATGCGAAATAACTTTTCCAATGCGATTCAGCTTGAACAACGGGAAAAATACAAAGCGTGAAAGCACTGCAATGGTTGCAACAATAAAGCTCCAGAAAAGTATGGTGCGCACGATGATATCGAAGTGTGCGAAATATTCCAGCACGGTAAGCACCAAAAATCCGCTTACAAGAATTCCTGTAGCGTAAAGCAATCCGCGGATGAGCTGATTTTTATAAAACTTCCTGATAAACTCATCGAGCTTACCAATGAGGATATCGTAACTGCTACTAGTGTTTTCCATTCTCTTGCCTTCTTCCAAAAATTATGCCTTCGCACAACTATTCAACGTGGAACAAATTTAACTTATTAATAACGGATTCCCTATAGGTAAGATACGGATTTAGAGGGAATACTTTGTTAAAAGATGCTTTGGCAGCGCGCATTCCATACGCGCATTCAAGATTCAAAATTCAAGATTCAAAATCGGGGATGTGAATTGAACACTAAACTTCCCTGAATTGCGTTAATGATTTATGTGGAAATCACTCTTTTTTGCCGGAGTATTCGGGTTGGCTCTTTTGGGGGAAAGCTGTCATTCGCAATGCAAGAAAATGTCGAAGACGAATGCTAAGCTGATTAGCGGGAAAGAGACGTTTGGGCTGAAGAATAAGAAGTTTAAGAAGCAGAACAGGCGGGGGGCTTAAGGGGAACGCGAAAAAGGAAGCTGAACTTTGAAACGGCTTTTCAATTTTAGCGATAACCAAATTACTGTACGTGAAATACAATTGGAAAATCCTCGCTGAAGAAGCTATGCCCTGATTTATTCCTGCACAATAATTTTCCCGCTTCCTAAACTTTCGGCTTCATTTAAGATTTGCCAGAAATAAATTCCGGGAGCGAGATTGTTTTTGGAGATCGTTGTTTTTTGCTGCGTGATATTTTCTTCGCGAACTTTATTTCCGAGGCAATCGAACATCAAAAATCGCGCTCCTGCAAACTGAAATTGCGCATCCAATTCGATCGTAAAGCTTTCGGAAGCCGGGTTTGGATAAAGTTGGATTCCTGTGTTTTCCTTTGGATTTATTATGCCGGTAATCGCGCAAGCATCGTTTGAAACAACAACACGCCCGGTAAAAGCTTCATTCACTACTGTGGTAGTACAGGTTCTTAAGGTTGTGGCTGTTGAACCTGTAGCTGTTGACCAGAATAAACCATTACGGCTTTGTGTTGCGGGAGCATCATTGCAAGAGGTTGCGCCCAGAGAATTTGTTTTTATAACACGAATTGCATCTGTGCCGAAAAAACATGCGATATAGCCACCGTCAATTGTTGGGGCAGAAGCTGCGAAATCGATGTTCTGTACATATTGCCTGGTCCAGGTAACAGTACCGGTTGAATCCACCATGAAAGACTTACCGACTGAGTTAGCTGCGTTAGAATAGAAAATGGTTGCTCCTCCATCAGGATTAACACAGCCATCTCTCGCCGTGAAATCGGGCAATGAATAATTATAGCTCCAGGTCTGATTGCCCACGCTATCTGTCTTCATTAAATAAATATTATCCCCGTTACTAAATATACCTCCCCCGAAAATAAATCCACCACCATTTGTTTCAGACACAAATCCAAGCCGGAAAAAAGCATCCGGATCTGATTCGGTGTATACTTTACTCCATGTTATATTTTCGTTCGCATCGAGTTTAGTCAAGCTGCAATTGTTCCCGTTAAATCCCTGGATAATATATCCGCCATCACTTGTGGGAGCGATTTGATTGGCGTAATTCATGACCTTAATTCCCTGTATTATTCCGGTGGAAGAAATATTAATAACAGACGTGGTTTGAACAATAGAATCGTAAGAGGCAACCGCAATGAAGCTGCTATCGGCTTTTGTAACAATATTCCCCAGGTAAATTCTGATTCCGAGCGTACCAAATGTTTTCGACCACATTACGTTTCCTGCGCTATCCGTTTTTGTCAGAATGCTGCTCAGCGAACCAGAATAATTCAAAAGAAGACCTTTATCCAATGTCTCGGTCATGCTCGTTAAATCAATCGCATTAAATGGTGTGAGCTGTATTCCTTTACGCGTCCACAACGTATCGCCGTTTTGATTTAATTTGATCAGTGTAGGAAAGCCGGAAACAGTCGTCCCAGCAACAACATATCCACTATCTGAAGTCTGAATTATTTTACCTGTGGGCGTGAATTGTTCCCCGGTTGTATACCGACAGGAATAAGTATTATTAAAAACTGTTTGCGCAGACAATTGTCCGAATAAAAACAGGCAAATAAGTAGGGGGGTTAATATTTTCATTTAACTAAGCTACAAAGAAATATCAGAGATTTTTCAATCTTCCAAAAACCCCCAGCGGCAATGTGCTTCCATATTTCGCCTTCAAAAACAATTCACCTGTTTCCAGCTTTGAATTTTTCATCTTCGGGAAAAGATTCTCTAAGATCATTGCTGAAAATCC
Organism: Bacteroidota bacterium; assembly: GCA_031412295.1. Classification (GTDB taxonomy): domain Bacteria; phylum Bacteroidota; class Bacteroidia; order Palsa-965; family Palsa-965. The sequence continues at coordinate 177,077 of JANOCU010000003.1, forward strand.
GAGCGAATAAGCGTTGAGAATTAAAAAATGCTCTTTTTCATCGAGCAATTCCACCACACCTTTTACCATCTCATTTATATTTTCTTCCAGCTTCCATTTTTCGCCATTCGGTCCGTGGCCATAGGCGGGCGGATCTAAAATAATTCCGTTGTATTTATTCCCGCGGCGTTGTTCGCGTTTAACAAACTTCAGCGCATCTTCCACGAGCCAGCGAATATTATCAAGACTTGAAAGGGCCATATTATCATTCGCCCACGTCACCACTTGTTTGATGGAATCGACGTGCGTTACATCTGCGCCTGCTGCACGTGCCGCCAATGATGCGCCGCCGGTGTACGCGAACAAATTGAGAAACTTCGGCTTCGGCGTTGTCATTTCACCAATGGAAGAAAAAATATAATCCCAATTCACCGCCTGCTCCGGGAAAACGCCTACGTGCTTGAAAGAGGTCAGCGCGAGGCGAAGGGTAATTTCTTTGCCGCCTTGCATCGCATAAGAAATGTTCCAGCGATCGGGAGTTGGCTTCAGCTTTTTCCATTCGCCGGCCGAGCTGCTTTTGGGCACAAACTTTACGTGCGCCATTTTGGTCCACTCATCTTCGGTAAGTGTGCGATCCCAAACCGCTTGTGGCTCAGGACGAATGGTAATGTATTGACCAAAACGTTCAAGCTTTTCGAAATTGCCGGTATCGAGCAGTTCGTAATCTTTCCAGCTGGTTGGGTTGAGAAGTAGCATCGCAACAAAGATTCAAAAATTCAAGATTCAAAATCATTACTGTCCGTGATATTTTTGATGCGAGTCTGTCAATTCCCCGATTATTGTCTCTCTTCTTTTCTTCTGTAAATAATTCCGATTGCCAACGCTAAGGGTAAAAAATTTTCTTCTACGTGCTCAAGGCAACAGTTGTTTGTTCTTAGCGTGAATAGTCAGTTTCTTTAACGAGATAGATTATTCTTCTTCAGTAAA
>JANOCU010000004.1:0-47706 GCA_031412295.1 Bacteroidota bacterium
AAGCGCCCGCGAAAGGCAAATTGATTTATTTTTGCAGTGACTCTCCGTGTGCATTTTAATGTTTGTTAGCACTGCATAATTATGCTATCGGAGAGTCTGATTTAATCCATTCAATTATTGGTTTTCAATACCTTAATGTCAATAGCTTCGTTAACTTAACGCCAATGTGATTTAGATCGGGAGCCTTTTTTTATGCACGGATTTGGTAATCTGGTAATCTGGGAACTGGGAAATTGCTTTAGTGACTGGGTGATTAACGCACGAAAGGCTACGCACATTTAAGATTTGAAACTAAACGCTTGAAGTAAAAAATGGATCTGTTTTTATCCGTTAGATCCCTGCCTGAAATCGCGCGGGCTTTTGCTGGAGCAGGCAGGCGTGTCATCCCTGCCTGCAGCAGCTAGGGCACACGCGGCGGCAGGCAGGCGTGTTCTAACTATCGTTCGCTGTATCCGCCGGCGTGGATGCTGAACATGAATCCGTAGCGTTTACATACTTCGTTTTCCATTCGGCAGAAGTAGGATTGTTCGGGAAATTTATAACGCATTGCTTTGAAGCCGGAATAAACTGCGTTGCTGCTATTTGTAAAGCGGAAGGAAGATTGATTTTGTTTTCGTGCTGAGTTTGTAAATGAATGATGAAATGTAAATGGGAAATCTAAAATAGAAGGTTGAATTACTGTTTGACCAATGGGCAGGTATCCTGCAGGTTTTCGTAATTCATTCCACTCAAAAGCTGAAGCGGAACTTGTAATAAGAAAAAATATTCCGGCAAAAAGAGTCAGCTTTTTCATACTTCAATTTACGAAAACAAGTGGAAAAAAGATTTATAAGTCTCTGATAATACTTCATTCAATATCTAAAACAATCCATAAATTCTCGTCATCATATTCGACCACCTTTCCAAAGAGTTTCGATCTGACTAGATTTAAATAATCATATTTCTTTTCATAAATCTCATGTCTCATTACAAACGTCTGACCTTCATGATTCGAGCAGACCACTCCATGAGGAAAACTACCTTCGATCTGGCACTTTACTAAAGACCCAATAGTATATATTTCTTTTACTGCTTCCCACTGTTTAATTAAATCCTGATTTCCCTTTTGCCAGTATGATTCAAATTCTGTTTTACTAATATTAACTGGACTATACGTTCGCTGAAAAGGCTGATCGGTTAATGGATAATGTATTTGGGGATAACGTTTATTTGAGGTAATAATCTCTGGTGTTTTTTCACTTAACCTTATTTGTCGCCAGACACAGCCTTCATCATCTACTTCGAGTAGATCGGTTTCGCCTTCGAAAGTTTCTTTGTAATACTTCACAAGAATTAAGCGGTAGCAGCCGTAATCTTCTTAAATCGCATTTGCAAAACACCAATGAACGCTTCTTTGATAATTCCTTTGCTCATTTTGGATGTGCCTTCGGTGCGGTCGGTAAAAACAATCGGAACTTCAATGATCTTAAAGCCGAGCTTCCATGCAGTGTATTTCATTTCAATCTGGAAAGCGTAACCAACAAATTTTATTTTATCCAAATCAATTGTCGCTAACACTTTCGCTTTGTAACATTTGAATCCGGCTGTGGTATCACGCACACCAAACCAGAGGATCATGCGCACATACACCGAAGCGAAATAGGAAATGAACAAACGATTCATCGGCCAGTTTTTAACCTCGCCACCTTTTACATAACGCGAACCAACTGCAACATCAGCTCCTTTTACCGCACACGCATCATACAAACGATTCAGATCATCAGGATTATGAGAAAAATCACAATCCATCTCAAAAATATAATTGTAATTCCTTGCCAGGCTCCAGCGGAATCCATGAATGTAAGCAGTGCCCAATCCTAATTTTCCTTTTCGCTCTTCAATGAATAAACGCCCTGGAAATTCTGTAATGAGCCGCTTCACAATCGCAGCAGTTCCATCCGGCGAACCATCATCCACGATCAACAAGTGATAGTCGCCGTCAAGCAACATCACTCTCCGGATCATCTTTTCGATGTTTTCCTTCTCGTTGTATGTGGGAATAATAACTACTCGTTCGGGCATGCCGGGAAGATGCTTTAAGTCAACGAAGATAACCTTGCTGCAGAGATATTGCAATGGATTAACAAGTTTTGCAGCAATTAACTTCAAATAACAGGCGTAAAAATGACTCGCAGGTTGCCTGTAAAATCTTTTTACCTATCTTAATAACAAGTCAAACCCTGATAAGATACATCCAATTGAAAAATACCCTGCTGGTTTTTATGTTGCTTCTTTTTTCTTTCGTCAATGCCCAGTGCGACAGCGTGGTGGCAGGCGATTCGTGCAAACATAAAACGGGAATTAACGGTTATGTGGAATACAATGATTCGCTGCTGACCTTCACAGAGTACGGTGTAGCAAGCTGGTACGGACAATACTGGAATGGAAGACTTACTTCAAGCGGACAATTATTTTCACCTGATAGTCTGACTGCTGCGCATAAACGTCTCCCGTTCGGCACGGTGGTGAAAGTAACGAACAGCTCCAACGATTCTGTGGTGTATGTTAAGATAACAGATCGACTTCCGAAAAGTTCCACACGCAGCATTGATCTCACCCCGCGTGTTGCGAAACAATTAAATTTTTATTCGAAAGGTTTGACGAAAGTGAAAATTGAAGTGGTAGGCTATGCCCCGATTTATAAAAAGAAAAAACCTGCTGCATTAAAACCGGTTCCCAAACCGAAATAAAATTCCCTTTCTTCAAACGGTAAACATTTTATTGCCGGGCAACCGAACGCTTCTTTTGCGTCTTTCCTGTAATTGGAACATTTCACGCTTGACATGATTCCAAAAACACCGACAACTCCCTATTCTTCAAGGATTTGATTCAGTATCCACGTGGGTGTACATGCCAATTCGTTGTGCTTATTTGTGTAATGGTTTTATTAGCTCACCTAAACCGCATAAGAAGTTGGTTGTTAGCATTAACCATCCTGTAAATGACGTTGGACATGTATAAACGGTCTTTATTGCGAATCGTTTAGCGGACACAAATAAGATTGCTTTGTACAAAATAAATACACTATGAAAATCCCAACCAAGTTTTCCCGCATCATTTTAGTCCTGGCAGTATTGCTCTCCGTTTTTAAGCTCACAGCAACAAATTATTATTGGGTTGGCGGAACAGGAGGCTGGTCAGATTATAATCAGCACTGGTCAGTTTCGAGTGGCGGACAATTGTATCACAACCGAGTTCCATCGCCGAACGATACTGTAATTTTTGATTCGCTTTCTTTTACGTCGTTGAACGATACAGTGTATGCAGATTCTTCCATTTTGTATTGTTATACAATGAAGTGGGAAATTGTGCAGGGCAATCCTGTTTTCAGAAATCAATCGAGTGCAACGAATACGATTTTGAAAATTTATGGCTCACTTATATTGGATACAGGAGTGGTCTGGCAATTCGGTGGCGTAGTTCGTTTTAATACGTTACATGCCGGCCAGCGGTTAAAATCAAGCGGAATAACTTTTGGCGCACTTGATTTTTCAGGCGATTCCATTGGAGAAATTTCTCTTTCAGATACATTGCGCGCAGGATATTTAAATTTTTCAAGCGGATTTTTTCTCTCCAAAGGTCAGACGATCTACTGTGGGGATTTTATTGAAGGATTTAACAACAGATCTTCTATTGACCTGGATACTTCAATCATTTTCACATCTTCAATTTCTGTTTATCATACTTCTCTTTTGTTTGATGCAGACAGCGCTGCGTTTATTGTTTCAGGACAACACGTTTTTTGCGGAAATCAACATTACGGAAAGCTGGTTGCGTTGAACGGCATTACCATCAGTGACGGAAATCAATTCGATACGCTTATTCTTAATTCAAATTCAACGCTGCTGGGAAGTAACACGATCGGCACTTTAAAATGGCAGGCACATGGTGCAATGTTGATTTTATTCTCAGGAACAACACAAACCATTCTTGATACGATGATCTTTAATGGTGCATGTGAAGGTATTTCCGCAATTGAATCTTCTGTGATGGGAAACCCTGCAACTATTTCCAAAGCAAGCGGAAGTATTTTCTGCGAACGCATTTTGCTTGAAGATATTCTTGCAACAGGAAACGCAACTTTCACAGCAAACAATTCTGTGTTAAACGGAACATGCACAGGCTGGCTTGCAACGAATGCTCCTGCCGCTAGAAATTTATTCTGGGTTGCCAACGACGGAAACTGGAGTGATACATCACACTGGTCATTGAGCACCGGCGGACCGGGCGGACAATGCGCTCCTACTCCACTCGATGCAGTTACGTTTGACGCACAATCTTTTTCAGGAAATGATACCGTGTACGCAGATAATTCTTTCGTAACCTGCGCTGACATGACATGGACTGCTACAGCTGCAGGCTCCTCATTCAATCAACCTGCATTGCTGGATGTATATGGCGCAATGGTGCTTGATCCTGCAATGAATTATTCTTCTTCGTCAGTTCGCTTACGCACTTCTCATCCTGCTGACTTTTTTCAACCTGCAGGAAAATCATTTAACAAGCTTGCTGTTTATGGCAACGGCGGATATGATTTGCTGGGAGATCTAGCACTATCCTATCTTCTTTTCCAGAATGGAGATTTTGATGCAAATGCGCACATGATTTCAAGCGGATCTGTGACAGGCAATCCTATAAATTCTTCAACTCTTTTATTCGGCGGATGTATAGTTAACGCAGGACACTGGTCAATGCAAAGCGGGATCGGAGTTTTTTCAGCTCCACAATTACTGAACACACATTATTTCGCCGATCATTCCGCACATGTTTATGATACAGTTGTTTTTCCAAATAATGCCATCTTATATTCTAACTGCAGTTTTTCAGAAGTAAGCATTTCAGGAAATTCCATCATGTATGGAAACAGTACATTCAATAAACTGCATTTCCTTACTCCGGGTTCACTGTTACAATTTCAACACGGATCAGTACAAACTATTATCACACAAATGGATGTGCAATCCACTTGCGCCTCGCTAACAATGTTGCAATCCACACTCGCTGGAAATGCAGCAACACTTTTTAAAAGCAGCGGATCAATTGTGCTTAATGATGTGATCTTTGAAGATATCACAGGAACCGGCGGCGGAAGTTTTATCGGGTTGAATTCTATTGCAACTTATAATGTCACTGGTTGGAATATTACTCCGCCACCAACAGTTCCGTTATACTGGGTTGGCGGAACAGGCAACTGGAACGATCCGCAAAATTGGTCTGTTACAAGCGGCGGATCTCCGGGAACATGCGTACCAAGTCCTGTGAATGATGTTTATTTTGATTCGCTTTCCTTCACCGGCCCAATGGACACTGTTGCAATCTCCATTCCATTCACCTATTGCAGATCGATGGACTGGACCGGTAGTACAGGAGCGCCAAGCTTATACAGCACAAGTGCTCAACACACTTTACGTATTTACGGATCGATGTTGCTTGATAATAATGTTACAGCAAATCAATCGGAATTACTTTTCCGTTCACACAGTCCGGGTGAAACGATAAACACAAACGGGCAACCACTCGGTTATGTTTGTATTGACGGATTCAACGGCACATGGGAATTACGTGAAGCGATGCAGGCGGGTTTGCTGGAAATTATTAACGGAACTTTTAAGACTGCAGGTGAACAGCTGAATGTACAAACCATGCTTAGCGATTCCTCTAGCACAAGAGGATTGGAACTGGATTCTTCTGTTGTGTATGCAAGTAACTGGATTGTCAAGAATGATAATGCGTTTACATTCGATGCAGGCACATCACATTTGAATATCAGCGGAAGTAATTTTTATGGCGGATCGAACCGAAAATATCATGAAGTATATTTTACAAATGCTGTTACGGTTCATGATGCAGACACATTTGGTCTTGCAAGATTTACCAATATGGCAAGCATCCGCAGCTCATGTATTTTTGATACGCTGTTCCTGGATAATGCAGGTTATGCCATTGCATTTGCACCGGGAACAAATCAAACGATCAATGAAAATTTTTATTCATCTGCTGATGCACAACGCCCGATCGGAGTAGAAAGCAGTGATATTTCCGGCAGTGTTACATTCACAAAACTGCAGGACACCGTCTGTACTGATTTTTTAATTCTTCGCGGAATTGTTGCAACAGGTGGTGCGGTTTTTTATGCAGGTCAGAACAGTGCAGATGCAGGAAATAATTCAGGATGGCAATATCAGAGTTGTTCTCCGCAGATGGTTGATGTGTGGCCTGGCGATGCAAATCGTGATCTTACAGATGATAATCTTGATTTGCTTGCAATCGGTGTTGCATTCGGACAATCGCGTACACCACGTTCCAATGCAAGTACAAACTGGATTGCACAACCTTCATGGCTCTGGGGAACATTATTTGCGAATACATCTGATATTACAAATGCAGATTGTGATGGCGACGGAACAGTAGGATTCAGCGATACCACAGCAGTTCTTTTAAATTATGGCTTCACACATCCTGCACGATTAGGAGGGCCTGATTCTGTTCAGTCAGTCGGATTGCCATTTTATTTTTCTGTTCCGAATTATATTGTCCAGGCAGGCGATACAACAAGCGTAGGAATTATGCTTGGCAATACAAATTCACCTGCAACCAATATTTATGGAATTGCATTCACCGTGAATTATATGGCTAATTCTATTGTTGCAGGTTCGGCATGGATGGAGCTTAATAATTCATGGCTTGCCCCGACAGGTTATGAAATTCATTTGCTGAAAGATTTTCCTGCACAAAATAAAATGGAGCTTGCGATATGCAGAATTGATCATGCGAATATGAGTGGATCAGGAGAGATCGCACGTTTACATTTCAGGGTTGATCCTGCAGGACCTCCTGTTTTCAAATGCTGGTACAGTGATGTTACGATGATTGATTTCAGTGAAACACAATTTCCGACACAAGTTGTTATGGGTGCATTCCAGGTTGCAACCAGTGTTGGATCTGAAGAAATTGTTGAGCAGGGATTTAATGCTTATCCGAATCCAACGAATGGCGCGTATGTGATCGATGATGCAAAACTTTCAGGAAATGATTCGAAGATTGAAGTCATGGATATGAGTGGAAGAATCCTGCAGGAAATTCAAACAAACGGAGCATCGAGCGTCACGCTTCGAATGGAAGAATTACCTGCAGGCACTTATTTCGTGCGGCTGATAAATGAAAAAGGAATTTTTGTTGAACGTGTGATCAGGCAGTAACCCCTATGCAGGTGCACATGTGAAGAGGGACGCGAATTTCGTGTCCCTTTTCTTTTAATTCATCCCAATGTAAATTCCGGGATTGTAAAGACGTGGTTCTCCGTTTTCATTTGTCGTGATCATAATAAAACCGATTCCACGAACATTTTTTTTAATCGTCAGCGTTGCAGCATCGTAATACCAATCTTCATAAAAACGAATCGCATACACTTCATCCAACGTTCTTTCGGCAACATAATTTACAGTCACATAATCTCCGGTTTCGGAATCATAATAACGGTTGGATTCATTTTTTCGGAAAATTTCCTTAACCTGGTTTGTTGTGGTGAATGAATGCAATGAATCAATTTTTCCTGCAACAAAAGGGAAAACATTTTTCGGATTCAGTAATGCAAAATTGAAAAGTCCTGCAAGAAATTTTACACGTTCACCGGCAGGAATTGTACCAAATGGAATAGCAAGATAATTTACCGCATCTGCTCCGGAATAACGTTGCACATTCGAATCATTCTTCAACATTTGCTCAGGCCAACTTATAGCAACATCACACACTACATTTTTCTTCAGCAATACCATTTTCAAAATTGAATTTGCCGGTAAAGAATTCTGAATACAAAGCGCGGGCGTATAACCAATAAAATCGCCGGTGTAAGATATTTTACGGACAAAATACCCATAGTAGCTTATGTTTTTATCCATTTTTCCATTGGTAAAATCAAAGCTCCAATGCTCGCTGAAAAACAAAGAAACATTTTCCGGCTCAAGGTATCGATAGCTGAGAAGCGGAATAAATTTATCCCCGTTTTCCACAAGAAGAGTATCAGTGGCATACGAGATTTTTTTATCCGCTTGTACGATTAAATTTTCGGCACCAACTTTTCCTTTTCGCAACTTGAAATAAGAATGTTTCCCCGAAACGATCCAGGGTTGCCCGATTTGTGAAGCAGGCATTGAAAAATCTGTCGCAGGAATAACTGCGCAATCAATAATCCGGAGTGAAGGAGAAAATCCCGGTAACAATTCATAAGAGGGGTTATAAATCGTTACACTATCACCAGACTTTGTTTTTTGAAGAATATGGCTTGCGGTTAATTCCAGCAATGCATTTTTATCTGAAGTTGAAAATCCGCTCAACCTGGAAATAAATAGAACCGGTGGAGAAACCGTTGAATCTTCAGGATCGATCCGGTAGCGGATATTGGCTGAAACGGTCGAAGTTGTTTGTGCCTGTAATTGCGAAAAGCACATTATGAAAATGACGCAGGAAAGTATGTTTTTCATAGCGGACGATTTTGTTTCCTAATGCCAAAACAAAGTAAAAGATACAATTCGTTTACAATTTCCCTTTTACAATATCATCCACAACAGAAGGGTCCAATAATGTTGACGTATCACCAAGGTTATTGATTTCTCCTTCCGCCACTTTTCTTAAAATCCGCCGCATAATTTTTCCCGAACGTGTTTTCGGAAGTCCGCGGACAATTTGAATTTTATCCGGCTTTGCAATCGGACCAATTGCTTTTGTTACTTCTGCCAGGATTTCTTTGCGGAGCTTTTCTTCATCTTGATTTTCAATGATTGAAATAACATACGCATAAATTCCCTGGCCTTTAATATCATGCGGATAACCAACAACAGCGCATTCAACAATACCAGGATGCGCATCAATTGCACTTTCTACTTCCGCCGTGCCGATGCGATGGCCAGAAACATTAATCACATCATCTACTCTTCCGGTGATGCGATAATACCCATCAGTATCGCGTTTGCATCCGTCGCCGGTGAAATATAAATTCTTGTACGTCGCAAAATAATTCACACGACATCGTTCATGATCGCCATACGTTGTGCGAATGATGGAAGGCCATGGAAATTTTATGCAGAGATTTCCTTCTATTCCATTTCCTGTTATTTCATTTCCTTTTTCATCAACAAGGACAGGTTGAATGCCAGGTAATGGCAATGTTGCAAATCCGGGTTTTGTTTTTGTGATTCCTGCCAACGGAGAAATTAAAATTCCGCCGGTTTCTGTCTGCCACCAGGTATCTACAATCGGACATTTTTCTTTCCCGATATTTTTATGATACCACTCCCATGCTTCCACATTGATTGGTTCACCTACAGAACCTAATACACGAAGCGAATCCAATTTATATGGTTTAACAAAATCCAATCCAGCAGCTTCAAGCGCGCGGATTGCAGTTGGAGCAGTGTAAAAAATATTGACGTTGTATTTATCCACTACCTGCCAGAATCTTCCTGCATCAGGAAATGTCGGAACGCCTTCAAACAGTATAGATGTTGCGCCAGCAAGCAATGGCCCGTAAATAATATATGAGTGCCCTGTGATCCAACCTACATCGGCTGTACACCAATACACATCACCTTCGTTATACTGAAAAACATTTCTGAAAGTGTAATCAGTATAAACCATGTATCCGCCGCACGTATGCACAACACCTTTCGGTTTTCCTGTCGAGCCTGAAGTGTAAAGGATAAAAAGCATGTCTTCACTATCCATTTCTTCAGCAACACATTCGGCAGGCGCGCCTGCCATTTCATCGTGCCACCAAAAATCGCGGCCTGTCTTCATTTGAATTTCTTCGCCTGTGCGTTTGAATACAATTACATTTTTCACGGAAGGACAAGATTCCAGCGCTTCATCCACAACAGCTTTTGTCGCAATCGATTTTGCTCCGCGGAAAGCGCCATCAGAAGTTATCACCGCTGCGCATTCAGAATCCTGTATTCTTCCTGCAATTGAATTCGCAGAAAAACCGGCGAAGACAACAGAATGTATTGCACCGATCCGTGCGCAAGCCAGCACTGCAATCGTGAGCTCAGGAATCATCGGCATGTAAAGACAAATGCGATCTCCTTTTTTGAGTCCTTTGCTTTTCAGCACATTTGCAAGACGGCAAACATCTTCATATAATTCGCGATAAGTAATTGCACGTGTTTTTTCTTTCGGATCATTCGCTTCAAAATAAAATGCGACTTGCTCCCCGCGTTTTTCGAGATGGCGATCAAGACAATTTTCGGTAATGTTCAGCTTTCCGCCAACAAACCATTTGATATCCGGCTGTTCAAAATTCCAATCGAGCACTTGCTCCCATTTTTTTCTCCAGCAAAATGTTTCAGCTTGTTCCGCCCAAAATGATCCGGGGTCTTCTACCGACTTTTTGTATTCGGATTGATAGTGTTCGAAAGTGAGAATGCGATGACTCATAGAATGGTTATTACTAGCCAAATATACCAGAACCAACCTGCCTGAGAAAGCCCGGCGAAATTTATTACAGAAAACACGAAAAACTTACATGCGAATGGATGCACCTCAATATGGCAAAATTAACATGGTCATCCGGCGTAAACTTGCAATGACACTTAACAGGCATTTAACTCAAATCATTCCCCATGATATCCATGCTATCCGCTTTTGGTCCGAAACAGGTTCTCCAGAATAAAACGGGAACATTCATTGCCAGCGCAGACGTTTATTGGCTGAATTTCGAATCGAGCGATAAAGGAATCAAACAATTTTACTTGTTGCTCGATTTCCTGAAAAGAACGTGGAATATCAAAGATGACCTTTATGTAAATATGCATACATCATTATCTGAGGCAGTTATTAATGCGGTGGAGCATGGGAATAAAGAAGACGAAAAAAAATCGGTTTATATAAATGCCCGGAGGTTTGAAGAAGATTATACATTCACAATTGAAGATGAGGGAGAAGGTTTTGGTTGTCACCGGGTTGAAGATCCTACTGATATACAAAACCGGGAAAAGTCAGGTGGAAGAGGAATTTTTATCATGACATATCTCTCTGAGGTGATTAACTTTTCAGAAGGCGGCACATCTGTTAAGATGCTTTTTCGCAATAAAAGATGTTTTTAGAAATATCTTTTCTCAGCTGATATTTTCAAGTGAATGAATAAAACCAATCTTCCCGTCAGTAACCTTAAAAACCATTCGTATGTTACTTTCATTACATCCCACACAGTTCATTAAAACCAAAAAGGAGTCATCCGTAACTGATGATCTCTGGCTGAGCATTCGTACAACAGATGCGGGAATTGAACACTTTTATGAATTCACCGACTTCCTGAAACGTGCATGGAATATTGACGACGATTGTTTTACCAATATGCAGATTTCACTATCAGAAGCAATAACCAATGCGGTTGAACATGGAAATAAATGGAATGATGAAAAACAAATTCATGTGCATGCGAGCTGTGATGAGGCGCATTATATAATTTCCATCAACGACGAAGGTGATGGATTTGATTTTAACCGGGCGGGAAATTCTATTGATCATAAAAACCGTACAACGACGGGCGGACGGGGAATACTCATCATGAATTCACTGACGGATCATGTTCAATATTCAGAGGGCGGAAAGTGCGTTAAGCTGATCTTTCGGAATTAAAGATTCATTCAGAAATTATCCTTTTCTACTACGTCGTTTGATTGATTCCTGTGCAATACCAGTTTTTTTCTTGCGCCAGTCATGGTAAATGGAAGTTTCAACTATTTCGTAAGACTTTCCGTAAAAATTAATTGAGTCTTCTCTTCCACTTGCATTTATATAATCGATGCTGCATTTCGGAATTCGTACAATGCCGCGTACATCCAATATAGAGCCGATAGCTATCGCACTTACTTTTTCGAATGGAATGAAAAGTTTTTTGCGGCCTTTCTTTGCATAAACACCGGATGCATCACATTCCACTTTCCAAACGTCTTTCGCAATGAGCAGCCAAAAAACAAACGACAACCCGGGGCATATCAAAAGGGTGGCAAAAGTTTCAGGCTCTTCCATGCTGATCTTTGAAAGAACCGGGAAGGTGAAAAAGCTAGTTGTCCATGGAACAATTTTAATAAAAGGCGTAGCTGCGCTTGTGACGTCCATGATTAAAACAAAGCTAAGTTCAAAAATCGTATATTTAATTATATGAAACCGCAATTAGAATTTTCCTGTCCCGAAAACTGGAATGCAATGACGCCTGGGAAGAATGGACGTTATTGCAGCTCGTGCGAAAAAGTGGTTACTGATTTTTCTCAGATGAGCAACGAAGAAATTCTTTATAAAATTAATTCTTCGCGTGAGAATAATGCTTGCGGAAGCTTTAAAGCTTATCAATTACTGGAACCGTTTAATGATAAGAGAAATGTGCTGATTCGTTTTTATCAACGAATAGCTGATTCGCAAAAATCAAAACTTCCTAAATACATTTCACTTGTTCTTGTCACTGCTTTACTTTTTCTATCTGGTTGTTTGAGACGTACGTCAGGAAGATATGCCGCACCGCCGGATGTCAGACATATGGATATGCGACAAGAGAAACATCAGAATGTCACAAAGAAGGAGCACAAACAAAAAGCAGGGAAAAGACTCTTAGGGGAAAACTGGTAATCGGTAGCTAAAGTTGCCACAGATTACGCAGATTTCACAGATTAAAGTCCAAACACAATCTTGAATCTTGATCCCGATAGCTATCGGGAGAATCTTTTATCCTTTAGGACGTGCATAAGCAATTACATCTTTATCCGTAATCGTCTTATCACAAAGAATCACTAAACGTTCGATCACATTGCGGAATTCGCGGATGTTTCCTGTCCAGTTGATTTTCTGTAATTCTTTCAGCGCTTCTTTTGTAATTGTTTTCAGCGGCATGCTGTGCTCTTCGCAGATGTTTTTCAGGAAATGATCTGCCAGCAATGGAATATCATCTGTGCGATCGTTAAGCGATGGAACGTGAATCAGAATGACGCCGAGACGGTGATAAAGATCTTCGCGGAATTCACCTTTAATGATTTCCTTTTTCAAATCTTTATTTGTCGCTGCAACAACACGCACGTTTACTTTTATTTCTTTATCGCCGCCAACGCGGGTGATCTTATTCTCCTGTAACGCACGTAACACTTTCGCCTGCGCAGACTGGCTCATGTCGCCGATCTCATCGAGGAAAATCGTTCCGCCTTCTGCCAATTCAAATTTTCCTTTGCGTTGTGCAACAGCTGAAGTGAATGCACCTTTTTCATGACCGAACAACTCGGATTCAATCAGCTCAGATGGAATCGCAGCGCAATTGACTTCGATCAATGGACCATTTGCACGCTGTGATTTTTCGTGCAGCCAACGCGCAACCAATTCTTTTCCCGTACCATTCTCTCCTGTGATCAGCACGCGCGCATCTGTGGGTGCAACACGCTCGATCATTTCTTTGATGGAAGCAATCGCCGGTGAATCGCCGATCATATCAAATGTCTTGCTGATCTTTTTACGAAGCGTACGTGTTTCTGAAACGAGATTTGATTTATCCAGGGCATTGCGAACGGTAACAAGCAAACGATTTAAATCAAGCGGCTTCTGAATAAAATCGTAAGCGCCTTTTTTTACTGCTTCAACTGCCGTTTCAATATTCCCGTGACCGGAAATCATAATAACGGGCGCATCCACTGCCACTTCCATAAATTTATCGAGCGCTTCCATACCATCCATCTTCGGCATTTTAATGTCGCAAAGAATGATGTCGAATTTTTCTTTCGTAGCCATTGCCAAGCCTTCTTGTCCGTCGGCCGCTTCTTCCACTTTAAAATTTTCGTATTCAAGAATTTCGCGCAAAGTTCTGCGAATGCTTTTTTCGTCGTCGATGATTAGAATGCGTGGCATAAGGAGATGTTAGGCTTGTGGTGGAGAGTAAAAATACGAATAAAAGGTGATTGGTTGTTGGTGATTGGTGATTGGGGGGAGGGTTGGTGGTTGGTGGTAAAAGGTTGGTGGTAAAAAGTTAGATGCAAAAAGGCTGTTACCATTCTTTGATGGA
This sequence comes from Bacteroidota bacterium, assembly GCA_031412295.1. GTDB lineage: Bacteria > Bacteroidota > Bacteroidia > Palsa-965 > Palsa-965. Next base: position 14,072 of record JANOCU010000004.1, read on the forward strand.
TTACCAACAACAAAAACGACCACCTACCACCAACCTTTTTCAACCATCTACTACCAACCTTTCTAAGTGGTCAAAACAAATGATGATCGGCTGGTCCTCGTTTTAAAATAAAAAAAGAAAGTTTTTAAAAGGCGCGCCTTATTTATTTTAATCTTTGCTGTATCTTTTTAAGAATGCTGCATTATGACCGGAGCTGCGAACGGGTGATATTCAACAATTCTTTATAAAACTCACCTTATTGATTTTAAAACGCACTCATAAACGCTCCTTATGAAACGCTCCCTTTTACTTTTTGCCGGATTACTTATCTGCATTTTTGCTTCTGCAGCCATTCGTTCTGAATTTTCATTAACAGGAAGAATTGTTGATGCTGAACAAAAGCCTGTTCCCTTCGCTGTGATCTCACTTGTAAAAGCAGAAGATTCCACATTGGTAAAAGGAACGATCGCCGATGAATCAGGAAATTTTTCTTTTGATAATGCTGCTGCAGGAAAATTTTTGCTGCAAATAAATGCGACCGGATTTTCGCAATTGTATTATGGTCCGTTTGAATTTGCGGGCGATCAGAAAATGATTTTGCCGGATATTCTTCTTGCGGTTCCCAAAGAAATGGAAGCTGTCGAGATCACAGCCATTCAACAGCTCTACACGCAAAAAGCTGATATGCTGATCATGAATGTGGAAAACAGTCCTGTGCGAATTATCGGAACTGCATGGGATCTTCTTGGAACTGTTCCCGGAGTTGTAATTGATCAGAACAGCAACATTACGCTGCGCGGAAAGTCCGGCGTGCTTGTTTATTTAGATGGCAAAAATACTTTTCTCAACGGCGATCAGCTTCAAAGTTATTTACAGGGAATTTCTGCGGCTGATGTTACGCATGTTCAGATCATCAGCAATCCTTCTGCGAAATATGATGCACAGGGAAGCGGCGGAATTCTGAATATCATTACGAGAAAAGGTTCGCAGCAGGGTTTTAACGGAGCAGTGCGCGCGGGAATCGGACAAGCATTTTATGCAAAATACAATGCAGGTTTCAACTTTAATTATGCAAAAGAAAAATTCAATGTTTATGGTCGCTATGATGCTTCCAACTGGAATCATATTGAACGCGCTTATTTAGACAGGAATGTTACTTATAACGGATCGACAACAAATTTCAACCAGCATAATTCTTCTATTACAGTTCCATACGGACAAAATGCAAGATTAGGAATTGATTTTTACGCCAAGCATGACATTACCTGGGGCGGAAGAATTGACGGCAACCTGGGGACGAGCAAAGAGAAAACGGTTAATAATACGATGATCTCAGTTTTAGGAAATGATTCTACCACCGAGCTTTACCAGAAAAACACAAACGCTTCGCTGTTTAAAAACGGTAGCGCGAATTTATATTTCAAGCAACAATACGATACGAATGGTCGTGAGCTTTCTGCAAGCATAGATTATTTGGCTTACTCCAATAAGGATGATCAAACATTTAACTTAAACTATTTCGATCAGTCAGGAAATTACAGCGCACCTTCTGAATTTCAACGAAGCAAAGCAACAAGTGATATTCGCATCCTTGTCGGACAAATTGATTATTCGCATCCGTTCAGTAATAAATATAAAATGGAAGCCGGCTTAAAAAGCAGCTATGTAGAAACTGAAAATGATCTTGATTTTGATGTATTAACTAATTCACAATGGGAAGATGATACGACACGTTCCAATGCGTTTATTTACAAAGAGAATATTAATGCTGCTTATGTAACCGCGTATGCAGATTATGACAAGTTCCAGATCACCGGTGGATTGCGTGCTGAACAAACTTTATCTGAAGGCGTTTCACCTACAACTGACACTCGACTAAAGAGAAGTTATATCCAGCTTTTCCCGAGCGTTTTTGTTTTATATAAGCTTGCGAAAAATCACGCGCTCAATTTAACTTATTCACGTCGTGTAAATCGCCCGGGCTACCAGGATCTGAATCCGTTTATTTTTTATCTCGACAAATACACCTACCGAAAAGGCAACCCGTTTTTACAACCTGAAATTTCAAATAACACGGAGCTCAGCTATTCTTTTATGGAAGCGCTGTATTTTACAATTGGTGCAAGCAGAACAAAACAAGCAATGACCGATGTAACCAACCAGGTTGATTCGACGGGAATTGGTTATCAAACTACAGTCAATTTGAATACGGTTGACAATATTTATTTCGGACTCAACACACCTATTCCAATCGGAAAATGGTTCATGGCCGAATTGCAGGTAAGTGAATCATACAACAGGTTTAAATCTGTTTTGTTTGATGGTGATTACGATAACAGCAGCTGGATGTTCAATGCTTCAACCACATTAACATTCTCGTTGCCGAAAACATTAAAATTCCAGACCTGGGTTTGGTACCAGTCGCCCGGTGTGTATGGAATATTCCGTATGCGATCACAAGGCGGATCAGGTGCATCGGTTTCCAAAACATTTTACAACAAGCAGCTGACGTTGACGCTTGCGATTTACGATATTTTCCAAACATCAGGAATGCGTGCGTCCATCAACTATCAAAACCAGGACGCTTACATTTCTTTTATTCCTGAAACGCCGCGTGTATTTTTCCGTGTACGTTATACATTCGGTAATACAAAAGCAACACGCAAAGCGCAGGATAAATCGGGTGCGGATGATTTACAGAACCGGACGGGGAAATAAAAAACAGGTGACTGGTTGATGGTTGATGGTGATTGGTGTCCGCCGCGGCGGAGGTGGTTGGTGGTAGAAAGTTGGTGGTCATCCAATTTCTAATTTCCCCATTTCTAATTTCCTAATTTCTTCCGCCGCGGCGGATTTCCAATTTCCTTACTTCTTATTCAGAAACCGCCAGAGCACACCTTCTTTTAGCGCGAAGGAAGAATAGCGCATTTTGGAAATGTTGAGCCGGCTTACTACTGTTTCTACCAACACGGCTGACACAACAATCAGGTCGACGCGCATGGCAACGAGGCCTTTCATTTTTAAGCGTTGGTCTCTTGTTGATGCGAGAATAGTGGCGTGGATGGCGTCACATTCATCCAGTATGAATTCGCATTCTGTACTTTCTGAAAGTTTTGGCAGGGAATGAAAACGCTGGTTCACTAATTCGGCGAGCGATTCAAAAGATCCGGAAGCGCCGATCAATTCTTTTACTTTGAATTTTTCTGCAGCTTCCCAGAGTGGTTTTAATTCTTCGAGAATATATTCGCTAATTTTCTGTTGTTCCTCCGGTTTGATCGGATCAGAAGGTTCGAAGCGTTGCAACAAACGAGAGGCACCGAGCTCAAAACTTTGCATCCAGAGAATTTCTTTATCGTCGAGAATAATAAACTCCGTGCTTCCTCCACCAATATCAATAATAACAGCAGGTTCACCGGTAAGCTTCACCGCCTGCCGCACACCCATTGAAATAAATTCCGCTTCCATTGAACCGGAAATAACCTGGATCTCGATTCCTGTTTTTTCTAAAACAGTTTGCACAAATTCATTTCCATTTTCTGCGCAACGCACAGCTGAAGTTGCAAATGCAAGCGTACGTTCACATTGCCATTGATGAATCGTTGAAGCATAATTTTCCATCGCTTCCAATCCACGGATAAAAGCGGCTTCTGTAATAAAACCTTTATTGATCCCGCCTTCGCCTAATTTAACGGGAAGCTTTTCATTATACAACGTTTCAAATCCACCGAACAGATCAGCCTCCGCAACTAATAAGTTGAACGTATTTGTTCCCAGATCTATGACAGCTATTCTCATTCGAAGATTTGAAATTTGAAGATTCGAAAATTAAAACCCGAAACTAAAACAATCCCGAATTTCAATTTTTCGAATTACCGAATTTTTACGCTTTATAAAATATCCATTTGCCTAATTCTTTCCATGATGCTTTTTTGCCGTACATGAGAATACCAACGCGGTAAATCTTTGCGGCAATCCATGTCATTACAAGGAACGATGCGACTAAAATACCAAGTGAAGTTAATAATTCTGATACGGAAACACCACCGAAAGGAATTCGCATGAGCATTACCATAGGAGAAGTAAAAGGAATCATCGAAAGCCATTTCGCGATTGTTCCATTCGGATCATTTAAAACAATGCCTGAAGAAAACATCGCAATCATTAATGGTATTGTTACCGGAACAGAAAATTGCTGCGTATCGGCTTCCACATCTGCGGCGGAACCCATTGCTGCGAAAATAGAAGCATACAATAAATAGCCGAAAAGAAAATAAAGAAGAAAGGCCGGAATAAGATTGCTCCATGGAATCGACAATATTTTTTCTACTGCTTCCTGCGTTTTTGCAGTCGGATCAATAGACATTACGTTTGAATTATTATCATTCATCGCAATGCCTGTTTTCATCTGGTGGGTTTGCAGCTTGCTGACATCTAACTTCTGATCATTGACAGAATTTACAACCGGCAAAACAATCACCAGCGATAAAATCAACCAAATCAGAAACTGAGTCATTCCCACCATTGTCACACCGATAATTTTTCCGATCATCAGCTGAAACGGGCGGACGGATGAAATGATAACTTCAACAATGCGTGTCATTTTTTCCTCTACAACACTTCGCATAACCTGCACACCAAACATGAGAATGTACATATAAATGATCACGCTGAAAACCAATCCTACAAATGCTTTCCAGTCATTATCACTGACAGTTCCGTTCACTTCATTCGCTACAACTACTTTCTTTTGTGCGAGCGCAATTGCACGCGCTGAAATATTATTCATCTTCATATTATCCCGCTGTATCTCACGCGAAAGAATATTCTGGACAAGATTTATAGAATTAAAGCCCGGATTTTTTGTTGAGATCAGCTTCACTGTCATTCCTACACCATAAGCTCCGGTGGTATCGCCTCCCATGAAATTTTCCGGGAACCAAAGAATTGAAACATCACCGGAATCTTTAAAAATCTTCCTTACATCATCAAGCGGCTTGTAAACGTAATTATAGTTCACATGCAAATTCATTGTATCACGTAACACATACGCATACCCGATCGAATCCGGAATGCCGGAAGCATCAACAATAACGATCGTACGCGTTGCATCAGCTTCCTGCTGCAATCGTTGCGTGATAAAAAACAATCCGCCGATCAGCAATGGAAAAACAAAACACATAATAATAAATGTTCTGTTCTTAACCCTGGAAAGGTATTCGCGCCAGATGATGATTCCGATTTTTCCCATAACTGATTAAAATTTCAAAAATTAAAATCCCAAATAACAAAAACTCCAGCCTGGTTTGGATTTTGGAATTTTTACTTTTTGGAATTTCACTCTGTATAGTTGCTTTTTGTTCCAAGAACTACTTCTGGCGATTGCTCTTTTACTTTCATAATGAAAATATCATTCATCGTTGGAAGCACTTCATTGAATGCATGCACTTCTCCTGCGCGAATTACATTTTCAAGAATAATATTCGGAGAGCTGTTGCCCAATAAACGAACGCGTGCATGATGCAACCCATTTTCACCTTCCGACTTTGAAAGTATTTCAGCACCGGTCCATAACGCATTCGAAAACGCAATCATGTTTCCCAGGAACTGAATGTCATATGTGCGTGAAGCGTAGGTGCGGCGAATATCTTTCACACTTCCGTCAAGGATCTTTTTTCCTTTGTTGATCAATGCAATATTATCACACAATTCTTCTACCGAGCCCATGTTGTGAGTCGATAGAATAATTGTTGCGCCGTTATCTTTCAAACGCAGAATTTCATCTTTGATCAGCTGTGCATTGATCGGATCGAACCCGCTGAATGGCTCATCGAGAATTAATAATCGCGGCTCATGCAAAACAGTAACGATGAATTGTACTTTTTGCTGCATGCCTTTTGAAAGCTCTTCGATTTTTTTCTTCCACCACCCTTCCATTCCAAAACGCACAAACCATTCGCGCACGCGCTTTTCTGCTTCTTTTTTAGAAAGTCCTTTTAACCGCGCAAGATAAATCACCTGCTCGCCCACCGCCATCTTGCGATACAGTCCGCGCTCTTCCGGCAGGTAACCGATCTCTTTTACATGATCCGGGTTCAGCAGACGATCTTCGAAAAGAACATTGCCGCTGTCGGGTGCAGTAATTTGATTGATGATGCGGATAAGAGTAGTTTTTCCCGCGCCGTTCGGACCAAGCAATCCGAAAATAGTACCGGTTGGGACTTCAATACTAACATCATCCAACGCGGCATAATTTCCGAAACGCTTGACGATGTTTTTTGCAGTAAGAAGGTTTGGCATAGAGCGAAGATAGTGGTTAGTTCGTAGTTTTTAGTTCGGAGAAAAAGTTTTCAGTTTAGAATAAGAATCATGATCGTCACACTCCGAACCAAACTCTCCGAACAAACCACTCCGAACTAAAAACTCCTATTCAAAGTATTCTCTCATCCTATCAAAGAAACTCTTTTCCTTCTTATTCGGATTCGGAGTGAAGTTGTGTGAGTCGCGCATTTTTTCGATGGTCTTCTTTTCGTCGGAGGTTAAATGTGTTGGAGTCCACACTTGAATATTGACAAGAAGATCGCCGCGTTTGTAACCGTTGATGTCGGGAAGACCTTTTCCTTTCAAACGTAAAACTTTGCCGGATTGTGTGCCGGGCTCAATTTTTATTCTTGCTTTTCCTTCGAGCGTTGGAATGTCAACACTTGTTCCGAGCGCAACATCAGGAATGCTTGCGTGATGTTCGAAATATAAATTATTACCATCGCGCATTAAAAATTCGTGTGGCGCTTCTTCTATTACAACAATCAAATCGCCCGCAACACCACCTCTCGGACCTGCATTTCCTTTTCCGTTTACGCTGAGCTGGATGCCTTCATGCACACCCGCAGGAATACGCACGCTGATCATTTCTTCACCACGCACAACACCATCGCCGTGACACGATTTACATTTATCAGAGATCGTTTGCCCTTCGCCCTGGCAAGCAGGACAAGTCGTTGCAGTCTGCATTCTTCCAAGCGGTGTATTGATCACCTGCGCCACCTGGCCTTGTCCGCGACAAGTTCCGCATGTGCTGGTAGAACCATTTGCAGAACCGCTGCCGTGACATTTATCACAGCCCACATATTTCGGAACTTTTAATTTTTTCTCTACGCCGGTAGCAATTTCTTCGAGTGTCAATTTCACTTTCACACGAAGATTTGTACCGCGTGTTACTCTGCGTCCGCGTTGTCCGCCGCCGCCAAATCCACCACCGCCTCCGAAAATATCTCCGAACTGTGAGAAAATATCGTCCATTGAAAATCCGCCTGCAGCATAACCGCCACCACCTTGAGCGCTGCTTCCAACACCAGCATGACCGAACTGATCGTAGCGGCGGCGTTTTTCAGTATCACTTAATGCTTCGTATGCTTCAGCCGCTTCTTTGAATTTATCTTCAGAAGCTTTATCACCCGGATTTTTATCAGGATGATATTTAATCGCCATTTGCCTGTACGCTTTTTTTATTTCGTCAGCAGAAGCGCTTTTTCCAACGCCAAGTATATCGTAAAAATCTCTCTTTGCCATAATTATAGTTCCGTGTTCGGGGTTTTATATTTTTTTACTGTGACTCTGTGCCTCTGTGGCGAATTCTTCACGCAGAGAGCACAAAGCTCGCAGAGAAATTAATTCCCAACGATCACTTTTGCGAAACGGATTACTTTTCCATTGAGCGTGTATCCCTTTTCAACTTCATCCACAACTTTACCTTTCAGGTCTTCTGTTGGTGCGGGAATATTTGTGATTGCTTCGTGCAAGTCTACATCGAATGGTTGTCCGACAGAAGTAACCGATTCCAAACCTTTTTGTGCAAGAATATTTCTGAATTTTTGCGCGATGAGATTGATGCCTTCGTTGATTGCGGCAATATCATTTACAGTTTCGTTATTTCTTATTGCGCGATCGAGATCGTCTACAACAGGGAGAAGACTTTTAATAATTTCAGCACCGGCAGTGTTTAAAAGTTCAACACGCTCTTTCGTTGTGCGTTTTCTGAAATTATCAAACTCAGAATACAAACGAAGATGCTTATCATTTAAAGCGGAAACCTGCTCTTCCAGCTCAGCTATTTTCTTTGAAGATTCATCAACCGGTGTTCCCGGTAAATCCTGCTGCGCCTGCTCTTCTGCATTAACCGGATTTTCATTCAAATTTTCGTTGGTATTCTCGGTATTCATAGTTGCTTTATTTTTTTTATTGCCAAATTTCATCCAACCCATGGAAAATAGTTTTTAGTTCGGAGTTTTTAGTTCGGAGATAAAAAAGTGCTATTCTCCGAACTAACCACTCCGAACTAACCTCTTTCACCGTGTCAAGGGGTCAAATTCTGAGCCAGCAAAGATAATGCGCCACATTGTCAGAAATACATGTTTTTAAAGGGATTTTGGGTGAAAATGAGGCATGATTTTGCAGTAATTCTGTCAATAGAACTGGGGATGATAGAAAAGGGATTGTTCGAACGAAAAAAACCGCCCCTTTCGAGACGGTTTCACTTTATTTCGATTAATGAATCAGCAGTAAGAATTAACCAGGGACCTGCGTTTTTCATCCAGCATATCTGCTGTTTGTTTTACTTTTTTCGACCCTTGTTTTTTAGGAGGAAGTGTTTTGCCGGGAGTTGCATTCGGAGCTTTCGGTTTAACCAGCGATTTGAGCATGTTCGGCAATAATTCGCCACGCAGATTTTTTCCAATGATCACACCATTTCCATCAATGAGAAAACTTGCCGGAATGGAATTGATCATATAGGTTTTTGCTGCAGTACTTTGCCAGTATTTCAAATCGCTTACATGATAAGGCCATACGAGACCATCTTTTTTGATAGCTCCAAGCCATGCATCTTTTCCATTAGGACGTTCGAGCGAAACACTATAAACCGTAAATGAAGATCCATTTTTGAAAGCAGAATCTTTGTACGTGTTATATGTTTTTACAACATTCGGATTTTCTCCGCGACAAGGTCCGCACCAGGAAGCCCAGAAATCGATCAGCACCATTTTTCCACGAAGAGAGGAAAGCGAAATGACAGAATCGTTCGGATTTTTCAAAGAAATTTCGGGAGCAATGTCTCCGATATTAAGACCGATCCTTCCGCTTTGCGCGAGCGAAAAAAGAGGAAAAACTAAAAGTATCAGCAGGGCAAGTTTGAGATTTTTCATAGTAGTAAGTTAAGGACTTTTATCAATTGATTTTTATTCTGTCATTCCCAAATACTCATAAAATACCGTCCCAATTCAGAACCGTTTTTTTTCTGTTATTCTAATCTTAACACAAGAAATTATTTCCGTACCGGCGTTTTTCATTTAGGATTCCAGCTGAAGTTTGCTGAGGATTTTCCTTCTTTTCAGCAGGAGGATTTTTCCTTTCACTCCTTGGCAATGGAGCATCTTGAATTTTATTTCCCTGGGGCTTATTTTTAGCAAGAATGCTATTTAATGTATCGGGCAAGTGCTCGTGACGCAGATTTTTTGCTATAATCACTCCATTTCCGTCAATAAGGAAATTAGCGGGTAAAAATTTCACATCATATTTCTTCGAAATCTTCCCTTTCCATCCTTTGAATTCACTCACATGATAAGGCCATATTAAACTGTCTTTTGCTATTGCGGAAAGCCACGCATTCTTTCCATTCTCCATGTCGAGTGAAATGCTGAAAATTGTGAACGAGGATCCTGAGGAAAAAACCGAATCTTTATACGTTTTGTACACATCAACATGTTCTGGGTTTTCGTTGCGGCAAGGAGTGCACCACGAAGCCCAAAACTCAATAAGCACCACTTTCCCACGAAGAGAGGAAAGCTTAATCAGTGAATCCTTATAATTCTTCGCAATGATTTCAGGTGCAATGTTGCCGACTTGAAATCCGACAACAGGGTTACCCATTGCAAAAAGGGGAAGAAAAAAGATTACGATAATTGAGCTCTTTAATTTTTTCATTGTTGGGGTAAAAATTAATATTCGGACCATCATAAAAAAAACCGCCTCATTTTCTGAGACGGTCCTTATCTTTTACTACAGAATTTTAGCAGGAAGAATTGATCAAATCTCTGCGTCTTTCATTCAAAATATCTGTTGTTCCTTTTGCTTTTTTCGGCTTCTTTTCCTTCTTCGGTTTTGTTCCGGAAGCAGGCTTGATCTTATTTTTATACAATGATTTATCGCGGTTAACGAGTGTGCTTAATGCTGCAGGCAATTGTTCGCCACGTAATCCTTTTGCAACGATAATTCCATTTCCATCAATGAGCACATTTGTTGGAATAGAAAAAACCTGGTATTGCTGTGCTGCTGCATTCTGCCAGTATTTCAAATCACTTACATGATACGGCCAGATCAAGCTATCATGTGTAACAGCATCCTGCCATGATTTTTTTGCTTTATCCAACGAAACGCTGAATACAGTAAATGATTTTCCATTCTGGTAAATAGAATCTTTGTAAGCTCTGTACGTTTTTACAATGTTCGGATTTTCACCGCGACAAGGTCCGCACCACGACGCCCAAAAATCAATCAGCACCATCTGTCCGCGAAGAGACGAAAGTGAAATGGTTGAATCTTTCAAATCTTTCATGATAATATCAGGCGCTATGTTACCGACATTAAGTCCAATAACATTTCCGCTTTGAGCCATTGAAAAAAGTGGCAGCAAAGAAAGGACGAGGAGAAATTTTATCTTTTTCATTGTATTAAATTAATATTTTTTTCGGAATTCGTTTTCGTGCTAAACGGATTTAACACTTAACTAAGGCTTCCTAACAATTTCCGCACCAAGATTTCTCAAGCGCTGGTCAATGTTCTGGTAACCACGATCAATCTGTTCAATATTGTGAATCGTGCTTTTTCCTGTTGCAGAAAGTGCCGCGATCAAAAGCGAAACACCTGCACGGATATCAGGAGAAACCATTGTTACGCCGCGCAAATGATGATGCCTGCCAAGTCCGATTACATTAGCACGATGCGGATCGCATAAAATGATCTGCGCGCCCATGTCAATTAATTTATCGACGAAGAACAAACGGCTTTCAAACATTTTCTGGTGAATAAGCACACTGCCTTTTGCCTGCGTTGCAACCACCAAAATAATGCTCAACAGATCAGGAGTAAATCCCGGCCATGGCGCATCCGAAATAGTAAGAATCGATCCGTCGATGAACGTATCGATCTCGTAAGAATCCTGCTGCGGAATAAAAATATCTTCGCCGCGACGTTCAATTTTAATTCCGAGTCGTTGAAATACGGAAGGAATTACGCCAAGACTATCGTAAGAAACATCTTTGATCGTGATCTCCGATTGTGTCATTGCCGCAAGACCGATAAAGCTCCCTACTTCGATCATGTCGGGCAATAAACGATGTGTTGTTCCGCCGAGCTTTTCAACTCCTTCAATCGTCAGTAAATTGGAACCAATGCCTGAAATTTTCGCGCCCATGCGATTGAGCATTTTGCAGAGCTGCTGCAAATACGGTTCGCATGCTGCATTGTAAATTGTTGTCGTTCCTTTTGCAAGAGAAGCGGCCATTACAATATTCGCAGTGCCTGTAACTGAAGCTTCATCGAGGAGCATGTATGCGCCGGTCAGACGCTCTGCTTCTACTTTATAAAATTCGTCTTCGGCTTCGTAAGTAAATTTCGCACCGAGATTTTCGAAACCGATAAAGTGTGTGTCTAATCTTCTGCGACCGATTTTATCACCGCCCGGCTTCGGAATATATCCTCGACCGAATCGTGCAAGCAATGGTCCGACGATCATGATCGATCCGCGCAATGCTCCACCGCGCATTTTGAATGCGTCGGTAGTGATATAATCTACATTGACATTATCGGCTTGAAAAGTATATTCTTCGTGACCGGTTTTTTCAACCTTCACACCCAATTCCCTGAGCAAATCGATGAGCTTATTTACATCGATGATATCCGGAATATTTGAAATAGTAATTTTTTCGGGAGTCAGCAGAACTGCAGAAATAACCTGGAGCGCTTCGTTTTTTGCGCCTTGCGGAATCAGCTCACCTTTGAGGCGTTTGCCTCCGACAATTTCGAATGATGCCATATTTTTAGTTGGGAGTTCGGATTGAATATTATATTTTATTTTATAGGGTGCGATTCAGAATCGCACCCTATAAAATAAAATATTCAACTACCGTTTTTTCTTCTTATGCATGTTATTATTATTTTTCTTCTTCGCGATATGCTGCATTTGATTTTGCGGGATGGCATTTTTCGGAAGAATTTCGCTGGTGTGCAGGAATTTGAAATTCTCGCCGACTTTTAACTTTCCTTCGGAGAGATTTTCAAGCTGCTCGATGATGAGCTGATCATTTACAGAATCACGATTCCAGTTCAGGTAATGGCGTTTCATCAATTGCGCGAGCTGTTCAGTAAATATTTCGCGTGCTTTCGGATCTTCTTCGGCGAGCGCTTTTTTCAGCAGGTCTTCGAGAATTTTTCCATAATGTTTGAAACGGATATTGCTTTGCGGATAAGGAACAATTTCCGGTTTTGATTTGATCAGTTCCGGCTCCGGTTTAGGAAATGGACCATCAACATCAAGCTGGAAATTGGAAATAATATGCAAATGATCCCAAAGCTTATGTTCGTAATCCGCGTATTCTTTCATTTGAGGATTGAGAATAACCATCACACGCACAATAGAGCGCGCACAACGGCTGCGTTCATCACGATCTGTAAGTGTAAGGCAATATTCAATCATGCGGTGAACGCTCCTGCCGTATTCAGCAATGGTCATAACCGGCAAACTTGTATTGTATTCCATCCCGGTGGAATTCGGGCTTTTTTCGTCTTTCATATTTTCAATAAATTGTGGGAATCCTATAGCAGGATATGGGGTAAAGATAGGGAAAAAAAGTTGGTGGTTGGTGGTGAAAAAAAGGGTTGGTGGTGGGTATTATAGGGTCAAGAGTTATTGAACATTGAGCATTGTTAGTTTGGCATTGAGCATTTTTTGCTTGTGAGGGAATTTCTCATTGGGAAGGAACGAACAATGCCAAACTAACAATGTACAATGAGCAAGGGAAAAAATGAAAAGTAAAAACCACCAACCACCAGCCCTTCTTTTGACCATCAACTTTCTTTAAAACCCACCAACCACCAACCCTTTTTACCACCAACCTTCTTAAATAACTATTTTTACCGCCATGCGAATCGGAAGTACCCTGCTTTACTACCTCATCATGCTGCCATTATCCGTTCTTCCGTTTTCGGTGTTGCATGCTATTTCCTCTTTCGTCTACTTCGTGCTTTATCATTTGGTGGGTTATCGAAAAGATGTTGTTCGCCAGAATATCCGCAGATCGTTTCCTGAAAAATCTGAAACGGAACAAAAAATTATTGCTAAAAAATTCTTCAAACATCTCGGTGATGTATTTGTGGAGAGTTTGAAAATATTTACCATCTCCAAAACAAATCTTGCAAAACACATTACCTGCGCAAACCCGGAAGTGTTGGATAAATATTACACAGATGGGAAAAATGTGATCATCGCTGTCGGCCATTACAACAGCTGGGAATTAATGCTCACCGGTTTTAATACATTCATAAAACATCGCGCAGTCATTATTTACCAGCCTTTACGCAATACATTTTTCGATAAAAAGCTGCGTAATGCGAGAAGTGAACACGGTACGCTGATGATTCCTGCACAAAAAGTAAAAGCATTTTTCACCGAACCTCCGGGCGAACTTTATGCAACTGTTTTTGCCATCGATCAGTCGCCGCCGAACCCGGATAAATCATACTGGATGAATTTTCTCAACCAGGATACGCCCGTATTATTCGGAACAGAAAAATATGCGAAGGATTTTAATCAGCCTGTTGTTTATGCGCGCTTAAATAAAATTAAAAGAGGTTTTTATCAATTGGAATTTGTTGATGTAGTTTCAAATCCTGCCGCAACTACTTATGGTGAGATCACAGAAAAAGTAACAAGGCTGCTGGAGAATGATATTATTTCACAACCTGAATTCTGGCTTTGGTCACATAAAAGGTGGAAGCATGCGAGGAAAAAAGTGATTGGTTGATGGTGATTGGTGATCTACCTGCGCGAGCTTCGGTAGACAAGTTGGTTGTTGGTGATTGGGAAAAACAATAATCTGCGCTCTATCGGCGGACTCTGCGGCAATCTGCGAGAAATTTTTTGTCGTGTTGGGCGTGCCCACTCCTGCGTCGGGTCGTGCTATTCGCTGCAAGTCCTCATTTCATTCTTGTCAGACTGAGTAACGAAGTGTATCGAAGGTTGACAAGAATGAAATTCCGGGCTTTCCACTGCTATCACTCACGCAAAAAAATAAAAAGAATCTACAACGTACTATTCAGCAATTTTCCACTGCTGATTAATTTCTCCAACCCCTTTTCACCGCGCACTCTTTTCATCAAATCAAGATGGCCCATGTGGTGACAATCGCTGCCGAGGAATTCGTACCAGCCGTTGTCGATCATTTGTTCGGCTACTTTTTTTGTTGCAGGAGAATAATGTCCGCTAAGCGCATTGATGTTGAGCTGGAATAAAACACCTTTGTTTTTCAGCTTTTCAAACTGCTCGAGATTTTTTGTGAACCAGAATGGATAACGTTCCGGGTGAGCGAGCACGGGTTTGTATCCGCTGGTTTGCAATTGAAAAATGAATGTGTCCAAATTATCCGGCGCGTTCATATACGATACTTCGAAAAGTAAATAGTCTGAACCGAAAGTCAGCAGGCGTTCTTCGTGCAGCTTATTTTCTAAATCGTAATCCAAATAATATTCCGCAGCTGCATCAATTTCCAAATGGATTCCTTCCGCTTTTGCTGCGACACGAACTTGCTCCAGGCCTGTTTTTATTATCGTTGGCGTATTGCGAAAAAAATCGCTCATCACGTGTGGCGTGGTGATGACTTTTTTGTAACCCATGTCTTCGATACCTTTCAGCATCTCCAGCGTATCCGCCATCGTACGCGCGCCATCATCGATGCCCGGAATGAAATGCGAATGCACATCACAATTCAATATTCCAAGATCAACTGCGATGTTGCTTTCTGACTTTCCGAAAATTTTAGAGAAAATGCCCATGGATTAATGCTGCAAAGATAGGCATTGTCATCGAAGAGATTTAGTAACTGGGTAATCTTGTAACTGGGTAATTGAAAAAGAGTCCGATATGAGTGTGGATTAGTCAATTATCAGATTACCCAGTTACTAAATTATTAAATCCTTCTACGAGCCGAGCTTTCCTTTGAGTGCGGCTAGTTGGTCCATCCAGTCGTTTCCTTTTTGCTTCGACGTCGATGCGGGTGCTGATTTTGCTCCGAATGCTTTTACGTTTGGGATTTTTGTTTTTTCTTTTTGTGCGGTTGACTGAACTGCTTCACCTTTCATTGTGAGCGCAATTCTTTTGCGTTGCACGTCTACTTCTGTAACAGTTACCATTACCTGCTGCTGCACTTTCACCACTTTATTCGGATCATCAACAAACTGATCGGAGAGCTGGGAAATGTGGACGAGTCCATCCTGGTGAACTCCGATATCCACGAACGCGCCGAAATTGGTTACGTTGGTTACGATTCCGGGCAAACGCATTCCTTCGCGCAGATCTTCAATTGCATTTACGCCATCCTGGAATTTAAATGCTTCAAATGATTTTCTCGGATCACGGCCCGGCTTTTCCAACTCGGAAAGAATATCATTCAGCGTTGGAAGTCCGACCGTTTCCGTTACATACTTTTTCGCATCGATCTTTTTACGCAGCTCTTTATCGCGGACAAGATCTTCGATTTTGCAATCCAAATCATTCGCCATTTGTTCAACGATCGGGTATGATTCAGGATGCACAGAACTGCTGTCGAGCGGATGAGCTGCATTTCGAATTCTCAAAAATCCGGCTGCCTGTTCAAATGCTTTTTCTCCGAGGCGGGAAACTTTTTTCAATTCTTTTCTTGATTTGAACGGACCATTTTCATCGCGGTGCTCAACAATACTTTTTGCAATCGCCGGACCAATTCCGGAAACGTAAGAAAGTAATTGTTTACTGGCGGTATTTAATTCCACGCCGACAGCATTCACACAACTTTCCACTACTTCATCCAGCTTCTTTTTCAAAAGCGGCTGATCAACATCGTGCTGGTATTGTCCGACACCAATAGATTTCGGATCGATCTTCACTAATTCCGCAAGCGGATCTGCAAGACGCCTTCCGATTGAAACTGCGCCACGCACAGTCAAATCAAGATCAGGAAATTCTTCACGCGCTACTGCGGATGCGGAATAAATGGAAGCACCACTTTCGTTCACCATCACAACTGCAATTTCTTTTGGCAGCTCCGGAATTTTACGAATGAATTCTTCAGTTTCTCTTCCGGCAGTTCCGTTACCAATAGAAATTGCTTCCACCTGGTGCTTCGCGATCAAACGGAAAAGTGTGTCTTCCGCTTCTGTTACTTCACGTTTGCCGAGATGCGGATAAATTACATCATGCTCCAGCAATTTTCCCTGGCGATCGAGCACGCAGATTTTACAACCAGTGCGGAAACCCGGATCGACAGCAAGAATTGTTTTTTGTCCGAGCGGAGAAGAAAGCAACAGCTCACGCAAATTCTGCGCGAATACTTCGATAGCTTTTATATCGGAAGCATCTTTGGTAAGTGTACGAAATTCTGATTCGAGCGAAGGTTGCAATAAACGTTTGTAAGAACCCACACAAGCCGCTTTCATTTGATCGGCTACTTCTCCTCTACCCTTCACGAATTTTTTCTCGAGCAAATCAATTGCCGCATCTGCATCAGGAGCAAAATCAAGCAGGAGAATTCCTTCATTTTCACCGCGACGCATAGCAAGCATACGATGTGAAGGACAAGCCATTATTTTTTCGTCCCAGTTAAAATAATCGCGGAATTTTTCTCCTTCGTTTTCTTTTCCTGCAACTACGCGTGAACGAACCAGCGCAGTTTCACGGAATAATTTCCGGAGCAGATCACGCGCTTCGATATTTTCTGAAATTACTTCGGCAATAATATCACGTGCACCGTCGAGCGCATCGTCGGCATCTACAACTCCTTTTTCTGCATCGATATATTTTGCAGCTTCAGCATGCACATCAAAATTTCCTTGTGTGATGATGAGATTTGCCAATGGCTCCAAACCTTTATCGCGGGCTGCAGTTGCGCGGGTTTTGCGTTTTGGTTTGTAAGGCAAATACAAATCTTCGAGCTGGATGATGGATGCTGCGTTGGTAATTTGCGCTCGCAGATCATCGGTAAGCTTGCCTTGCTCTTCAATTGTTTCGAGAATAAATTTTCTGCGTTTTTCGAGCTCACGGTACATCGCCATTTTATCGCGGATGTCCATGATCTTTACTTCGTCGAGACTGCCGGTCATTTCTTTTCGGTATCGGGCAAGGAATGGAACGGTAGCGCCTTCGTCGAGTAAATTAATTGTAGTTTCAACTTGTTTCGCGTCGATGCCGAGCTCAACGGCAACTTTGCGGATATTTAATCGTTCAGTGATTTCGCTCATAAGGAGATTTTGTAGTGCGACAAAAGTACGCTACTCCATTGCGAAGACAGTGAGAAAATTATTAACGAATTGTGGATAAATAATTAGGGAAATCCTGCCAGAGATTTTTTTTAACCACAATAGGCACAATAGGACACATTAGAGAACTTTTGTGACCTATTGTGCCTTATGTGGTTTTTTTGGTAAATGAGGAAATGTTTCTAATCAGCCCGGATAGCAGCGAAAAGCCCGGACCCTGAAGGGACATCCTTCATGTCTCCTTCAGGGGAGGTCTTGCAGCGGATAGCCGGAACAATGCTTCTAGAAAAAGAAAAACTCTCCGCTCCAACCTTTTATTTTATTAATTCAAATCGTGCAACTTCTTTTCCCTCAACCACAACTTTTTCGCTAAACATTTTTTCCGGCCTCACCCATAATTGATCCTTTCCAAAATCTTTCGATTCATAAAGCGCGCGGTAAACAACCATTCGCTCTAATGTTTCGGAATGAATTGCGGTGTCGATTACTTCGTAGAATTTCCCTTTGTAGTGCTTGTATTTTCCTTTGCTTACCTGTGTCATTTTCTAAAGATAAAATAGTTTCAAAGTGTGCGCAATAAATAAAATCAACTTTCGTTTTTGGTTACTTTAAAATAGAAAATTGCTCCTGTATCTTTCAATTGTTGCATGTGTTATGCGTGCATGAAAGCGATAGCCATAATTATTTTCGTCCTGCTCTGTTTGACTGAAGCTGAAGCTCAGCAAAACTGTAAACGCATTTCTTTTTTCTTCGAATCGGATAAATCTGACCTGACTGATGCTTCTAAAAAAAGGCTGGACAGTCTGCTCGCCTCTTCTACACAACCGCATTATATGGCCGAGCTGTATGGTCATGCGGATACGGTGGGCAGCGCGAATTACAATTACAATCTTGCGATGCGCAGGATGAAAACCATTGAAGGTTATCTCAATTCAAAATCAAAAAATAAATTTGATTACAAGGAGAAAAATTTTTCGGAGACAAAAGAAACCAATGTAAGAAATGCGCGCAGTGAGGAAGCGAATCTTGCTTTTAACCGAAGGGTTGATCTTTATCTTATTCCGATGAGAGGAAAAATGCTGGAGATGAAGGGAAATAAAAATGAAACGGTTGAAGTGCCTGTTGATTATTTTGAGCCGTGCGGATTGTGCGGCAACAAACCTTTTATCAAATCGTATTACAGCGCGGAAGACACGAAGAATACGAACATTACTTTTAAAACGAGCGATGGCTTTGATTTGATAACTGCAGGAACGTTGGTATTTAATTTTACTCCCTGCAATGGCGTGCGGAAAAAAGATACTGCCACGCTTGTGTTCCGGATCTGTGATGGAAAACCGGATGAGAAAATGTCGTTGTGGCAAGCGGATACAATCAATGGAAAAGTTTTCTGGAAACCTTCGAATAATAAATTCGTGCTCAATGCGAAAACCGGTTGTTATGAATTCCGTGCGCCGGCGGGACAACTTTACAACCTGGATAAAAAAGTAGCTGAAGAAGTTTTTGTGATCACTTACGATACAACTTATCGTATTGTGCTGCCGCAGGAATTTTCTTACCAGCATACGATTGTAACGGATACACTAAAAAAAGCGGTGCGTTATAATTCGCGCGGTGATTCTGTGGCGATCCATAAAACTGAAACTGCTTATGTGGTGCATAGCTTCGGAAAAAATGGTGACCGCGTTTATCTTATGACAACAAAAATTAATTCGTTGCCGCTGAAAGAAAATTTAAAAGGAAGACTTTATTATGAAATTTTCCATCCTGCTATTTCTCATTATGAGGAGCTGACGTATTCGGATACGACGATCAGGATCAAACGTGGAAAATTTGCACAGAAGGCGACGTTTGGATTTTATTTGCCGGAATACAAAGAGTTTATTCCGATGGACAGCACGCAGGGGAAATTTTCAATAAGCAACCGGCCGAATTGTGCGTATCAATATGGTTATATGAAAGGAAATGCGTTGTATGTGATCAAGGATAAAAATGTGAAGGAGAAATATATTGCTTCGAAGAATATGACTGCAATTAAATTCGGGAGGAAGTCGAAGAAGAATTTTAAGCGGGTGAGTGATTACCGCGTAAAATAGGCCACAGATTTCGCAGATTACGCGGATCCAATTTTAAAAAAAACATATACACGCTTTTTAATCTGTGTAATCTGCGTAATCTGCGGCTACCGCTTTACATACTGCTGCTCGTAATACTTCGAATAATTTCCAGAAGTAACGTTATCGAGCCACTGCTGATTATTGAGATACCAGTCAACCGTTTTTTCTAAACCTTCTTCGAATTGCAGGCTTGGCAACCAATTTAATTCGTCTTTCAATTTGGTTGCATCGATTGCATAACGCAGATCGTGGCCGGCGCGGTCTTTTACGAAAGTGATGAGCTTCGCAGATTCTCCTTCGGCACGATTTAATTTTTTGTCCATGATCGAGCAGAGCAAATGAATGAGATCAATGTTTTTCCATTCGTTATGTCCGCCGATGTTGTAGGTCTGACCATTTTTTCCTTCGTGCAGAATCACATCAATTGCTCTTGCGTGATCTTCCACCCACAACCAATCGCGCACGTTTTCTCCTTTGCCGTAAACGGGAACCGGTTTGTTGTTGCGGATGTTATTGATGGCAAGCGGAATTAATTTTTCAGGAAAATGATGTGAGCCGTAATTGTTGGAGCAATTTGAAATGACGATCGGCAATCCGTATGTATCGTGATAGGCGCGCACGAAATGATCGGAGCTTGCTTTGGACGCGGAGTACGGGGAGTGTGGATCGTACTTTGTGTCTTCGTAGAAAAATCCTTCATCGCCTAATGCGCCGTAGACTTCATCGGTGGAAACGTGGTAAAAGCGGTGATTGGTGATTGGTGATTGGTGATCGGTTGTTGGTTTGTTGTTTAACCACTGATGTTTTGCCGCATTTAAAAGCGTTACTGTTCCAACTACGTTCGTCATTACGAATTCGATAGGATTGGAAATGGAACGGTCTACGTGTGATTCCGCTGCGAGGTGAATGACGTAGGTGAAATTATATTTAGCAAAAAGCTCTTCGAGGAATTTCCCGTCGCGGATGTCGCCTTTTACGAAAGTGTAATTGGATTTATTTTCAACGTCTTTTAAATTATCAAGATTGCCGGCGTAAGTGAGCACGTCGAGATTTACGATGTTGTATTCGGGATATTTATTGACGAATAAACGTACAACGTGTGATCCGATAAATCCGGCGCCACCGGTGATGAGGATGTTTTTCATATTTTTTGAATTGAACCTTTAATCACTTTTGCTAAAGTTAGTGTTGTATCACCATTTTCAACACCCTCCCAATAATCATCTTTAATTTTCCTTAGTTCTACATCAAAAGATGGACGCTTTAAATGGGTTAAATCACATTTAGTAAATTTAATTATCCCAGCTTCAACATCGTAATTAAAATTTTCTAAAAGAAAAGCATCTCGCCAAGAAGGGGCAAAAGCAGAGTCTGCGACAACATATTTATTGCCATTAAAAATCCTGAAAAATTCACGTCCATCAGATCCTCCAGGTATTCTATAAGTACTCAACCAAACATCATCAAATACATCTTCTGGCTTGTAGTTAAATTTTGCAAGCTTTTTATTTGCAGTTTCAAGAACAGTATTTGTAACCGATAATTCAGACTTTGTTCTTTCTAAAGCTAAACGATTTGATTCCGCATTATTTTCCAATTCCTTAATTTTTAATTCCAGCTTTTCTTTTTCCAATATTATTTGATGTAGCTTTTCTTGATTAGTTTTTTCGTCATTGATAAGATCGATATAACCCTTAATTTGCTCATCATACTTCTTTCTGAGTTCCATGTATCTCTCACCTTTTACTACGCTTTGCCCCAATATTGCCATTTTTTCCACTCGCCTTTCCTGGCTGAATTTTTCTGTAACCTTGAATGCTTTAAATACCAATTGAGGAAACCACCAAATAAATAGCCCAGTAAATATTGCAGGAACAACAATTAATTTACAATAGGTAAGGCAAGAATCTATTGGGTATAATGTATTTTCTATATAGGCCAACTTTGAGGCTCCCAATGTCTTCGAATTCTCAAAAACCGTGACATAAAATGCTTTCCAATTAGTGGTAATCCAGGATAATATAAATACAGAATAAAGAGGGCTCCTAACCCTTTCAGAGACTTGGCTTCCAACATCCTTAAACCAATCGGAAAGATTCATTCCTTGATTTTTACATTATGATTTTTCAATTCCGCTTCAATAGAATCAATCTTCGAAGTCGTAAATTTTTTCGGACGATCAATTCCATTATCAATTACGATCCGCACACTTTTGAAATGGACTTCTCTTGAATAAGATTTAATGCTTTCAAACGGGTAATCGTGCAAGACATGGCTTCGCTGCGATTTCATGAACAGCTGAAGAATTCCAGCTAATGGATTTGCATTCTTCACAAACACCAGTCTTTTATCTGTGAGCTTCAACGTTCCCATTACAGCCATCATCTCCGTTTTCATCCACATGGCATAAGGATCGTTGATCAATAATTTTTCACCGGGGTGGAGAGAGAATGGTTCCATTTGTATTTTTTTTGGGTACGAAAAACGAATCAAAACGAAAATACGAAACTGTAGTTGCTCTTTTTTTCCATTCGTACTTTCGTTTTGATTCGTAATTCGTTCCCGCGTTTACAAGCTCCAGTAATTTAATTTCTTAATCTTGTTGCGATAAAAACCTTTTACATCAGCAAGCACGCCTTTGGACGACATGAGCGATGCAAAATATTTTTCGTCAAGTGTTTTATATTCTTTGTGGCCGACAGCTACAATTACTCCGTCGTAACCTTTGCCGATTTTATTTAAACCGAATCCATATTCATGCTTCAGCTCTTCACTGTCGGCATGCGGATCTGCTACGTCAACTTTTACGCCGAAAGATTTTAATTCTTTTACTATGTCGGCCACTTTTGAATTGCGGATATCAGAAACATCTTCTTTAAATGTTGCGCCCATAACGAGCACTTTTGATTTGCTGATATTTTTTCCGGCAGCGATAATTTTCTTTACGGTTGTTTTTGCTACATAAAATCCCATAGAATCATTGATGTAACGACCGGAATTAATTACGCGTGAATGATAGCCGAGCGCTTCTGCTTTGTGTGTTAAATAATACGGATCAACGCCGATGCAATGTCCGCCGACTAAGCCCGGAGAAAATTTCAGGAAGTTCCATTTTGTTCCTGCAGCTTCGAGCACGTCGTAAGTATTGATTCCCATTCGCGAAAAAATAATCGAGAGCTCATTCATCAACGAAATATTTACATCGCGTTGTGTATTCTCGATAATTTTTGCAGCTTCAGCAACTTTGATAGAAGCAGCGCGATGTGTTCCGGGCTCAACGATAATTTCGTAAACGCTTGCGATGTTATCCAAACTTTCTGCATCGCAACCGGAAACCACTTTCAGAATTTTCGTGATGGTATGTTCTTTATCGCCGGGATTAATCCGCTCGGGAGAATAACCGACTTTAAAATCTTTAATGTATTTCAAACCGGATTCTCTTTCGAGTACAGGAATACAATCTTCTTCTGTGCAGCCCGGATAAACAGTTGATTCGTACACAACGTAATCTCCTTTCTTCAACACTTTTCCGATGGTGGCAGATGCTCCAAGCAATGGTTTCAGATCAGGAAGATTGTGCTCATCGATTGGCGTTGGAACAGCAACGATAAAAAATTTAGCTTTCTTCAGCTCATTCAAATCAGCAGTAAATTCAATATCTGCTCCTTTGAAATCGGCTTTCGTTAATTCCTGGCTCGGATCAATTCCTTTTTGCATCATCTTCACGCGCTTCTCGTTAATATCGAAGCCGATGACTTTTGCTTTTTTTGCAAATGCTAATGCGATTGGCAAACCAACGTAACCGAGTCCGATGACAGCGATTGCATCTTTCTTGGCAAGTATGTTTTTGTAAATAGACATTTCGTTTTTTTATTCGGGTTAATTAACTCTTACGATCCGCTTTGCGGATACTATAAATCCTTTCGATCATATCAACAACCTTCATTCCTTCGAGCGCGTTTGTTGTGATCCGTGTTTTTCCTGTTAATGTATCAATCACGTTTTGAATCATGAAATGGTGATTGTTTGCGGAACCTTTGTAAGCGCCGTAATCATTCGCAGGAGCTGTTTCTGCTAATTCCGGCATCGTGTAATCTTTGATATGACAAACTTCCACTTTATCCATGTATTGTCCGCCGATCTTTACACTGCCTTTGCTTCCGATCACTGAAATGCTGCTTTCTAAATTTCTATCCCACACAGCTGTAGAATAATTGATGCAACCCATTCCTCCATTGACAAAATTGAAGCTTACGAAACCGGAATCTTCAAAATCAGTAAGTGTTGCGTGATTAAAATCTTTGAACTTCGCCTGGATATCTGAAATATCACCGAAGAGCCAATACAACAAATCTATCCAGTGAGAAAACTGTGTGAATAAAGTTCCGCCATCTAATTCCTGAGTTCCTTTCCATCCACCGTCTTTGTAATAACGCTCGTCACGATTCCAATAACAATTCAGCTGCACCATAAAAACATCGCCGATGATCTTTTTCTCAACGAGCTCTTTGATCCACATTGCCGGTGGCGAATAGCGATTCTGCATCACGCAAAAAACCTGTCGCTGTACCTGCATTGATTTTGAAATTAAATTTTCGCACTCGCTCTTATGCAATGCCATTGGCTTTTCAACCACTACATGTTTTTCTGCTTCCAACACTTTCATGGAATGTTCAGCATGCAAACCATTCGGTGTGCAAACACAAACTACTTCTGCTTCAGGATGATTTTTCAGAAGCTCGTCGACCGAATTATAATACGCTTCTTTAATAGCTGCGTTACCGCTTTTTTCTTTCGGCAATACATCGCACACTGCAACTAATTCTGCATTCGGATTTCGGCGCACCATTTCAGCGTGACGTTTACCAATATGCCCCTGGCCGATTACCGCAAATTTTATTTTATTCTCCATAAAACCGTTTCACTAACCCAGCTTAGTCACTTTATAATTCTTAAGCTGATATTTTTCATTTGACTCGGGACAAATTGCAATTCCCTCCATATTAAAATCCAAACGATGGCCGAATTCACTCATCCAGCCCAAATGTTGCGCAGGATTTCCAACGACACATGCATAAGCGTCAACTGTTTTAGTAACGACTGCGCCGGCGCCGATAAAAGCATATTCGCCAATATCATTTCCACAAACAATTGTTGCATTCGCACCGATAGAGGCGCCTTTGCCAACATGAGTTTTCGAATATTGTCCGCGACGGTTAACAGCGCTTCTCGGGTTTGTCACATTTGTAAACACGCATGACGGTCCGAGAAAAACATCATCGTCGCAGGTAACGCCGGTGTAAAGCGAAACGTTGTTCTGAATTTTTACATTTTTTCCGAGGACAACTTCAGGAGAGATCACCACGTTCTGGCCGATATTGCAATTTTCTCCTATCACACAATTGCTCATGATGTGAGAGAAATGCCAGATTTTCACCCCTTTCGCGATCGAACAACCTTCGTCAATAACCGCTGAGGAATGGGCGAAATATTCTTTTTCCATAGTGTTGTAAGAGAGAACTAAGTTAATGAAATCGAAGCATTCACTTGAGAAAATTTGCTAATGTGCTAATGGGTTAATGTGCTAATCAAAACTCTAGTGGGACATTTGCACATTGGCACATTAGCA
The DNA here is from genome assembly GCA_031412295.1 of Bacteroidota bacterium. Classification (GTDB taxonomy): domain Bacteria; phylum Bacteroidota; class Bacteroidia; order Palsa-965; family Palsa-965. The sequence goes on from JANOCU010000004.1 coordinate 39,353, forward strand.
AATTCGCACATTATTTTTTGAGGAACTCGCGGTGATCTTTTTTGTAGAGCTCGTCTGTCGACAGGCTTTTGAAATAGGCGTATGTTCTTTTCAAACCTTCGGCGCGATCTATTTTTGGTTCCCAGCTGAGGATTTTTCTTGCGACGGTAATATCAGGCTGACGTTGTTTCGGATCGTCTTGTGGTAATTCGTGGTAAACGACTTTTTGTGTGGTGCCGGTGAGCTTGATAATTTCTTCTGCAAAATCTTTGATCGTGATTTCCTGCGGATTTCCGATGTTGACCGGGTTTACATAATCACTCAACAGCAATCGATAAATTCCTTCTACCAAATCATCAACGTAGCAGAACGATCTTGTTTGTGAGCCGTCGCCGAAAATGGTAAGATCTTCGCCGCGCAACGCCTGACCGATGAATGCAGGCAATACGCGTCCATCATTCAGTCGCATGCGTGGGCCGTATGTATTGAAGATGCGAATGATGCGCGTCTCAAGTCCGTGATGTGTGTGATACGCCATCGTGATCGCTTCCATGAAACGTTTTGCTTCATCATAAACACCGCGTGGTCCGATCGGGTTTACATTGCCCCAATAATCTTCAGTCTGCGGATGAACTGTCGGATCACCATAAACTTCTGAAGTAGAAGCAACAAGAATTCTCGCACCTTTCACTCGCGCTAAACCAAGAAGATTGTGCGCACCAAGCGAACTCACTTTTAAAGTCTGGATCGGAATTTTTAAATAATCGATCGGGCTTGCCGGTGATGCGAAATGTAAAATGTAATCGAGCTTGCCGGGAACAAAAACAAATTTTGAAACATCGTGATGATGAAATTCAAAACGTTCGTGCTTAAAAAGATGCTCAATATTTTTCAGATCGCCCGTGATGAGATTATCCATTGCGATCACATGAAATCCTTCAGCAATAAACCGATCGCAGAGATGTGATCCGAGGAATCCGGCAGCACCGGTAATGAGAACGCGTTTTGGTTGTGTCATTTACTTATGAGAATTATTGTAAGGGGGGAACGAATTACGAATCAAAACGAATATACGAAATCCAAAAAAGGAATATTGTCTGATCAAGCCATTCGTATATTCGCCTTCATTCGTATTTCGTTCCCTATTTTATTTAGTGATCACTGCTCTGCCAATGCTGGAATAATAAAATCCATTTTCCTGCATCTGATCGAGACTATAAAGATTTCGTCCGTCGAAGATCACACTGTCTTTCATCAACGATTTCATTTTTTCAAAATCCGGTGTGCGGAACAAGCTCCATTCGGTGCAAACGATTAATGCATCAGCGTGATTAAGCACAGCATATTCGTCAATACCGAATTCGATTTTACCATTGAGCAATTTGCCCACATTGTGCATTGCTTCCGGATCGTATGCAGAAATCTGCGCGCCGGCTGCAAGCAATTCGTCAATAATATAAAGTGCCGGTGCTTCGCGAATATCATCTGTGTCGGGCTTGAATGCAAGTCCCCAGATTGCAATCTTTTTTCCTTTGAGATCATCATTGAAAAAAGCTTTCACTTTCGGAACGATCACTGTCTTTTGTTTTTCATTGATCGCCATTACTGCCTGCAGGATTTGCATTTCCTGGTTTGCATCACTCGCAGATTTAGCAAGCGCCTGTACATCTTTCGGAAAGCATGATCCGCCGTAACCGATTCCCGGAAATAAAAACCGTTTGCCGATACGTTCATCAGAACCAATTCCGATGCGCACCATATCCACATTCGCGCCAACCTTCTCACAAAGATTCGCGATCTCATTCATGAACGTAATTTTTGTTGCGAGAAAAGCATTCGCCGCATATTTTGTAAGCTCTGCAGATTTCTCATCCATAAAAATGATCGGGTTTCCCTGGCGAACGTATGGCTTGTACAATTCTTCCATCAATTTTTTCGCGCGCTCACTGCTCGTTCCGATAACCACACGATCCGGTTTCAAAAAATCGTCAACAGCAAAACCTTCGCGTAAAAATTCCGGATTGGAAACAACATCAAATTCGAACGCAGCATTCTTTGCAATAGCTGCATGAACTTTTTCAGCTGTTCCAACAGGCACCGTACTTTTATCTACAACGATTTTATATTCTTTCATCAATTTCCCCAGCTGTTCGGCAACACCAAGCACATAGGAAAGATCAGCTGAACCGTCTTCACCCGGAGGTGTCGGCAATGCAAGGAAAATTATTTTTGCTTTCTCAATTGCCTGCACCAGGTTCGTTGTGAATTCGAGACGACCTTGTTTAATGTTGCGTTCGAAAAGTGCATCGAGATGTGGCTCGTAAATCGGGATAATTCCGTTGCGCATTTTTTCCACTTTTGCTGCGTCGATATCAACACAAACAACATGATTCCCGGTTTCGGCAAGACAAGTTCCGGTAACTAAACCTACATAACCGGTTCCAACAACTGCAATATTCATATTCTTTTTGAAATTATTTTCCGCCGTAGCGAAGGGTTAGTTAATGAATTCAAGCACGCTATCCGTAATAAACTTGAGCGTGTCTTCATCCATTTCAGTATGGATTGGCAGCGAAATTACATTCGCGCATAATTTTTTTGTTACAGGAAAATCAGCGTCGTTATGCTGTGGACCTGCATATGCTTTTTGCAAATGAAGCGGCACTGGATAATAGATCATTGCCGGAATTCCTTTTGCAGAAAGATGTTCGCGTAATGCTGCACGATCAACGCCATTAAGCGTAAGTGTGTATTGATGAAAAACATGATTGCTGTTCTTCACACGTGCAGGTGTTTTTATTTTCGGATGATTTGCAAATGCTTTATCGTAATAAGATGCCACTGCATTTCTCGCCGCAGCATAAGTATCAAGATGACGCAATTTCACACGAAGTATCGCAGCCTGGATACTGTCAAGACGCGAATTTACGCCAATGACATCGTGGTAGTATTGCACACTTTGTCCGTGATTGCAAATCATTTTCAATTTCGTGGCGAGCTCATCATCATTTGTAAACATTGCGCCGCCATCGCCATACGCACCTAAATTTTTGGATGGGAAAAACGATGTGCAACCGATGTGACCAATCGTTCCTGCTTTAGACTTTTTACCATCGCTGAATGTATAATCAGAACCGATAGCTTGTGCGACGTCTTCAATTACAAAAAGGCTGTGTTTTTTTGCCAGCTGCATCACGCGTTCCATATTCGCACATTGTCCGAAAAGATGAACAGGAACAATTGCTTTTGTTTTTGGCGTGATTGCTTTTTCAATTGCTTCAATGGAAATATCAAATGTGTCGGGATAAACATCAACGAGAACAGGGGAAAGTCCGAGCAACGCAATTACTTCTGCAGTGGCCGGGTAAGTAAAATCAGCAGTGATAACTTCATCGCCGCTTTTCAATCCGAGCGCCATCATTGCAACCTGTAAAGCATCCGTTCCATTCGCACACGGAATCACATGTTTTACACCAAGGTATTTTTCAAGATCGGCTTTAAATGCTTTTACTTCAGGTCCATTAATAAATGCAGTGGAGAGAATAACATCGCGCACAGCTTTATCGATTTCCTGCTGGATCTTTTCATATTGGCCCAACAAATCGACCATCTGTATTTTCTTCGTCACATTTGGCATAAACCTATGATTTTCAGAGGGCGAAGATAATCAATTTTGCAAGAACCTGCCGGGATCGCTAGTGATTGCGGGGCTTGAAATTGTTATCTTTACTTAATGAATTTAAGAACTTTCCTCCTGCTTACCGGGTTTTTATGTTCGCTTTCACTTATCGGACAGGATTCTATTCCGAGCGCGAAACAAATCAAACAACTATCGGCAAAAGCAAAGTCGGATACGATAACGCCGTGCTTTTTGGTGTCATTTTCCGGCGGACTGCAATTGCCCGGTGGTGATCTTGTGCATCGTTTCGGAATGAATGCTGCGGCGGGAATCGGTTTTAGCTACAAGACGAAGAAAAACTTTTTGTATTCTGCGCAATGGTCGTATATGTTCGGCAAAGATCTGCGTGGAGAAAATCCGCTTGCAAACATTATGACTTCGGAAGGACATGTGATTGACCGTGAAGGAAAATTTGCGGATATCAGGATGTTTGAGCGCGGGTTTACATTGGGCTTGTCAGCAGGGAAAATCTTTAACAATATCCTTTCGCCGAATAAAAACAGCGGACTTGTGCTGACAGGCGGAGTCGGATACCTGCAGCATAAAATCAGGATTGATGATAATGGTGCACGATCGCCACAGATCACAAAAGAAACATTGAAAGGATACGACCGGTTGACAAGCGGACTGATGCTCACGGAATTTGTAGGCTATTTTTACCTGAGTCGTAATCGTTATGTCAACTTTTTCGGCGGATTGGATTTTTACCAGGGCTTTACAAAAAGTCGCCGTTCATGGGATTACAGCCTGATGCGCGCGGATACAGAAAACCGAATTGATTTGTTGTCGGGTTTCCGTATCGGCTGGATTCTGCCCTTATATAAAGCACCTGCACGCACAAAATATTATTACTAGTCATTGATGCGTTCGCTCTATTCGCTAGGAATTTTCTTTTACAGCATTGTTATTCGCATTGCTTCGTTGTTCCATACAAAAGCACGTTTGTGGGTACGCGGAAGAAAAAATCTTTTCTCAGAATTAGAATCCAAAATTAAATCTTCGACGCAGCCCGTTGCCTGGTTTCATTGCGCTTCATTGGGCGAATTTGAACAGGGAAGACCATTGATCGAAGAATTTAAAAAGAGATATCCGGCTTACAGAATTTTATTAAGCTTCTTCTCACCATCCGGATTTGAAGTGCGAAAAAATTATCCCGGGGCGGATATCATTTGTTATTTGCCATTGGATACAGCGGCGAATGCAAAACGATTTGTTTCCCTTGTGAATCCTTCGATCGTGTTTTTTGTGAAGTATGAATTCTGGCTGAATACATTGGCAGAAATTCGCAAAAAGAAGGTGCCGCATTTTCTTATTTCCGGAATTTTCAGGGAGGACCAAATCTTTTTCAAATCGCACGGAGGGATTTTTCGTGAAGCTTTAAAAGGATTTTCATTCCTGTTTACACAAGAGAAAAATTCGGTGGAACTTTTGAAAACGATTGGTATCACAAATGTTATTGCTGCAGGTGATACGCGATTTGATCGTGTTGTTGATATTGCTTCTGGTGCAAAAGAAATTCAGCTTGCGAAATTATTTTCGGGTGACGGAGAAAATATAATTGTTGCGGGAAGCACCTGGCCGCAGGATGAAGAATTTTTTTTTCCGGCCATTTCAATTCAGCTTAAACAAGATTGGAAATTAATTATTGCGCCGCACGAATTGGGTGGAACGCATTTAGCTGCAATAGAAAATGCGCTGGTAGCAATCGGCATTGAGAAAGAATTGATCACACGTTTTTCAAAAGCAAAAGAAGAAACAGTGCGCGGATTTAAAGTTTTGCTGATTGATAATATCGGGATGCTTTCATCACTTTATAGATATGGAAACATCGCGTATATCGGCGGCGGATTCGGGAAGAGCATTCATAATACATTGGAAGCTGCGGTGTATGGAATTCCTGTTGTGTTTGGTCCGCGGTTTGAGAAATTTAATGAGGCGAAAGAATTGATTGCGGCAGCTGGCGGATTCGGTGTACAGACCGGGCAGGAATTACAAAACGTTTTGAATGAATTGCTTTCGGATAAAATGAAGCGGAAAGATGCGGGAATGAAAGCCGGGAAATTTGTGAAAGATAATACTGGAGCTACTAAAATTATACTGGAGAAAACGGAGTCTTTTTTTAATCGTTAAACACCCACGATAATCCGAATTTTATTGCAAAATCATTCTGCGGGTAATGTGGAACCAGGTAATAATTTCTCCCAAACATTCCTGCGTTGAGATGGTCCGCTTTTACAAAGATCCTTACCGGCTTCACTTTTATGCTTAGCCACGCATCGATAAAAACATAATTCCCGATTTCTTTCGTGTTTTGAATATAGAATTGCGAAATGTTCGGATTGTAACCATCGCCATAAAAAGCAGAAAGCCATGTTGCATCGACACCAACCTGCAGCTGCAATGCTTTTTTGAACAACCTGAAATTTCCGTAGATGGATTCGCGCACCACAAATTCAGGAAGTCGGATAGGAGAATTTCCAGGGAGCTTATTCCAGGTAAAATCCGTTTTGGTTTTAAAGGAAGCTGTTCCGAGTGATAGATAAACGCGACCTGAAATTGCATTTATTGCTCCGGCAAATTGAGCAGGTAAATAATTTTCATCAAAATAAACCGGCATCAAATAATTGTGAACACCGGCCGTAGCACCAAGCAGGTTGCTTTTCCCGAAAAACTTTAGCGCTGTCAGGAGAAGATCAGATTGTGTGGAAGAATAAAAATCATTTATCCATGAAAGGTGATTACCGGAATAATGAGAATAGATAAAATCGGGATGCTGTCGTTTTTGTTCTGCTGTGATATTGTATTTAGCGCGCTTTCCTATTTCAGCATGAATAAAATAATCGCCTTTGTTATATCCATTCAAAACAAACCATCCTTTAAGGTTTGCATCCGGAATTAGTTTTTTCCTGCTTGCAGTATCTGCTTTTTTGAAATCGAGACTTCCGTCGAGCAGGAAATTCGAAAATGCTTTATAAATGGTATCATTAAATATTTCACCACTTTCATGCCGCACACCGACTTTACCAAACAGTTTCCTGATCTTTCCCTGGTCATGTAATTGAAAACGTTCGAGCCACAGGCCATTTTCCACTTTCCATGTGTAGGTCGAATCTTGCGTGAAGTTCGTATCGAGTAAAACATTGGCATAAAAACCACTTTTTGGATCCCTGTCTTCGTAAATATATTTCTCATCCGAAATCCCGATGGTATGCACGATCGCCCAGGAAGGATAAATCTTCGTCTTGAAATACAGCGAATCATTTTTCTTCGTGAGCGTATCCACCACAGGTCCGAGCGACCAATATTGTTTTACCCAAGCCCCGCGCATCCGCTGACTTGTTTCGGCAGCAGAAAGATTTACTGCAATAATTCTCCTGTCAATCTGCCTGTCAAATTCAAACTCTTCATCATCAGCAATTCCGCCATTTTCCGCAGCATTTACAGATGTCCAATAAATATCCGCAAGCATCGCATACCGTTTTCCCGGCGCACGGTACCAGCCGTTCATGTTAACGCTTGTATTGTTTGTATTCTGCCGCTGATAAAATCCCGCAGACCTTATTCGATCAAACCCGAAAGCAACATTGCAATTTTTACCGAACGGATGCGCATGCGTTACCCCAACATTCAATTCTTCCTTTTGTCCAAGGATCAAATGAATTTTGGTGTACGGCTTTTCCGAATCATAAAATCTGCGATTGTCTTTCCGGTATCCGAAATAATCGAAAGTTCCGGTTCTGGCCCTGAAAGTTTCATAAGAAGACTTTGGAAGCTGAAGTTGTTTTTGGGGGGATCCTGAGTTGCCGGTATTCGGATGGCGTTCGCGATAATTCTGAAAATTATCTAATGTATTTACGAGAGGAATGGAGTTTCCGGTATTTCCGTAAGCAAAGCCATGTTCGGTGAAAGTAAAAAACTGTGTTGAATCTACCGGGAAAGAGTTTGTATCAGTGGTAGCTTTTTGCGCTGGTAGATTAAATCCGGGCAGCCATAGAAGAAGGAAAGATGTAATGACTTTTGTACGGGATTTCATTCAGGATTGAATAATGCCAAAAGTACGGGGAAGGATGGGAAGTAAAATATAAAAAACAATAAAACCCCGATTCAAATTAATGAACCGGGGTTTCGTAAAACTGGCAGCGACATACTCTCCCACCTTTTAGGGCAGTACCATCTGCGCGGACGGGCTTAACTTCTCTGTTCGAAATGGGAAGAGGTGAACCCCGTCGCTATAGCCACCATGAGGCTTTAAATGTTTTAAATAACATATTGGAAGGAAAAACAAATTAGAAGCGGCGTCCAAAGAAAGACTAAAGAGCAATTAGTATCGCTCGGCTTTGACATTGCTGCCTTTACACCTGCGACCTATCAACGTCGTAGTCTTCGACGGCTCTTAAGGAAGATCTCATCTTGAGGCGAGCTTCGCACTTATATGCTTTCAGCGCTTATCTCATCCAGACTTAGCTACCCTGCGCTGCACCTAGGCGGCACAACAGGCACACTAGCGGTCTGTCCAACTCGGTCCTCTCGTACTAGAGTTAGGTCCCCTCAAATCTCCTACGCCCACAACAGATAGGGACCGAACTGTCTCACGACGTTCTGAACCCAGCTCGCGTGCCACTTTAATCGGCGAACAGCCGAACCCTTGGGACCTTCTCCAGCCCCAGGATGTGACGAGCCGACATCGAGGTGCCAA
>JANOCU010000005.1:0-552766 GCA_031412295.1 Bacteroidota bacterium
TACGGTTGAACTCGCGGGCGAATTAATCCTTTCCGCACTTGGAAAAACCATTCTGTAGATTTAAGATTCAAGATTCAAGATTCAAGATTAAATCTCGAATCTTGAATCTTAAATCTTGAATCTTGAATCTTGAATCTTGAACCCGATAGCTATCGGGATAATCTTGAATCAATGAATTATTTCACAACTTTAATCGTCATGCGAATATCCACTACAGGCCGCGCATTACGATCCACTTGTTGTGCGGCGATTTTGTCTACAGTTTCCAATCCTGAAACCACTTCTCCGAAAACTGTATAACCTCCGTCAAGAAATGGTGTTCCGCCAATTGTGCTATATGTTTTACGCTGTTCTGCAGTAAATGTACGATGCGGAGTTTTCTCGAATTCAGCCTCGATCTTCGGATTGACAAGGGCTGAATAGTAATTAAGGCTGTCCTGGTTCATTGTTGCCTGGTAACGGGCTTGTGCGCGGATAAATCCCGCACGAAGATCAGCATTCGCAGGATCGGTGATAATTTGATTGAAAAGCTTTTGCTTTAATTGCTGATCCATACTCGACTGAAGTCCTGTCAGCATGCTGTCGGTATAGGTGCGGCCCTGCACCACATAAAACTGGCAGCTCGAAGATTCTTTATTCGGATTTACATCATCACCTTGTCGGGCAGCGGCAAGCGCACCGCGTTTATGGTAAAGCGAAGGATTTATTTCAGCAGGAATCGTGTAACCTAATTCACCATTTCCGAGCATAGTTCCCGGTTTTGCTTTTTTGGAATCAACATCACCGCCCTGGATCATGAATTGCGCTATGACGCGGTGAAAAAGTGTGCTATCGAGCTGACCGTTTTTCACCAGCTTTAAAAAATTATCGCGGTGTTTCGGCGTTTCGTCGTAAAGTACGATCTTAATATCGCCCAAATCTGTATGGATCAACACCTTAGAGCGATTATCTGCTGCTATATAAGATGTTAATAAGGGAACTGCGATAAGTAAAAAAGGGAGAACCGTTCGCTTGAGCATGTTGAAAACTTTTTTATATTTGTGAGATGTAAAGATAGTGATTCGGCTACTTTGCAGCAAAATCGGCTTTCCAGTTTCGGCAACCTCGTCAAAAACACCATGAATAAAATTATAACTCGTTTCGCTATCAGTGGAATCCTTGTCATGGTTCTATTCTCCGTTGTTCTGATCCCAGGCTGCGCGAAAGATGAACCTTGTAAAGCAATCATCACAGTTCTTGATGGAAATAACAACAAGGTTTCCGGCGCACAAGTGCATTTAACTGCTCCGGCTCCTTCCACTGTTGACCTCACTCTTGCTACTGATGGTTCAGGACAAGCGAATTTTGAAGTAAGCCTTCCCCAGATCCTCGACATTTCGGTAGTGATCGGCGCGAATACTTACCCAAGCGGAAAAGTAGCCCGTTTCGAACCCGGCAAAACCGACGAAGTAACCGTACGCGTTCCTTAGACTAAAATTTTCTTATAATCAGAAAGCCATCTCCCGGGATGGCTTTTTCATTTACGGAGATTTCCCTTGGGACGGATCTGGTAATCTGGTAATCTGGTAATCTCGTAACTGGGTAATTGAAAAAAGTATAATGGGAATTTACCTGCAGGTGCGGGCGCGTGTGCGAAATTTCCCAGTTACGAGATTACCAGATTACCAGATCCCTTCTAGATTACTTCGCCTTTTTCGAAATATTCGATGATGGCTTCCTGCATCAGGCGTTGTTGCTGGCCGGGTTTTAGATTTGGGAGCTTTGAGGTGGCTTTCCAGTGCGGCCAGTTATCAGCATCGCGGCCTTCGTAGTCGTAATAGCCGAAAGGTTCAAGCAGCGAACAAATTGCTACATGCATGATGTTCATCTTCTCATCTTTCCCATAAACACGGAATCCATGACCCAATTCCTGCAGCCCGATAATAAAAAGGATCGCCTGCACATCCAGATCACCACCGAACCGGGGCTCCAAAGCCGTAAGAAGTGACTCCCACTGTTTCTTAAAATATTCGTCTTGCACATCGCAAAGATATGGGATCTGGTAATCTGGTAACCTGGTAATTTGATAATTGGTCGCACGCGCCTCCACGAAGACCAACGCGCATTTAATGATATAATGGTCCGGTGACTGGGTGATTCGCAAATGCTTACATTCTCAATTCACACATTTTTATTTTTTTCAATTACCCAGTTACCAGATTACCAAATCACCAGATCCCTTCGGCTATTGACATTCTTCTTTTGAAAACAATTTCTCCCGGGCAGAGGAGGATCTGATGGGAAAATTATCTTCACCGCGTGAATGCAATCGACATCGTTATTCTTATTCCCGTTCTCTGGGGTTTTTGGCGCGGATTTATGAAGGGTGCTATTATGGAGGCGGCTACGCTGGTGGCTTTTTTCCTTGGCGTTTGGGGTGGAATGCATTTGTCGGAAGGAATGGCGGGACTGATTTATAAATGGACGGATTCTTCTTCTCCTTATGTTCCGTTGATTTCTTTCGCGCTTGTTTTTGTCGGAATACTTGCGCTTGTTTTTTTGGTGGCGAAAATTGTAGAAAAGATCGTAGAAAAAACAGCGCTTACGATTGTCAATAAGCTATTGGGTGGAATTGTAGGAACGTTGAAATTTCTTTTGATCCTCAGCGTTCTTTTTTTCGTTGTCGATTTGATGGAATCTACAATTGAAATAATTCCCAAAGAGACAAAAGACAAATCGCTGCTTTATCGTCCTGTTGCGAAAGTTGCTCCATTGCTCATCCCGGGAATGAGCAAAAGTGATTTAGGACAAGATACGTTGAGGATGCAGGACAGCTTATGGTTTCCGGATAGCTTACGAATGCCGGATAGTGCGGATGTGCGTGAATTGCTAAAGAAATAATTACTTCTTTTTCTCTTCGGTCTTTTTAAGCTTAAACGATTCCATGAATTTTTCTATCGCATGGTTTTCCAGCTTTGAATTATCTGTTACAACCAACAGCGTATAAAGATGTCTTCCGATCGCGTATTTCCGCACGGTAGAAATTCCGCGGTTTCCTGCAATGGTCACTTTGTATTCTTTTCCCGGAATATCGCCGCTTTTTACTACGCGACCTGTATCGGTTAAATCTCCGCCAATCGACCAGGCATAAATTTTTACGTCCATGTCAAAAAGCTGGTTCATATTTTCTTTTACAAGTGAAATAGAATCGGGCAATGAATACATGGAAACGGAATAGTACATATTGGAATCGAGCGAACCCTGGATCGGTTCATAATAACTTTTTGATCCGGCATACATTCCTTCCATCGTAACCGTATCGCGCGCCACACCGGGAAATTCAATAGAGAATTCCGATGTTTCATAAACACGCCAATCGCCCCCGCCACAGGAAGAAAGCAGCAGCAGAAAAAAAAATGGTAATAAAAGACTTAATTTTCCTTCTTTCATTTTGAATTACAAAGTTATATTTTCTGACAACTGACTCCGCCTCGGCGGATGACAACCGACAACCGACAACCGACTACAGCTTCACCGCTTCAACTCCCGGAAGTGTTCCTGCTTCGATATATTCAAGCAATGCACCGCCGCCGGTTGAAACGTAGCTGACTTTTTCTGCAAGATCATATTTATTGATTGCTGCCACAGAATCGCCGCCGCCGATTAATGAGAATGCGTCTTTCGATGTTGCTGTTACAATTGCATCTGCAACGCTTTTTGTTCCGCTTGCAAAATTTTCCATTTCAAAAACGCCCATCGGGCCATTCCACAAAATTGTTTTGGAATTTGCAATGACTTCGCTGTAGATCTTTTCTGTTTCCGGACCAATATCTAATCCCATCCAGCCATCAGGAATAGCATTCACATCGCAGGTTTGACGGTTGGCATCATTGGAAAAATTATCAGCGCAAACAGCATCAACAGGAATGTAAATATTCACTCCACGCTTTTTCGCGATCTCCAAAATATTCAACGCATTCGGAATTCGATCATCTTCGCACATCGATTTTCCTATTGCTCCGCCTTGCGCTTTTACGAAAGTGAACGCCATTCCGCCACCGATAATAATATTGTCTGCTTTATTGATCAGCTGCTCGAGGATTAAAATTTTATCGGAAACTTTTGCGCCGCCCATAATAGCGGTGAATGGTTTTGAAGCATCATGCAATACTTTTTCAATATTTGAAAGTTCGCCCGACATAACAAAACCAAAACATTTATTCCCCGGAAAAAATTGCGCGATGACAGCAGTAGAAGCGTGCGCGCGGTGTGCTGTTCCGAAAGCATCATTCACATAAAAATCGCCGAGCATGGAAAGTTCTTTGGCGAATGTTTCGTCTCCTTTTTCTTCCTGCTTATGAAAACGGAGATTTTCCAATAGCAGAACTTCTCCTGCTTTTAAATTTTTGGAAGCAGCTTGCGCCGGCTCACCAATACAATCGGTAGCGAAATGAACTTTTTTTCCGCCAAGCAATTCGGACAAATGTGTAACAAGATGCTTCAGCGAATATTTTTCCGCCGGACCTTCTTTCGGTCTGCCGAGATGCGACATTAAGATGCACGAGCCGCCATCATCAAGTATTTTATTGATAGTAGGAATTGCTGCGCGCATGCGGGTATCGTCGGTGATGGCAAAAGATTCATTGAGCGGCACATTGAAGTCAACACGTATCAATGTTTTTTTACCGGCGAAATTAAAATCGGCAACTGTTTTCATGGGCAGGATTGAATTATCGGCAAAAGTACTTTTTTTAATCATCAGGCGGGTTTGCGAAACCCGCCTAATGATTAAAAAAAAGGCTTTTTCACCAATCACCAATCACCAATCACCAATCACCAATCACCACCTTTGATAACTTAATTTCTCTGTTTCCCAATTTCCTTTTTCTTATTGTTATTTTTGACCCATGTTTTTCCGCGATATTATTGGTCAGTCAGATATAAAACAACGCCTGGCAGCGAGTGTTGCTTCGAATAGAATTTCGCATGCGCAATTGATTTTTGGTCCGGAAGGCTGCGGATCGTTGCCGGTGGCTGTTGCTTATGCGCGTTATATTCATTGTACGCAACGCAGCGCGGATGATTCTTGCGGCGAATGTACTTCCTGTGTGAAATACAATAAGCTCGTGCATCCCGATCTGCATTTTGCATTCCCTATCAAAAGCATGAAAGAAACGCCGGTGAGCGATTCGTTCATTGCGGAATGGCGGAATGCATTTTTGGATAATCCGTATTTGAGCATTGATGAATGGACGGAAAAAATAGAAGCGGAAAACAAGCAGCTGATCATTCCGGAAAAAGAAAGCGGTGAAATTTTACGAAAGCTGAATCTCACCACGTTCGAAGCGGAATATAAGATCATGATCATATGGATGCCGGAAAAAATGAACCTGGCATCGGCAAACAAGCTTTTAAAAATCCTGGAAGAGCCGCCGGAAAAAACGTTGTTCCTGCTCGTAACAGAAAATGAAGATCACTTGCTGCGCACGATCGTTTCGAGAACGCAATTGATACGCATGCGCAAAATTTCGGATGCAGAATTGCGCGATGCAATGATGAAGCGCCACGAGCTCGAACAAGCCGACGCAGAAAAAATAGCTTTCCAGGCCGACGGAAATTATGCTTTCGCAAGATCATTGCTCGAACGCACAGAACAAGCTGCCTACAACTTAGCGACCTTTCAAAAGCTAATGCGTTCGAGCCTCAAGTTTGATCCGGCAAAAGTTTTAGCCGTTGTCGACGATCTCGCAGGAATCGGCCGCGAACGGCAAAAACAATTTTTCATCTATTCGCTCGACCTGATCCGCGAATGTTTTATGCTCGGTTACGCCGATCAATCGCTCGTGCGTATGGCAGGTGAGGAGCTGGAATTCATCAGCAAGTTTTCCAAGTTCATCCATTCTGCAAACGGCGAACGGATGATCGAAGAATTTAATCTTGCGATGAAACACATTGAAAGAAACGGCGCCCCAAAAATTATTCTGCTCGATTTGGCTTTTAAGCTGAACGAGCTGATCAATATACCGAGACCGGTTTTAAGTTAATGTAGGACGCGATGCCTGCCTGCAGCCGCGTATGCCCGTGCTTTCGGCAGGCAGGCCTCGCGTCCCTTGTCATGGAAATTTCCCTTTATTGCGTGAGTGATAGAGGCCTTGTTCGAGCGAAGTCGAGAACTTCTTGAGGCACCATGAAAGTTTGCGGCACAAGAGGTTCTCGACTACGCTCGAACAAACATTTTTTTTGCGTGAGTGATAGCAGTGGAAAGCCCGGACCGTGAAGTGAGCTTGCCTCTACTTCATGGGAGGACTTGCAACGAATAGCACGACCGTGAAGGAAACACGAAGGGTGTTACTTCACGGTCACGCCATACTATTTCTAATTAATCCAATCTTCTTATTCCTGGAAACTCCCTCGCTTCAAGGGAATTCCTCCAATTCTCCGAACTAACCACTCCTAACTCACCACTATTAACAAACTACTGTGTAAATCAGCATTTTAACCCATGTTTTGGAATGCGATAAAACCCGTATTTTTGTGTTTGTCCGGAAAACCTTGATTATTAAGGATATCGCCGGACTAATTCACTCAAAGATTCATTTTGGCAGTGTTTAGTTCTTAGTTCGGAGTATGTAGTTCGGAGAAAAAGTCCGGACAAGATCTACGAACTAACCACTCCAAACTAAGAACTATATATTAAATGGGATGTGGTAGTTGTTCAACCGGCAGAGGCTGTAGCACTGTCGACAATGGAGTTCCTTCCGGCTGCAAAAGCAATGGCTCATGCGGATCAGGGGGATGTAATAAATTAAATGTATTTGACTGGCTCGCGAATATGGAGCTGCCGACGGGACAAAAACCGTTTGACCTGGTAGAGGTTCGTTTTAAAAACAGTCGTAAAGAATTTTTCCGCAATGTGAATGATCTTCCGTTGCAAATGGGAGAGGTGATTGCGGTGGAAGGTTCGCCCGGACATGATATTGGAACTGTTTCACTTTCGGGTGAATTGGTTAAGACGCAATTGATTCGCAAGAATATTAAAGCCGAAGATCCGGCAATTAAAAAAGTTTATCGGAAAGCACGTCCTGCGGATGTTGAAAAATGGCTGGAAGCACAGGCGCTGGAGCAAGACACGATGATGCGCGCGCGGAAAATTGCTTCGGACATGGGATTGCACATGAAAATTTCGGATGTAGAATACCAGGGCGATAAAACGAAAGCAATATTTTTTTACACTGCAGAAGAACGCGTTGATTTTCGTGAGCTGATAAAAGTGCTGGCAGAACAATTTCGTGTGCGGATAGAAATGCGCCAGATCGGATCGCGACAAGAGGCGGCACGTTTGGGTGGAATAGGATCGTGCGGACGTGAGCTTTGCTGCTCGACATGGCTTTCTGATTTCCGATCGGTGACTACAAGTGCAGCACGATACCAGCAACTTTCACTTAACCCGCTGAAGCTTGCGGGACAATGCGGAAAATTGAAATGCTGCCTGAATTACGAATTGGATTCTTATTTGGATGCGCTGAAAGAATTTCCGGAGCCGACAGATATTGAAACGGTTCGTGGAAGAGCGCGTCACCAGAAAACAGATATTTTTAAAGGTGTAATGTTTTTCACTTTCGCTGATGAGCCGGATCAGTTTCTTCCTGTGCCTGCGCGACGTGTGAAAGAAATTATCGAGATGAATAAGCGTGGCGAAAAGCCGGATGAATTAGGCGTGCTCAAAACGCAAAAAGAAATTGAAGAAGTGGATGAGCCTGATTTCGAAAATGTGGTTGGACAAGATAGTCTCACCCGTTTTGACCAGGCCAAACGCAAGAAGAAAAAGAAGAACCGTAAAAGCCCTGCTTCAGCAGGGACATTGGGAACAACCGGGGCATCGGGAACAACAAGCTCACCGGGAACAACCGGAACACAACAAACCGGCCCGCAGCAACGTTCTCCCCAGAGACCGCAGGGACCAAGGCCAAATTCCGCAGAAAAAGTTTCGTCTGGCAAACCGCCTGTTCGAAATCCGAATGCAAATCGTCAGCCACCGGTTCCGAACACACGTCCGAACCCGAACCAGCAAAGCAAACCAAGCGCGAATCCGAATCAAAAACCGAATCCGAATCCAAACCAGCAAAACAAGCCTGGTGTAAATCCGAATCCGAATCAAAACAAACCGGGCGTAAATCCGAATCCGAACCAGCAAAACAAACCGGTTCAGAATCCGAATCAAAACCCGAATCCAAATCAAAACCGGAATCGTCCGCCGCGCAGAAATAATAATCCGCGTCCGCCGCAAGGACCACCGCAACATACACCGCCACCGCACACCACACCACCACCAACCATTTAGTATGTCAAGGTTTTTTATTTTCATCGGATTTGTTTTCACGCTCATCTCTTTTTCTTCGTGTGATGATGCGCGTTTGTATGATGAAAATCGCGACATCAAAGATGGAATGTGGGACATCGATAACAAGCTCGTGTTTGATTTTGAGGTGCCGGATACGCTGACGAAATACAATTTCTATTTCAACATCCGCAACACGGACGATTATCCGTACAGCAATATTTATGTATTCCTGAAAACCACTTTCCCCAATGGAAAAATTGGAACGGATACGGTTGAATTTCCACTTGCTGATGATCAAGGTCGCTGGTACGGAAAGGGCCAGGGCGATGTGCACGACTGTAGGCTTGTATTCCGGCAGGGCGTCCGTTTTCCTTTACCGGGAAAATATCACATGGAAGTAGAGCAGGCGATGCGCATGAAACAATTGCCCGGCGTGATCAATGCAGGGATTCGCATTGAACGTGCGGATGGGAAAAGTAGTCAGTAGTCAGTGTCAGTAGTCAGTCCTATTTTAACGCGGCATATTTTTTGACTGACGACTGACACTGACAATGGACAACTGACCTGCATGAAAAAACTTCTTCCCATTCTATTTATTTTTCTTATTACTTCCTGTACGCGAAATTTATTTTTGCCTTCTGCTGTTTATGCGCCGCAATTGCGGGAGAAGCATGAAGGTGAAATAGGAATAAATGGAAACCCGATTGCGGGCGTGCAGGCGCAGGGTGCATTTGCTTTGGGAAAAAATCTGGGGATACAGGCGCAGGCGAATTACATTGGTAAAAACGGTGCGAATATTTTAGGAGGATTAAATTATCGTGTCGGACTTTTTCCTGTTGACTCGCAAGGGTATGCTTTACTGATCGGATTTTCTGCGGGTTATTCGGGCGGACATTATGAGCGATATGTGACAAGAGCTGTAGCGCAAGCAATACCGGGTGTGTCAACTTCTCCGGGTTTTGTGTTGTTTGATATGGCTGCACGCTGGCACGGTGGTTATTTTCAATATTCAATAGGAACACGATTCGATAAGTTTTCAATTTATACCGGCACCCGGTTTCAGTGGCTTAATTGCGAAAAGTTTAATTATGAAACACAGTTTTTTTCGCGCGATACTTCAAACAACGGTGCTGTAATTCCGGGCGCAGTAAGAACAATTAATCCGCGTCATGGTTTTACAACTACGGCCGATGTTTATTTCGGATTAAGTTTTGGATGGAGGCATTTTCATTTTTTTGCGCAGACACAAATTCATTATCAATACAACGCTGCAAATTTAAACGACACGTATAAAAAATTCGGTCAGGGCGTAGGGACTGTAGGTTTTACGTACATGTTCTACCCGCGTAAGAAAAAATAGCCACACCTGCCTGCCGCAGCACAAGCCCGCGCGGCTGCAGGCAGGGATTACTCGGATTGCACAGATTGTGCGGGAACGGTTGTATATTTCTCTTTCCTTGTTTTTCTTAACTTTGGAAATAGCAGCTTACTAACTCCGTAACATGCGCCCACTTTTACGTCTCAGCATTTTTTTCTCTGCAATTATTCTCTGCTGCGCGACTTGCAAAGTGGATGGGATAAAAAAAACGTATAAGACAAAACACGTTATATTAATTGTTGTAGACGGTGCGCGTTATTCTGAAACATGGGGCGACAGCACACGAACTCATATTCCATTTCAGAATACCATATTGCTTCCGCAGGGAAGTATGATTTCCAATTTTCAGAATGATGGTGCTACGTGGACGAGCGCAGGACATAGCGCACTTTCAACAGGTGTGTACGAGCCGCTTGATAATGGCGGAAACCAATTTCCATCGAACCCTTCTTTCTTCCAGTACTGGAGAAAATTTACCGGTGCGGCTGCAGAAAAAGCATGGGTAATTACTTCGAAGGATAAATTATACGTGCTTGCAAATACTGCAGATGAAAATTTTCAAACGAAATGGATGCCGCGTTATGATTGCGGAAACAACGGACCATTCTCGGGATACAGGGATGATTCTGTGACGACCGTAAGAGTGATCTCGACCTTATCACAACATCATCCTGATTTGATGCTGATCAATTTTCGTGAACCGGATTACAGCGGGCATACAGGAAACTGGACGAATTACATTGCAGGAATTGAAAGCACGGATCAATACATCAGTCAGATATGGAATGCATTGCAGGATGATCCGTATTATGCAGGAACAACTACGCTGATTGTTACCAATGATCACGGTCGTCATCTCGACAGCATTGCAGATGGTTTTCAAAGTCACGGTGATAATTGTTATGGCTGCCGGCACCTTGGATTCGTAGCTGCAGGTCCGGATTTTAAAAGAAATTTTACCAGCGCCGCAGCTTACAATCAATTAGATGTTCCGCGTACAATTGCAGAGCTGATGGGTTTTCCGATGCCAACTGCGCAGGGGAAAGTGATGGTGGAGATTATCAGGTGATTTCATAGGGGCCCGGAATAATTAAATTTCCAAAAACATTTATTTTCATGAAAGTGCCAACCTTAGCGGGTTTGCCGTTAAGAATTCAACAGGAAAAAATCTGCTTGGGCATGTGCGAAAGAAAACCATGAAGCCAAGGCGGGCTTGTGTGAGGCGCGGCTTGGTTTTCGCTCGATTTTTTCTGTTGAATTTAGGCAAACCCGCGTCAGATGGCGATTTTTTGCCTGCCTGCGCCGTGCTGGCCTGTGCTTCGGCAGGCAGGCTTCTTTTTTCTAAAAAAAGAAGAAGAGAAAATAATAGGGGCATTGACAAACTCGCATCAAAAATATAACGGACAGTAATGGTAACGCGTTTAAGAACATTTATTCATTTTCCCCTCACACTTATCCTTTTTTCATTCTTAGCCACCCTCATTTTTCCTTACTTTTGATGCCGACTCATAGCACTTCGAAAATTAATTTTTTATTCGAAGCCTCCTCATAAGCGTAAGTAGTATGGCAGACGAAAAACCTGTAGATAAATCTTCTAATCCGCCGCGGCGGACTAAAGATTCCGGCAAGTCAAAAACAAAATACAAACGCCTCATCCGCGTGTTCTGGATGTTATTGCTTGCACCGGTTATCGGCATTGTGGTGCTCGTGCTCGGCATCGCGTTGTTTGCAGATCTTCCCGATATTGAACAATTGCAAAATCCTGAAAGTAATCTTGCAACGGTTGCATATTCTTCTGACGGAAAAGAATTAGGAAGATTTTATAAAGAGAATCGCGTTACGGTTCAATACAGCAAAATCGACCAGGATGTAATTCATGCGTTGATTGCAACAGAAGATGAACGTTACCGCGAGCATTCAGGAATTGACGGAAAAAGTTTGGGACGCGTTTTTGTAAAAACTTTTGCAGGCGGAGATCGCAGTGCGGGTGGTGGATCAACCATTACACAACAGCTGGCGAAAATGCAGTTCACAGGAAAAGAAGCAGAACGCGCATCGATTTGGAAACGTGCTTACCAGAAATTGAAAGAATGGATCATCGCTGTTCGTCTTGAACGATTATTTACGAAAGACGAAATTCTTGCTTTGTACCTGAACAAATATGATTTTAATTACAATGCTGTCGGCATTAATTCTGCAGCGAAAGTTTATTTCTCCACTACTTCCGATTCTTTAAAAGTGGAAGAAGCCGCAGTGCTTATCGGCATGTGTCAGAATCCTTCGCGATGGAATCCGTTGATCTTTCCTGACAGCGCATTAAAACGACGCAACCTTGTAATGTACCAGATGCAGCGAAATGGTTTCATGACAAAACCACAATACGATTCGCTCAAAACGCTTCCGATCCTTGTGCATTTTAATCCGGAATCTCACAACGAAGGTTTAGCTCCTTACTTCCGCGAATACCTGCGTGAAAATTTCCTGAAAAAATGGTGCTCCGAACATCTTAAGCCAAATGGAAAACCATACGATCTCTACCGCGACGGATTAAAAGTGTACACTACAATTGATACACGCATGCAAACGTATGGCGAAGCTGCCGTGGAAGAGCACATGGCTGCTTTGCAAAAAAACTTTGAAGTAGAGCTCAAGAATAAAAAGAACAGGCCGTTCAGCTATCGTGTCAATAAAGAAGAGATTGACCAGATTCTTAAATCAGGAAAAAAACGTTCTGATCGGTACAAGCACATGGAAGCGAATAAGGCTTCTGCAGAAGAAATTGAGAAAGCATTTAATACGAAAGTAAGAATGCGCGTGTTCTCCTGGAAAGGCGAAATCGACACCATGATGACGCCGATGGATTCTATTCGTTATTACAAATCATTTTTGCAAACCGGCTTTATGGCCATGGAACCGCAGACCGGTTACATCCGCTCCTGGGTTGGTGGAATAAATTTCCGTCACTTCAAATATGATCACGTAAAAGTGAGCAAGCGCCAGGTGGGTTCTACGTTCAAACCATTTGTTTATGCGCTTGCCATCCAGGAAGGTTATTCTCCGTGCGACCAGGTTCCCTGCATTCGTACGTGCATTCCGAGTGAAGACGGAAGAACGGAATGGTGTCCGAATAATTCATGGAGCAAAGCTGAAGAAGCAAAGATGAACGGCAAAATGATCACGTTGCGAAAAGCGCTTGCGAATTCTGTCAATTATATTTCTGCTTTTATCATGAAACAATTTGGTCCGTCTGCAGTGATTGACTTTGCAAGAAATGTCGGCATCACTTCGCCGCTCGAACCTGTGCCGTCACTTTGTCTTGGTACGCTTGACCTTACACTTTATGAAATGGTTGGAGCGAACAGCACGTTTGTCAATAAAGGAAAATGGATCGAGCCGACTTTTGTAACGCGCATCGAAGATAAAAACGGAAAAGTGCTCGAAGAATTTATTCCGAAAACAAAAGAAGCATTGAGTGAAGAGAAAGCATATCTTATGATCAACCTGATGCAGGGTGTTGTAGATGGTGGTACAGGAGGACGAATCCGCGGCACATATAAAATCATGAATCCGGTTGCAGGAAAAACGGGAACAACACAAAACAACTCCGATGGTTGGTTCATGGGACTGACACCTGATCTTGTTGCCGGCGTTTGGGTTGGCGGTGAAGATCGCAGTGTGCATTTCGACAGAACAGCTGAAGGACAGGGAGCATCGATGGCGCTTCCGATCTGGGCGAAATTTTTCCAGAAAGTATACGCCGATAAATCAATTAAAATTTCGAAAGGCGCATTCCCGAAACCGAAAGGAAAGATCATGATGGATCTTGATTGTTCGAAATGGGATGATGAGGAGCCTATCTTTGAGGATCCGAATGATGGTATTTTCGGAGGTGACGGAAGTTATCCTTAAACACAAACATGGAAAATTCAGTAATGGATAAACATGCAGGAATGCGACGGAATATTTTTTCCGTCGCATTTTTAGCAGAAAAGATCCGCGGTAATGAAGGAAGATTCCTGTTCGGACTTGCGCTCATTACACGCATTATTGCTTTTCCATTTTCCAATGTTGTGGAGGCAGATGCAGGCTCACGTTTATTTATTGCAGAACACGCGCGGCATTTTGGTGGTGAGCTTTTCAGCTATCAATGGCCTTCCTTGCAAATTTATTTTCTCACAATCTTCCAATGGATAACTAATGATCGTGTGTTAGGTCCTGCAATTATGGATCTGCTTCTCGGCGCCGGAGTTGTTGTTCCGTTTTATCTTTTTACAAAAAACATTTTCAACAAACAAGGCGCATTTTATGCTGCGCTCATCTTTACATTTTGTCCGGTAGTTTTCCGCAACAGCTTTCTCCCGCTTTCAGAGATCTACAATCTTTTTTTTACGATCACAGGATTGTGGTGCATTTCAGAAGGCTTGCTTCATCCTGAAAAAAAATTGCGCTGGGCCTTGTTTGCCGGACTTTCCATTACGATTGCGTGCGGAGGCAGATTAGAAGCCTGGCTGTTTGCTGTGCTGATCGGAATGTTGTTGCTCTTTCATCGTCAATGGAAAATGTTTTTTGTTTTCGGATTTGCTTCTTCTTTGTTCCCGGTTTTCTGGTTGACATATTGCTATTTGAAAACCGGTGATGCATTGATCAGCGTACACATGGTGCAAAATCAAAATTTCAATATCATTAACATAAATGCTGCGCTTGCTTCTAAAACGGAATGGCTTCGAAGGGTTCTTTTTTTTCCGCTGTCATGGTTTGTTGTGCTCACACCTGTTGCAGCTATCGTAATTACAGGAATGATGATTCGCGTATGCCGGCAATTCCGCACGCGAAAAACGCAGGTATTATTCCTGCTGATCTTTATCTTCTGGATCTTTCTTTTCCTGTACGAAACACTTGCCGGACTTCGCGCAACACAACATCGCTTCACTTTAATTTTAGCATTTCTTGCGCTTCCGTTTTACGCGTTGTGGTTTGAACGTCCGCAAAAGATGCGAGCCAAAAAAATTATTTCCATTCTTATCGCTGCAGTTATTATTCCATGGTCTTTTTACTGGCAATATATTCCATGGCACAAATTCGCATTGGGAAAAGACACGCCCAAACAAGCGATCGCAGAAATTGTTGCATCAAGCTATTGGGAAATTCAAGCTGTTCCTGTTATTCGTCCGCACATTTTTGTTTCCATTTCCGACAGCATTAAAGCGAATCTCAAAAAGGATGATGGACTTTTTATTGATTACTGCGATTGGAATCCTACGTCTTTTCTTGCGCTTGAAACTCCATTGCCTGCAGATGCTATTTACCAGCAATTCGATTACACACCACATCATGGTGATCATGGAAATATGAAATCATTTTTTGAAAATCATCCGCACGGCCAAATTGTCCTTTCAGATTTTTCTACGATGGTTCCTGAATCGCATTTTTATGGTCCGCTGGTTGAATTTGACAGTGTTCCGGGTGGACTTTTGCTCAAGCCGATAATTAATAACAGTCATTTCAGGTTGTTTCGTTATGTTTATATCAATGCGCCGGAAGCGGAAATTCAACGGCAAAACTATAATTTAGCCGAACCGTTGTTCAGGATAGAAAAAGATGTTGAATACTATAAAGTTCTGAACTATCATGATGGCGCATGGCTTTCCGGAACATGGATAAAAGCATTGGAAAATCATCAGAGTCTCGAAGCACAGGTGACGGACAATGCAAAGTGGATGATCGAACAGGACGAACTTAAAAAATCAGAAAATAATAAACCAGATTCAATACCTAAATGAATAAAGTAGTTTCAAATGCTGAAGAAGCGATCCGCGATATCAACGACGGCGCAACAATTATGCTTGGCGGTTTTGGTTTATGCGGCATTCCCGAAAATTCAATCGCAGCATTAGTCAGCAAAGGTGTAAAAGAGCTGACCTGTATTTCAAATAATGCAGGCGTAGATGATTTTGGAATCGGGCTTTTGCTCAAAACGCGACAAGTAAAAAAAATGATTTCTTCTTACGTCGGCGAAAATGCAGAGTTCGAAAGGCAGCTGCTCAGCGGTGAGCTGGAAGTTGATTTAATTCCGCAGGGAACATTAGCGACACGTTGCATGGCGGCGGCTTACGGAATGCCCGCTGTATTTGTCCGCGCAGGTGTAGGAACAGAAGTTGCAATCGGAAAAGAAACGCGTATTTTCAACGGCATTGAATATTTAATGGAATATGCGTTTGATGCCGAGTTCGCAATTGTAAAAGCATGGAAAGCCGATACGCATGGAAATCTTGTCTTCCGTAAAACCACTCGCAACTTCAACGTACCTATGGCGATGGCCGGAAAAACAACGATCGCCGAAGTAGAAGAAATCGTAGAAGCAGGCGAGCTCGATCCGGATGGCATCCACGTTCCCGGCATTTACGTTCACCGCGTTTTCAAAGGAGAAAAATTCGAAAAACGAATCGAACAAAGAACAGTTAGGAAAAAATAATGCTAATGTGCTGATTTGCTAATGAGTTAATGTTTTACGATGAACGATTTAATTTTTTTTATCATTAGGTACGTTTCGCAAACGTACCTAATGATAAAAAAAATCACCAATCACTATCCCAATACGCAATACTAAATACCCAATACTACAGATGCTTGATAAAAACGGAATTGCAAAAAGAATCGCGAAAGAAGTTAAGGACGGATATTATGTGAATCTGGGCATTGGCATTCCTACGCTTGTTGCGAATTATATTCCTAAAGGAGTTAATGTTACGCTACAATCTGAAAACGGAATGCTGGGCATGGGACCATTTCCTTTCGAAGGTGAAGAAGATCCTGATCTTATCAATGCCGGTAAACAAACCATCACAGAAGTTCCGGGCACTTCGTATTTCGATTCTGCTTTAAGCTTCGGGATGATCCGCGCGGGAAAAGTTGATCTTACTATTCTTGGTGCGATGGAAGTGAGTGAGACCGGCGATATTGCCAACTGGAAAATTCCGGGCAAGATGGTAAAAGGAATGGGTGGCGCGATGGATCTTGTTGCTGCTGCGAAAAATATTATTGTCGCGATGCAACATGTGAACAAAGCCGGCGAATCAAAATTATTGCCTGCATGCTCGTTGCCATTAACCGGTGTAAAATGTGTGCGCAAGATTGTTACAGAGCTTGCGGTTGTAGAAGTAATTCCCGGAAAAGGATTTAAGCTGCTCGAACGCGCGCCTGGTGTTACCGTGGAGGAAATTAAAAAAGCCACTGCCGGAACATTAATTGTAGAAGGTGAAATCCCTGAAATGGATTTATCCTGATTTAAAAGCGTAGTATGATTTTAAAAATGAAACGTTCCGAAGCTGCTCTGATATTTATCGGCGCAGCTTTGTTTTTGTACATACTTGCACGGGCATTTTTCATTTCCTTTACGCACGATGAAGCGCACACGGTTTTGGAATATGCAACGCAGCCGTGGTCAACGATCAATGATGTTACATGGACAAACAACCATTTACTCAACAGCTGGTTATGTCGGTTAAACATGGACTGTTTCG
The DNA here is from genome assembly GCA_031412295.1 of Bacteroidota bacterium. Classification (GTDB taxonomy): domain Bacteria; phylum Bacteroidota; class Bacteroidia; order Palsa-965; family Palsa-965. The sequence goes on from JANOCU010000005.1 coordinate 17,219, forward strand.
GCGCGTCTGAATTTTCTTTTCGCTGGCCGAATGTTTTTGCCGGGCTTCTTTATATTGTTTTTGGCATCAAAATTATAAAGAAGATTTTCGGCGATAACTGGATAGGTGTCGCAGCATTCGTGGTATTAATTTGCAACACGTTCCTCGTAGATTTTTTTGGATTGGCCCGTGGTTATGGATTATCGATGGGCCTGCTCATGACGGGACTTTATTATTTATTACGTTATCTCGAAACAGGAAAGATATTATTGTATGGCGGAACTGCGCTTGTTGCTTTCGCACTCGCACTAATTGCAAATTATACATTGCTGAATTTTTTCCTTTTATTCAACCTGTTTTTTTTCCTTCATGCGTTGCTCCCGATTTTTACCGGAAAATTCATTTGGAAAGAAAAATTGGCAAAGCTTCTTGCGTATGTTTTAATGGCAATACTGGTTGTCTATTACACTTCCTGGTTTACACGGATGATGTTAAAGATGCGCGCTGTTGGTAATTTTAATTTCGGTGGAGAAGATGGTTTTTGGATAAACACAATTCATTCCCTGCTCGATTTCAGCTGCGGACCGATTGTGCATTCGGTAGATTTATTTTATGTCTTGCTTACCGGATTAGCGTTTTTGCTTTTCATTGGTTGCGGAATAATTATTACTCTTCGCTTAAAAAGAAACAGGTTTACTCCGTTGAATTGGTTTTCTGTTTTTCTTTTTCTTGTCATGTTCGGTTGTGGCTGTGCAATCTGGCTGCAGCATAAATTAATGCAGGTTCCTTTTTCTGCTGATCGTGCGGCATTGTATTTTCTTGTGCTGTTTCCGTTGCTGCTAACAATTTGTTTTTTTACAGATGGAACTTTTGCAAGTCAGAGAAAAATAGCTGCAGGAACTCTTCTTGCATTCCCTGTGCTTTGTTTTTTTCTGTCTGTTAATTTTAATCGAACATTGCTTTGGCCTTTTAATGCCAATACAAAAGAAGCAGTCGAAAAAATTATAGAAGATTCACGTCATATGAAATCCGAAGGGAAGCAAGCGACAGTTGCTGTTTCTTTTCTCGACTACCCGGTTTATAATTATTATGTCTTTGCAGAAAAAGCAACGTGGATGAATTATACTTTATATGGTGAAACAGGCTTTCAACCCGGTGCAGATTATTATTTAAGATTAGACACCACTGAAGCAGTACCGCCGGCAGAATATAAAGTCCTATGGCAAAAGGGTGAAAAACAAGTTTACCGGAATACTACAAAAACATCAATTGTTGAATTAAAAAATCTCGGAATGAAAAATTTCGAAGAGAAGGATAGAGCAAATAAAGCTCCGGGCCATTCCGGCTTGTATTCTGAACTGGTAAATGAAAACACAATTTATTCAGCAGGCTTTTCTGATACGCTGACAGATACACTTCGCGCCGGAACCATCATTGCGTGCAACATGTATATATGGCCGGAAAATATACGAACAAGCGCCAAATTTATTATCCTGGTTAAAAAAGGGTCGGATGATTATTGGAAGGCAATTTATCTTTCCTGGTTGATGCAAAAAGAAAAAGATTGGAACGAAATTGATTTCCAACACACCTTACAAACAGACCTGTTCCCCGGAAACCGTGTTATTATTTATGCAATGACGGGTAAAGATGCTGTTGCTTTCAGGATAGATGATTTTTCTGTGAGATATATTAATCGTGTTCCTAATTGATCAGCAATGTTAAGCGAAAGGAACCGAGCATCTATCCATAAGATTATTTCACGCTGGTGGATCATCATTCCATGCATTCTTCTTTTGGTTTATGTTGCTTTGCGTGCCTGCAAACTTTCGCTTTTGTGGGACGAAGCAAATACGTTTTTCGAATACGTCCGCAATCCGCGCTGGATTCCGGAAGGTCACAATTTCATGTCGGCCAACAATCACCTGCTGAACACGTGGCTGATGAAGTGTTCCGTTTTTCTGTTTGGTGAAAGTGAACTTGCCTTGCGTTTACCGAATGTGCTGGCCGGAGGAATTTATTTTTTTGCTGCAGCATCACTCGCGGAAAAGTTAGTGATCAAACGCTGGCAAATCCTCGGCGTGTTTTTCCTCTTAACCTTAAATCCATTTGTGCTCGATTTCTTCAGCGTTGCGCGTGGTTACGGAATTTCCATGGCGTTATTAATGCTGGGCATACTGCAGCTTACAAAGTACATTCTTGGAAAGCAGGAAATCCGCCATGGAATTTATGCGCAGCTATTTTTAACTATTGCGGTGTTGGCAAATCTCACACTCATTCATGCCTTGCTCGCGGTTTCGTTTTTACTTATCCTGAATCGTTTTTTCTTTCATCGAAACGAACAGCCTGCGCGCAGTGCAATGCTTTTTTCTATTCTGCCTTTAACCTGCCTGCTGTTTTTTATTCCTTATGTCAACCAGCTTAAAAAAGCCGGCGCATTATTTTATGGTGAAGAAGCAAAATCATTAGGCAGCACTTTCCTTTCGTTGTCAAAAGCAACAGCTTACGAAACATTTTACAGTCAATGGATGACGCCGGTACTTACCATTTTTGTTTCGGCTATTCCATTGATCGCTGTTATTTACGTGATGCGAAATGTTTTAACAGTAATGAAAACCATGCAGGGAAGATGGCTGGTGTTTATTACGCTGACAGTATTTTTCAGCATTGCCGGACCTATGCTGCAGCATTTAATCTTTGATGCTAATTTTCTATTGGGCAGAACAGCATTGTTTTATATTCCTTTGCTTTGTCTCAATCTTATCGGCGTGCTTATTTTATTTCCACCGAAGCTGAAAAATGTTTTGCTTGTGACTTTCGGAATTTTTGTAACAGCGCATTTTTATTTTTCAATGAATATTTATTGGACATTCGATTGGAAAGAGCAGGCTGATGTGAAAGCTGCTATGCTGCGATTGAAAAAAGAAAATATTCCGGTGGATGAGAATTGTTTTGCATCTATTATTTCAACTGATCTCCCATATGAAAAGCAGGTCAATTATTACAGGATGAGATTTAACATGACGAATTATTCGCATGCAGGAAGAAAAGAAAGTGTTCCGGAATGCAGCGTTTATTATCATGGAATGGAAGGCTACGATAAACTTTCTCGCGAGATAAAAGATCGCGGCAAAGAAGTTGTCAGCGACTTTTGGCTTAGCAAAACATGGTTGTTTTATTTTCCGCAAAAAAGCAGGAGCACAAAAAAGTTGCAATTCATAAAAGAAGTGTGGCAGGATTTTGAAAATGAGGATCCTTACCTGGAATTAAAAACTGACACGGTTTATATTGGAGAAAAAGGAACATTCGCCGATGCAGAACATCCGTACAGCATCAGTGTGCCGCTTGAAATTCCGGATTCACTGATGAAAGATCTTGTAGCTACCGTGAATTGCAGACTTTATTATTACACCAGGAATACTTCTGCGCTTTTAGTTTTTGGTTTTGATAATGGAAGTGCAGAAACATGGGAAGCGATGCACATTACGGAATTACCTGAGAAGCCGCTAACCTGGTCCATTACTTCATGGACACGACCCGTGCCTGCAGGAACAAAAAAGATCAGGCTTTACCTTTGGAATTATGATGAGACGCCCGTACTGATGGATAATGTAGCGGTGCGTTTATTATCAGCAGGAAAATAATTCTCAATAAAACTATTTCCCGAACTATTTTCTAAAATCCTTCGACCGGTATAACGAAAGCTCATCTGTTCGTTTAAGCAGGTCGTAATTTTTTTCAATGGAATCAAAAACCGGGTTAACACAACCAGAATCGGAAGGGTTCAGGTAGGTTACAGCTAATAATATATAATCAATATTCTTCGCTGGCTTTTCCGGATGCTCCGGCCAGAAAAAATTCATGCATGGTTTCTGGAATGAATTTAATCCGCCCACCATATAGTTGTAAGGCAAACTATCGTTCCATTGAACAGGAAAATAATCGTGGAACGCCTCGTAATTCGATAGCGACACACATTTTTTTTCCGCGAAAAGCACTTCGCCGATGTGCAGATGTTTCCAGTTGCCGACAAATGTGAGGTAAGCGCCGGTATGACCTTCCTCTACATACGGAGCAAAGTTTTCCACGTCGTGCGCATAACGGTTTAAATCTTCATGTTCTTTATGCCGGTACTGCATTTGCATAATACCTATCGTTAGAGCGAACAGGGCAAGCACTGAAAATAGTTGAGTTGGTAATGCGCCACTTGCTACCCAGACGATCATGAACAAAGAAGAAATTTCAAGCAGCCTGATGGTAACGATGCTTCCACCACTAAAACCATCAGGAGTAATAAAGGCAAGCAATGTCATCAGCGCCCAGCAAATTCCCCAAAAAATAAAATTGTTTTTCGCAGCAGGAAAAATATTTTTTCTTCTAACCACGAGAATAATTATGCCGGTAACAATCGCTGCTGCAAGAATGCAGGAAAAAAGCTTTAAGAAAAAATCAAGCGCAGGAAGATCGTGAATAAGCAGATTCAGAGAAGCTAAAGTCTTAATGACAAATTCCGGGTTAGGGAAAGTAGTAATGTGATTTTCACTCGGACGGGTAAGATGAAAAATAAAGTAAAAAATAAATCCCGGCAGTAAAACCACGGTAAGCAGGCAACCTTTTATGAAGCTTTTGCGAATGCCATCTTTGTAAATAAAAAAAAGAATACGTATTCCTGCAGTGATTATTAACAGCAGGAAAGGAATCATGTGTGTGAAATACAACAGCGTGCAGCAAAGCAGAAGCAACGCAAGACGTTTTTTATTCACCGGTTTGTCTTCCATCGAGATCCACATGCCAATGCAAAACAAACACAGCGCAAGGCCAAGCGAATAATTATAAAAGCCGAAATTGAATATTACAGAATAAACAAAAGGAAAAATAAGCCAGCTGTGATATTTTTTAGCAGGATTGATCTGCGTAACGAGGTAACGGAATGCATAACACAAACCTGCGATCGATAGAAAATGAATGAGCTGATCGCAAACCGAAAGCGACACGAACAAATTGAAAAACAACATCAATACATAACCGAGCAAATTCGGAATAGGCAAATGATTAAGCTGGTAATGCTGCTCAATAAACGGATCGGATGAAAGAAGCTCTTTCATGATCACAGCATTATAAAGATGTGAGCCACCGTCTTCGGTCAATAGCCACTTATTGGCAAAAATATCGCTGACAATGATTGCTACGGCTATAACAAACAAAAGCCATTCGTATCGTATAAGTAAACGCCCCAAAGATTGAATAGCATTCATAGGGATTATGCGGATTTTGGGTTCAGAAAGGCCCTCAAAGTACTATATTTGCGCCTTATATACTATGAAGAAGCTATCAATTGTTATCCCGGCTTACAACGAGGCAAAAACAATTCACCTGATCCTGAATAAAGTTATCGCTGTTGACTTGCCCGGCGGCATGCAAAAGGAAATCCTGATCGTCAATGATTTCTCTTCCGATCAAACCAAAGAAGTAGTAGAAAAATATATTGCAGATCACGCTTCTGAAGGAATCCGCCTTTTTAACCAACCTAAAAATATGGGAAAAGGCGCAGCGCTTCACAAAGGAATTGAAATTGCAACCGGCGATTACATCATCATCCAGGATGCAGACCTCGAATACGATCCGGCTGAATACACTATTTTATTGCGTCCCGTTCTTGATGGATTTGCGGATGTTGTTTTCGGTTCGCGTTTTATGGGAGGAAAGCCGCATCGCATTTTGTTCTTCTGGCATACGATCGGGAATAAATTTCTTACAAAACTTTCGAATATGTTTACCAATCTGAACTTAACAGATATGGAAACATGCTACAAATTATTCGATGCAAAAATGGTGCAATCACTTTTGCTGAAGGAACGTCGTTTTGGTTTTGAGCCGGAAGTAACAGCGAAAATTTCAAGAATTAAAGACGTCCGCATTTATGAAGTTGGTATTTCTTATTACGGCCGCACGTATGAAGAAGGAAAGAAGATCGGCTGGAAAGATGGCTTCCGCGCTATCTGGTGTATCATGAGATATAATCTTTTTGACAGACGCCACCTGAAATAAGGCAATGAATTTCAAACACAGATTCGTAAGGATATTCCGCGACAAAGGTTTGTTGCTCACGCTCTTTTTGAGCTTGCTCTTTATGAGCGTGTTTTACGGTAAGCTCCTTTTGCATCCGTGCAGCACTTATTTCGGAGCAACTGGCGACGGAATGCAAATTTATTATGAAACACTTTTTCATATAAAATTCGATACTGGTTATTGGACACAAAGCAGCATCAATTATCCGTACGGTGAAAGTATTTTTTTCACTGGCGCAATGCCATTCTTAAATAATCTGGTTAAGATTTTCGGACCATCAGCTGCACCGCTTGGCGTTGGTCTGATCAACCTGATGATGATTTTTTCCCCGGTCATCGGCGCTGTTTTTATTTATGCCATATTTCGGCATTTGAGAATGCCATGGCTGTATGGTGGATGCTGCGCTACGCTGATTGCCTATTTGTCGCCGCAGATTTTACGCATGTCCGGACATTATTCTTTGCAATGGGTTTTTCTCATTCCCGCATTATTTTATTTATTGCTTCGTTTTTATGATCAGCCAAGCGTGCTGAAAAGTTTTGCAATTGCCTTTCTTGTTTTTTTAGGCGCATCTACCCACTTGTATTTCCTTGCATTCTTCCTGGCTATCGGTGGTGCTTACTGGGCTATTTTATTTCTTACCCGCGATCGCGGTTTCGGTCGGATCACTTTTGTATTAAAACATGCCGGTATTCAATTTATTTTTCCGGCTGTTTTATTGCAATCGCTCGTGATGATGGCAGATCATGTTGGTGATCGCACCACCGCACCCTGGGGATTCATGGTTTACCATTCTAATAAAAGCGGAGTGTTTTATCCTTTCGGTAAACCTTATGAAGATTTATTCGCAACATTCGCTCTGCCGGAAGTGATTGAAATGGAAGGATTAGCATACATCGGACTTGCGGCAATTATCGGGTTAATTACAATTGCGACAGTTCAGCTCATCCGCCTTCTTCGCGGACGTGTAAAACTCGTACTGGCGGTAACTGATCATAAAGTGCTGAATATTTTTTTCTGGACTTCTTTGGCACTACTATGGTTTTCATTCGGGAATCCATTCGTCCCTTCACACGAAGAATGGTTGCCCTATCTTGGACCTGTCAGGCAGTTTCGCTCGGTAGGAAGATTTGCCTGGGTATTTTTTTACATCGTAAACATAATTGCAGCTTACAGGTTGTATAAAATTATTCATCAGCGAAAAATTTTCTCCACCATTGTGATGATGTTGGTTTGCGGCTTACTTTTTATTGATGTGTATTCGCTTAATAAGGGAACACAAAATAATTACAACAATCATCTACCCGTTTTAGAGGATGAGGATAATGTGTTACCTGAAAATAGCTGGCTTCAAAATTTTAATCCGTCAGCGTACCAGGCCATTTTGCCATTGCCTTATTTTCATATCGGGTCTGAAAACTTATGCCGCCTTACAAAAGACCCCGCAATTGTACACCAAAGTTTTATCGTTTCACTGAAAACGGGATTGCCATTAATGGGTGTAAGTTCCGCGCGCACGTCACTGGGTCAAACAGCAAAATTAGTTCCGCTAGTATTGGATCCTGTAAATCCTATACCTGTAATGAATGACATTAAGGATAATCGTCCTTTTTTGATCGTCGTCAGAGAAGAAACGCTCGACGAGTTTGAATTGAAAATTCTTTCTCTTGCTTCACCTGTTGCAACATCTTCTGAATACAACATCTTCTCAATTGCTCCATCGGTATTTCGTGAACTTTCTGCTATGCGTTATTCGGAAGTCAAAGAAAACTATGCGACCATTTCGCCTTTCCCTGCCGGTATTTTTATTTCCAACGATTCAGCTCCTTATTTTATTCATCGGTCTTTCGATAATATAAAAGCCAACCACGCTTACAGGGGATCCGGTGCATATCAGGCCAAAAGTTTTGATTACAATCGCGTACTTGATACCATAATTGCAGTACCCGGAAATTATATGTGTTCATTTTGGTTCAATAATATTGATGGAGATATTTATCCGCGTACCACCATTGAAATTTTTGCGCAGGATACAACCGGTAACGAATCCCATTTTTATTATTTCACCAATGTGCTATCGGAAGTAAAAGCGATCGATAATCATTGGGGATTGATCGAATTCAGGGTAGACGTGCGCGTACCCGATGCAAGGCTTCAAATAACACTGCGCAATCCTGAATTAAAAAAGGGGACAGTTTTTGAACTGGATGAATTAATGATTCGCCCTGTTGGAACAGATCTTTATTTATTAAGCGGAGATACTATTCAACGTAACACCCGCGTTTATATTCCGCAGAAATGAACCTGAGCATCGTGCTTCCTTCTTATAAAAGTGCCGCTATGCTAAGGGAACAGCTCCCTGGATTTATGACGTGGCTCAAATCGAAGCCATGGACTTCAGAAGTGATTGTTGTGGATGATGGTTCTGAAGATGGCGGCGAAACAGGAAAAGTGGCGATTGAAAATGGTTGTCGTTTCTTGCAGCAGGAAATAAATAGGGGCAAAGGTGCTGCTGTAAGAAGAGGAATGCTCGAAGCAAAAGGTGAATACCGCATTTTCACCGACGCTGATATTCCGTTTGAATATTCCGCGATCGAATTATTTCTGCAGTATGTAAAAGAGAAAGAATTCGATATCGCGATCGGTGATCGCCGTCTTCCCGGATCAAAATATTTCAGCGAGATAAAAGGCGCGAGAAAAATGGGAAGCACTATATTCACTTTTTTCGTCGGCCGTTTTATCACCACAGGTTTTTCCGACACACAATGCGGCATCAAAGCATTCAAAGGAAAAGTTGCAGATGATTTGTTTTCTGTTGCCACCTTAAATGGTTTCGCATTCGACGTAGAATTGCTTTACATCGCGCTGAAAAGAAACTACGACATCAAACGCCTTCCCGTTCATTTCCGCAGCACCCACGACGGCTCCAGCGTAAGCCTCATGAAACACGCCCCCGGCATGCTGATGGATCTTTTCCGCATCAAGGTAAATCATCTGCAAGGCCGTTACGCCATGAAACAGAAATAGTACTTTTGAAGGAATTTGCTAATGTGCTAATCTGTTAATGTGCTAATCTTTTTTTCAATCACCCAGTCACCAAATCACCCAGTCATTAAATCTTTCCATGAATCGCGATCTCACTAATATTATACGTTATTTCATGGATGAGTGGATTCCTCCCGCTATCCGTGACAGCCGTTGGTTTATGTACCCGTTTTTTATGATTGCTTACCGCGGAAGAAACATACGCGAGGTGATGGATTTTAAAAGTCGCGTGCATTCGTTTACGCCTGAAGATTACGATCGCTTTTATAATAATCTCAACACCATTTCCCGTAACCGCGTAACTGATCTCAACAAACCAAGCCTGAATTTTATTCTCAATACTATTGATCGTTCAGCGGAAACGTTAATTGATGTCGGCTGCGGAAATGGTTATTTATTAAAACAAGTCCGCGAGCGTCACCCGAAATTAAAGCTCACCGGTTTTGATATCAAAGACACGGATGCAAACGGCGATGTGTATGCATATTTGAAAGGCAATGTTGAAAAAATGCCCTTTGCCGATAAATCATTTGATGTGGTAACGTGCTCTCATGTCGTTGAACACCTTCCGAAATTAGAGCAATGCATGGCGGAGCTTGTTCGTATTGCGCGCAAGCAGGTTTTTATTGTCACACCCTGCCAGCGCTATTATTATTTCACGCTCGACGAACACGTGAACTTTTTCCAGTTCAAAGAAGAGCTGACATCAAAAATCCCGATGAAGAATTTTACCTGCGAGAAGATGAATGGAGATTGGGTTTTCCTTGGGGTGGTGGCCACACCCCCTTTGTGAGATTTCCATGCAGTCGCATTGTAGTATTCCCCTCTCCGGAGTAGAGGGGCGGACGGAAATCTCAGTGCAAGCTCCAGCCGGAAATCTTCATCCCACCTCTCCCCCGGAGAGGGCAGCACAATCTCCATCGCTAAAAAAAATTCTCTTGGGGTGAGGCTTAAAAAGCCCGCATCCTTTTCTTCGACATCGAAGCACGGATATCATCCAGCTCGCCTTTCGGAATCGCGTTGATCAGCTTTTGGGTGTAAGCTGTTTTGGCGTCGTTGTAGATCATGTCTGCGTCGCCCATTTCTTCTACTTTTCCTTCGTTCATCACCACCATACGATCGCTCATGAATTTTACTACGCTTAAATCGTGCGAGATAAAAATATAGGTGAAATGAAATTCCTTTTTTAATTCATTCAGCAAATTCAACACCTGCGCCTGCACGGAAACATCCAGCGCAGAAACAGATTCATCGCAGATGATGAATTGCGGCTTTAGTGCCAATGCGCGAGCAATACAAATACGCTGACGTTGTCCGCCCGAAAATTCATGCGGGTAACGATAGAAATGCGACTCATTCATATTCACACGCTTCAGCAATTCGATCACGCGCGCTTTTCGTACCGTATCATTTTCCAGAATTCCATGAACACGCATCGGCTCCATGATGGCATTCCCGATTGTGACGCGTGGATTAAGTGAAGAATACGGATCCTGGAAAATGATCTGGATATCTTTTCGCAACGCGCGCAATTCCGCTGATGGAAGATGTGTGATGTCTTTGCCTTTGTAAATAATTTTTCCGGCAGTCGGTTCGATCAAACGTAAGATGGTTCTGCCAAGTGTTGTTTTTCCGCAACCCGATTCGCCTACAAGTCCAAGCGTTTCCCCGGGATAAACATCAAACGTTACATCATCAACCGCTTTCACACGCTTGAGCACTTTACCGAAAATGTTTTTCTTCGTTACAAAATGTGTTTTTAATCCTTGCAGTCGCAGGATCGGTTCACGTGCGTATAAGCTCGTGTGGGCAGATTTACGTTCTTCTTCCGTTTGCGAAAGACTTCCTGTTACTTCCAGGACGGAACGATTATTTTCTACGATCTCACCATCTACATTCGTGTGCATAAAATCTGCCACGGTTGGAAGCTTATGCAAACGACGATTTAGCGGCGGGCGACACGCAAGCAAACTTTTCGTGTAGGGATGTTGTGGATTTGAAAATATTTCAAGCACAGTTCCCTGCTCCACAATTTTCCCTTTGTACATCACTACAACACGATCAGCAAGCTCTGCAATAACACCAAGATCGTGCGTGATGAACATGATGCTCATATTATGTTCCGCCTGCAGATCCTTCATCACTTCGAGAATCGTTTTCTGCACCGTTACATCAAGCGCAGTGGTTGGCTCATCAGCAATCAGCAATTGTGGATTGCAAGACATCGCCATCGCAATCATCACGCGCTGTTTTTGTCCACCGGAAATTTGATGCGGGTAAGCATTAAAAATACGATCCGGATCAGGAAGCTGAACCTGCTCGAATAATTTTAAAGTTTGTCCGCGCGCAATTTTTTCTCGCGAAGTAAAAAATGAAGTCGGTCGGAATTTTTTCAGCAGCAGGTAGGCAAGAATATAAGCCGGTCCTGCAATCAAACCAATTGTTCCGGTAAACAAACAAAGCAGCACGCTCACCCACAATAAAATCTGCGCAAAGCTGCGTGTGCCTTTTTGTAAACGATCTTTCCATTTCGGAATGCCTGAAAATTTCTTGTGTTGCAGGATCGCTTCCATCACTTGATCACCGCAGGTGTAAACCGGGTTGAGTGAAGTCATCGGCTCCTGGAAGATCATCGCGATTTCATTGCCACGATAAGCGCGCATTTCTTTTTCAGTCAACTTCGCTAAATCGATCTGGCCGTTATCTCTCGAATGATAAAGAATTTCTCCGCCTGTAATTTCACCCGGAGGATTCGGGATCAATCGCATTGCTGATAATGCAGTAACTGATTTTCCTGAACCTGATTCGCCGACAATGCCAATAGTTTCACCGGCGCGGATCGTAAACGAAATATCATTTACAGCCTTAACCGTTTCATTTTCTGTTCTGAATTCTGTGACAAGGTTCCGGACTTCGAGTAAAATACCGGATTGGGAGCGTTCCATAGAAAGCTAAAATTAAGCATTCGCGCTGATTTAGCAATGAAGCTTGATGACAGGTAAGTAGCGGAAGATAAAGGCCTTACAGCAATCGACAAAAACGATCAGGGCAGGAGCAGCGTATCCGACAGATCCATAGAAGGCGAATCGAAGCTTTTATCGAAAAAAGTAATCTTCAGCTTTCCGTATTGATAATCTTCTTCTTTCTCCAGGATAATTTTCGCAGGACGTTTTCCTTCGCTCGTTGTCCAGGTAGTTACACCTTCTTCCAGCACAGGCATTCCATGACGTTTGCTGAAGTAATTGCTGAAATCTGTGTACAACGAATCTGCATTTTTTTCATCCTTCAAATAAATATCGAGCGTAATATCATTCAATCCTTTCGAATCAAAGGTGCATTCGTAGGTGTATTCTTTAGCAGCAGAAAGTTTTCCTTCGAAGAGATATTTATTTTCTTCCAGCTTACTCATGCTGTCTGTCGCCGGAATATTTTTCTTCACCTCATCCAGTGTCATACCAAGCGAGATACCATGAAAAATTCCTTCATCATGCTGCATGATTTTCGGTAATGATCCAGAAAATTGGTTAACAATATCTTTTTTAAGCTCCGGTTCAGTAGAGCAAGCTGCAAGCATCGAACAGCAAACAACAACAATCAAAAATTTGTAAAGGCGCATTTTATCACTTATAAATCTTCCTATAAAGATACTTAAGAATATGTGGAGCGAACTAAACTTCTTTAGGGAAATTTTCATGCAGTTGGGATTTAGTGATTTGATGATCTTCCCGATAGCTATCGGGATGGGTGATTGATGTGCAAAAGGCTTCACACATTAAAATTGAGGTGGGATTGGTAATTTTACAGGAACATGGATCGCCTGTTAATTCGTAATTTTACCATTAGCAACACCTAATTTGCATATTTCTAATTTTCTAATTCGCACATCTTTCTAAATGGAAAAGCTCCTCAATTATATCAACGGTCAGCTCGTTGAACCAAAATCAGGTAAGTACATCGATAATTTTCAGCCTGCAACAGGAAAGGTTTATTCGCTAATTCCCGATTCTACTATCGACGATATTCAGCCTGCAGTCGAAGCAGCAAAAGCGGCTTTCCCTAAATGGTCAGTTACTCCCGCAGAACAGCGCGCGAAACTGCTGATGAAAATTGCTTCACTCATCGAACGCGATATGGATCAGTTTGTGCTTGCAGAATCGAAAGACAATGGCAAGCCTGTAAATCTTGCGCGCATGATTGATATTCCGCGCGCCATCAGCAACCTGGAATTTTTTGCTACAGGCATTATGCATTTCGCCGCAGAAGCACATGCGATGGAAGATACCGCAATCAATTACACCTTGCGTCAACCGATTGGTGTGGTAGGTTGCATCTCTCCCTGGAATTTGCCGTTGTATTTATTTACATGGAAAATTGCTCCCGCACTCGCTGCAGGAAATTGTGTGGTAGCAAAACCATCCGAGGTTACACCAATGACCGCGTTCATGCTTTCTAAATTATGCATCGAAGCCGGGTTGCCTGCAGGAGTTTTAAATATCGTGCACGGATTAGGTGGCAGTGCAGGACAAGCAATTGTTGAACACCCGGAGATCAAAGCAATTTCATTTACCGGCGGAACAAAAACAGGCGCTTCTATTGCCGCAACTGCTGCGCCGATGTTTAAAAAATTATCACTCGAGCTCGGCGGAAAAAACCCGAACATCATTTTCGCTGATTGTGATTTTGATCTCATGTTAAAAACAACCGTGCATTCTTCTTTTGCAAATCAAGGTGAAATTTGTCTTTGCGGATCACGCATTTTTGTTGAGCGGCCGATCTATGAAAAATTTAAAAATGCATTCGTAGAGAAAATAAAAGAGCTGAAGCCCGGAAATCCTTCCGATGAAAAAACAAGATTAGGCGCCATCGTTTCAAAACCGCATATGGAAAAAATTCTTTCCTATGTCGATCTCGCAAAAGAAGAAGGCGGCACCGTCCTTTGTGGCGGCAATCAAGTGATGATGGATGGTGAATTGAAGGAAGGCTGGTACATTCAGCCAACTGTCATCGAAGGACTAGCATACAATTGTCGCACGAACCAGGAAGAAATTTTCGGACCTGTTGTCACCATCATGCCATTCGATACAGAAGAAGAAGTAGTGATGATGGCCAACAGCACCATCTACGGATTAGCCGCAACGATCTGGACAACTAATTTAAACCGCGCGCATCGTCTTGCAGGTGATGTGCACAGCGCCATCATCTGGATCAATTGCTGGCTTCACCGCGATCTGCGCACCCCCTTTGGTGGGATGAAAGGTTCCGGCGTTGGAAGAGAAGGTGGATTTGAAGCATTACGTTTTTTCACCGAGGCAAAAAATGTATGTATCAAGCTGAAATAAGCTTTTTAAATTCAGTGCAAATAACTGGTAATCAATAGTTGATGGGTTCAATTCACGATTGACTGTTAATTAAATTCCTGTTTATTTATTCGCCGTTTTAGTAATTGGGACTATCTTTCAATTACACTAAAACTGCTCTACCATGATCTTTAAAAATTTCTGTGAAAATGCGAATTGGATTGCAATCATCGTCGCAACTCTCGCTTACTTTTTTCTCGGCGCAATCTGGTACACGAAAATTTTATTTGCAAAGCCATGGATGGCCGGGCATGGAATTAACGAACCAACAGCCGAAGAGAAAAAAGCAATGGGCGGAAAGCTCGCAGCAATGATGATCGGAAGCATTTTGATCAGCTTTATTTCTGCTGTAATAATTGCAATACTTGCTTACGCGCTTCAGTCCACCACAGCAATGTCAGGAATCAAGCTCGGACTCGCCTGCGGAGTATTCGCCGCCGGACCAATCTGCATGAGCTATATCTACCTCCAAAAACCCTTCAAACTCTGGCTCATCGACTCCGGCTACCACGTAGTATCGTATGTAATCGTGGCCATCATCATCTCCGTATGGCACTAAAAAGGATCTGGTAATCTGGTAACTGGGTAATTATGCGCACAAAAGCCAGGCGCACATTTGAGAATGTAGATTAATAAAAATAAAAATGGGTTGTGAGATATTCTCTTACAACCCATTTTTAATTCACTGTTTCCTTAAACGTACTAAAGCAATTTCTCCTTGTCAGACTGAGTAGCGAAGCGTATCGAAGACGACAACAACAATGCAACCGCGAGAATTTTTTTTCAATTACCCAGTTACCAGATCACGCTCAAGTAGATCTTTCTCATGGTATGATTACCTCTTTGCGGCGTGATGTGTGTGCGTTGAAATATCCTAACGCGTTATTGGAGATGTTGGAGACCGGATTTGCGGGCGCGCCTGTTTGTCCTGTCGTGGTTTGTAACATGCTGAAGAAATATAAATACACCGGCTTGTCGATACATTGCAATTCTACCGACACCGTATCGCCTGTTACAATCGAATCAGTAAAGTTGAGAATAGGCTGACCGTTTATTAATCCATCAGAAAAATCATCGTTGTATAAAAATGATTCGGTTACACGAACGGAATTTATGGTTTGGAGACAACGGTAATAATCTCCTTTTCCTGCCGGATCCTGGAAAAGCGGGATGACTAGATAAGAGCCGAAAAAGGCATTCTGCTCAATCAATAACGAATCGAGCGTAACTAAAGATGGCATTGTGCTTTGCGCAGTGTAATTTTTATTTTCAGCAGCTACATTCAGAAAATAAGTTCTTCCGGGAACGCCTTGTGTGGTGACGGTTTGGTAAATGCCAGGACTTGTTTCCACAAGAGTTTCCGTATTACCAACGTTATCCGAAATAATTACTGTTGCGCCATTCACTGCAGGGAAAACATTTGTCTCGCTGAAGTTTACTGTTTTACTGATGCGCACCGTGTAAGGTCCCGGCTGATCAGAAATATTCGCTTCGATCACGATTTGCGGATCTTGTGAATTCAGATCAAGCTCAATTACTTTCTGGCAGGATGAAATCAGTATTGCCGAAGCGATTACTGAAAAGAGAATGAATTTTTTCATTGGAAAATAGCTGGAATGATCAGAATTTGAAGTTGTAGGAAATGGATGGAATGATACGGAACAACGCTGTTTGAACGGCTTGTGTTTTTGTCGGATCGTCCGGATCTTCCCGGAAAGAAATCGTGTAAGCATTTTCGCGTGCGTAGACATTGTAAATCGAAAAGTTCCAGCTCGATTCAAACTTCTCTGTTTTTTTCCGCTGCCATGTTGCACCAAGATCCATGCGGTGATAAGCAGGCATGCGGTAACCATTTCGTTCGGTGTAAAGGAAAATAACTTGTCCGTCAACCGTATATTTTCCGCTCGGGAAAGTTACCGCTGCTCCTGTATTAAACACCCAAGTTGCAGCCAGCGACCATTTCGGTGTCAGGTCGTACATCGCAACAATCGAAATATCATGCGTGCGATCCTGCTTCACCGGGTACCACGAACCATTATTGATCTGGTCAATTTTGCGTTCGCTTCTTGAAAGTGTGTAGCCGATCCAGCCGGTTAATTTTCCGTATTTTTTCTTGACAAAAAATTCCACACCGTAAGCTCTTCCGTTTCCGAACAACAATTCACCTTCGATCAATTCATTCGCCTCCGTGTTCGCACCGTTTTTATAATCGATTTGATTCTGCATGGCTTTGTAATATGTTTCCACGCTGAATTCGATTTTGTTGTCGCGGAAATTTTTGTAAAAACCGATCGCATACTGATCAGCAATTTCCGGTTTGACGATGGCGCTGCTCATTACCCAAAGATCTGTCGGACTTGTAGAAACGGAATTGGAAAGCAAATGCAAATTCTGCGCATTGCGTGCGTAAGAAACTTTTACGGAGCTGGAAGGTGTGATGATGTAACCCGCAGAAATACGCGGCTCCAAATTCACATACGTTTTTACAACTTTGCCCGAAGCATAGCTTGTGGTATCAGAAATTGTTCCGTCTTCATCATACGAATAAAAATCACCTTTACCCAAGGCGCTGAAAGAAGAAACACGCACGCCGAAAGTAATATTCAAACGGCTCGTTGCATTCCATTGATCGCTTACATAAGCCGCATTTTCCAAACCGTAACGATCCTGCAGCTTAATGGCATTAATAGCAGAACCTTCCGAAGCCGTAATTTGTCCGGGAGTAACGGTATGATAAATACTGTTGATCCCGAAACGAATCGTGTTTTTGGGATTCGCGAAAAACTGGTATTCATGCTTCACATTATAATCACGGATCTTCGAGGTGATGTCGAAAGTTGCAGTGCTTGCGCTGATGGAAATTTTGTAGCTGTAATTACTAAAGATCAATGACGTATTTGAAAACATTCGCTCATTGATGAAATGATTCCAGCGAAAAGTTCCGGTTGCATTTCCCCAGTCAATTCCGAATGCATTTGCCAGTCCGAGCTTATCACGGCCGAAATAGCCGGAAAGGAAGATCCTGTTTTTATCATTCAGCTGGTAATTCGCTTTCAGGTTAAGATCATAAAAGTAAAGCGAGCTGTTTTTCGTGGTTTCGTTTTTTGAAAGCTTGAGAAATACATCTGCATACGTGCGGCGACCAGTAACAATAAACGAACCTTTATTTTTTACAAGCGGCCCTTCCACATTCAGCCTGGAAGCGATCAAACCGATTCCACCGCCGACATGAAAGCGCTGGTTGTTTCCGTCATTCATTTTTACATCGAGTACAGAGGAAAGTCGTCCGCCATATTGCGCGGGAGCATTTCCTTTGTAAACTGTTACATCTTTAATCGCATCTGAATTGAATGTCGAGAAAAAACCAAGCAAATGAGACGCATTATAAACCGGTGCTTCATCCAGCAAAATCAAATTCTGATCGGCAGCACCGCCACGCACAAAAAATCCGCTTCCGCCATCGCCGCCGGATTTAATTCCGGGTAAAAGCTGGATGGTTTTGAGAATATCTTTTTCCCCGAACAGCACCGGAATTTTATTGATCTCTTTGATGTCGAGCTTCTGCGCGCCCATTTGCGGATCTGTCACATTCGCATCTTTCTGCTCATCGGTGATCACCACTTCTTCCATGGATTTTACCGTGTCACCCAAAAAAATATCCTTCTTCACATTCTGGTGCAACCCAATTTTTTCGCTGACAGTTTTATACCCCAGCATGCTGATGACCATGGTATAATCACCTTCGGGAATGGTGATGGAATAAAATCCATATTCATTACTCGCCGTCCCGAGATTTTTAATTTCAGAAATGCGAATGACAGTCCCGATCAAAAGCTCACCCGTCTTTTTATCTTTTACAGTCCCGCTAATCGTATATTTTTCCTGCGCAAAAGCGAATTGACTGATAAAAAGTAATGCGAAAAGAAAGAAATTTTTCATAAGAGATAAGGTTGCCCTTTATAGTCGTTTGAATTGAGAGAATATTGTACTGCCGGCCTTAGATAATGATTTGTTAACCTTCATTTGAATTATCAGCCTTCGATAATTGATTTGTCAGCCTTCGATACTTTTTTTGTCAATGAGCCTTGTGCATTATGATGAATTTCAGCTGACAAAAAACACTCAGTCTGACAAATCAATTTTATTTTTTCAATTACCCAGTTACGAGATTACCAGACTTGTCCTGAGCTGCCGAAGGGTTACCAGATCCGTCGCATGGGAATGTTCATCCTCTGCAGCCTATTTATTGAGCACTATTCTAAATGTCGTTCCTTTCCCTGCTTCCGAACGTTTCACGAATATTTTTCCGCCGTGGTATTGTTCGATGATTCGTTTAACAAGAGAAAGCCCTAATCCCCAGCCGCGTTGTTTTGTGGTGAAGCCGGGTTCGAAAATCGTTTTTTGCCTGGATCGCGGAATACCTTTTCCTGTATCGGTGATATCGATGTAAACGAATTGCTGCAGGTCAGAAACTTCGATGAGGATCCTTCCGCTTCCGTCCATCGCGTCCACGGCATTGCGGCAAAGATTTTCGACTACCCACGCGAAAAGCGGAATGTTCAGCGGCACCAAAATGCTTCCTTTCGGGTTGAAAACAAACACAACCGATTTTGGCGAACGTTTGCTGATGTATTCCACCGACTGTTGCAATGCATCAATAACATTTTCCGCATTTAATTTTGGCTGTGAACCGATCTTGGAAAAACGTTCGGTGATCATCTCCAGGCGTTTTACATCCTGCGCAATCTCCTGCGTCATTTCATCATTCACACCTTTCAGCTTGAGATATTCCAGCCACGCGATCAATGAGGAAAGCGGAGTTCCCAATTGATGCGCAGTTTCTTTTGCCATTCCCACCCAAACCAAATTCTGCTCCGACCGCCGCGATGTGCTGAATAATAAATACGCCACGATCATAAACATGCCGACGATGACAAACATCATGATCGGGAAATAACGTAATGCTTTCAGCTGCGATGATTCGCCGTAATAAATAATATTCTTTTTTCCATAGCCTAATGAAACCTGCATTGTGTCGCCGTTTGCTTTCAGGTCTTCGAACACTTCGCGCAAATACGTTGAATCTTTTTTTATACGCAGCGTATCCAGGTTTCCGTACGTGATAATGTTGGAAGCCGAATCAGTATAAATGGCAGGCGCAGAAGTCGGGTTGGAAGCAACTTCCCTGATAAAAGAGCGCTCATTGTCTTCGTATGATTTTTTAATCTCTTCGAAAACTTCCGAATCTTTGTAATACAAATATTGGATTTGGGGTTTTGAATTCGGATCAATTGAACTACTCATGTCGAGCGGAATAGGAGGGCGCTGCAAACGCATTTCTTCCAGCTGCTGTTGCAAATATGCAGTGTCTTTTACACGGGCCGTATCGAGGTTGCGGTAGAGATTTATTTTGCCTTTATCATCAGTGAGAATAACAGGAACAGTTTTATTCCCGATAATCACCTGGAATAAAAAAGAGAACGCAACATTATTATCCTCGATCTGCGGAAGCAACCGGTTAGCTTCGGCCCACAGCTCTACTTTTTTCTTTTCTTCTTCCGCAATTTTCTGGTAAAGCTGGCTGGTAGCGCCCATCATCAGCGCCTTTCGTTTCACCGCTTCCGCCCACAATTCCACGTTACGTTTTTCACTGACGGAAATTTTATGGACAAGCCGGCCCGAATACCACAGTGAAGCGGCTACAATCAGGAATGCCGCTATGAGCAGCAGCCATTTCCATTGTTGTTTACGGGAGTAGATGTTCACTGGTTGGTATGAGGGCGTAAAGATACGGTTCCGTAGCGAGAATTATACAGATGGAACCGCCCTGGAGAATAAACAGATTTAGCCAAATTGAATGACAAAATAAAGTACAATCTCCCTAACCAGCCCCGGATTGCAGCGTAAAGCCTGCCTGCCAACGCGTGGACCGTGCTTCGGCAGGCAGGCGGGAGAAATGCCAATAGAAAAGAAAATGCTTACGCTCCAACTATTTATTTTCCTTCTAATGCCCCGGCCAAATAGTAGTATGCGTCCGAAACAGTTTAACCGCAATAGCCAGCAATACAATTCCGAAAACCTTCCTCATAATCGCAACACCGCCAATACCTAAAATCTTTTCGACACGGTGAATATTGCGCAGCACCACATACACAATAATGACATTGATGATTATGCCAATGAGAATGCTCCGGACATCGTATTCTGCACGTAGTGAAAGCAACGTGGTAAGCGTTCCTGTTCCTGCAATTAACGGAAAAGCAAGCGGCATCACCGAAGCAGTGGTCGGCAATTCATCTTTGTATAAACGTATGCCGAGGATCATTTCGAGCGAGAGAAAAAACAGCACGAAAGAACCGGCGATGGCAAAATCGGAAACGCCGATGCCGATTAAATTCAGCATAGGCTCACCGATAAACAGAAACGTGACCATGATGGCCAGCGAAACCAAAGAAGCACGACGTGCATTCAGATCGCCGACCTTTTGGCGCAGGCCGATAATAACAGGAATAGAACCGATGACATCTATAACCGCAAACAAAACCATGGTAACGGTTGCGGTGGCTTTTAAATTAAAATCCATAATACAGCAGGTTGCTGCTGCAAATATAATCGGTAACCCAATGCTTATTGTTCAAAAATCAAATCAACTTCCTTTGCATTTATTGTTCCGGAAAGATGCATGGTTTTATTTCTCAATTCCACAATATCGAATTCTTCAGTAGTACCGGTAGTACCATCGCTGAATAACGTGCCATTTTGCAAAACGCCGTCTTTCGTGTAAGAATCGTAAGTGAATTTTATCTTCTCTTTTTTATCATCGAATTCCCATTTGCCCTGTGCCACGACAGTTGTAGAAAAGTCGCCGTATACAAGCGTGCAGTTAAGAATGGTTTCACCGTAATCAATTGTCCTTTTTTTGAAAACAGCAGTTATATGAAATTCCCCTGATGCTTTTAAATTCCATTGCCATTCGGGAATGGAATGTTCAACTGTATACGTAAACTCATCAAAGCACCCCGGATCACCCGCGGAAGAAGTTTCTACGTATGAATAATTAAACAGGTTATTGGTTCCCTGTGTGGCTGATGTAATATTCCAATCACCTTCTGTCCGCGCTTTTTTGGTACGCATGCTAAGATTTGCGCCATCTTCATATTTATTGCAGGAATTAAAAATAAGTGTGCCTGTAAATAGTAGCACAAAAATAAAAGCAGGAATTTTTTTCATTTTGAAAGATTGATTTGTTTCCGGCAAAATCCCTGGTGGAGGATGCACGCCGGTTATAAGACGCATGCTAATAGTGTTGGTTGCCAGGTAAATATACTGATTTGGAAAATACACCACAAAGACCTGTTTCCACTCTTGGGATCGCGGAAATAGTCTAACTTTAGTGCTCTTATGTTCTCCGCCAAACCAGGTCTATTTACGCAAGAAATTCCTGCTCAACAATCGAAAGTTGGCGCATGTTTTTATCGTGTGCTGTTGCTTGCGATTTTTCTTTTTGCAGGAATGGCGATGAAGGCGCAAGGTGATATGCGTTTTTTCGGGACGGCTACCAAAGGCGGTGCGCCACTTCCGGGTGCGACCGTTACCGTGATCATGGATGGCAAACAAATCTTTAACCTTACCACAGGAAAAAACGGGAAGTTTAAATTTACGATTGACATCAATCATAATTACCGCATAAATTTTTCTGCGCCCGGCTGCGTGGATATGTACATGACGATGGACTTGCATACGCCACCGGAAAAAGCGTGGGTGTACCCGGATTACGCTGCGGAAATTCCTTTTTTCGTTGCGGGCGATCCGAAAGTAAAAACAGAATTATTCGCGCAAAAGCCATTTATCAAAATCATCTTCGACGGCAATAAAGGTTTTTATGATGATCCGACGTACAAGTTCGTGGATGAAATATTTAAAAATCCGGGTGACGAGCAGCAGCGTAAGCGAGATGAGCTTGCTAAAAAAGAAGCAGAAGAAAAAGCAAGACTTGCAGCAGAAGACAAATTACGCAGGGATGATTTAGAACGTCAGCGCCTGGCGAAAGAAGAGGAAGACCGTCGTAAAGCAGAAGAGGAAAGGAAGAAAAATATTTCTGTTCCGCCGACGAATAAAAATCCGGTAGAAGTTGAAACGCCGGAAGACCCTTCAATGGAAACGGATGCGATAAAGCTGGAACGTGAAAAGCAGGCAAGACTGGAGAATGAAAAACAGAATAAAAACATCCGTGCGAATTATGAGAACAATCTTTTGAAGCTGGTTGCAGAAAGTGAACGCCGGAATAACCTGCAGAAGTTTAACAAGATGAAAGAGAATGCAGAATCAAATTCTGTGGTTCAAACTTTACGCAAAGAAGCATTGGTAAAAGCGGATAACGATTTCCTGGTGCAGAAAATGAAAGAGCGCCAGAAACAAACGCTTGCGAATAAACGATTGAAGGAAGAGCAATTAAAAATGCTGGTGGAAACAGCAGCGAAGATTGAACGCAATGACCGCGCGACAAGCATGAAGCCGGTGGCAGCATCGCAGGATTTAAATTACGCGCCGTCGCCGAATGTAGTGGTGACGACAGAAGAAAGTTTTTTAACCGAAACACACACCACTGTTATATCATGGCCCGGTGGAATTCAAACGATTTTTAATGTAGATGAATATTTGTGGGGCAGCAGGTACTATTACCACGACGGTGTGGAAATTGATCAAAAAACTTATGATGCTGAAATTTTCAGGCACAAACGCAATTAAGAAAGCGACGATTTTTTTAATTACTCCCTTGCTGGTTGCCTGCGCGACATTTCTCTCTGCGCAAACTTCGAGCTTTATTACTTACGGCATTGAGCAAGGCCTCGCGCAATCGCAGGTGCAATCGATGGTGCAGGATAACGAAGGAAATCTCTGGATCGGAACGCTTGCCGGACTTTCTCGCTTCAACGGAATTACATTCGATAATTTTTCAAAGAAGAATGGACTCGCCGAAGACTGGATCACCGTTTCGTATAAAGATTCTAAAGGTGATATCTGGTTTGGTCACTGGGCCGGCGGAGTAAGTCGCTACAATTCCAAAACAAAAAAATTCGAAAGTCTTAATCTCGAAGAATACACGCGCTTCAGAACAGTTACTGCAATCACCGAAGATCAGCAGGGATTTTTCTGGATCGCAACGGAAGGTTCGGGAATTTTTATTTACGATCCGGCGAAAAATAAAATGTTTGCGCTCAATGCAAAAGACGGAATTGCGAGCTCGAATATTTACGATCTCAAGCTGGATAAGAATGGTAATATGTGGATTGCCACCGACCATGGAATTACCATTTGTGATACGAAAGGCGATATCAGCTCACCTGCATCATTCGTTGATCTGAATGCAGCTCGTGGATTTCCGAGCGATGCTGTTACTTCATTTGAACTGACGAATGACGGAACTGAAATGTGGATTGGCACAGGAGATAAAGGTGTGGTGGTGGTGCAGCTTCCTGCCGGGTTTGTAAATCGAAATGCGCCGACGTTGCTTCCTTCGATGCGGATCTTTGGTTTTACAGAAGGACTTGGTTCTGATTTTGTGGAAACGATCTGCCAGGATTCGCGCGGTAATATTTGGGTAGGAACAATCGGCGGTGGTGCAACGAAAATTGTTCCTGCTAAAACTTCAAACCGTTTAACAGCATTGGATAATGCCGTGCTGAAAAATTTCAATACGCGGCAGGGATTAAATTATTTTAATGTGCACACCATCATCGAAGACCGCGAAGGAAATATCTGGATCGGAACAGATGTCGGTTTGAATCAATATCGCGGCGAACGTTTTCAGCTGATCGATAAGCAGGATGGTTTGATCAACGATATTGTATGGGCGACTTGTGTGGATCATGAAGGGACAGTGTGGCTCGGAACAAACCAGGGATTATCGCGATTAACTTACTATTCGATTCCGGGCACAGGAGAAAAAAGGTTTACAATAAAAAATTATACTGTTGCAGATGGTTTGGGAAGCGATGTGATCCTTTCTGTTTACGAAGATGATGCACACACACTTTGGGTTGGAACGGGTTTCGGTGGTGTAAGCCGGCTTTTACCGGGCGCTTCACGATTCGAAACATTCAGCACCAAAGATGGATTAGCAGGCGATGTTGTTTACGCAATCAATTCCGATCAGAAAGGAAATGTCTGGATCGGAACAAAAGAAGGTGTTTCAAAATTTGATGTTGCCACACAAACGTTTCGCAATTACACGATGGAGGATGGTTTGGGCGGAAATAACGTGTACCGGATTTTTCGTGACAGTCGCGGCAATTTATGGTTCGGTGCGCTGGGTGGATATCTTTCTGTGTACGATGGAAAAAGTTTTACGAAGTATGATGAATCAAGCGGAATCGTACATCGTTTTATTCTTTGCATCAATGAAGACAAAGAGCACAACATCTGGCTCGGTGCGTACGGTGGAGGATTATATAAATACGATGGACGCACATTCAAAAATTACACAAGCAAAAACGGGATGACAACCGATTCACCTTATGCAATTATTTGTGATAAAGATGGAAATACCTGGGTTGGAAACGGAAGAGGGTTGGATAAATTTAATCCGAAAGACAGCAGCTTTTCCCATTACGGAAGAACAGAAGGATTTTTAGGCGTTGAAGTAAATCCGAATGCAGTTTCAATTTCAAAAGACGGCAGCTTATGGTTCGGCACGATCATGGGCGCGGTGAAATTTGATCCGAATGAGGATCAGCGCAATGAAATGGAACCGTTCACTGCGATCAACGGATTAAAAATATTTATGCGTGAAGCAGATTTTCCTGCAGAAGGAAAATTTTCTTACGATCAGAATCATTTGACTTTTGGTTTTGTCGGCATCAGCTTAACGAATCCTGAAAAAGTAAAATACCAATACAAGCTCGAAGGATTTGACAGCGATTGGTCGCCTGTTCCGACACATTACAATCAAGCGGTGTATTCCAATCTTCCTCCCGGCGAGTACACATTTATGGTGCGCGCTTCGAATAACGATGGAAAGTGGAACAAAGAACCGGTGAAGTATAAATTATTTATTCGTCCGCCGTTCTGGCAAACCGCAACGTTCTATGGACTGATGGCGCTGTTTGTAATTTTCTGCATCTACGGATTTGACAAGATGCGCACACGCAGTTTGAAAAAACAGAAGAAAATTCTTGAACAGAAAGTAGATGAACGCACGCTGGAGCTTGCATTGAAAAATGAAGAGCTGGCACAAAAAAACAAAGAGATCACCGATAGCATTCGTTACGCAAAACGTTTGCAAGACACGATGATGTTGCCAAGCCGCGAGATGCGCAAAACATTGCCTGAATCTTTTACACTTTACAAACCGAAAGATATTGTCAGCGGAGATTTTTATTTCTCACGCACATTTAAAATCGGCAATACACGCAAAGTCCTTATCGCGGCAGTGGATTGTACCGGCCACGGTGTTCCCGGCGCGTTCATGAGCATTATGACGAATGACATGATTCTTCATTTGCTCGACGGACATGAAAATGAAACGCCTGCACAATTGCTCGATCGTTTGAATGAAGTGATGAGCGACAAAATGCGTCACACCATCGACGATGTAAAAGTTCGTGACGGTGTTGACATCGCGCTCGCAACAGTTGATCCGGAGACGTTGGAAATGCAATATGCCGGCGCATACAACCCGATGTATATGTTCCGCGGAAAACAATTCACCGAATTCAAAGCAGATAAAATTTCAATCGGTGTGTATGCCGAAGACAAAACAAAAAAATACACCAATCACGTTATCCAGCTTCAAACCGGCGACACCGTATATTTATTCACCGATGGTTACGCCGATCAGTTCGGTGGTCCGCAGGGAAAGAAATTTAAATTGTCGCAGATGAAAGCGTTGCTGCTGAATATGCAGGACCAGGAAATGCACGATCAGCATCGTATTTTAGAGCAGACGATCGAGTCGTGGAAAGGTTCGCATGAGCAGGTGGATGATATGCTGGTGATTGGGATCAGGGTTTAATAAAGGGATAATGAAAAAAAGCATATTCGTTATTTTCGTCATCGTCTTCGCCTTGTTTGGAGGTTGTAGAAAACCTGCGCGCGATATTAAAATGCATGGTTATTTTTATGATCCGAATACGGGTACGCGGTTGAGCGATGGAACTTTTAACTTTGATGTCGAATTCAGTGATAAATTTTCCGGGAGCACGATTCGAAGGGATGGAAGCAGCGGAACCACGGATGCGAATGGTAATTATGAATTAATCATCCGTGATGCGAAACGCAATAAGGAAGTTGGGAAACAGTATACGGGAGCGATTCATACTTCATACGGAAGTTCGGATTTCGAAGTATCACCTGATTTTTCTGAGAAGCGCGATATGGAATTGAATATCCCGGTTAGGTGGAAAGGCCCGTTTTTTCTTATCCTGAATAATGTAAACCCTTACAATGCGCAGGATGTGATCAGCGATTTTTACTTTTCCGATCCTTACCAATATTTTTATCCTTTGTCTGCTTATACATTTACAGGAACTGTTTTGAACGATACAATAACCATGTACGTTGAAACAGGGCAACGGCTTTTGCATTCAACGATAATTAAAAATAACATTACCACTCAACGTGTAGATACTGTCAACGTTTACACAAGAACCGGTTCTTATTACCATCTTAATTATTAATAACAAACAGAACGATTATTATGTCAAAAGTTTTCCAGGACCGTTTTGATACGGAGAAGTATAAAATGGATACAAAAGTTCTTATCGGACTTGTTGATTCCGAAATTATCAAATCATCTGTAAAAGAAGCGCCGGAAGAAATTGTTGAGCGGTTGTATTATATCGGAACTGCCTACAAGCTTCATTTCTGCTCGATCATTGATATTTTCGGTGATATAAAGCTGAACGAAACGCAATGCACAAATTTCATTATGGAATTGGATTTCGTTGATTCATTTGTGCAGGATCCAATGTTGAAAGTGGTGATCGCAGATATGAAAGCAGCAGCACAGGAATGTATCGCGCAAAAAGGGAAAGTGAAATTTATTATTAGCGGAAATTAGGGAAAAGGGAAATGGTGACGGGTGGCAAGTGACAAGGGAAAAAAACAAAAAGGAATGCTTGAATTCAATTTTTCGCCTTTTCCCGTTATCGAAACCGAACGCTTAACACTTCGTGAAATCACTCGTGACGATGCAGAAGCGTTTTTCGATTTGCGTACACATCCGGATGTGACGAAATATTCTGATCGTTTTCCGCCGAAGTCCATCGGGGAAATTTATATTTTCCTGGATAAAATTTTCGAAGCTATTGCTGCCAATCAAAGTATTGCGTGGGCGATTTCGCTAAAGGGAAACGATGAATTTATCGGTACAGTAAATTTTCACAGAATATATCCTGACCATCATCGTGCAGAAATGGGCTACCAGCTTTTTTCAAGCTACTGGCGACAAGGAATTATGTCGGAAGCGGTGGCGGCTGCAATTGCTTATGGATTTAATACCATGAAGCTGCATTCCATCGAGGCGCAGGTAAATCCGAATAATGAAGCATCGATCGCCTTGCTGAAGAAGCAGGGATTTGTGCAGGAAGCTCACTTCAGGGAAAACTTTTATTTCAACGGGAAATTTCTTGATACCGCTGTTTTTTCGCTTATCAATAAAGTGGAAAAGGAATAGTTTATAAGGTGTGTTTCGCTTAATTTTATTGCAGGTTGATTAGTGAAAAAGAACAGTATGCCGGAAATACAAAAAAATAATCCATTACACGGAATCAGGCTCGACACTATGCTCGAAGCGCTGGTAAAACATTACGGATGGAAAAATCTCGGGCTTATCATCGTGATAAAATGTTTCAATGAAAATCCCACAATGAAATCAAGCCTTAAATTTTTAAGAACAACACCTTGGGCGCGAAAAAAAGTGGAGGATCTTTACCTTGAATTAATTACTGAATAGATTTTACTTTCCGTTCGTTCATAGGGAAAATCATTGTTGTATATTCGCAAATCACTTACTTATAAAACACCATTTTAAAACTTAAAAAGCATGAACATCGCAATACTCGCACTTGCAGCATTAATTCCACTTATTATCGGGTTCGTTTGGTATAATCCAATGGTTTTCGGAAAAGCATGGATGCGTGCAGCAGAACTGAATGAGGAAAAGCTTAAATCGGGAAGAATGGTTGTCATATTTCTTCTGACGTATTTGTTGAGCTTCTTTATTGCAGCGATACTTAAATCTATGGTCATTCACCAGGATCATTTGCAATCAATACTTCTTGAAGAGCCGGGATTTGGTGAGCCTAAATCTGAAATTGGAATTTTGTATGCTAATTTCATGTCAAAGTTCGGACATAATTTCCGCTCTTTCCGGCATGGCGCGCTTCATGGAACAATTGCAGGAGTTATGTTTGCAATGCCCGTCCTGGCGATCAATGCAATGTTTGAACGTAAGAAATTTAAATACGTAGCTATCAACGCAGGTTACTGGATTTTAAGTCTTGCGATCATGGGCGGAATTATTTGCAAGTTTATTTCATAGATAACGTGTCGACCGAAGAACTTACCCGGTTAAATAAATTCATTCGTGAAACGGGTTTCTGTTCGCGCAGGGAAGCCGATCAGTTTATTGAGCAGGGACGAGTAACGGTGAATGGAAAAGTTCCCGAGCTCGGCACAAAAGTTTCTACTGCCGATGATATTCGTATCGACGGAAAACCGATCAATAAAAAAGAGGAAGCACTTTATCTTGCATTCAATAAACCTCCGGGAATTATCTGCACCACAGAGCGCGACATCAAGCATAATATCATTGATTACATAAATTTCCCCACGCGCATTTTTCCGGTAGGAAGATTAGATCGTGCTTCGGAAGGATTGATCTTTCTTACGAACGACGGTGATATTGTCAATAAGATTCTCCGTGCAGGAAATAATCACGAGAAGGAATATCTCGTTACTGTAAATCGACCAGTCAACGATACATTTATTCGCCGCATGGGTGATGGGATTCCGATACTTGATACGGTGACAAAAAAATGTTTCGTAGAACAGACGGGAAGATTTCAATTCCGGATTATTCTCACACAAGGATTAAATCGCCAGATCAGGAGAATGTGTTCCTTCCTGGAATATGAAGTGACGGCGTTAAGAAGAATCCGCATCATGAATATTACGCTCGCAGGTTTAACCACCGGTGAATGGAGGGAATTTACGAAGGAAGAAATGAATACGATCAATAAGCTGATTGAAAATTCAAGCAAGACCGCATGAGAAAGTTTTTATTCTGGCTGATGCCTGTCCTTTATATTGTTGCCGGAATAAATCATTTCATCAATCCTGATTTTTATTTAAATGTCATGCCTCCATGGATGCCTGAACCGCTGCTGCTTGTTTACCTCAGTGGTGTAGCAGAAGTTTTATTAGGGGCAGGTTTGATCCCGAAACAAACAAGAAAAATTTCCGCATGGTTAATCATCGCGATGCTTGTCGTTTTCTTTTTCGCCATTCATATTCCCATGATGATAAAATATTACGGCGTCGACGTAAAATGGTTCTGGATTTCAGTTGTTCGTTTACCCATCCAGGTTTATCTCATCTGGTGGGCATATAAATTCACCCGGAATAAAAAAGTCAAAAATCCTGAAGTCCATTCTGCTTAATCTGTGGCCAACCTAACCCGCAAAGATTTTCTAAAATTAGCGTCCCTCGCCGGAGCAGGCATCCTGATTGCCCGTTGCGCCACCGATGAAAATAGAAATGAATCAGGCTCTGCAACAACAGATTCTGCAAGCGCACAAAAAAATATTCCCGAAAAACTTTCCGTTGATCTCATCCGCAAAGATGATCCTCGCTACGAAGATTTGCGAAAAGGATTCAACAAACGCATTGATAAATTCCCATTAGTAATTGCACTTTGTACTTCAACAGCAGATGTTGCAGAAGCAATTCAATACGCCCGAAAAAACAATCTGGCCATCGCAGTAAAAAGCGGCGGACACAGCATGGAAGGATTTTCTTCGAATGACGGAGGAATGGTTATCAACCTCAGCAAAATGAATGCTGTTGAAATGCTGGAGGATGATAAAATAAAAGCAGGTCCGGGTTGCACACTTTCGCATTTGTATGATGAAATATTACCGAAGGACAAGCTTCTTCCTGCCGGATCATGCGGCACAGTTGGATTGGGTGGATTAACACTCGGCGGTGGCTACGGACTTTTTTCGCGCAAGTTTGGTCTAACCTGCGATCATCTGTTGGAAGCAACGATGGTGGATGGAAATGGAAAAATTATTTCCACGAACGATGATCCTGAATTGCTGTGGGCGCTTCGTGGCGGAGGCGCAGGAAATTTTGGTGTGGTGACAGAATTGATTTACCAAACACAGCAAAAGCCGGAGACGATGCAAGCGCATTATTTCAAAGCAAGAAAGCTCGATGCTGCAAGAGCAAAAAGTATTCTTCAAAAATGGTTTGTCTTCTCCGAACAGCTTCCGGATACCTGCTTTTCAGGATTCGTTTTGAATGGAAGCACATTAAATATTCTTGTTACAAATTTCGGTGAATTGACAAATGAGCTTCAGCAGCATTTTGAGACGTTTGCGATAGAAACGGATGAATTTAAAGCCGGTGAACCAACTGAGCTTTCTAAGAAGTTAAAGAATTATTACGGTTCGCTTGTTCCCGTTTATTTTAAAAATTCTTCTGCAGGATTGTATAAATCATTCGCAGATGTCGAACCATTCATTGAAGAAGTGCTTGAGAAAATAATTTCCACCCCGGGCATGATCTACCAGGTAAATACGCTCGGTGGAAAAATTGCTGACGCTGAATTTGAAAAAGTTTCCTGCTACCCGCATCGCGCATACAATTTCATTTCCGAATTACAAGCCTATTGGGAAACACCCGTACGCGAGGAGAAATTACGAAACGTGTCAATAGAAATATTAGAGACAATCAAAAACAACGGCATCACCTCACAATACATCAATTACTGTAGTCTCGAATTTGAAGACTGGCAACAAGCCTACTACGGCGTCAATTATTCCCGCTTGCAATCCGTAAAGAAAAAATACGATCCCGATAATTTCATCAGGCATCCGCAAAGCATTAAATAGGGAACGAATTACGAATCAAAACGAATACCGCGAAAAACCCATAGAGAAATTTCGCATTCCAACATTCGTATATTCGTTTTGATTCGTAATTCGTCCCCCCTTTTTATTCTACCTCACAAATAAAAACCTTCGACTCCTTATTCCCTCGGAATTTAAAAAGCGATTGAAAACCAACATCTGCAATCGTGAAATTCATTCCAGGAGAACGGTATTCTTCCACGATATTTTTGATCTCAATTCCTTCCAACTCTTTCTGATCAGCAAAACGCATGTAAACTCGAATAGAAAAATTTGCATCGAGAAGATCTGCGCCTTTATAATTTTCTCCTAACACGCGTTTCAGCTTCTTTAGCTTTTTATAGGAATAGCGATAATTATATGTGAGTGCAGAAATATCAGAAAGCACTGCGCTGCCGGTAGGATGTGATCCTGCACCTTTCCCGGTAAATGTTTGTGTGCAGGAAAATGCACCTTCCACTTCGATGCCATTGTATTCGTAAAGCACTTTGTAAAGCTCATCATCCGGTTTTACAAATCGTGGCATTACGTACACTTGAAATTTGTCATTTGATTTTGCTGCGCTTGCGATCAGCTTAATACGCAACCCTTTTTCTCTTGCGTAACGAATATCATTGAACGTTACATTCTGAATTCCCAATGCAAGAATTTGTTCCGGCTTTAAGATTACACCGAAGGCATGGATGCTCAGCAAACATAATTTGTACATCGTATCGAATCCTGCAACGTCGAGCCACGGGTCAATTTCTGCGAACCCGCTTGACTGCGCATCTTTCAGGATTTCTGAATAGTCTTTGCTTTCAAGCTCCATGCGGGTGAGAATGTAATTTGTTGTGCCATTCAAAATACCGCGGAGACTGCTCAGCAATTCATTATCGTAATATTCTTCAAGCGTACGGATAATAGGAATGCTTCCGCCCGCAGAACCTTCGTAGATCAGCGCAACATTATTTTCTTCCTGCAGCGCATATAATTCTTCGAAATAAGTCGCAAGCATTTTTTTACTCGCGCTCACTACAGCAGTTTTATTTTGCATCGCACGTTTTACAATAGCAAATGCTTCTTCTGTATCGTTGATCATTTCAACAACAACATCAAGGTCTTTGCGATCGAGAATGTCATTTTTCTCATAAGTGATGAGCGACATGTCAACCGATCTTTTCTTCGCCGGATCTTTTACGCAGATCTTTTCGATATCTGCACGCAAAACTTCGGAATGATTAAGCACATCGTATAATCCTTGTCCGACACATCCGAATCCGAATAGTGCTACTGAGATATTTTCTTCTTTAATTGACATTGGGAGTATTGGGTATTTAGTATTGGGTATTGAGACGGGGTGATATTAAAATTGGATTCCTGCTTTTTCGAGCTCTTCGATCATTTGTGAGGATGATTTTACTGTGATGCTTTTTATTCCGATGGCTTCGGCGCCGATGATGTTGGGTATGGTGTCGTCTAAGAAAATTACTTCTTGTGGTGCAAGCTCGAGGTAATTGAGGACAATGGTGTAGGCTTTTACTTCGGGTTTGCGAACGCCTGTTTCGTGTGAGCTGAAAATCTTTTCGAAGTGCTGCAATTCATCTGCGTATCGTGCAGGCCATACGCGTGCGTGTGTTGCATTCGTATTTGTCAGCGCAACTAAACGATAATTCTGTTTCAGCTTAATTAAAAGCTTTTCAATTCCGGGGAATGCATCGAGGTAAATTTTATTCCAGCCGGTTGCAAAATCTTCCACCGTTAATTCAACGCCAATCAAACCGGAAACATGTTTTGCATATTGTTGTTCCGATAATTTATTTTCAGAAAACTGATCGTATGCAAGATCAAACCGGAAACGCTTGCGAATCACTTCCGAATCCAGCTTCGCAAGACTTCCCCAATAAGCATAAGCCATCTCGAAAGTAACTTCGAAGATCACCTTCCCCAAATCAAAAATCAGTGCCTTATAACTGCTCATTTAGAAAATTTACTATTTGCAAATTTAAAATCGCACATCCAACTGCACAAAAAAGCTTCGTTGGATAAATCGTAATTCGCCTGCCTGCCGCAGCACTGGCCGCGCGTTGGCAGGCAGGTACATCCTTTTACAGGTGTAATCCGCATTCCGTTTTTGATCTGTTCACCCATCTTCCTTCTCTTCCTCTTCCTTTTACTGTGCAATGAATGCAGCCAACAGAAGCAAATCCATGTGCAAGTAACGGGTGAGGCGGAAGATCATTTAATTGTAAGTATGCTTTTGATTGTTCATTGGTCATATCAATGATCGGATAAAATTTGATGATGTCGTCTTTGCGTTCGAACACATTCATCTTTTGACGATATGAATTCTGCGTTGACATTAATCCCGATACCCAAATTTCAAAACCGGGTTTTATTTTATCCAGCGGCTCCACTTTATTTATTGAACAGCACAGATCAGCATCTTTGCTCCAGGCTTGATCTTCGCGGGTGAATTTATTTTTCCATTCTTCCGGCTGCACATCAATAACCGTTAACCCGAATAATTCGGTGAGACGCTCTTTGTATTGTAATGTTTCAGCGAAGTGGTACGTGGTATCGAGAAAATATACCGGTTGCAGCGGATTTATTTTTTTGAAAAGATGCAGCAGGATGACAGAAGTTGTTCCGAAAGACGAAGTGAAAAGCACACGATTAAAATCTTTGTACAATTCCGCAACACGTTCTTCCGGTGATAAGGGAAGATATTTTTCGTTCAACACTTCTAAGTCGTTCACAGGAATATGCCGATTAAAGATTTAAGACTGGTTATAATGATCAGCAATCCGACCATAATTAATCCGTTGCGAACAGAAATACGTGTAGATAACCAGATTGAAAATGGTGCTGCTATTAATCCACCGAGAATTAATCCGAGAATGATCATCCAGTGACCAATACCGATCATAAAGAAGAACGTGATGGTGCTGACTACTGCAACAAAAAATTTCGCCGCATGCGCAGATCCGATTGAATAACGAAGATCACGTCCGCCTGCAACAAGAGATGAAGTAACGATCGGTCCCCAGCCACCACCGCCGACAGAATCTAAAAATCCACCTGCAAGCGCAAGCACTCCAACACGTTTGATCTTTTTTCTTTTCTTGCGAAGAACGCCCAATGCTTTGCGAATGATCAACACACCAAGAATAAGTGTGTAAACAGAAACAGCAGGTTTCACATAACCAATGTATGGTTTGAGCAACGAGATCGTACACGCACCAACAATTGCACCGACCGCACCGGGAATCAACATCGAACGAAAAAGTTTTACGTTGATATTCCTGTAGCGTAAATAAATAAGTGAAGATGTTCCTGTTGTCACAATTTCTGAAGCATGCATACTTGCACTTGCTACAGCGGGAGGAATTCCGAATGAAAGCAGAAATGTTGTTGTGGTAACACCATACGCCATTCCCATTGAGCCGTCGATCAGCTGTGCAATAAATCCGGCGAGGATCCAAAGCAGGATGGTAGAATCAACAGAAGAGATTGTAGTTGCCGCCCATGTGCCGATCGTTTCGAAAGTAAGATAAAGGAATAAAAAATGGCCTGTGATCAGTAACGCAATAACGGATAAGCCGTATAAAATTCCAATCCGTATTTTTTTCCGGCGTTGCGTTTTTTTGTTTTGCTTTTCTATAAGTATAGTTGCCGCTTTATTCAGCTGATCAACTTGTTCTTTCAAAGGAGACAACCGCGTACGCAATTCCTCCAGGTTTTCAATGGTGCGTTGTGTTTCACCCGGAATTGCATCGGTCAGAACTTCACGCAGCCGTTTTGAAAGCGCAGGTGATTTCCCATTAGTAGAAATCGCAAGCTTCAGATCTCCTTTGCGAACAATTGAACCAAGATAAAAATCGCAGAGACCGGGCGTGTCGGCAACATTTACCAGCAAATTTCTACTGTGCGCTTCACGCGTAATTTCTTCTGATAAACCAAAATCATTTACAGCTGCAAAAACAAGATCTACTTCATCACAATCTTCAGCTTGAAATTCGCGCTCGTAAATAACGAGATTCGTAAATTCTTTTGAGAAATCAATGATCTCCGGGCTGATCAACGGAGCGACAAGTGTGACTTGTGTTCCGGGACTATTGACAAGAACGGATTGTAATTTTTCCATCGCCACATTTCCACCGCCAACGATGAGCAGGCGTAACTCTTCCAGCTTAAGAAAAACAGGAAACAACCGGTTTTCATTTTCAGCTTCGGGCGGAATTAATTCAGGATGGTATGGAGATTCGATGTCTGCCACTAGGATTTTGTGGTTTCAGGTTTTGAAAATGTCATAAAAAGAATAAGCCTGATGGTATGATGTTGTTCAAAAACATTGCTGCCCGTTCTTTGAAACAAGTTAAGATAAGTAAGCTGGAACGTTAAAGTTTTATTCAATCTGTAACCTATTCCTAAATAAGCCCGGTTTTGATCGAAAGTGGTTTTCCCTTTTGTATTGGTGGCAAACATATATTCATTGCCTGCCAATAAAAGAAAACCTCTTGCATTATCCGGCGTAAGGTTATAGCTATAATCCACTCTTGCACGCGAACGGAAAGCGGCGAAAGAAAAATCATCTTCGAAATCAAACAGGTCATATTGCCTGATGAAACGTTGCTCTAAACGATAACGCGGATAGAACCAATGTTTTTTTATCGTGAATTTTTTCCCGATTTCTTGCCACGGTCTTATTTCCGGTCGGGGTGGACGTGAATTCGGATTCGGATATAATGCGACAACACCGATTCCGCCGGTAAGCATGATCTTGTTTTTCGCTGTCCAAGTCAGGCCCGGGCGGATCAACCAGGCAAACCAATCGCCGTCGGTGTATTCATAACGTGCCTGCGCATCCAGATTTACATTCCACGAAGGTGAAAAATTGTATTGCGCAAATATTCCTGCCCACGCCAGATTACGCGTACTAACTTCCCGTGTCGATTGTGCTTTGCCAACAAATGCAATAAATAAAAAAATTAAAATTGCCTTGCTCTTCATTTCTATCTTATGATTTTGATTTCTTCGCTACCTGTACCACAAAGGTAAACCTTGCGATGTGATGTTGTTCAAATACATTATTGCCTCTTCGCAAAAACAGGTTCAGGTACATCAGCTGCAACGTTATATTTTCATTCAACCTGTAGCCGATTCCGGCAGTTACGCGATTTTGATCAAAATACGATTTCCCGTTCAGTTTTGTATTGAATAAATATTCATAGCCTGCTAATAATTGCACACTTTTTTCCCCTGCAGGATTAAAATCGTAAGTATAATCGAGCCTGAAACGCCACCTGAAAACGCTGAAGGAAAATTTTTTATCGAGATTATGTTCCAAATCATTTTCTGCATACTCTTTTATAATACGTTGTTCAAACCGGAAACGCGGATAAAAGACATGCCTGTTTTTTACGTAACGTTTCCCTATTTCCTGCCACGCTCGCCATTCAGGTCGTGGCGGCATTGTATTCGGATTCGGGTACAATTTGAAATACGCAATTCCTGCACTCAGTCGCAAGTCTTTTTTCGTACTGTACATAACGCCGGTGCGGATGAGCCAGTTGAACCAATCGCCATCTGTAAATTCATTTCTTGCCTGCACATCGAGATGAATATTCAGATGCGGACTGAAATTGTATTGCGTAAACACACCGCCCCACGCAAGGTATCGGGTTGTTACCTGCGGGGACGATTGTGCATTGCAAAAAAGTGTTGCAAAAAGAAAAATGATGAGCACGTGAATGCGCATACGCGGTTTAAATATTTGGTTGCGGTGTTAAACGCAAATAAGGTTTAACGCGTGTATGACCTTTTGGAAATTTTGCTGCAATTTCTTCGTCCTTCACCGCAGGCGTGATCACAACATCTTCACCATGCTTCCAGTCTGCAGGAGTTGCAACACTGTAATTAGCGGTCAGCTGTAGTGAATCGATCACACGAAGCAGCTCGTCAAAATTTCTTCCGGTGCTTGCAGGATAAGTAAGTGTGAGCTTGATTTTTTTATCAGGCCCGATAATAAATACGGACCGCACAGTAAACTTTTCGCTTGCGTTGGGATGGATCATATCATACAGCTCTGCAACTTTTTTATCTTCATCCGCGATGATCGGAAAATTTACAACCGTGTTTTGAGTTTCATTAATATCTTTCACCCAGCTGTGATGCGAATCGATTCCATCCACACTCACTGCAATTATTTTCACATTTCGTTTGTCAAATTCAGGTTTCAGCTTTGCAGTGCGGCCAAGCTCTGTAGTGCAAACTGGCGTAAAATCTGCAGGATGAGAAAAAAGAACAGCCCATTTATCGCCGATCCAATTGTGAAAAGAAATTTCTCCTTCAGTTGTTTGTGCCGTAAAGTCCGGCGCGATGTCTCCAAGTCGTAAGCTCATAAGTAGTTTTTTAGTTGATTAATAATTGTTTTTGAATTTGCGTAAAAGAAAAAAGGCTTCCCGGTTTAACGGAAAGCCTTTTTCAGAGTATGAGTATAGCTTTTCCGTTTACGCGAATGCGCAGCACATCATGCTGTTCATCATTGCGGTTGTATGGAAAAGTTGGTTGTTCATTGTCGGTGTTGTTGCGGCAAAGATAGAAGGCTTTTTCGTTTCGAGCCAAACTTCAGGTGAATAAATTTCAAAAAAACTCATTGCATCTTCTGAACTACTCATAAACATTGAGTTTCAGCCGCAAATTGGAATTTGGATTCGCTTTTATGATTTTCAGCCTCTATTGGAATTTGGATTTTCCTTTTTTGAAATTTCTCCCTGTTACTTAACTTTTACAAAAGTCGCTACAGGTCTGAATAAACCGCGACGGTCGAGATTTATCAGCTGGGCCGGCGTTGCAGAAATGATATAATAGGAGAGATCTTTTGAGCGTGTGAATGGTGTTACAACTGAAAAAGCGCCGGTTGAATCCACATCAGTTTTTCCTTCATCCATTCGTTCCTGCATGTGTTTCTTTTCATCTTTCGGCAAAGTCGGCACTGCAATTGCAAGTTTCGATTTATACAAGGTGATCTGCATTACTTTCCATTCATTTTTATTCACCCTATCGCGCATGCTCAGCCAGTATGCATCATTATAAATTTTCAGCAACGTATCTTTTCCAAGCTTATACACTTGCGAATTGCGGGTGATATAAACGATGGAATCAGGTGTTGAATATTCTACATAACGGTCAGCGCCTGCACGAAATGCGTATCCACCTGTTTTCAATTTATATAAACCGATCTTTGCAGTATCTGAAATCGGAATTTGAGTTCGTGTAGGGCGCACCAGTGTCATTGAACCTGCGCGTACATACAACGAATCTTTATTGTCGACATAATTTCCGATCAATACAGCAGGAACTTCTTTCAGCGATGGTGTGCCACTTGGCTGGTCGCTTGTAAAACGAACATCGCCTTCACAAGAGGTGAAAAAAATCGGGAGCAGGAGCAGGAATGCAGAAATTGATCGCAGCATAAGAATGGTCTTTGTTAAAGCTAAGGAAAAATCGTGCCGCTTTATCTTTACAGCAAGCGTGAACGAATTTAAACGCCCGCAGATTGAAATTTATTCCGCATCACAATTTTCATTTCTTTACGGTGCATCCTGTTTGCAATTATGATTTCGATAACAGGACCAAGTAGTATAACGAGAAAAAGCAATGCAGTTCCTTTCAGCCAGGGTATAAATAAATAATCAATTTCTGCTTTTAATAATTGAGTGAAAATTCCTTTCTGAAGCAATTCTTTAAATTGGATTTGCATCAGCTCCCTGCTGGTAGATTTATTTATTCCCAATTCGCGGTTTAATAATTGACGAACAGAATACCTTATTCCCATTGCAACACCTTTCCGGTTGATAATGTAAAGCAACAAACTAGCAGCTTTTCCGCTAACCGTTTCTTTTTCCGCAGCTAAAAGGGTAATGCTCTTTTGGAATTCTACTGTTACGCTATTCGAGAGACGCTCAATAACTTCATCGCTGCTTAATTCAGCATTGGAAGCTGTTTCTTCCGCAATCAATTCCACGAAAAATTCGTCAGCAGTTTTGCCCAGCGATTCTTTCATCACATAATCGATTCCTTTTGTATAATTCACCGCATGTGATTTTAAATCACACCGGATACCATTCAGCAAACCGAATTTAAAACCAAAGAAAGCCGCAACAACAGGCATTACAAAAACGTAGATCCACGATAAAACTTTCAGGAATTTATTTTTGCGCTGGACAAGAATATATTTTCGCAAGAAAATAACAAGGAGAAGAAAAAAAAGAAACGTTCCGATTGTCCAGTAAATAGCAGAAAGTAAAATTGCAACCGGGTTAGTAAAGGAAGAGAAGAGGTTAATATATTCTGACAGTTTGGATCCCATCGCAAAAATCCGTGTTAGAATTTACGATGTTCACTCACATAAGCAGTAATATATTCTACGATCGTTTTTGTGTCTGTCCCGGGAGGAAATAAAGTTCCAACGCCAGCTTCATTCAGCTTTTTCATATCGGCATCAGGAATAATTCCGCCGCCTGTAAGCAACACATCATGCAGCCCTTTTTCTTTCATCATATTCATGATCTTCGGAAAAACCGTCATGTGCGCGCCTGATAAAATGCTGATGCCGATAACATCCACGTCTTCCTGCAAGGCAGCATTCACAACCATTTCAGGTGTCTGGCGCAGGCCGGTATAGATCACTTCCATTCCTGCATCACGCAAAAAAGAAGCAATTACTTTAGCACCGCGATCATGG
Source organism: Bacteroidota bacterium (assembly GCA_031412295.1). Lineage (GTDB taxonomy): Bacteria > Bacteroidota > Bacteroidia > Palsa-965 > Palsa-965. Next base: position 57,532 of record JANOCU010000005.1, read on the forward strand.
CCATCCAATCCAACTTTCGCCACTAAAACACGTATCGGTCGATTCATGGGTGCTAAGGTAATTTGAATTTTGTTTTATTCGACAGTGTAAATGCGGTGTTTAAGATGGACGGATTTAACAACTTCTTTTCCTTCAATTAATTGTGAATTCAAAAGCTATTGCCCTATTTTTGTTTTAATCACACACACTTACACTAACCATTAAACTTTTTATCATGCAAGCAATTCAACATTACTACAATCTTGTAGAAGAAGTTATCCGCGATTTAGGAGTAGATCCTGCTATTGCCCGCGGTGAGCAGCCCGGACAATGGAACATGCGACTTGGTTCTGCCAGCGTTTGGATCGATGTATTTCAATCGAAAGATGCACAGGGAAATTTAATCGATTACGGTTACCTGCAGATCTTAGCGCCGGTTTGTGATGTGCCAAAAGACAGGGCTGCTGAATTCACACTGGAATTGCTGCAAACAAATCACACACTTTATGGTGTTGCATTTACCGTATACGCAGATAAAGCTTATATCAAATCAATCCGTGAGCTCGATGGACTTGATAAATCAGAAATCCGCGCAACATTCGACCGCGTAGGAATTTACGCCGACGATCATGATGACAGGTTAAAAGCAAAATATTTCCCTGTTACAGGCGGAAGAGGATAAAGAAGACCGCTGGTCGTCAGTTGATTGTAGAGACGTGATGCCTGCCTGCCGCCGCGCTTGCAAGTGCTTCTGCAGGCGGGCCTCGCGTCCATGTACATAAAAAGCAAAACGGAGTCCGATTTAATTCGAGCTCCGTTTTTTATTTTAGTTAAATTCAAAATTCAAAATCCGAAACTCGAAACTATTCAACTTCATACTCCGGAAAACTTACATAAAAAGTCGTTCCTTTTCCCTTCGATGTTTCGAACCATATTTGCCCGTTACAGGTTTCGACAATGTTTTTTACCATCGCAAGACCCAATCCCATGCCGTGTGTTTTTGTTGTGAAGTTCGGCACGAAAATTTTATCAAACACTTCATCCGCAATTCCGCTGCCGTTATCTTTTACTGCAACAATGAAATTATGATGTTGCTTCGATAACGTTACATCAATTCTGCCTTTACGCTCTTCCGGAATAGCTTGAATTGCATTGCGGAAAAGATTATTGAACACACGAAGCAATTGTTCTTTGTCGGCGTAGATCCATGCATGTGTTAATCCATTGTCATGGAAAATAAATTCGGTATCCTCGCTCGTTTCACTGAAAAGATCAATTGCAGTTCCTGTCACAACACGAAGATCCATCGCTTCATTTGTCGGCTTCGGCATTTTTGCGAAATCGGAGAATGCAGTTGCGATCGTTGCAAGTGTGTCAATCTGCTCGATCATTGTTTTTGAAAGCCGTTCTACTTTCTGATCAATATCAGGAGCTTTATCGGCGTAAGCGCGTTGCAGCAATTGGATGCTCAGGCGCATTGGTGTAAGCGGATTTTTAATTTCATGCGCCACCTGCTTGGCCATTTCTCTCCACGCACTTTCACGCTCACTCTGCGCAAGTAATTCTGCGCTGGCGGCCAATTCATGAATCATGCGATTGTATTCGGCAACAAGACTTCCGATCTCATCTTTATTTTTCCATTCGATCTGGTCGGAAGTTTTACCGAGCTTCACCTGCCGCATTTTTTCCTGGATGAGACGAAGCGGATGTGTGAGATAATTCGAAATGAAAATTGCTGCAAGAACTGATAAAGCGAAAAGCAAAACATAAACATTGATCAACGCAACGAGGAAAGAGGAAATTTCTTTTTCCAAATCACTTTGTTTTGCGAAATACGGAATGTTCAGATACGCCTGCAATTCACCCGCTTTGTTTTTCACCGGCAAATAAGCGGAGAGATAAGCAAGGTTACCGATATTCTCATCATGAATGAATTCTGATTTTTTATCGAGGCTGATCTGCAAATACGATTCCGGGTTCATCTTACGCGAGGCAAGCCCTTCATCGAAAACTTTCGGTCGCGATGAGGCATAAAGATTTCCTTTCACATCATACAAATTGATATCCGTGAAAAAGACATTTGAAAACTTTTTCAATTTGTAAGTCGTGTATTCTTTGAACGAGCTGTTCAGCTTATTTTCCTCGAGCAGATCCTGTAATTCAAGCACAACAGAATGACCTTTTTCAGAAATGATCTCCGCATTTTTCGCCTGGTATTGCTGGCGGATATAATAAATGGAACCGCCTCCGAATAATCCAAGCGAAACCAAAACGATCATCACCAGCACCAGCTGAATCCTGTATTTGAAGCTGAGATTCGAGAAGGTCGGACCGACAAGAATCAGCTGGCGAACAGAAAGTGCGATGAGCAGCAGCAAGCTGAAAATTGCGAAGATGTAAGAGAAGCTTGTTGTTCTGCTCAGCCAGCCTTCATCGGTGCGACTGAGAATAACAACAGTAGAATTATCAGGACGGTAAACTAAATGACACCATCCGTCCACTTCAAAGAATTTACTTTCAGGTCCTGTAAAGCCATATGGTTCCGGCGTTAAGCGATATTGAAACTTGCCGGAATGATTGACCAGCTGACCATTTTTATATTTCGCATAAGAATAATTGATCAGCTTTTGATTGATTCCTAATTCACGATCGAGCAGCAATTCAGGAAACCCGATTTGATCCGACATTAATTTTGAATCAAGCTCAACGAATAATGTTCCTTGTCCCAATAATTTTTCTTCACCCGGCTTTTGTAGAATAATTCTTGCGAGATAGCTGATTCGTCCTGTTGTGCTGTTGAGGAAAAAGAAATTCGGGCTGAAAGTAGGAACACCTTCTTTTTCCATGCGCTCATCAAAATGCATGATGTTATCGGAATACAGCGAGCTTGATCGCAGCACCGGCGTACACATCGTATCGAAGAAAGTTACTTTAACATCATACTTGTCCCAGTAGCCGCTGAAATATTGCTGCTGCACACGTTTTTCAAAAGCGCTGAGGTCAATTGTCGGTGCTTGTGTGTAAGCAATCAGCAATGAATCGTGAATGAATTTATCTTCGATCTCTGTGAAAAGATGTTCAGCGATAGGATCTTGTTCTGCTGCTAAACTTTCGGCGTATAGAATTCGTGTATCATGTTCTTTATGCCGTCCCTGGTGCAGCAGCATGTGTGTTCCGTAGAATGAAAAAACAAACACGAGACAAATGATCAGCGAGAAAGAATAGGTTTGATCATCTGCATTTTTCCGCCACACCAGCAGCAGGATAATTATTGCAAATGGCCATAATACAGCAATGAGATCAACATAACCGAAAAGATGCAGTATGCCGGTATGTACCAGCAATGCGACAATGAATAAATTCCAGCTTAGCGCAAAATTGGTAATGAGCTTTTGAAAGATCCGCACGCAACGATCTGCAATAAGAAAAAATGTGGCGAGCAGGATTGCAATTAATAAAAGCCCGGTATAGCTATAAGCAGTCAGGTCAAAAATATTATTGACGTTGAAAGAAATATTCGAATTCTGCACAAGGCCGATAATCATTCCGTTGAGCAACCACGCACCGAAAGACGGCACCAACAACAAGAGCAAACCCAAACCGATCTTTTTCCACGGTGAAAGTTCGGTGTTGATCTTTGTTTCTCTTAAATAACGCGTAACATGAAATGCGAGATAAAGCAGCAGCAGTGAATTGATCAGGAAATCGCCCAGATTGGAAAGCCAGAAAGAATCTGCATCGCCATAATATTTCGGACCGAATAGCGGAAGCTCATAAAATGTTGCAGGGAAATTTATCTTGAGAGAAAGAAAACGCATCACGATTACTGTTCCTATAAAAAGTAAAAGCGAACCTGTTCTTCCTAAAACACTTTTTAATGCACGGCTTTCTGAATGAATAAAAAGAAGAAGAAATAAAAATCCGAATAAATTAAAAATAAGATTCAGCCACGTGATCCATGTTGGGGTTTCAACCTGGCCTGTTGATTTAAAAACAAGTGTGAAAAGATAATTTCCATCAGCCGCATGAACGCTATTCGCAGAAGATGGATTTCCTATTGCAATTTCCGTTTCAGCCGGCATTTTAAAATCGCGCCCGAATGAATTGACGAGATATTGATTCTGGTACGAATATTCTTTTTTGATCAACAGCATCCCGATGATTGTGCGACCGATATCATCTGTTTTGCGATTGACTTCAAACCAGCCATTTTTCAGCTTCGCCATCCTGTCGTCGAGACAAACTTCTTTCATGTAGTTCTCTACCGAAACAGAATTGTCGGACCAGAATTTCAGCGTATCGTTTTCGTAGATAAGCAATACAAGTCCTTCATCACGAAAAAGTGTATTGAAGCGTGTCGGGCGCAAACGAAAAATCTGATCAAACGATTTGCCTAATGAAAATTTCACCAGCGAATCCACTTCATCATCAAGCAGCGCTTCTTTTTTATGAAGTGCTTTTTCGAATTCGCTGATGCCGGGTTTGGAAGAATGCTCGGAAAACGAAAGTGTAATCAGGTAAGCTCCTGCAAATGCCAGCACCGCCAGCACAAGCTTGCTAAAGCGATGCCGGAATAAATTGCGAAAAACGGGGAGTGGATTCATAAAGTACAAAGGTAACTAAGGAAAAGGGATCCTTCGGCAAGTTCAGGACAGGCTAAGGGACGAAAAGGGGACGAGGAACGAAATGTGTTTTAATAGTGAATAACAGCGCTAAATAGCAGCTATTTTCATGCCATATAATGATCTTAAATTATCAGCTTCGATATTCTTCCCGTCACCCGTCACCCGTCACCCTCACCTGTCACTTGCCACCCGTCACTTTTTTCCTTCACCAACCATCTTAGTAAAACATCTCTGCAAGTAAATCGCAGCAACTGTATCACCGGGCGACTGTTCCAGGCAGATCTCGAAATAGGATTTTGCTTCAGCCATATTGCCGGCTTTGTAATTTGTCATTGCCATTTCGTAGGCAGGAAGCATTATAATTTTTTGATCAATTCCCTGGTCCGAACGTTTGCCGATAATTTCCCAGATGCCAACAGGCTCCGTTTTTCCTCTTGCTGTTGCAGTGTCGACAAAACGAACAATAAATTCTTCGCGATTTGCCAGCAAGCTCAACGTGTAATCGCTGACGAGCAACGTAACGCCGTAAATTTTTGTCATGCCTTCAATACGTGAAGCAAGATTTACCGCATCACCGATGGCTGTGGAATCCATGCGTTCATTTCCTCCGAGTGTTCCGATGATCACATCACCCGTATGCAACCCGATTCCCATTTGGAGTGGTGGCTTCTCGTTTGTCTTTCTGGTTTCGTTATATTTTTTCAACGCCTGCTGCATTTCTAAAGCGGCAAGAATTGCATTGTAAGCGCTGTTTTGATTTTTACCATTTTCAAAAAGCGCCATAATTCCATCGCCGATATATTTATCTACATACCCATTATTGGAACGAATCGGTGGCTCCACAAACGCAAGATACTTGTTCAGCATATTGAAAATATCTTCCGGCAACATACTTTCAGCAAGACTGGTAAACGAACGAATGTCGCTGAAAAGAACAGAGACTTCTACTTTTTCTGCATTGCCAGCGCGAATAGATTCAATTCCGTCTTTCGCTACTTTATCAAGAAATTGTGCAGGAACAAATTTTCGGAACGTGCTGGAGTAAATTTCCAGGTTGTGAAATGCTTTTGAGAAGCGTGAAGAAAGAACAAAGGATTGTGCAAATGTTACGACAAGCAATCCGAATGAAAGGTAAAGCCCGGTGTGAACGAGCTCCATCTGATTCAGCGTGTCGTTGACAATTGTGAGCAGGAAAAAAAGTGAAGTGATGGTGAAAATAACAGCGCCTTCCTGTTTCTGTTTTGCTGCGCGGATAAAAACGATGATCGTATAGATGCTGGTGATCCATGCAAAGCCGGTAAAGACATACGATGTATTTGTATAAATATCCGAAGGTGTTATCAATACAAATAAGCATAATGCAAGTCCGAAACCAATGAAGCCTTTGTAAATTGTATTATTCCATTGTTCACGGTAGAGCACTCTTGAAAATGTAATGTAGATCGGAACGCTGAGAAAGGTGAGGAGGTATTCGATTTTTCGTGCAATGAACCAATCGGGATCAGGGAAAATGGAGTTGATTAAATTTTCTCCTGTCAATAAGCTGCGTATGCCGATCACTGCGCACATCAATCCGAAATAAAGTGGTGAACGATCGCTGCGACGTAAAAAATAAAGGCTGAAATGATACAACGCCATGATAAAAAGACATCCGAAAAGAAACATTTCCAGCAGCACACGCGCATCACGATCTTTTTGAATTTGATCAACAGCTCCGAGCTCAACAGGAAGCCAGAAGCCGCCTTTGCAATGCGCGAAATTGGAAACCTGCACTACAAAACGTAAGTGATTCGTGTCCGGGAGAAACGTAATTACTTTCGGCGCATAAGCCGGTTGCGAATGTGATTCATCTTTACCGACAATCCCATTCGAAGCAATGAGCTGATCATTCACCCACATTTTATAGGCGTTGCTCATAGTAAGAATATTCAGCGCCTGCATGGATTGTCCGTTGCGCAGCTTTACATCAAGCACGTAAGTTGCATAACCTTTTGCCTCGTATCCTTTTTTATTCCAGATTCCCGGAACATTGATCAGTGAATCCGATTCCTGGTTTTTTTCCGTAAGGTCTTTAGGTTCGAGAAATTGATGCCAGTAAAACTTCCATTCTCCATTCAGCGGAATTGCACCGTGCTGCAAATCGTATTGAGAAAGATCGAGATAACCGGCAACCGCTTTCGGCTTTTTACTTATCCGCACCTGCGCACCGAGCACAACAACGAGCACGCCGATCGGGATAAAAATTATAAATAAAAAGAGCAGCTGTTTAGCCGTGATTCGGTTGATGCTGCTGCGGAATTTATTCATTGGCTTTAGGGAGATGGAGATTTGCCAGAACAATATTAAGTAATTCCTGCGCTTTCCTTTGTAACCGCATCTTTTTTGTCCGGCTTTAGCTGATGAACCAATGAAGATTTTCGCGTGCCCGTCCCTCTTTTTTTCATTCCCCTTTTTCTTTTTTTAGGTAGCTTCGTATTCCCTATGGCCAAAAAGATTGAAATCAAAAAAACAGGCACCCCGGCTTCTGGTCGGACTACGGCTTATGTGCTTCCGGAATTGCATGAAAATGGCTGGCTTTTTCTAAAAAGTTACGTCTTCCAGGCAATTGTAATTGCGGTAATCGGAATTGTATTTTACGGAAGCACAGTCAAAAATCAATATGCGCTTGATGATGATATTATCATGAAGCAAAACATGTATGTGCAAAAAGGGTTTTCCGGAATCGACGAAATTCTTGCGAATGATGCATACAAAAGTTATTACGAAAGCATGGGCGTGGAGCAGCAGCTTTCCGGTGGTCGTTATCGTCCGCTTTCTATTGTCACTTTCGCAATCGAGCAACAAATTTTCGGTGAAACGTACGGTGATCGATATACAGAAGTGCGTGATTCACTTTTTGATCTGCAGAAAAAAGGAATCAATGATCTTGTCACCAATCGACTTACAGTTGAAAAAAATGAGCTTGATAAAAAGATCAAGGAGACTAATATGGAAATTGCAGATGTAAGACATGGTTTCCAGGTATTCTGGTACATTATTGCATTGCTTGTCTTACTCTGGCTTTTCCGCGAACATATTTTCCGTTCCAATGCTGACATTGCATTTCTCACGGTTTTGCTTTTTGCCATTCACCCGATTCACACAGAAGTTGTTGCCAACGTAAAATCGCGCGATGAGATCTTCTCGATTTTATTTATCGGCCTTACATTCATTTTCTTTTTCCGTTATGATTTGAAGAAAAAAAGAAAGGATCTTCTATGGGCGATGAGCTGTTTTTTCCTGGCATTCCTTTCGAAAGAATATGCAATCGCAATGGTTGTGCTGATTCCTGCATCACTGATGATCTTTCACAAACGCAAACTGAGCGATTTGTATTATCTCCTGGTTCCGATAGGCGCAGTTGTCGTTGTTTACGGACTTATTCACATTGGAGCAATCGGGAAAACCGTACCGATCGATAAAACCAAACAAGATCCGCTGAACGATCCGTATCTCTATTCATCACCACTGGAAACCTTCCTATCAAAAATAAATCGCCTGGATGATTACCTCTATTTGTTGATTTATCCATGGCCATTGGTTTCTGATTATTCCTACCAGCATTTCCCGTATTCTGACCTCGCTGATCCGATGGTTTTGCTATCCCTTGCAGTTCACGTCGGACTTGTGATCCTGCTCTTCCGTCTTTGGAAAAAAAGACACCCGCTTTCATTTGCGCTTTTACTTTACCTCGGATTTTTTGCTTTGGTGTGCAATATTTTCTTCGACATCGGCGCAACAATGGGCGAACGTTTGATCTTCCATTCTTCACTCGGATTCTGCATGGCAATCGCATGGCTTGCGGTGAAAGGTCTTGAGAGAGTCGGGCAGGCACAACGTTACATTCTTACCGGCGTATTTCTTTTGCTTTGCATTCCTGCATTTATGATCACGCAGAAACGAAATGCTGACTGGATAAATGATTACACGCTCTTTACTGCCGATGTGATAACGCATCCGAACAGCGCACTTACCAATGGAAATGCAGGCGCCCGTTACATGGATCGCGGACTTTATTACCTCGGTCGCGATACAATTATCGGCAAGGATACAATTCAGAAATATGGCCGCGATACAGTGAAAGTTCACCGTTATGCTGATACTGCGCTTGTCTATCTTTTAAAAGCAACGAAGCTGCACAAGAAATATGTGAACGGATATTTGAACCTCGGCTTATGCTATTATTATACTGATCGCTACGAAGAAGCTGCAGAAGCATGGGGAAGTGCATACAGGTATTTTCCATCTAACAATATCCTGTTGAGCTATCAGCAAATGTTTGTTGGTCGGGCGAATAATATGGCGGCTGCAAAAGATTATGCGGGTGCAGCACGGTTTTATAAATGCGCGGTCATAGCAGTTCCTAACGATGCAAAAGCCTGGGCGGATTATGGCGGTGCAAGCTTTATGGCGCAGGATTTTACAACGGCAAAAATGGCTTTTGATAAGGCAAGCCAGCTGAAACCGGATATGCAAAAATCATTACAGAATGGTTATAACGCAGCATTCCAAAACGAAGCAGCATTGCTTGAATGGCAGCAGGATTCCTCGAACGTGCCGAAGAATATTAAGCTTGCAACATATTACATCGGTACACCGGCATTCCAGCCGACATCACGCCGTTTGCTGAAAAAAGTATTGGTGCTTGATCCGGGAAATGCACGAGCGGAAAAATTAATTGATAGCTTAAATGGCCTGGAAGAAAAGCAAAAATTGCAGGCTGCAGGAATAAAATAATTTTTAAAAAACTTTTTACGATGGTGATCGCAGTACATGGTGGAGCAGGAGTAATTCTTCCGGAACAATTAACACCGGAATTGGAAAAAGCATATCGCGCTGCATTGGAAGCTGCGTTGAAAGCAGGATATGCAGTAATGCAATCAAACGGCTCTTCGCTTGAAGCAGTCCAGGCAGCAGTGCTCATTTTAGAAGATGAACCTTTATTCAATGCAGGACGCGGTTCGGTATTGACGCACGAAGGAAAGTTCGAAATGGATGCTGCGATCATGGATGGTGCAACACGACGTGCGGGAGCGGTAACAGCAATACACGGCATAAAAAATCCTGTTATGCTTGCGCGAATGGTGATGGAAAATTCTGAGCACGTAATGCTTTCCGGAAAAGGTGCAGAAGATTTTGCAAGATCAAATAGAATGATCTTTAAGAATGAAGAATATTTTTTAACCGAACATCGTCGCCAGCAATGGTTGTCGGTGAAAGATTCTTCAGTCACGCTGCTTGATCATGTTTCAGGAAAAGAAAAAAAGTACGGTACAGTCGGCGCGGTGGCGATTGATGCAAAAGGAAATTTAGCAGCAGCAACTTCTACCGGTGGAATGACAAACAAACGCTGGGGCAGGGTAGGAGATACGCCTATCATCGGAGCAGGAACTTTTGCTGATGATACAGTTGCTGTTTCATGCACAGGTCACGGAGAGTTTTATATCCGTCGTGTTGTTGCGCATGAAATTTCTGCGTTGATGCGTTACAAAGGTTTGAACTTGCAGGATGCGTGTGATGAAGTTGTGTTCAATCAACTGGCGCCGGATGGTGGTGAAGGCGGATTGATCGCGATCGATAAACATGGAAATGCAACGCTTTCTTTCAACACACCCGGAATGTACAGGGGTGTTATTGATAAAGACGGCAATTGCACAGTCGGCATTTTTAAAAGCGTATAACATCCGCATGCTTCAGCTTGCGGCGCATTAGCTTGCGGGCAAAAAGGTTTTCAATTCCTGACAACTCAATGTTAATAAAAGCATAATTAAGTTGTAACATCCGGTATTGTCAAAGCGTTACATTTGCACAGACCCAAGCTATGACATTCAGAGAAGACCTACTTAAGAAGTACTTTGTCAAGGCCGAAATCGGCGGCACAGTTTCAATCAATGATCTCCGCGATCGTGAGTTCAATGGTGAATCACTTTCGTCCGAAGAAAAAGTAGCCCTTGCAAATTTTGATCGCTACCGCATCGATATCCTGAATGCACAAACAACAGACATGACCTTTCACGAAAGCTATCGCCAGCTACAAGTAATGGCGAATCTCGCTGACTGGAAAGATTTCATGGATTTGGGACAATTCGGAAAAGGGTAATCAGTAGAGTTTTATATTGAGTAGAAGAGAGCCACTTGTTTTTGCAAGTGGCTTTTTCGTTTCCTTCTGTTTGTTCGTTGTTTGTTTGAGCGAAGTCGAGAACGCCTTACAAGAAAATTTCACATCCTGAAGAATATGTTGGTGTAAGCGTGCAAGAGAGATGCTTTCATACATTTAGATTCTGCTGCAAGTCGTTCTCGACTTCGCTCGAACAAACGGAATAAAAAAAACCGATCAGTTTCCCAATCGGTTTTTAAAATTTACAATTCAAGAAATTTTGAATCTTGAATTTTGAATTTTCCTAATGATGATGTCCGCCTGGTCCGTGAACATGACCATGATCAAGCTCTTCTTTTGTCGCTTCGCGTGTGTCAATTACTTCTCCTGCGAAATGCAATTCTTTTCCTGCAAGCGGATGATTAAAATCCATGCGGATATTGGTGAGCGATACTTCAATCACTTTGCCCCAGAGACGGTGACCTTCTGAATCTACCATGGGAACATTTTTTCCAACAGCGATGGTTTCTGAATCCAGCTTTCCGTCTTCACCAAGAAAATTTTCGATTGGCAGACTTACAATATGATCAAGCTGGTATTCGCCGTAACCTTCTTCAGCGGAAACACGGAAATCGAATTTATCCCCGACGGTTTTTCCGGAAAGATTTTTTTCAAATTCAGGTAGCAATTGTCCGCCGCCGAATAAAAAAACAAAAGGCTCTTCTACAGAAGTTTTTTCTATGGTAATTTCTTCACCGCCGTTTTCACCGGCAACTGTGAGATGATAATTTACCGAGACTACAGAATTGTTAGCAATGCTCATTGTAAAGTATAGGTTTTAAAATTAGTATTTTGCAAAGGTAGGGAAATTAGGGAACGGGGTAATTAGGGTAATTAAGGAATTAGGGATTTAGGAATATTTTAGATACATAGTTGGCTCCAAAAGGTTTTTAAAGCCTTAATTACCCACTTCCTAATTACCCCAATTACCTAATTTCCCTAATTCCCCCAGTACTTTTTTTTGATTAATTTTACCCTCTCCCTATATTGAATTATTATTTATTTGATTTTTAGTTTATGCCAGATTTTTCCGGGACAATCAGCACCAAGCTTCCACGTGTAGGAACTACCATTTTTACAGTGATGTCGAAGCTTGCTACCGAACATAATGCAATAAATCTGTCGCAGGGTTTTCCTGATTTTGAATGTCCTCCTGAATTAATTTCTGCTGTAAATAAAGCAATGAAAGCGGGCAATAATCAATATGCACCGATGCCCGGTGTGATGAAGCTGCGTGAAATGGTGGCGGAAAAAACAGAAGATCTTTACGGAATAAAATATAATCCGGAAACAGAAATTACAATTACTTCAGGAGCAACGCAGGCGATTTACACTGCTATTTCTGCAACGATCCGCGAAGGCGATGAAGTAATTATTTTCGAGCCTGCTTATGATTGTTATGAGCCTGCGATTGAGCTTAACGGTGGAAAAACAGTTTACCTGCAGCTCAAAGCGCCCGATTATAATATCAACTGGAATGAAGTGAAAAAGCTGGTGAATCATCGCACACGCATGATCATCATCAACAGTCCGCATAATCCAACCGGCGCTGTTTTGAATGCCGATGATATGAAACAGCTGGAAAAGCTGACGAATAAAACCGATATCATTATTCTTGCTGATGAAGTGTACGAGCATATCATTTTTGATGGCCGTCAGCACGAAAGCATGGCGCGTTATCCGAATCTTGCCAACCGCAGCTTTATTGTTTCTTCATTCGGAAAAACTTTTCATACTACAGGTTGGAAAATCGGCTATTGCGTAGCGCCGAAAGAGCTGATGACCGAATTCAGGAAGGTGCACCAGTTCCTTGTGTTTGCAACGAACACGCCAATGCAATTCGGTGTTGCGGAATTTTTAAAAAACAAATCGCACTATAACGAGCTTGGTGCTTTTTACCAGGCAAAACGTGATCTGTTTAATAAAATGCTGAAAGGCTCCCGTTTTTCATTGGTGCCAACGCCCGGAACTTATTTCCAGCTGTTGAGCTATGATAAGATTACAACTGAAAAAGATGCAGATTACGCAACACGCCTGATCAAAGAAAATGGAGTGGCTGCAATTCCGATCTCTGTTTTTTATCATAAGCCTGTTTATGATAATATGCTCCGTTTTTGTTTCGCTAAAAAGGATGAAACAATTGAGAAGGCGGCAGAAATATTGCAAAAAATTTAGTCGGAGATAAATTCGATTTTACTTTTTTCAAGCCGCGCATAAAAATCCCGTTTCCGTTTTAGCGGTTTTCCTCCTATATACATTTTATCCAGGCCAGTCCAGATGAGGAACCATCCTGCGGGCTCGAAAAGTATTTTAAGCGAATTTTTAAGCAAAGAATTTTCTCCGAGTGAAGTAATAAAAACCGCGAGCATCATTGCGACAATTCCGAGAACCGTCATTAAAATTCCATTTCTGCGACTACTATTCAGCTCTTTTGAAAAACGAATGTATTGATTAAGCAATCCGTTTGTCAGACGGTCTTTAATAATAGCTTCCGTTTTTTCATCACGCACTTTTGCCGGAACCTGGAAAATAATGGTTTTAATAAAATCATCTTTTTCTTCCGTGAGCTTATTTAATTCGGAAATAAAATCGTCTGAAATAGCACGCCCGGAGTACGGGCGAGAATCGAAATCTGAAAAAAGATCATCGTACGAATCAATCCAGAAATTCAAATCGCGTGAGAGCGAACTATCATCAGCTTTTTTCATAATGAATAATGTTACACGAATTTACAGTCTTCACCGAACTTTTATCAGGGATTTCGACCGATGTCAATAGCGATTAGCCCTTTATTCTGCGAATTTTAAATTGCGACATCCTGAAGGATTGAAATCTTTTTCCTTGTAACTTTATACTATGAAACCCCGTGATATAATCGTTACCGCAGTTCAATCTCAGCTTTTTTGGGAAGACCGAAAAGCAAACCTCCACATGTTCGGCGAAAAGCTGCGCACCATTGAAGGTCCGCTTGATCTGTTAGTGTTGCCGGAAATGTTCACCACCGGGTTTTCAATGAATCCTATAAAGCTGGGTGAAACTACTGATGGCCCCACGCTGGAATGGATGCGCAACCAGGCCGCAAAATTAAATACTGTAGTTACGGGAAGCTTCATCGCATCGGATGGCGGAAATTATTACAACCGTCTGCTATGGGTGCGTCCTGACGGATCGTATGAGCAGTATGATAAGCGTCATTTGTTTCGTCTCGCGGGTGAAGAGAAAAAATTTACCGCAGGCACAAAAAAATTAATCGTTACCCTGCACGGATGGAATGTTTGTCCGCTTGTTTGTTACGATCTGCGTTTTCCTGTGTGGAGCCGCAACCGCTGGACAATACAAGACGATCACATGATCTCCGATTATGATTTGCTTTTGTACGTTGCGAACTGGCCTGAGCGAAGAAGCATTGCCTGGAAAACATTGCTCATGGCGCGTGCGATTGAAAATCTTTCTTACGTAGTAGGATTGAATCGCATCGGGAATGATGGCGACAACGTTTTATACACAGGAGATTCCGCCATCATCGATTTCAAAGGCGATCATATTAAAAGCGCGATCATTTCAAGAGATGAAATAATTTCAGAAAAATTATCCTACCGCGAATTATTCGATTTCCGCACCAGATTTCCTGCGGGAATGGATGGGGATGAATTCAGAATAGAGATTTAGTATTTAAAACAAATAGGGACGAAAGGGGACGAGGGGACGCAGGGGCGGTGTCAAGAATTCAAGAGGAAGATCTTGAACTATTTTTCAGGAAGCTTTTTTTCGTCCCCTTTTTCGTCCCTATTTTTCCGTCCCTTCGTCCCTTTTTTACTTAAATATCCACTCAACATCCATATCCCATCCCGATCGTATTTTCACAGGATTGATATAATAGATCACACGCTCGGGCTGTTTATGCAGCAGGTAATTTCCCGTATCCCATTTCCCGTTTTTATTTTCGTCTGCGATTAATTTCAGTCGGTAAGTTCCCGGACCTAGCAAATCGAATTTTGCTGTGGTGACATCTGCAATTTTTAATTCGCGTATTACAGCATCTTTATCATTTACTACGCGTAATAAATAATTTCCTGCAGGCAAACCTGTCAGCTTTACATTCAGCGTTCCGTAATAGCGTGACTCCCGAATCTTGAAGCTGGTTGCAACCGTGTCGTTTTTTTGACCGAACCAATCTATGACAGCTGCTGGTTTTACAAAAAGCGAATACGAGCTGTCTTCTTCGAACGTATAATTGAAAGTGATCAATCGTTTGTTTGCCGACAAGACAGGATTAGCTTTTAATGTATCTTTTCCTTTGAGCAAAATAAAATCGTTCGGATTAAAAACGCGCAGGGGATTGCTGGTTGTAATCTGCAACGGTTTGCCGAGATCGAATAAGGAAGCTCCATTGTTATTCGGATTCATCACGAGCTTGCGCGGATCGGATGCGCCTGTTCGGATGCGCCTGCTTTTATCGCCCGGCTTTACCATCATTTGTGTTACAGAATCATTCAACTGTGTTGCTTCGTCGTGAATGACAAATGTGAGCGAGTCGATTAAAACCGTGTTGAACCAAAAATCAATGCTGTCGCCGGTGACGGAAACTTCTTTAAAAACTTCCATGCCTGCAGGAAGCGCGGGAATAAAACTAACCTGCGGATCTTTTAAAGGCAAAGCATATAAAAAAGAAAATCTTCCTGCCGCAAGCTGCTGTGCTTTAAGACGCGATTGTTTCACCGGATCTTCTTTGAAAATTTTCAGGTTGATGGAATCGTTGTTGTTTGCAAGACTGATCAATTCAGTGGAATACGCTATTCGCTCCGATGAATTATCAAAAAAATAATTTGAATTTTTATCGTCGAGCGCCACCAGCTTGTAAGTTCCCGCACGAAGATTTGTCATGAGGAAAGAACCGTCGTCTCTTGTCTTTGTGAAATAATACGGACGTTGTTTCAATGGAACAGAATCGCCTGTATTTGCATAAAGCATGACAAGCATTCCTTTTTCTCCGGCGAGCGTAGAAGCATTCACCACTTTTCCTGAAATGCGAAGTGAATCGATGAACGTGCCCGTAGAAAAAACGTAGCGGAAATTATCCAGCACATTTTCTTCTGTTATATCGCGGATGGCATTTCCGAAGCTGATGGTATACGTGGTATTCGGAAGCAGCGTATCGTTGAGCGTGATGACAATATCTTTTCTGCGGATAATTACATCGGGATCATTATTCAGCGGTGGTGAAATGATGAGCTGGTTGTTGAGATCTTTCAGCTGAATATATTCATTGAATTCCAAAACGATTTTGTTGCCGGTAAAATTTGTTGCTGCGCTATCGGGCGAATAGTTAACTACGCGCGGGGGAACAGCATCTTTTGGTCCGCCGTCGGGTGTGAGCACCAGCGCGCAGGAGGAAAGTGTCATCAAAATAAGAAGGAGTCCGGCCGGGATTTTCCGGATCAAAAATTTACGCATCACGTCTGTTGTAAAGCACTGCAATTAATCCTGCTATTTCTTCGAGGTAACGCTGGTCGGTGGAATCAAAATCGTTGAGCTTGTTGCTGTCGACATCGATTACTAAAATCACATTCCCGTTTTCATCTATGACGGGAACAACAATTTCAGATTTGGAATCGGAGCTGCAAGAAATATGCCCGGGAAACTGATCTACATCGGGAATTAACATTACTTGTTTTTTCTCCCAGCTTGCGCCGCAAACTCCTTTTCCTTTTGCGATACGCGTGCAGGCGATTGGTCCCTGGAAAGGTCCGAGCACAAGCTGTTCTGCTTTCACAAGATAAACGCCGACCCAGAAAAAACTAAAAGTTTGTTTGAGCGCTGCAACGATGTTTGCAAGGTTTGCAGTAAAATCATTTTCGCCATCTGTCAAACCTGCCATCTGCGGCAAGAGTGAACGGTAACGCTCTTCTTTGGTGGTTCCTGAAATTGCGAGATTTTCTGCCATGGTGATTTCCGGTGGCAAAGATCGGGTTTTTTGTGTGGAAAAAGGTGGAGTACGAAAAACGAAATAAAAACGAAAAAGTCCGAAAAGCGAAAGCAATGAAAAGTTTTGTCCATTTTCGTTTTTCGCACTTTCGTCTGATTTCGTTTTTCGTACCCTTAATCCCTCGCACTCGCCAGTGATAACACACTCACTTTTGTTCCTGCTAATTGCAAAAGAGGAATGGCGCATGCTTCAATTGTAGCTCCGGTAGTAATAACATCGTCGACAATTAAAATATGTTTGCCTGCGAGATTTATTTTTTTGTTGACGGTAAAAACATCTTCAACATTCTCCCAACGTTCGCTGCGATTTTTTCTTGTTTGTGTTTCGGTTGCACTTAAGCGCAGCATGCCGTGTTCGTAAAGCGGAATGGAAAGCGCCTGTGCAATTCCTTCGCCAAAGCAGGAAGCTTGATTATAACCGCGCTTGATAAATTTATCGCGATGCAAAGGCACTGGTATCACTGCGTCGATCGTGTTAAAAGGCGTTAAATTTTTTATGTCATTCCCAAATAATCTTCCGGCTGCAATACCTGCATCTTTCCGTCCGTTGTATTTAAGATTGTGAATGAGCTCCTGCACTTTGCCGCCTTTGGTAAAAACAAAAAGAGAAGCGGCAGACTGCAA
The DNA here is from genome assembly GCA_031412295.1 of Bacteroidota bacterium. Classification (GTDB taxonomy): domain Bacteria; phylum Bacteroidota; class Bacteroidia; order Palsa-965; family Palsa-965. The sequence goes on from JANOCU010000005.1 coordinate 74,941, forward strand.
TTGCACACGGCCCCAGAAGACACGCGCTACGGGGTTATCAACAGGATCGTGTTCATCAAAGGTGCGGGGACAGTCCATGATACAAGCGGTACAAATTGCAACTTCACCACGCAAAAGATGTCCGTTACATGCGGCGCATAAGTTGGGAAAGAACAAGGAAGCAAAATCTCCTGCAAGCTGTTTTATTCCGCTCATGCTCATAAAAACGTAATTTTGCTGTAATTAAAGGAATATTTTTTGCTGTACAAAATTATCGGCAAACGAAAGAAGAAAATGGATAATCAAGCAACAACACCGGCAGCAGAAAAAGAAAAGAATAACCGCAAGCTGCATGCGATATATCTCTTCATCATTTTTATTCTCGCAGGATTGTGCGCTTACATGAGCTTTCAATACAAAGAGCTGAAAACAATTGTGTCGACGCACGAAATAAAAATTGAGACGACGATAAAAGAAAAAGATAATGTGCAGGCCGATCTGTTGGCGTTGAAAGCAGATTTTGATGCGCTGACAACAAGCGACGCTGTGCTAAATGAAGAGCTGGTGGCGAAACGCGCATTGATTGATTCGCTGATACTACAAGCGGAAAAGCATAAGGGCGATTCGTACATGATTGCGAAGCTCAAAAAAGAAACGCAAACGTTACGACAGATCATGCAAGGTTATGTGCGCACGATCGACTCGCTGAATACGCTTAACGGTGTTTTGATTGCTGAGAAAAAAGAAGTGCTGGGTCAGCTTGACAATGAAAAGAACAGAACGAAGCTTGTGGAAGGTGAGAAGGAAGCGTTGAAAGGACGAATTGATCGTGCGGCTGTGCTTTCTACGATGAATGTAAAAGCGATCGGCATCAAACAATCGCGCGGTGGAAAAAAAGACTCTGAAACAACAAAAGCTTCGAAGGTGGATAAGATCCGCGTGACGTTTGATGTTGCTGATAATGATTTAACGATTGCTGGCGGACATGATATTTACGTGCGCATCATTACTCCCGACGCGCAGGAGCTCACACAGGAAAGAAGTCCGACCCGCCAGTTTACATTCGGTAACACGACGGCCTATTTCGCAGCGAAAAAAACAATCGATTACCAGAATCAGCCGATGACGGTTTTGATTCTTTGTCCGAAAGCAAAAGAGGAAGATGAATTGGCCCCGGGAAAATATATTGTGGAGCTGTATTCGGATAAGGTGATGATTGGGACTACTACTATGGTTTTGGAGTAGGCCCTCGATACATCTCGTCAGAATTGTCTTTTCCTTTTGCAATTAAATTTTCTCTGACGAGACACTCGGTCTGACAATTCAGAGCACAGGGAGATTTTAGTTCAGAGTGGTTAGTTCGGAGAAATAGTTGGGAGTTTGGAGTTGTTAGTTCGGAGGGAAGGGTTTGGAGCTTCTTAGAATTTCTGTAATTTCTCTAATTGTATTTTTTAGATGCGTATCTCAACCTGGCAATTCCTAGCTGTTAAATTTGAATGTAAATTCAGATTCACATTTGTATTGGGGATTTTGTTTTAAATTTTGTATTTCTTTATTGCTCAACCAAACTATTATTGTTCTTATTATTGTCCTTAGGTAAGCGGAGTTTTATTTTTGGCAACCAGGAAAAATGGAGCAACAAGAATTAGAAATTTTACTTAAGGATTTGCAAGCATTCCCCAAAGAATGTGAGTGGGCGGAGTTTAAAGTAAATAATAGCAAGCCGTTGGAGATAGGCGAATATTTATCCGCTTTGTCAAATGGTGCCTGTTATCATCATAAACCATTTGGCTATTTAGTTTATGGAATTGAGAACAACACTCACAGATTAGTTGGAACAACGTTCTTTCCATCCAACGAAAAAATAGGGAATCAAGAACTTGAAAATTGGCTTGCTACACAACTTGATCCCAGGGTTGATTTCCGCATTTTTGAATTTAATTATAATGACTTACACTTTGTTATTTTTCGGGTTGACTCTGCACACTTTACACCAGTAAAATTTCAGAATAAGTCTTTTATAAGAATAGGATCTTATAAAAAGCCATTGTCAGAGCATACGGAGCGGGAAAGAAAAATATGGGACAATACAAACAAAATACCTTTTGAAAAAAAGACTTCTCCCACTAGAGTTTCAGAGGATGAGATACTGAAAATTATTGATTACCCTTCCTTTTTTGATATGCTCGAACTTCCTTTGCCGCATAATATCAATGGAATAATAGGTAAATTATGCGAAGAAAAAATAATTGTGTCAACGGAAGGTGGATTATATTCAGTAACTAATTTGGGAGCTATTTTATTTGCAAAACGAATTTCTGATTTTGAAACTATTGCACGAAAATCTGTTAGAGTAATTATTTATAAAGGAAACGACAAAACAGAAACAAAAAAGGAACAATTAGGTACTCGTGGATATGCTGTTGGGTTTGCCGGATTAATACAATTTATAATAGATCAGCTTCCCACAAATGAAGTGATTGAATCGGCATTAAGAAAGGAAGTTCCCGTTTATCCTCCCTTAGCGATCAGAGAACTGGTTGCGAATGCTTTAATCCATCAGGATTTTAGTATTGGAGGAACTTCCCCAATGGTAGAAATCTTTAATAACCGGATAGAAATAACAAATCCCGGAAAGCCACTTATTGATCCTTTACGATTTATTGACCATTCTCCTGAAAGCCGGAATGAAATTTTGGCTGGGTTTATGCGGAGGTTAAATGTTTGTGAGGAACGAGGTAGTGGAATTGATAAAGTTGTGTATCAATGCGAACTTTTTCAATTGCCTGCGCCCGAATTTGTGGCTGGCGATAATTACACACGAATAATTTTGTACTCGCCCAAATTACTCAGGGATATGGATAAACAGGATAAGATCAGAGCATGTTATTTACATGCAAGTCTTAAATGTGTTTCCGGTGATACAATGACCAATACCTCGTTAAGAGAGAGGTTTAGGATTGAAGAGCACAATTACGCAATTGCCTCGCGAATAATTAGTGATACAAAAGAGGCAGGTTTGATTAAAGATTACGATCCAACTAATAAATCGAAACCCCAGGCTAAATATTTGCCTTTTTGGGGTTAAAAAGCCTATGTGATGGGTATGTGATTTGCGATAGTTTGAGAAGGTCAAGTCGCTAAAATACAACTTGTTAGATATTGCAATCTATGTGATTGCCTATTAATTTAAGCAATTTGTGATCCCAAGCCGCCAGAAGAGCATTTTCACGGCTTTATCAAGCCTAAAGCACTAAAATATCGCCCTCACCTGCGCACTTCCCGTATGTATCATCATCGCTCCCGGCGTCTTCCTTCCTTCATAACCAATTGTCAATTGCAAATTCGTAGCAAGAGAGCGTTGCCAGCTTAATTTCCAGGTGAAGTTTTTTCCTTTTCGCAATCCCTCGAGCATGTCGTAGCCGATGGCAGAGGATTCTATTCCGTTGTATTTTATCTCGATGAAATTTGCTTCGGCTAAGAAGCTGCCTTTGGAAAGTTTGCTCAGCTTTAATTCTGTTCCGAACTTTTGGATGTTTGCTGTTTCTCCTCCGAGATCGGGCGTGTTTTGTTTTTGCGCGTAACGGTAAGAAAAGCTTACCCGGAAAGTTGTGCCGGGCTGAATGCTGAACTTAGGTTCTGTTTCGTAATAATGAATGCGGTAATTTTTAGCAGTGAAATATTCGGAACCGCTTCTTTTATATCCGTCGCGGTAATACATCTGCAGCGAAAGTGATTTTGTCATGTTCCATCGCACTTTTCCTTCGTTGAATGTATTGCTGCGCGAATCGAGTCCGTTGGTGAGCAAACTTTTACCGCTTACTTCCTGCCAGGTATATTCCAAACCGAATTTACTGCTGAGCTGGTTGAAGGAAACCGTATTGCGCACTGTTGCATTCAGCGAAACAAGCGCCGTGTCATTCACATCATCAAGCGTTGGAAAAAATGCGTTGAATGCATCGCTGCTTTGTGTTTTTCTTTCAACACGATAAACCGCTTGATTTGAAAAACGTGCAACGAATCCTTTCACACCTTTTTTAGTTGCCCAAACCGCAGCCGGACGCAAATTCAAACTCTGAGAAAATTGATTCGTGTACACTTTTACATATTCATTTGTCGGAGTGAAAATGCGGATGTAATTTGCCTGGTCGGAATACACAGCAACTTCAAATTCATTCAGCTGCTTTACGCCATCTTCATTGTAATCGGTCCATGCGTATGTTCCCTGGCCGGTCGGAACTTCTAAATAGGAATATTCTTTTTTCACTTCCAGTCCCGAACCAGCTTCGTAAAAAGTCTGGCCGTTGATCACACCTTTCAGCATACGTATATTGTATTCCAATCGTCCGACAACGGTATGTTCGGGTGCTAATGTGCTGATGGATGGATTTGTAATTTTCAAATTACGGTAGCTTGCTGTAACACGCAACTGATGATTCGGATTTCCGTTCAGCGTAACAGTTCCGCCGACATTATCTGCGACAGATGAATTAAGAAAATCACTTCCCGTAGGCAAACGATCCGTGCGCTGGCGATAAAAAACGGTGAAGCTTCTTTTTGTTGTATCAGCAATGGTGATTGCGCCCTGCCATTCAAAATAAGAAGTGCTTGCAAGGTTTAACGAATCAACACCAGGTCTGTAAAGTGAATTAATTTCCTGGTCTTCGTATGCGCTTAATGTAATTTGTTTGAAGATCTTTTGCGAAACATCAACACGGTGACGAATGAAATCGGTGGAGCCATAACTGCCGTAAGAATTCAACACGCTTCCTTTTGCTGCAAGTGTAAATCCTTTATGACGCACAGCAGAATTTACAGAGTGTTTCAAACCTGTATATGTTGAACCATTCTGAAACGTGCTGAAATCGTAGCCGATTGTACCAAGACCATTTTTCACAAAAGCAAATCCTGCTCTTGCCAAATGCTGATCAGGATGCAGGTTGCCGGTATTAAATGCGTTTGTCAAATTCCAATCGCGTTGAAATTCTACCGGGCGATAACGTTCGAGCGGAGAAAAATAAGCGCTCACGTATTCGTAATTTCCTTCGAGAATCAGTGAAACCGAATCGCGGATCTTTTGTTTGTTCCGGATATTCAGCTGCGCGCCATAACCATGATCGTCGAAAGAATCGTAAGGAGAAAATGTATTTACATCATTATTGCTGTAAGCTACTTCGGCTTTGATGAGCGTGTTTTTTATGAATTTAAAATCGCCGCCTAAAGTGACCAATTGTTTTTTCTTCGGCGTAATTAATAAAATAACCGGCTCGTATTCTCCCTGCGGAATTCCACCGATTGGCGCGACCCACTGAAATGTTTTTCCATTCGCAGCAGAAGTTACCTGGATGTAATTTCCCCTGTTCGGACCGAAATTCGTAAAGCTCAAACGGTAATGCGCACTGTCGGGACTTGTATTGTAAACATAAACGTCGGAATACAAAACGCTGTTTACGATTGTATCACGTTTGTGATATAATACAAGGTCGCCGGAAAAACCAACGCTGTCGACACCGGAAACAAATGCCTGTGAAAGTGTATCACCCACAGCCGCCATTCTCAGTTTATCGGCATTAGTAAGCGATTGCTGCAACGGCTGATTTTTGGAATCCTGTTCGGAAAAAGCATTGAAGCGCAACGAATACTTTTCTGTTTGATATTCCAATCCGGTATGAAACATGGAACGCGAATAATTCCTGTCGCTGTATTGAAATTCAACCGTGATTCGTTTGTCTTTCGTAATCAATTGTTTTGCGGTGAATGTCAATTCCGCAGTATTGTAATTGATGATGTAATCATTTTCCTGCCCGCGCACGAGCAATTTTCCATCGATATAAACTTTCTCCGTTCCTGATAAAATGACAATGAACAATTCATTTTCCGCCCCGCGCAATCGATACGGACCTTGATTTCCTTCGCTGCCGAGAATAACACTTCGCGCAAATTTTCCTTTCGAAATGGCAGCACTTCCGTTAACGATCAATTTTGATTTTGATTTTTCAAAAGGAATCGTGCTCGTCACGTTCAATCCCTGCCCACGCTTATTAAAATTCATGAAATATGAATTCGGTCGCGATGCAAAAAAATCTCCTGCGATGAGTTTTGTATTCTTCGAAGAGAGCTGGATAAAAACACGATCGAATTCCTGCAGCTGTTGTGTGGTTCCGTCCGCTTGCAAGGGAAGATTATCGTCCGTGGCCACCATCATTAATTCTACTTCTTCCGTAAGCTTTCCCGACAATTGTAAGTTCAAGCTGGAATTGACAGAAACATCGCGGTTATTACCAAATGAAATTCCACGTGATAAACTTCCGCTTTTCGTTAATCCGCCTGTAGCGAAAGGATCTTCTGTTTTTATATCGCCGGGCCGGTAGAGAAACGGATTTACAGCATGGTCAGGTGAACTTGTAAATCGTTCCTGGTTTTTGTGCAAATGCTCCTTCGTAAAAAGAAAGGGATAAACTGCGTATCGCACACGAAGGCTGTCCATCGCATCCACATTTGTCAAAACCACTTGCGAATAAAGCGGGATCAAAACATAATGCGTTGAATCGAGCTTCGCACCTTTTTGATAAAGCGAAAAAGTGCCCGGAACAATGCTCAGCGAATCCAGCGTTAATGTATCGCCGGTAAAATAAACGGTCTTTTCTCTCCACGAAGTATTCGTCTGTCCGGCCGCATAAAAACATGGCAGAAGCAATAGAATAAAAAGAAATTTCCGCAGGGTGAGCACAGTCAATAAAGGTAAATAAAAGGGACGGGGGGACGGGGGACGGAAAAAGGGACGAATTTGTGAAGCGAGTAAGTCTACTTCTCCATATTCGTCCCTCGTCCCTTCGTCCCCCTTTCGTCCCCTCGCTATGTATATCTTTGTTTGCCGGTAAATATTCATCCCAATAACGCTTCAACATGCCAAAAATTATATCATACAACGTCAATGGAATCCGTTCTGCGCTCAATAAAGGCTGGATTGAATGGGCAAATACGGTAAACCCGGATATTGTATGTTTCCAGGAGATCAAAGCCAACGCGGAACAGCTTGATCTTACGCTGTTTGAGGCGGCGGGATTTAACCATCATTTCTGGCATTCGGCGGAGAAAAAAGGCTATAGTGGCGTTGCGATTTTATCGAAGCAAAAGCCGGATCATGTGGAAGTGGGTTTTGGAAATGCGCTTTATGATTCGGAAGGGCGGATGCTGCGCGCGGATTTTGGCGATGTTTCGGTGATCAGCGTGTACATGCCTTCGGGAACTACGGGTGATATTCGTCAGCAGTTCAAGTATGAATTCCTTGATTTTTTCCAGGTTTATATCAATGAATTAAGAAAAACAAGGCCAAAGCTGATCATTTGTGGCGACTGGAATATTTGTCATAAGCCAATTGATATTCATAACCCGGTCAGCAATGCGAAATCATCCGGTTATTTACCCGAAGAGCGCGCGTGGATTGACAAGTTTATCACTAACGGCTTTATCGACAGCTTCCGTTATTTCAACCAGGAGCCGCATCAATACACATGGTGGAGCCAGCGCTTCAATGTCCGCGCACGCAATTTAGGTTGGCGCATCGACTACGGCATGGTCACCGAAAATCTCGAAAAACAGCTGAAAAGTGCAGGTATTATGCCGGAAGCAAAACATTCGGATCATTGTCCGATTTTGGTAGAAATTGAGTTTTAGCACAGGGAGAGTGACGGGTGACGAGTGACAGGTGACAAGTGTCAGGTGATGAGGGAAATTTGAGACAATTTGCTGGCTGTTAATCACTCAAATCGTAATTTTTTTCACTTGTCACCTGTCACTCGTCACCCCTTCCCCCTTTTTTAATCTATAATTGGTATTTTTCCTTATTTTAGGCGCTGCATTGCCCCATAAACGCTAATCAATCTATGAAACGACTGCAAATTACCCTGGCATTCGCATTACTTTCTGCGATCATTTTTAATAGTTGTGGCCCTGACAACAACGAAGGAAGTCAAGGTCGCGACGCGAATGGTCCTGTGAAGTATGGCGGAGTTTTCAGAATGAATGAAACCGAGGATTTCCGCACACTTTACCCGATCGCAATTGTTGAAGTTGTAGGAAGTCACATCGGATCCCAGGTTTATGAAGGGCTTGTGAAATTCAACCAGAAAGATCTTTCTGTTATGCCCGGCCTTGCTTACCGCTGGGAAACGCTCGATAGTGCGACACGTTTTGTGTTTCACCTTCGCAAAGGCGTATTGTTTCATGACAACGAATGTTTCCCTGAAGGAAAAGGCCGTGAGTTCAAAGCATCAGATGTAAAATTCTGCTTTGATAAGCTTTGCACTGTTTCTCCGAATAACCAGCAATATTCCAACACATTTAAAGATCGTGTAGTTGGCGCAAACGCTTATTTTGAATCGACAGAAAAGAAACCTGCTCTGAAAGGCGGAGTTTCAGGTGTGACGATGGTAGATGATTCAACAATTGAATTAAGACTTACCCGCCCGATGCCAAGCTTCCTTTCTGTATTATGCACACAGGGATGCTGGATCTATCCACCTGAAGCATTTGAAAAATACGGCGATGAAATGCGTATCAAATGTGTCGGAACCGGTCCTTTCAAAGTGAAAACAGTGAAAGAAGGCGAATCGGTTTCTCTTGAGCGTAATCCGAACTACTGGATGTATGATGAGTGGAATAACCGTTTGCCTTATTTGGATTATGTTGAATTCCGTTTCATCAAGGAAAAACGTGCAGAGATCATCGCATTCCGTAATAAAGATCTGGATATGGTTTTCCGTTTGCCTGTAGAAATGGCGAAAGATATTCTCGGAGAGCTTGACCAGGCGAAAGAGCACAGCGCTGATTTCGCATTGCAGAGTAAAGAAGCGATGAGCCTCACTTATTTCGGATTTCAGAATAAGCTAAAACCATTTAACGATGTACGCGTGCGCCAGGCATTTAATTATGCAATCGATCGCCAGTATATTGCTGAGAAAGTTTTACAAGGTGATGCTGCTCCGGGAATTTACGGAATCGTTCCGCCTTCTATGCCGAATTATGATTTCAAAGGCGTTACAGGTTATACTTACGATCCGGAAAAAGCACGCAAGTTATTGGCGGAAGCCGGCTACCCCGGTGGAAAAGGTTTTCCTGAAGTTACTTTGCAGATCAACAATGGTGGTGGCGATCGCAACACAATGACTGCGGAATATGTGACCAACAAATTGAAAGAAAATCTCGGCATCACTGTTCGTATCGAGCCAATGCCATTCGCGCAACATCTTGAAACCGTTTTCACAGGCAAATCACTTTTCTGGCGTTTTGGCTGGGTGGCTGATTACCCTGATCCTGAAACATTCCTTACCACGCTTTACAGCCGCCACATTCCGGATTCAATGAATATGCCTTCCTCTTTAAATTCAGGCCGTTATTCAAGTCCGCAATTCGATTCGATCTTCGAAGCAGCAATGGTAGAAGCAGACGCATCAAAACGCGCCGAGCTTTTCCGCCGCGCCGACCAGGTTGCAATCAGCGATGCAGCGATCATGCCGATCTATTATGAAGTGAATGATCGTTTGATCCAGCGCAACGTTCGTGGATTCGACATCAACGCCATGGAGCACCGCGATATGACCCGTGTTTGGTTCGACAATTCAGAAACAGACAAACCGGGTGAGAAAAAAGATTCGGTTAAAAAATAAAGCAGGGAACGAATTACGAATGAAAACGAATACAACGAAAGAGCCGGTCTACATGATCGGCTTTTTCATTGGTAATAAATAAACTGGCCGATGAAAATAATTATGACCGTTTTAGTAGTGCTCCTCCATGTGTCGTTGTTAACGGGACAAACATTTAAGCGCGATACTACCGGGTTGCAGACTTTAAAAGTATACAATGGTAAAAAGTTGTATAAAATTACTGAGTATGATAAAAACGGGAATGTTATTTTTTCGCGTAAGGATGACACGAATGAAGGTGGTAATATCTACTTGTACAGTATTTCTTATGACAGCCTGAATAGGGAGATTTTTTCAATTTCTGCACGTTCGGGTTCGGGTTTTGATATTACCCAAAAAGTTTATGAACCGATGCAGGAAAAAACATATGCCTTTATACTCGATTCTGCAAACGAATTTATTGGTTATTATTTGGGTGAAGCAACATTGGAAATTATTAAGAATTTTACAACAAAAGAGGAGTTGGATAATTGTTTGCCCGTGAAGAAACTGCTTGAAGGCAAAAAACGTCTTGAGCAAATTCAATGGTTCAATGCAAATCAACAGTTGATAAAAAAAGTGGAGTTTGAGGGAAAGGAGGACACAGCTCATGTAAATATTTATGAATATGATTCCGTTGGTAAACGAATTCATTTAAATTCTAGACAGGTTGGTTCGATGAGAGGGGCATTAGATTATTATTCGAAATATGATAAGCGGGGAAATGAGATAGAAATTACCCGAGTCGAAAATTATACTTGGAATGGACGTGATACAACCGAAAAGATGGTTTTTGAATATTCTGAGTCTAACAAAAAACTTAAAAGAACAGATATTCACTTCCGAAAAGTCAGCAGCTATATGATTTATAAGTATGACAGGCATAACCGAAACATCAGCTGGCACTATTATGTCACGGATGTGGAAAAACCTGTCGAGATAAATAGATTTAAATACAATAAGGAGGGTCAGCTTACCCGAATGCTTGTTGAAAAAAATGGCTCAGAACGGTTTACGTTTAACTATCGATACGAACGAAAATACTGGCCTAAATAAAACCTATTCCGCTGGATTTATGAAGATGGGAATTTGGCTGTTACATGCTTTTAACGCGAAGGCGCGGGGACGCAAAAGGAAACGCGGAGATATTGATGATTAAGAGTTCGTATTTTCGTTTTGATTCTCCCGATGGCTATCGGGATCGCTCCCCCTTTTACACAGAAACTTCTTTAATCAACATCCTCTTCGCAATCGGCAGAAATGTTTCTTCGATCGGAATTTTCAAACCGGTTTCGGCTGCGAATACTGCGGGATTGGGAAGCTTTTTATTTCCGCTTATTAAATCAGATTTTATTGATTCGAATGTATGTGAAATGCTTTTCGAATAGGAACGGACGAATTCAGTGTGCACGCCCCGCCAGACTGCATCAGGTTGTTCAAAAAGCGAAACGGTAAAACCGTAAACCTGTGTGCTCGCAGAAGCATCTTTGAGAAAAAGATAACCAATGCTCGAGTCCAGCGGCAGCAATCCAACCTGGTTGATGTGAATTTCATGCTCGAGGAAATCATAGAGCTGTTTTCCTTCGTGCAGCCATTCGGTGAATTTCGGTAAGGAATAATCGAGGATGGATTCGAGCTCGATCATGAGCTTGTCATCTTCAATCACTTTTTCGTATTCCAAACGAAAATGTTCGCCATCGATGCCCTTTAAGCGGTGTGGAAAATGTGCAGCAATGCTGGATTTATTTTCTTTTATCGCTTTCGCCATCTTGTAATGTTCAATAAGATCAGCAAGCGCGGGATAAAGCTTCACAGATCTGAAGGAAGCGTCGACATGCTGCAGGTAAGCAAGCAACACATACTTTTTATATTCGAAATCAATATGGTTTTCGGTAATCCAGTCTTTGCTTAAGCGTTCCATGGGTCAAAACGTGTTAAAGGTCATTGAGAACTCACCAAATTTTATGCAAAAAGGCATGTTTCTTGTTATATAACGGAAAATAATCGTCGTTGGTTGCGTAGGAAATCACCAATTAACAGTTAATAACTTCATTGGTAATTCGACCGGATTTTCGCGTCCTGACCTATCTTTGATTGCTTATAACAGAACTAAAAAACTATGCGTTTCAAAATAACCGGTCTTGCGCTTTTCGTGGCTTTCTTTTTTTCCACCTGCGTTACAAGTAATAAATACGAAGCTGAAAAAGCAAATCGTATTGCAGCAGAAAGCGAACGTGATAAATTGAGAAAAGAGAATTCTGATTATGCAACGAAATCCGCGGAGCTTGATCGCCAGCTTGCGGAAAGCAGGAAACAGGCTTCATTGCTGCAGAATGATACACTTGGTTGTGGCATGCGTTATCGTTTGCTGAGCAGCCAGTATGATCAGCTTACTGCGAATTACGAATTGCTTCTCAAACAAAATAAAGATTTGATGAATCGCCAGACCAACGAAAACAACCAGCTCGTTGGAAAGCTGAATTTATCACAGGAGCAATTGATCCAGAAAGAAGATTCGCTTAAACGTTTGGACGTTCGTCTTAAAGCGCAGAAACGCTCACTCGATTCACTTTCTAATGAATTGAAAAAGCGTGAAGCACGTGTAATGGAATTGCAAAATGCATTGACGAAAAAAGATTCTGCGATCAATGCGATCCAGGCAAAAGTAAAAGCTGCTTTGTTAGGCTTTGAAGGAAAAGGTCTTTCGATCACACAGCGCGACGGAAAAATTTATGTGTCGATGGATGAGAAATTACTTTTTGCTTCAGGGAGTACAGTTGTGCAGGCGGAAGGAGTGAAAGCTTTAAAATCATTAGCAAAAGTGCTGGAACAAAATCCGGAGATCAATATTATGGTGGAAGGTCATACAGATGATGTTCCGTTTAAAGGTTCCGGCGACATGAAAGACAATTGGGATTTGAGCGTAATGCGTGCAACTTCTGTTACCAAAATTTTATTGGCGAATGGAAATATTGATCCGAAACGAATCACAGCTGCAGGTCGCGGTGAATTTTTCCCTCTTGAAACAGGGAAAACATCGGAATCACGTGCTAAGAATCGCCGCACAGAAATTATTCTCACACCAAAGCTCGATGAGATCTTCAAAGTGTTGAATCAATCTTCGAACTAAATAAAATCATTTTTCAGAAAGGCCGTCTTATCTTAAAGACGGCCTTTTTTTTGCATCAGCAAATTGTCTTCTGTCAATTAACTAAATTAGCTCATGTCATCTCCCGAAAATAACCGTCGTTCCTTCCTGAAAAAATCTGCTCTTGCAGCAGCAGCATTGATGGCCGGAAATCTTCGCGCGAATCCATCGCAGGAAATTAAGTTGACAGAAGAAGAAAAAATCATTCTTCCACCGCGATTAAAAAAAGGCGACACGATTGCATTAACGGCTCCCGCCGGCGCAATCTTCAACGCAGATTCCATTCAGAAAGCAACAGTCGCATTTGAAGCGCAGGGATTTCGAGTGTTGCATGGCGAAACGCTCAAGCAGCAATTCGGCTATCTAGCAGGTACGGATGAATTTCGTGCCGCAGAAGTGAACGCGCTTTTTGCAAATAAAAATGTGAGTGCGATCATTGCCATGCGCGGAGGTTGGGGCTGCTCACGACTTTTTAATCACCTTGATTTTAATTTGATCGGGCAACATCCAAAAATCATTTGTGGATTTTCAGACATCACATCATTGCTGCTTGCCATCTATAAAAAAACAGGGCTCATTACTTTTCACGGACCTGTTGGCAATTCAACGCTGGAAGGATTTACGCTGGAAAATTTTCTGCGTTTAGTAAAAGGAGGTGAAGCTTTAAAAATGATCCAGCCTGCTGCAGAACCGTTGACTGTTTTTTCAAAAGGAAATGCAACAGGAAAATTATTCGGTGGAAATCTTACTGTTTGGAACAGTCTCATCGGAACAGGATATCTTCCTGATACAACAGGATCACTTTTGTTTTTTGAAGAAACTGAAGAAGAGCCTTACCAGGTAGACCGGTTGCTTACACAATTAGAATTGACCGGAACCTTGTCTTCGGCTGCGGGAATTATTTTCGGCAAATGTGCAAAGTGTGAAGCGGAAGAGCCGGACAAATCGTTTACGCTGCAGGAAGTTTTTCAGCAGAAATTCGGGAACCTTAATTTACCTGTTGCAAGCGGATTTAATTTCGGGCATGTGCGGGATAAATTTACTTTTCCAGTTGGCGCAAAAGCTACGTTTGACACTGCTGATTCTTCAGTTACGCTTTTGAATCCTTGCGTTGTTTAATCGTCTTATGGAATTCCTTTTATTAAAGCATCTGGTAATAAACCGTTGCAATAAAATCACGAGCCATGAAAAAAATAAGCGCAGTATTATTTTTCTATTTATGCTTTGTCAATCTGCAGGCACAAACAATACTTGATTCACTAAAAGCGCTTGGCCGCGATTCATTAATAAAGCTCGCGATCAAAAAAGTAAATGATCCGAAATTTAATCCGGCGAATTATGATTTGATCACTGTAAAAGCAAATTCAAAAAGTCTGATCGTAGAATTTGATCTTTCCGTGCGCTTGATTACAAATGGCTCCTGTTATTATCATAGCTTTTTTGTTTCGCTGTATGGTGGAGGAAGCGGGGGAAGCATAACAGGTGATTGCGATAATGTAAAGTATTATCATCCTTCAGTTGCAGATAAAAGAAGTATCGAATTCGTTTTTAACGCGATAAACAAAAGTGAGGAAATTGGTCACGTTCCGGATAATAAAATCGCTAAGGGAACTACGATGACCATTACCGAAAAGCCAACTTATTATTACGTTGAAGTTTCAAGCTGGTCGACTTATTCTCATTATAAAGTAAATAAGGTAAGCGGAAAAATTTCCGAAGCAAATCATAAGCATTACGATCGCAGTGGTGAACAGCCGGATGATTTTGTGGAGATAAAATAATTTTTGCGAGCGGACTTATTTTACAAACGGATCGCTGAATGCAGGATCGTTTACAAATGAAGTATCGGATAGCGTTAATAAAAAAGCAACAATTTGTCTTTTTTCTTTTTCGGTAAGTCTTACTCCGCCTTGTTTCGCGCTTACCATTTTCGAATCAATATTCGCGCAGTCGTGAACGCCGGTGGAATAAAACTCTACCACTTCATCCAGTGTTTTAAATCTGCCATCGTGCATATACGGAGCGGTAAACGCAAGATTCCTCAGCGAAGGCACTATAAATTTTCCATTGTCAGTAACCTTACCCGTAACAGCACCGCGACCAATATCATTGTATTTCACAGGATCAGTAATTGCATCAAGACCGTTATTGCTGAAAACAAGTGAAGTTGCAAGCGCATCGCCGTCTGTCATGTGGCAATGAAGACAATCTCCTTTTGTCTGATCATTTACCAGTACAAAACCTTCGTATTCATCAGCAGTAAAATTCATTTTGCGTGCAGCGACAAGATCATATTTCGAACGGTAGGAAATAAGCGTGCGTAAAAATTGCGCAATTGCATTTGAAATTAAAACGCTGTCAATTTTTTTATTGCCGAATGCATCCGTAAATAACGGCTTGTACATTTTATTTTGCTCCAGACGCTCAGCCGCGATTTTCCAATCGAGATTCATTTCATCTTTTGAACGCACCGGGTGAAAAACCTGCTCTTCAATTGATGATGCGCGCCCATCCCAGAAAAAAGCAGGATACCATGCAAGATTAAACAGCGGCATGGCATTCCTTTTTGAGAACACACCGTTGCGCCCTTCGCTCAATGCATTCGGACTATCGCTAAAAGCCGCAGATTGTTTATGACACCCTGAGCAAGAAATTTTATTATCAACGCTCAGTATGGGATCATAAAATAATCTGCGGCCTAAGTTTACGCCTTCAACGGTTACAGGATTTGCTGCAGCCTGTGGCATTTTCGGAAAATAAGCAAGCTCAGGAAAAACATATGGCGTTGTAATAAACCCATCGCTAAAGCCGATGCAGCATACTACAAATAAAATTGCGCCGATACATTTTAAAGTGCGATGCATTATTTATTTCGGCTTTGTTACAATGATCGGCACACTTTCCGATTTAAGATTTGTCCGCACATTCAGCACATAAACACCTTCGCCGTATTTGGCTGCATCAAACCAGAATTTTGTCGGAATATTTTTCCATTGTTCCACAATTCTTCCCCGGGAATCCACGAGCTCCATGTATTCTATGATGTGAAAGGAAGTTTGTTTTTTTGCCTGCACATGCACAATGCCGTCCGTTGGATTTGGAAATACGTTGAGATAATTTCCATTATTAACTTCATTAACAGTATGAACAATCGTGACATGCGACATCATATTATCGATCATCCAACCTTCGTGAGGTAAGGTTTGGATAGAATCGGAAAAAGAAGAAAAGCGGACTATGATTGTATCCGGAAACTGGTTCATCCACGCCAGGTCAAAACAAAGCCAGATATCTCTCCATATCACATCGGTTCCGGAAAAGTAAATTTGACCATTCGAAAGTGTATCCACATTGGAAGACTGAAAGCCATAGAAATTATAAACATATGGATTGTTAAATGCGTTTTGCCAGGTCAATCCACCATCTGTAGTAAATTCTATGAATCCCCCATCTTCGCTCAGGGAATCGAAATCAAGCTTTTGTTTCCATTGAAGTGCATAGACGCCTGAAGGAGAGAATTGGTTAAGCACTTTCGCAGTAAAACGCGAGGTATTATTCGGCGGATAATAATTGATCGTATCCGTTACAATTGCATTCGGTAAAGTGGCTGCGCTGTTGAAAATAGATTTCTGCGGAGGCCCGATCTGCCAGATGTTTGTGCTGTCAGCGTCAAGTTCAATATTGATGGAATAATCGAAGGTGGTATCCGCGCCATCGAAATATTGCGTTTGTGTCTGTGCCGCTAAATGAAATCCGGAAAATAAGCAGCAGGCAAAAAATAAAGTGTAGAGTTTTTTCATAGTTTAAGTTTTAATTAGAATGAAAAATTACACGGAAAAGAACAGCATTAAAAACCACTCTTATTTATTTCTTACCTGTTCAAATCAGCATTACCCGAACAATCCTGCAAAAACATCCTCCATCTTCCCCACCATATTTAATTTGATCGCGTAATTTCCCGGCTTCAATCCTTTGTGATATTTTGAAATATAAATTTCTTTGAAACCTAATTTTTCTGCTTCCGCAATTCGTATTTCAATTCGATTTACCGGACGAATTTCTCCGCTCAATCCAACTTCACCTGCAAAACAAACGCCCTGCGGAATCGGCATATCTGCATTTGAAGAAAGAACTGCACAAACTACTGCAAGATCAATTCCCGGATCTTCTACTTTTAATCCGCCCGCAATATTCAGGAAAACATCTTTCGCGCCGAGACGGAATCCGCAGCGTTTTTCCAGCACCGCAAGCAGCATCGATAATCTGCGCAAATCAAATCCTGTTGATGAACGTTGCGGTGTTCCATATGCTGCAGTGGAAACTAATCCCTGCGTTTCAATCAGCATCGGGCGCAAACCTTCGAGCAACACAGCAATCGCAACCCCGCTGACAGGCTCATCGCGTGTGGTGATTAAAATTTCGGAAGGATTGCTTACTTCGCGCAGACCACTTCCCTGCATTTCATAAATCCCCAATTCATTTGTGGATCCGAAACGGTTTTTTGTTGTGCGCAATAAACGGTAAACGTGATTCTGATCGCCTTCAAACTGCAAAACCGTATCCACCATATGTTCCAAAACTTTTGGTCCGGCAAGCGATCCTTCTTTTGTAATGTGACCAATGAGAAAAACAGGAACGTTTGATTCTTTTGCATAACGCATCATTTCCGCTGCGCATTCACGCACTTGTGAAACGCTTCCGGGCGAAGATTCAATATGTGCAGTGTGCAAAGTTTGAATCGAATCAATGATTACCAATTGCGGTTCGATGAGCGCAGCCTGCTGAAAAATATTTTGCGTGTTTGTTTCGGTAAGAATAAAACAATCTGTGTTTTTAATCCCGATACGTTCCGCGCGCATCCTGATCTGCTGTTCGCTTTCTTCACCCGAAACGTAAAGCACTTTTAATCCTTTTACATTCGTTGCAAGCTGCAGCATCAAGGTGGATTTTCCAATACCTGGTTCACCGCCGAATAAAATGAGCGAGCCGGGAACTAATCCGCCGCCGAGCACGCGACTTAATTCATTATCATAAATTGGAATGCGATGCTCTTCGCCACCGGTGATCTCATCGAGCTTCAGTGGTTTCGGCGATCGCTGCATAGAACGAGAACCAAACCCGGATGTGCGTGTGTCATCCGTTTTCTGAACTAATTCTTCTACGTACGTATTCCATTCGTTGCAGGAAGGACATTTGCCAATCCACTTGCCGGATTGTGCGCCACAGTTTTGACAGAAAAAAGAAGATTTTACTTTAGCCAAGGGGGGAAGGGATTTACGATGTACGAGTTATCCGCCTCGGCGGATACGATTTAACTTATGTGGGAAAATATTACAGATTACCGATTACAAATGACAGACGAAAGACTAATAACAACTGACTACTGACTACTGACTACTGATTGTGCGAAGATAGGAAGAGGAGGAGGGAGAAAGTAAAGTGTGAATAACTCTTTAGAGTTTCTTTAATCTTTGCAGCTCATCGTTTTGGGCGTTGATGAGGAGTTGTGCTCTTTTTATTTTTTGGTTTGCGTACAATGCGTAGCCACCGAAGAGCAATAAAATAATTCCGCCGGATGCAATTACCCATAAACGCTGTTCGGCTACGAGATCAGTTTCCTGCTGCTTGAAAAGTTCCTGCTGCTGTTTGATGAGCTCTTTTTCTGAGCGATCTGTTTCCCATTTATCCATGAGCGAATTAAACTTCGTATTGTTCTCTTCATTAAAAAGCGAATCGCTTAAATTTTTAAAACGGATGTGATAACCGAGCGCAGTTTTATAATCTTCCATCGCCGAATAATCGTTTGAAAAATCCTTGTAGATCAGCCGCAGGCCTTCGAGGTAAGAAATTTCCTTCGCTTGTATTTCTGCTTTTGTATGCCAATCTAACGCCGATGAAAAATCTTTTTTATGACGATACATATTTCCGATGTTCATCATGTTATCCGTCATCTCAATTTTATCGCCGATAGATTTGCTGATTGTGAATGAAGCCTGGTAGGCTGCGAGCGCTTCATCATATCGCTTTTGTCCTTCACGCACCACGCCGATATTATTCAGCGCTTCTGCTTCAACAGTCTGATCTTTATTTTCTTTGGCAATTGCCTTTGCTTTTTCACAATACGGAAGCGCTTCATCGTATTTACTTTCGGAGAGAAAAACCGCGCCGATATTGAGATAAACAAATGACAAACGATCAACATCGCCGGTTTCATTGAGCAATTTAGCAGCGAGCAAATAATTGTCAATTGCAGCTTTGTTGTTGAGCTGATCGCTGTACACATTTCCGAGATTAATATAGCTGAGCGCCATTCCTTCACGGTCGCCGATCATTTCGCGGATCGTTAATGCCTGCAAATGCGCTTTTGTAGCTTCAATATATTCGCCGCGACGATAATGAATTACGCCGATGGAATTATAAGCATCGCCCCGCCCTTTGTCAAACCGAACGTCCTGCGCAAGCTTTGCAGATTGAAGCGCATACATCATCGCCAGCTTCGGATCGATGGAACGTAAATTCCAGGCGAGACGGTTTAATGTTTTTACCCTGTTGCTGTCGGGAGAAGATTCTACCAGGCTCGACTTTAAGCTGTCGATATTCAGCTGCGCAATTGAAGCAAACGAAAAGGTGCAGGAAAAAAGCAGCGTTAAGAAATACCTGATCAACATATCGCGTAAAGCTAATAACTAGCAATGATATGTCGGAGATTATCAATTAAATATTTAGATTTTCCTTCCAGTTTAGCATGAGTTGAGCATAAAAACTCCAGCGGCAAAAAGTTGTTGATGAAAATTAGTGTTTTGCAAAACTCGTGCGCGCGTGGCGTTAACCCGATAATTTCGAAATCATGTATTGCGGAATTCTGGCATCTATATCCATGAAATCACGCCTCAAGAATCATCAAGAAAACCGAAGCGGAGCGATGCTCATCATGTAAATATATGAGAGGAATCATAATTGAAATTGCAACTTATTGAAGATCAGGTGCCGTCAGCTAATTTTGAGTGTTTCTAAACAATGGTTATGACAATTGCCTGACAAAAACAGTGCACAGAATGAGGAAATTTGCATACCTGAAAATCATGCAAAATATTCATCTCATTGCGATCACACACCGCTCCTTCACCAGTGCGGAGATCGGGCGTTTTCATCTTTCCGATGAACGTCGTGAGCAGGTATTGCATCACATAAAAAATTCCTGCGGACTTACTGAGCTGATGTATTTGTCGACTTGCAATCGTGTTGAATTTATTTTCATTGCGAAAGAAAATGTCGATGCTCAATTTGTTTCCGATTTTTTCAATGCATTCTTCGGTCCGGGTAATGAAACATTAATCGATGATGCAGCTGCGAAATCATCGGTTTTTTCCGGCGAAGAAGCATTGAGACATATTTTCCGTGTTGCTGCTTCTCTTGATTCAATGGTGGTGGGCGAGCGTGAAATTATTACTCAGGTTCGTAAGGCTTACGATGAATCGCGTGCGATGGGAATTGCAGGCGATACGATTCGGATTCTTGTGCAGAAGACAATTGAAACTGCAAAAGAAGTTTACACACAAACTGATATTGCACGGAATCCTGTTTCAGTTGTTTCGCTTGCCTACAGAAAGCTGCGTGCGCTGAATGTTCCGCTGAATGCACGAATTTTATTCGTTGGCTCCGGCGTAACGAATACTGCAATGGCGCGTTACCTGAGCAAACACGGTTTTACTGATTTTGTAGTTTTTAACCGGACGCTTGATCATGCTGAAAAGCTTGCAGGCGAATTAAAGGGAACTGCTTTTCCATTGGAGAAACTTGCGGAATATAAAAAAGGTTTTGATGTGATTGTAACTTGTACCGGCGCGGAAGAAGTTATTATCACAAAAGATATTTATCATGTGCTTACCGGCGAGGATGCAGCGCGTAAAGTAGTTATCGATCTTGCCGTGCCGAATGATCTTGATCCTGCTATTCCGCAGCAATGGGATGTGAATCTTATTGCGGTAAATAATTTGCAGGAAATTGCAAATGACAATTTAAAAGAGCGCGAAAATCAGCTTGAGGCTTGCAGGACGATCATCGAGAATAATATCATTGAGTTCCGTGGCGATCTTCGTCAGCGCCAGGTTGAAATTGCAATGTCTGATGTTCCGCGAAAAGTAAAAGAGATTCGCGACACTGCTGTTAATGCCGTATTCGCAAAAGAAATTGAGCAGCTCGATAGCGCCTCACGTGAAGTGCTTGATAAGATCCTTAGCTACGTAGAGAAAAAATACATCAGCGTTCCGATGAAAATGGCACGTGAAATTATTGAAGAAGAAGTAAGGCAAAATTAGTGTCTCGGCTGTCGCTCGACATGACGGTTTTGCCTTTGGATAATCTTGCGGATATTTTTTAATTGATTTTTGAATAAATAGTTTTTCCCGCCCTTTTGATATGACACCCGGAGTAACAGTTAAGGAAAAGTCGGAATCCAAAATAGTCAGGATCGCGTCACGCGGAAGTGAGCTTGCTTTGTGGCAGGCGAATTTTGTGCAGGAAGAATTGAAGAGGATAGGTCTCGACTCAGAGATCATCATTTACAAAACACAAGGTGATATTGTTCAGCATCTTTCACTCGACAAGCTCGAAGGGAAAGGTTTTTTTACAAAAGAAATTGAAGAGGCGCTTCTAAAAGGTGAAGCTGATCTTGCAGTGCATTCACATAAAGATCTTCCGACTGTTTCGCCTGAAGGATTGATCATCGCGGCTGTTTCTTATCGTGAAAATCCGAGGGAGCTGGTGTTGATCCGCAAAGAGAGCGTAGATGTAAAACGCAAATTTCGTTTTAAGAAAAATGCAATTGTCGGAACTTCTTCGGGCAGGAGAAAAGCGCAGCTGCTTGCATTCCGCCCGGATATTGAATTGAAAGATCTTCGTGGAAATGTGCCTACGCGAATCCAGAAATTACGTGACGGAAATTATGATGCAATTTTTCTTGCAGCAGCAGGTGTTGAACGTTTGAAAATAAATCTCGACGGTTTACATACCGAGCTTATTGATCCGCACGAATTTATTCCGGCGCCGGCGCAGGGTGTTCTCGCTTTGCAGACAAGAGAAAATGATCATGCGTTAATTGCAGCGCTGCAGCAGATCCATCATGCTGATGTGCAGGAATGTATTGCCGTGGAAAGAAAGATCCTGAATTTATTTGAAGGCGGTTGCCACATGCCGCTTGGCGCTTATTGCGAAGAAGATGATGGCGCGTTTAAGGTGTGGACGGCGATGGCTGATGAATGGAATACACCGTTGCGGATCTTATTCACCGAAACTAGAAAGCCGGAAACGATTGCAGAAAAAATTGTAGAAAAGTTACGCGCGATAAAAGCAGGAACTGTTTACATCACGAGAGATTTGCGTGAAGATGATTTTTTCTTCAATGTATTAAGACAAAATGGTTGTGAAGTTTTCGGAAGAGCGCTGATTGAAATAAAAAGAATTCCGTTGAAATTAATTCCGGATGCGGATTGGGTTTTCTTTTCGAGCAAACATGCGGTGCGTCATTTTCTCGGGCAGACGAAGCTGAAGCAGGGAATGAAAATTGCGGCGGTGGGCAAAGCAACGAGTGATGAGCTGAGAAAATTTAACCTGCGCGCTGATTTTATCGGTGGTGGAAATGATACGCGGATCACGGCTAAACAATTTGGTGCGGTTGCGGGAAGAAGCAAGGTTTTATTTCCGCAGGCAAAAGGCAGCTTAAAAACTGTGCAACAGCAATTAGCAACAGCTACGATACTCGACCTGGTAGTTTACGAAACAATTCAGCGTCCAGCGGATGATCTTCCGGAAACGGATGTGCTTGTATTTACAAGTCCGTCTAATTTGGAAGCGTTTTTAGAAAAGAAAAAAATCGGCAAGCAGCAGAAGATTGTTGCCATGGGCCATGCGACAGGAAATACGTTGAAGGAAAAAGGTTTTTTATCTTTTTATTCTCCTGCTACTTTTGATGACGCAGGTTTAGCGCAATCTGTTTTTAATTGTTTATCGGATTTAAATAAATAAAAATTTTGCGTGAGGGATAGCAGTGAAAAGCCCGCAGCACTTTTTGTCAGCCTTCGATACACTTCGTTACTCAGTCTGACAAAAAGTGAGAGGACTTGCAACGAATAGCCCGACCCGCAGGGGCACGCCCAAAAAAAAGAATCGCCACAGAGGCACGGAGACACAGTAAAAAAATAGTTGCCACCAAGGCAAAAAGAAAAAATAAAATCACCAATCACCAATGTGCGATCGCCTTTTGCGCGCCAATCACCCAGTCACCAGATTATTAAATTACCAAATCCTTTTCCCATCATGAATAATCGTCCGCGTAGAAATAGAAAAAATTCCATCATTCGTGATCTTGTTGCGGAGACGCGTTTGAGCAAGAACCAGTTTATCTATCCGTATTTTGTTACGCACGGGCAGAATATAAAATCGCCGATTGCAGCGATGCCGGGGATCCACCACTTTTCTGTTGATACACTTTTGCATGATGTGGAGGCGGGACTAAAAGTTGGCATCAATAAAATTTTGCTTTTCGGTGTGGGTGAACCTAAATCGGAAGATGGAAGTTCGGCGCATGGGAATAACAGCATTGTTCCGGGCGCGGTGAGTTTGCTGAAGAAAACTTTTGGTGATGATCTTTTTGTGATCACGGATGTTTGTGTGTGTGCGTACACTTCTCACGGTCATTGCGGAATTTTGCATGAGGGTTATGTGCAGAATGATGAGTCGGTGGAATTGCTTTCGAAGATGGCGCTTTCACATGCGCAAGCGGGAGCTGATATGGTTGCGCCTTCGGATATGATGGACGGAAGAATAGGTGCGATGCGAGATGCGCTCGATGAAAATGGTTTTGTGAATACCGGCATCATGTCGTACGCAGTAAAATTTGCTTCAGCTTATTACGGACCATTTCGTGAAGCTGCAGATTCTGCTCCGCAATCGGGTGATAGAAAATCGTACCAGATGGATGCGCGCAATGGAAATGAAACGGTGCGTGAAGCGTTGCTGGATGAGGAGGAAGGCGCAGATATCATTATGGTAAAACCGGCGCTGGCTTATCTTGATATTATTCACCGTGTGAAAGAAGCGGTGTTGCTTCCTGTTGCGTGTTACAATGTTTCTGGTGAATATACGATGGTAAAAACCGCAGCTGCGCAGGGATTTATTGATGAGCAGAAAATAGTGATGGAAAACATGACAGCGTTTACGCGTGCGGGAGCAGATATTATTATTACCTATCACGCACGGGATATTGTGGAGAAGGGCTGGCTCTAGCCGCTGTCCGCCGCGGCGGATCGCTGATTTACGCTGATTAAAAAATGGAAAGAGGACGAAGAATTGAATTATAAAAAGATTTTTTTCGTCCCCGTCAATTGTTCGTTCTCCATCCCCTTTTTTCCGTCCCCTTTCCGTCCCCTTTTTTTTCATGGTGTATTTTTTGCAGCAGCAATATAAAAAACCACCATGAAAACTATCATTACACTCCTCTGCTCACTATTTCTTCTTGTCGGATGTTCCAAACAGATCAAGGTAAATTCTTCTGATGTTCCTTCGGTTGTGATCACTTCATTCAACCAAAAATATCCTGATGCGCAGGATGTAAAATGGAGCGCTGAAGATGATGACGGATTTTATTTTGAGGCTGAATTTAAAGCAGGAACAATAGAAAAATCAGCGCAGTTTAAATCGGACGGAACTTTTGTAGAAGAAGAAGAGAAAAAATAAGGCTAAGTGGATGTGGAGTTACTTCCACGCTTTTCCCCAATTTTGTTCCAGATATTAAATTTGAATTTTATTTTTTTCTTCATTAGCAAGGTTCGCCAATCAATAAAGAGCAGTGCGAAAAGAAGAATTAATGCTAAGGCTACTCCTGTGATGGATTTCCACGAAATCATCCCATGTGCGATTTGATCTGCATTTTTTGACGCGTATCTTCCTGTGAATAATGCGATCGCATCACTGATCGCTTTTCCGACAAAAAAGGACGCAATGATAAAACAGGGTCTTATTTTGGCCATTCCTGCTGCAATAAAAAGTGGTGTTGTTGGCAACGGTATTAAAGAATAGAACAAAATCCCCAGCTGACCTTTCCATCCATTATTCATTTTATCGCCCAGAAATTCCACGTCTTCATTTTTTGCAGGCTTGAAAATCTTTCCTGAAATCTTTGGAATGTATGAGGCCAGGATATATCGCCCGAGAATGGAGCCGATGACGCCGCAACATAATGTAACCCATATGTCGAGATCGAATAGGATCTGCAAGAGGATCATTATGGTAAAAGCAGGAGGCAGCGGGATAGGACAATATCCACCAGCATGCTGCCGAGAAAAACTAAAAGATACTGCCACCACATATGTTATTAGTTAAGGCAAGTAACGTGCTGCAATTGAAAGACAACCGATCCCTGTTGAATGTTTCAGCAAAGGCGTCATAGTAGAATCTTCATCAATAAGTGATAAACCATAGCATAGCCGGGGTATGTATCATTATAGTCAAGATGCGCAGGCAAGAGTGACTCCTGCATGGTCACCATTGAAAACCCGGTGAGACGATAAGTTCCTTTTTCAAGCGTAATGCAACCAACATCTTTTCCTTTTTTGATGAGATGGATGTCGGTTCCGAATTGCGCTTCAAGGGTATCAAAAACGCGCCTATGAAGATCAGGATGCATGAGCTTGTTGGAATCGTGCGCATATTCTGCGTAGATGGCAAACGCAGCTGCTTTATGATGATGTTCGCCATTTTCGTTTCCGCAAGTGGCAAAAAAAGGATTGAAAGTACGGAGACCAGGGAGAGTAGTTGTTTTAAACTGTCCAAACTAGTTCAATTTAAATCTTCTTTAAAATTTTATAGCAATTGTTATTTACGCATCACAGGCGGTAATTACTAAAAAAAAGATGCAGGATACGCATTCATGATTGTTCACCTCGTGCGCGGGCCATAGTTTTGATCATAACCAAAAAAATCAATCTTATGAAACGAACAGCCGCATTTATTCCATTGGCAGTGATTTTGTTTATTACCGCAATCGTATCCTGTACAAAAAACCCACCGCCTTCTCCTTCATCGCAAAATGCAACCCAGGGACCGTTGGCTTATTTTGGTGGAAACAACTGGAACACGCTTTATTATTTCGGAACTCCTGATTCTTATTATGGTTGTGTAACGCCCTGCGGCATGTGCAACATCGCATTGCGGCCAGCCGGATATAATCCTAACACAAATGATCCGGAAAATAATGAAGCGCTGGCTGAATTATCAGCTATGTCAAACGGCCATTTACTGATCTCTGTTGATATGCATGGAATTGGCAACTATTATTTAAATGACATTATAACAACACAACGCTTCAATGTTGCAGTGGATAGAATAATTCCACAAGAGCTTGTCGATGCCGCCCGTAATGGACCTCCGGTGAGCGTACCGGGATGGGGTGGTCCTGTAGGGATCATTGCAGGAAATTACCCTGTGAACATTGATCCGGAAGGAACGAATTCCCGTTTTGAAATAGAAGGAACTTATGCCGAAGCAGCTGGCTGGTCGTGGGAATTCTCACTCAGGTAATTTCTTTTTGAATAGAGAATTTATAGCACTTCAAATGATCATTACACCGTGTGAATTTTTCAATTAAATTTCTTTTTAATCAAGTTCATAAACTCAATCCAATACCTATGAAAAAAAATAAAATTAATTTTAGCCTGATGCTTATTGTGTCAACTATTGCAGGGGGTACATTTTTCTTTTCCTGCTCAAAAAATGAAAAAGAAGTTGCTCCGTTATCTCCGGGGCATTACAGCTCACCATTGAGCGCTGCTCCGTATACGGCTTGCCCGAATGTGGCTAACGCGGATAATCCTTATGACCAGGTGGGAGTAATACATAATGACGGACTTGATTATGCATTGATGCACCAGGCGGAGTGGCCTTGTGATCGTGGCGCGATGACGCAAAAGGCGATTGAGCTAACAACTAATTTCTGTTGTGAGAATGGTTACGGTCAGCCGGGAGATTGTTATGCTGCGACTTCAGGTCTTGTTACTGGAACCGTAAACACGTATCAGTCCAATTCTATTGATGATATTATTAATGCAAACGGGTCCAATGCTTTAAAGAATTACACGCATTCGTTGATGGACGAAATTAATTCTTACACCGATTCCACCCAGATCGACAGTTTGCTTACATCGATCAAACAGCTCGAAGGCCAGGTAACTGCTTCCACTCTGAATGCAGATGAGAAACGGACGTTCCTGGAATCTGCTTCGGTTGCACGTTATAGCGCTTGCTACTGGTTCCAGGAAACACAAAAACAGGCATCAGTATGGGGACATTGCCCAGGCAATCCGATTCCGGCGGGAAAATACAACTGGACGAAATTGCTGGTGGTTGTATGTGCTGATGTAGCAGGATATATTGTGGGCAATGTGCCCGGAGGCATAGGACTATCCACTGTCGTTGCATCAATATAAAAACTCAACAAACGTAGTATAATCTGCTACATGCGGTCAGACGAAAGCATCCGGAATATTCTTCCCTGAATATTTACGGATGCTTTTTTTATTCTTCACCCAACAATACACGCATCAATTCTTTTTTCCTGCTGCGTGAAACCTCAACAGCAACGCCATCGCTCATTACGACATAACCGCCATCGCCACGCTGGTAGGTTTTGATGTGCTGAAGATTCACCAGATGTGAGCTGTGAACCCGAATGAAGCCGGAAGTTAATTGCTCTTCATAATAACCAAGGAGCTTTGCTACCGTGTACTTTTTTTTCTGGCAGAACACGTGGGTATAATTCGATTCTGCTTCCATGCGGATAATTTCTTCGTGGTTAACAAGAATATATCCTTCGGCAGTTTGAATAGCGACATGATTTGAATGATGTTTCCGGAATTGCTGCTCCAGCTTTTCAATGCGTTCAAGCGATTGCAATAAAAGATCGGGTGAGGTAAATTCTTTTATGCGATCAATGGCGCGCACCAACTCTTCAGGGTCCACCGGCTTGAGGAGGAAATCGAGTGCGTGTTCCCGCAATGCCTGGATCGCATATTTGCCGTGTGCAGTTGTAAAAATAACATTGCGAATGGAAGAGCGGACTTCGTTGAGCACAGCAAAACCATTCATGTGCGGCATCTCTACATCAAGAAAAAGCAAATCGGGTTTTAACGCATTTATTTTTTGAATGCTTTCACGCGGATCAGTGCATTCGGCAATCACTTTTACTTTCGGGCAGTGATCTTCGAGCAGGATACGGAGATTTTCATTACTGCGCGGCTCATCATCAACAAGAATTGCTTTCATATTTTAATTTATTTTAAAGTAGCGGGGATGTATAGTATAACTGTTGTACCTGATGCTGTTCCCCCCGGTAAATAATTATCAATGTATTGAACGTTAAATCCGATCCCGTAAAGATCCTGCAGCAATGAAAGTCTTCGCTGATTCAACTTTCCGCTTAAAGGTTGTTTCGGAATTCCGGGTTGTTCTGTTAATGCCGCGCGAACCCGCCCGATTCCATTGTCATCGATCTTACAAATAAGATGATCTGCTTTTTTTTCAATCGAAACCACCAGCTTTCCTTTTCCGTCCTTGGGCGAGAGTCCGTGCCAGATCGCATTTTCAACATAGGGTTGAATGATCATCGGAACAACTTGTATAGCAGCAGGAACAACCTCAGTATCAATTTTTATTTCATAATCAAAAGGTTCACGAAAACGAAGCTGTTCAATATCCATATACAAACGAAGTGTATCGAGCTCTTGTTCAAGCGTGATTTTTTTCAGTGAAGCAAATTCTAACACATTCCTGATGAGCCGCGCAAACCGCGAAACATGGGTTGCTGATGC
Organism: Bacteroidota bacterium; assembly: GCA_031412295.1. Lineage (GTDB taxonomy): Bacteria > Bacteroidota > Bacteroidia > Palsa-965 > Palsa-965. The sequence continues at coordinate 103,614 of JANOCU010000005.1, forward strand.
TTTACGATCGCCGGTGAGCACAAAATTGTAAATGGAATTGATTGCGTTAAAAATAAAATGCGGGTTCATCTGCGCCCTGATCGCAGTGATCTCTAATTCTGCCATGCTGCGACGTGTTGTTTCTTCCCGCTTGAAACGTTCAACATAATTTCTCGCCAATAAATAAATAACAAAAAGAATTACCGCGATCATTATACCGATGAACCAATCCGTTTTCCAGAAGGGCGGCAAAATAGAAAAGGCATAATTTACAGGAAGGTGTGAACGGACTCCGCTGTTGTTTAATGTGTAAGCAAGAAATTTATAATCGCCCGGAGGGAGATTATAATAAGTGATATTCGATTCTTCGACCACATGCCATTCATCAGCGCCGATTAAACGAACAAGAAATTTCGGATGCCCGCCCGATTTGTAGGTTTGTCCTGCAAGCTGAAAATGGAAAGTATTTTCAGAGAAGTGAAATTCCGCAGCATCATTTTTTATAATCGGAATTAAATGATCGTTGCAAAAAATTTCGCGGAAACAAACCTGCGGCGGAATTTTGTTCTGCGGATAATTTCCGGGCTGAAAGCTGAAGAGCATATTATTGCCCGAAGACCAAATACGATTTCCTGAAACGCACAGCAGTATAATATCATTTGCAGGTAATCCATTTGACACATCAAAATTCCACAGCGTTGTTTTTTCTTTTTCGCGCATTTTTAATTCCCACACACCTGCATTCGTTCCCACCCAAAGCGATTGGTGCATCAGCAACATTTTCCGGCAGATCAACGGAAGCTTTGGTTGCTGTTCATGAATTTCTAAAACGCCGTTTGAAGTGAGCTGAAATACACCGCTGCTCCGTGAAAGGATCCACAATTTTCCGCTGACCGTATCACCTATCAGCTCATCTGCCTGTTGTGCGAGCAGGGGAAAGTGACTGCTCATATCAACAGGTTCCTGGCCGGGCACGAGCATCCATAAACGTGTAAATCCGCCGAGCCATAATGTATCACCGCGCGTTCGTGCAATGCTGGTAATTCGTTCCGGCAATTGTTTGAGCAAAACATCTACTTTTCCTGTGTGCCTGTTTATCCACATCAAAGAATTTATCGAAGCTGCACACCAGCGCCGGTCATCATACGCCATCGCACATTTTAATGTCATGGCTTTATATTCCGGCGTATCGTTTCCGATGTAGATTGTTTGTTGTTTGCTGTAATCGTAAATCAGGTTACGTCTTGCGCTACCAAGCAGGATAGAATTTCCAATGGTGCTCATGCAGGTAATGCTGCTGCTGCGTGTTTGATCTTTCGCTAACCACTCTGCACAAATTCCTTCATTGGCAAGAATAAATTTTCCGCGCAGCGTTCCCATTAACACACCACCCGCAGGCCAGCTCGTCATAGAAGTAATATGATCGCCTGTTGCTAATGGAAGTTCATAAACATCCTGTATCTCCGGGAATGGCATATAAAAAACTCCATTCTCCAGCGTGCTGAACCAAAGTCCGCCTTCATGATCGCGCAAACAACCTGTCACATCATATTCACCCAGGTAATGTTGCAACAGCTCATCACCATATTTCCCGGGACGCATTAGCCGCGCACCACCCGGACGCATTCCGCACAACCAATAGCTGCCATCTTTTTCCGGGTTGATAAATGTCGCACTGCACGAATCGGTAAATGAAATTATATTGTTTGATGAAATGATGTAACGCGTATAGCACATGTTCACCACATACCTTCCATCAGAAAGTCGGGCACCACTGTATGGCCAGTTATTTCCTTTAAATTCTTTTATAGTTTTTACTGCGGCACCATAAGGCTGAAAGAAAAAAACAGGATCGGCAACAGGAGCTGTTCCAACGAGATGGCCTTTCCTGATTTCTTTTATTAACGTGCAACCAGTAGTGCGTTCTTCAATAATGTGCGTATAACCCGGCGGAATTTTAATCCAACCCGGTTCATTCTTTAACCCGATCCAAAGTGTATCATGATCATCAAGATCTTCCGACATGATCACGCGGCCTTTCAATCGCTGAAGAAGAACTGTGTTAACTGCAGGCTGAATAATTTTTTGTCCGTCATACCAGCTGAGCAAACCATTATAGCTCCTGAACCAAATGCGCCCGAGATGATCTTCGCTGATTCGGAAAATAGTATGATCAGGAAGATTATCACGACGCGTGTAATTCACGAATGTAACGCCATCGTAACAGCTTACACCTACATCTGTACCGAACCAGATTTTGCCGCGACTGTCCTGAAAAACACAATGCACTTCGAGCGAGGGCAATCCATCTGCAACCGTAAACTGGCGCATAGCAGGAGCAGAGCCGGTCGCACAAAGACGAACAACTGCCAGCAGGCAACTAATTATAAAAAGACAAATGCCTCTCACCTACGTGTTTGTTACTTACAGTAAACCAACAAGCAGGAGAAAGCTAAATAAGCCTGTGGGTATTGGGAGAGGATTCAGGCCGATCAGCAATAGGGGGAGTTTTTGTATCCCTGCTGCTGCGAAGATGCGAAAAAATCGGGGAACGAAAGAGAATGCGATGCTGTGCAGTCAGATATTCAGATCAAATTGTTGGACTTCCTTCTGCCGGAGCCATGCCGACTGTACGGACGGGACAAAATAAGTTTGTATGTTTAGAACAATTTGAGGCTATAGGCTGATTGTTCTGAACGCCAACTACCCGCTAGTGCAAAACAGTTGAGACATTAATAATAATACAATAGTGTTTAAACAATCCATCATCGCACTGTTACTCGTTTGTTCCTTCAATGGATATTCGCAAACAGAGAAAAAAAGTAACAAACCGTCGGACACTTTAAATGGACTGCAAGACGACATTTATTTACATCCGGTAAATAGTAACACTGCGTATACTTTAAAAAAAGGGGAATGTGTATACAACCAGGCTCCGGCTTCATTGCCATTACCGAGTTGGGGGTGGATTGGTATTACAGACTGGTTAACTGCGGAAATTGATTTTTTGCCTTTGATCGGTGGACTTTTTACAAAACCGAATCTGCCTGTTCCAAGCTTCAATTTTAGATTCAGACTCATTAGACAGAAAAAGTTTATTCCGGGTCTGGCTTATGAGACGATGTTTCAATATATCTACAATGAGTTTGACCAGTCAAGCAATCCTTACTTTGCGACCTGGAGAAAAAGGGGAAGTTGGTACAATCATATAAATGCGAGCTGGAAAATAAAATCGAAGTTTTATATTCACGCATCTGTGGGTTGTACTTTTGCACAATATTTGAGACTTGTAAATAAAGATTCCCTGAATTTCAATGAACGGATTTTTGAAAATAAGCTGTCGCCTGACTTTTCCCTTGGGCTCGACTACAGGTTAAAGCGGATTAGCTTTCACTTAACCACTTCTTACGGCACTACTTTTAATTATATCGATAATGTGCCAAGGAAATTTGAAGTTATGTATGGCATCCGGCTTGCCCCTTTCTATAAAAGCAGGTTTGGTTTTTTGAGAACCTTCAGAATTGAATGGGCCGGTTTCTATAACGCATTCCCCGACATAAAAGCCAAAGCGTACGTTCCGGTTTTTATTCCCTATGTCTATTGGCAATGGACAATAAAAAAACGGAAATGATTTTATTTATCCGGCTGTAGCTGCTTTCTTATTTTCTTCGCATCATAACCTTTCTCTACGCAACGCGCTACAATTTCTTTATAAAGCGTTTCATCCATTTTCGGTTTCCTGCTCATGATGTAAAGAAAACTATGTTTCGGATGTCCGACAACAGTATAAGAATAATCATCCGCGAGCTCAATCACCCAATAATCCGCGCGGAAAGGCCACACAAATTGCACTTTCCATTTCGAAGCAAGCTTTTCATCTATAAATGCTTTCGACTTCACACCTTTCACTTCACCGTCGTCTACCTTGTACGTGGTGTAAATATCATAGCCACCTTTTTCATTCAGCGTATATTTTTCAATGGTATAATTCCATTTCTTATCAAAGCTTGTCGGAATATACCCGATCACATACCAGCTGCCGGAATATTTTTTAAGGTCGACTTGTTTTACCGGTTCATGCGCTGTGGTTAACATTGTTGCAAGCACGATCATAAGAAGGAATTTAGTGTACATAAAATTTCATGTGCAAATCCTGTTCCTATTTTTCAGCGTGGCATATTTATTTCAACAGTTTTGGCATGGAGGATATTAATCCCAACTATATCGGAATTGCCGCAGGCATATTTACTGCTGCATCAATGCTTCCGCAGCTGGTGAAAATCGTGCGCGAGAAAAAAGCAAACGATATTTCCATCCCGATGCTGCTGATCCTTATAACGGGATTACTACTGTGGATTTTTTACGGCATTGTGAAGAACGATTTGCCGCTTATTGTCACCAATGCATTTTCTTTTTTAGTCAACTCACTTCTTGTTTTCTTCAGCTTGAAGTATAAAAAGAAGAAGGCGTGAACGTGGGAGTATTGAGTATTTAGTATTGGGTATTGAGTAATAAGTATTTAGATCATTAACCACAAACTTTTCCCGCCAAAAGACCACCAACGCTTTTTTTTCTACCACCTACCACCAACCCTTTTCCCGCACCACAATTCTTCCCCCAAGTCTCAATACTCAATACCCAATACTCAATACTTTCCCCCCAACGCCTGAAATCCAACTTTTTAGAGTTTAACTCCCGGGATCAAACAGTCTTCCCGTCCCCCTTTTTTCACTACCTTTGCCCTCCTTAATTTACCAATGAAAAACATACGCAATTTCTGCATCATCGCCCATATCGATCACGGCAAATCTACCCTGGCCGATCGACTTCTTGAATTTACCGGGACCATTTCCAAACGTGATATGGAAAACCAGGTGCTTGATGACATGGATCTTGAAAAAGAACGTGGCATTACCATCAAGAGTAAAGCGATCCAGATGAACTACGAAAGGAACGGCACCTTATACGCGCTGAACCTTATCGATACGCCCGGTCACGTCGATTTCTCTTACGAAGTTTCCCGTTCCATTGCTTCCTGCGAAGGTGCATTGCTCATCGTGGATGCTGCACAGGGAATCCAGGCGCAGACCATTTCAAATTTGTACCTAGCGTTGGGAAGTGATCTTGAAATCATTCCTGTTCTCAATAAAATCGATCTTCCGAGTGCTGAGCCGGAATTAGTGAAAGATCAGATTGTAGAATTGCTTGGTTGCAAAAGAGAAGATATTCTCTCCGCTTCAGGTAAAACCGGAATTGGAATCCAGGAAATTCTGGATGCAATTATCGAACGTGTTCCGTCTCCGAAAGGAGATCCGGACGCACCGTTGCAGGCATTGATCTTCGATTCTGTTTTTAATTCATTCCGTGGAATTATCGCGTATTACAAAATCCAGAACGGAGAAATTCGCAAAGGAGAGAAAGTAAAATTTGTCAATACCGGAAGCGAATATATTGCTGATGAAGTTGGAAATTTAAAGTTGAGCTTATCGCCGCGTGATTCTGTGAAAACGGGCGATGTAGGATATATTATTTCCGGGATCAAATCGGCGCGTGAAGTAAAAGTGGGTGATACCATTACTTCGGTTTCACGTCCGTGTGAAAAAGGTGTTGCAGGATTTGAAGACGTAAAGCCGATGGTTTTCGCCGGAATTTATCCTGTCGATACGGATGACTTTGAAGAGTTGCGTTACTCCATGGAGAAATTGCAATTGAACGATGCATCATTAACCTGGGAGCCGGAAGCATCTGCTGCTTTGGGATTTGGTTTCCGTTGCGGATTTTTAGGAATGCTGCATATGGAAATTGTGCAGGAACGTTTGGAAAGAGAGTTCGACATGACGGTTATTACAACTGTTCCGAACGTTTCTTACATCGCGCATGTTACCAATGGTGAAGTGATTCACATGAATAATCCGAGTGATATGCCGGATCCTTCGAAGCTTGAATCTATTGAAGAGCCGTTTATCAAAGCGAATATTATTTCCAAATCAGAATTTGTTGGCTCGATCATCAAGCTCTGCATGGAAAAGCGTGGAATTATTCAGAATCAAACGTATCTCACAACAGATCGCGTGGAATTGGTTTTTGAAATGCCGCTCGGAGAAATAGTATTTGATTTTTACGATAAGCTGAAATCAATTTCAAAAGGTTACGCGTCTTTCGATTACACACCAATCGATTATCGCCAGTCAGATCTTGTGAAGCTGGATATTCTTATCAACGCAGAACAAGTTGATGCCTTATCAGCATTGATCCACCGTTCCCGCGCGCATGAATTCGGAAAGAAGATCTGCGAAAAATTAAAAGAGCTTATTCCGCGCCAGCAATTCCAGATTGCCATTCAAGCTGCGATCGGTGCGAAAATCGTTGCCCGCGAAAACATCTCTGCTATTCGTAAAGATGTAACAGCGAAATGTTACGGCGGAGATATTTCACGTAAACGAAAGCTTCTTGAAAAGCAAAAAGAAGGAAAGAAACGAATGCGCCAGATCGGTTCGGTAGAAATTCCTCAAAGCGCTTTCATGGCAGTTCTGAAGCTCGATTAGTTTCGGGCTTCCCTTGCTTTCTTTTCCTTTACTTGTTCATTGCTCATTGTTAGTTTGATCCGCCGCGGCGGATTTGTTCCGGTTAGCATTATCAGTGTACGAAGGAAAAAATGCACAATGCCAAACTAACAATGTACAATGCTCAAGGATCTACAGCATTAAGGATTGAGAATAAGAAGTTTTTACTTGTTTATTGCTCATTGTTAGTTTGATCCGCCGCGGCGGATTTGTTCCGGTTAGCATTATCAGTGTACGAAGGAAAAATGCTCAATGCCAAACTAACAATGTACAATGCTCAAGGATCTACAGCATTAACGATTGAGAATAAGAAGTTTTTACTTGTTTATTGCTCATTGTTAGTTTGACATTGTTTGTTATTTGCAGACACAGTTTCTCTTATGAAAATGTGCGTTTAATATCAATGTCAAACTTCAAGCAAAAACATTTTCTCAATTACAATGTATCCCGATAAACCCGCATCACCGGCTTCAGGTGATACGCTGCCTGGCTATCCTGGATAATTGATCGTGGTCCGTCAAAAATGATTCGCATGTTGAGATTTTTTGAATCGATCATTCCGTAAACTTCCGCTTCGAATGCTGATTTATCTTCCGGAAGAATTACAACCGGGTAAAGCACCCCATTTTTGCGGATCGTGTTACGTGAACCAGGATTCAGGCGGATTTTGGTAATTGCACCTGTAGGAACTTTTTCATTTACGAGCAATGCGTCAACACCATTACTAAGTGTAAGCACATTATAAAGTCCTGAATTTGTACCCAGCTTATACCAATCTCCGCCGGTCGCCCCTGCGATGTGAACTTGTACACTGTGCACATCAATATTTATTTCTTCATAGCTGGTCGCCGAAGTATCATTCATCATACGGACGCTTACTTGTCCTGTACGTAACGTATTCAATTCCGATTTTTTGCAGGAAGCAATAAATAGTAACGGAAGAATAAACAGCGCTGTAAGTAATTTGGTTTTCATAATCCCTGGGTTTAGTTCAACTTCACTTTTTCTTTTTCAGCTCCGGGACGAATGCTTATACAATTTTACGATGATTATTTTTTTCCGATTTATGTTTTCGATTCTTTACATAGGCACTTCGATTGTTTGCATAAAAAAACCCGCCTCATTTCTGAGACGGGTCCTTACCATTCTACCATGGGCTTATTGCAAAATCATCTTCTTCACCCCGGTTTTACCTGTAACCGTATCTCTTACCTCCACAAAATAAATCCCGGGAGTTTGTCCCGTAATATTTACGCTGATCTTATTTCCGGTAAGTAATTCGGAATAAACGATTTGTCCAAGAACGTCGGTTACAACGATCAATTTTTCATTGTTATCTTTTGTAGTAATAAAAAGTTCGCCATCAGTCGGATTCGGCATCACCTGGAATGACAATGGCATTGGTGTGATAATTCCTGTTGAAAGTTCCACCACAATCGTTTCATTGATTGTATCTGAGCAACCTCCTGTTGAAATAATTACCTGTACGTTAAACACTCCCGGCGCAATGTATGTATGCGTTACAGAAGCACCGGAATCTGTTCCGAGATCGCCGAAATCCCATGCGTAAGTTGCATTCGGTGAATTTGATGTTGCAGAAAAATTGGTTGGAATTCCTGTCCATGTTGTATCAGGAATAATCGCTGAGCTGCTTAAAGTGAAAGTTGAGTTTAAATACATCGCCGAGCTTCCGTTTGTCATGTTCGCTGTATTTGTTCCGTAACACCAGTAGCCATCAATATCAGTGACTACATCAACAACAGATGAATTAGCAAGCGTTCTTTCTTCCAGCGCCTGGATACCGGTTGGAAGGTTATTCGGAATGATTGTTCCCCAGTGAAAATCAAGAGAGTCAACATTTGTACGATAAAAATTAGCAATGCTTGTTACTACATTCAGATACATCACATCATTTTCTACGATAGCGATACTGATCGGTCGGCCAACAGCAAGGAAATTATCGTAAAGGCAAATGAAATTTTTAGGAGCAGCATCCAGTGAATCATATAACGCTGATCCTTCTGTTGTGCTCATTGAAGTAGTGCCGAAATTGATTACGGTAACAGGTGTAGAGCTGAAGTAAACGCGGTTTGCAACGGTTGTTCCGCCTGCGCCATTGTTCAGCATCAGCTTCGGATAAAGAATGGTGCCCGGGGTAAATCTTCCATTTCCTGTAGGCTCAACTCCGAACCAGCCTTCGATAACACCAAGCAGGTTTGCTGTAAGAGAATCATAACCGGCATTATTCGTCATCGAAGCATTAGTTGTGCGGCGAATAACCCCCGTCGTAGAATTAGCGAAATAAGGATTGCCTGCTCCGTTCGATGTTGGGGAAGCATTCAGCGAATCCATTGTTGTATAATAATGGTACGTGGCATTCGGAGTAAGTCCGCTGATTTGTCCATAAAACCAAAAAGGAACACGGTTATTATTTGTTCCGTTCACACCCTGGATATATTGCGGAACGATAGAGCTTAAAACACCCGGACCACCGGCGAAAGCGAATGCCGGAAAAATAAACGCGGCAAAAAGTAAGATTTTCTTCATAGTAAAAAGTTTGTAGTCCAAAATTACGCCACAGACAGAAGGCTCCCGTAAAGGGTTTGTTTAGTTGTTAATAACCCATTGTTGATTTCCTCCAATTTTGCAGCAAGCGCGCGGGTTTAGAGCGTATTTTCTTTTGAAAATAACATATTATCAACGGTTAATAAGTCCTGGTTAACGGGTTTTAACCATGTGTCTATTTTTCATTAGTGTGGTAAAAAACACCCACAAAATTGGTGCAATGGAAGTAGATATTTCGGTAGGAATTTATATTCATTTGACAGGTAAGAACGATTTAAATATATTTATATCGCAAACACAAAATCTTCGCCTTAAAAACACATTATGAAACACAAACTACTCAAATTTCACCTGGCTTTTTTTGCTCCGCTTGTTCTTGCCGGATCACTAAATGGTCAATGCACGGCACTAACGCCAACCTCTTCTAATGCTACTGTTAATTGCGGTGGATCGGCAACATTAACTGCAACGGGCGCAGCAGGTTACCAATGGTGGGACCAGGCAGCCGGAGGAACATTACTCGGATCGAATGCAAGCTACACAACCCCTGCATTGACAAACAACGCAAGCTACTGGGTGGAAGGAACAGATGCCTCCGCACAAGCTATGATGGGATTACCTGCGCACTCCAGCATTTTAACCGGAAACGCAAGAGGTTATTATTTTACAGCACCTGTTAGCTTCACCATTACAGGACTTAAAACGCCGCCGGAAATCACCGGAAACCAAAGTATCGCAGTTGTAAGGCTTACAGCAACTCCGCCATTGTACGCAACCACAACAAACGCTTTTACCGTACTTTATCTCACGCAGAATAATCCGACTGTGGGAATAATTCCGGTGAATATCCAGGTTATGGCCGGAGATATTATCGGCATTCTGGGACAAGCAGGAACCAGCAATTCGTATGGTTCAGGAAATTATGCAACAACAATTGCAGGACAACCTGTGACACTGGCGCGGTTGGGAATGCAATTTCCATTGCCCACAACTGCACCCCAGGATTTATGGACAGAAGCCGGCGGATCAATTTCACGCGTTGAAATGTATTATCAAGAGCAGTGTTCCAGTCCGCGTGTACAAGTTGATGTTACAGTTACACCGATCCCGGTAGTTGCGACCACTGTAAATTCAAACATTTGCACAGGCGCAAGCGCAACGCTTAATGCTACAGGTGCAACAACATTCGATTGGCAGCCCGGCAGCTTAAGCGGCTCTTCAATTACTGTTTCACCAACCGCAACCACAACATACACCGTAACAGGAACTGATCCGACCGGCTGCACAAATACTTCAACAGTCACAGTCACAGTGAACCCGATTCCTACAGTTATTGCTAATTCATCAGCTTCGGCAGTATGCCTTGGATCACCGGTTACATTATCAGGATCAGGTGCAGTTTCTTATACCTGGACAGGCCCTGTTACAGATAACGTAGCATTTAATCCGGCTGCAACAGATACGTATACAGTTACCGGTACAGACGCAAATGGTTGTACAAATACAGCTATTACAACAGTTACTGTAAACCCACTTCCAACAGTTACTGCAGGATCAACCGCATTAGTAATTTGTGCAGGCGATTCAGTGACATTAACAGGAAGCGGTGCAACAACTTATTCATGGTCGGGCGGAGTTATGGATGGAATGCCTTTTTCACCGGCGGCCACCGACACATACACTGTAACAGGTGTTGATGGAAATGGTTGTTCAAATACAGCTATTATAACTATAGCTGTTAATGCGCTTCCTGCTGTAGTAGCAAATTCTACAGCAAGCGCAGTTTGTACCGGCGGATCAGTTACATTATCAGGTAGCGGTGCAACAACTTACACATGGACAGGAAGCGTAACCGATAATGTTGCTTTCACACCTGGTGCAACGGATACTTATACAGTAACCGGAACAGATGCAAATGGTTGTGTGAATACAGACGTAACAACAGTAACAGTGAATCCACTTCCTGCTGTTGTTGCAAATGCAAGTGCTTCTGCAGTTTGTTCGGGTTCATTTCTAACCTTATCAGGAAGCGGCGCTGCGTCTTACACCTGGTCGGGTTCTGTTCAGGATTTGGTTCCTTTCATTCCGAATACAACAGATACTTATACTGTGACAGGAACAGATGCGAATGGTTGTGTAAATACAGATGCAATCACGGTAATTGTCAATTCGCCTCCAACTGTAGCTGGAACTGCTTCTGCAAATTCAGCTTGTCTTTCTGATGCAATTATCACATTGACAGGAACACCTGCGGGCGGAACATGGAGTGGAAATGGTGTATCAGGTTCATCTTTCTCGCCTTCAACAGCAGGAGTAGGTATGCAAACAGCAATTTACCTGTATACAGATTCAAATGGTTGTGAAGGAAATGCATCCGTTGCAATCACAGTGAATGCATGCGTTGGTGTTGCAGAACAAACTTTCGAAAATAATGTTTCTGTATTCCCGAATCCGAATAACGGAACATTTACAATTGCGGTGAATGCAAATGTTGGAGATCTTGTCATCGAGATTACTGATGTGCAGGGCCGCGTTGTTTATTCTTCAATTGAGAATAATGTGCAGAATGGATTTGTAAAACAAGTAAATCTTGAAAACGAATCTGCAGGATTGTATTTGATGCGTATCACTTCAAATGGTGAGCAGCGTACGGAGAAGATTACTGTTCAGAAGTAATAATTAGTAATTGATAATTGGTAGCGCTGCGAGTAAAATCGTGGCGCTACTTTTTTTAATAGGAAATAGTTGTTAAAGATTGACTTATGTTGGTCAATTGATATATTAGGAGAGTAAAACTATACTTATAAATTAGGTACGGAAATATGATGACAAAAGATGAATTAAAAAGCTGCCTTCTCAAAGCGCTTGCAAACAATACACTTCTTACTGACAAACATGATCCTAATAAAATGAATGTAGTCTGGGATAGAAATAGGTCTGTTATTTCAAACCAAGTTGAAGAAGATCTCTTTCAATTTATTGACAGTGGTATTGATCAAGTGTTTGAATATCAAAACAGCATGGGGAAATATTATGAAATTATTCTCAAATCTAACTATGAATACGCTTCCTCTGGAGTACCAGCATTGTCCAACTCACCGTACCAAGGTTTCGATCGGATAATCGCAGTCAATGGGAAAAAACAGAAATGGCACATCTACGGGGAAGATAGCAAAGTCATAGCGGATAATTTTGCAAAAGGGAAATTGAAAAACAGAATTGAACTCCTATGAGGGATTTTAGTAACCTCATTCAGCAACTATTTGCTAAGAAGGTAAGCAAAACCTGTATTTTTCCTCACCTCAAAGGCCCAGACCTTCACACAACCTTCTCCACCCAATCCCCATGCGCACGAATCAATCCCACTAAGGCATCAACAGCATCTTTCTCATCAATATTTTTCTGCACCACTTCTTTGCCTTTGTAAAGCGTAATTTTTCCCGGACCTGTTCCTACATAACCATAATCCGCATCCGCCATTTCTCCCGGACCATTTACAATGCAACCCATAATTCCAATCTTCACACCTTTCAGATGTTCGGTGCGCTGACGAATTTTATTTGTGGTTTCCTGCAAATCAAAAAGAGTTCTTCCGCAGGAGGGACAGGAAATATATTCTGTTTTAGAAATGCGTGTGCGTGTCGCTTGTAAAATTCCGAATGAAGTGCTGTTCGCGATTTTTGCATTGACATTCGGTTTTGCAGAAAGCCAGGTGCCGTCGCCCATACCGTCGAGAAATAATCCACCGAGATCGGTTGCAGAATATAAACGAAAAACATTTTCTTCCGCTTCCTTGTAGCTGCGTTTCAGAATAACAGGAACGGAACAATTGTTTTCCATCAATGAAATAATCGCCCTCCGCATTTCAGGCATTGTATGCGTGTTGGAAGAATGCAAAACCAGCACGATTGTTTTGTCTGACTTTATCTTCGAAATAAATTCAGGCGAAAGAATTTTAATGTCCGCAGCAATGAAATTTAATTCGGGCGATTTAATTGCAGCAGAAAAGTATTCATCTCCGCAAAAAATCGGGTAATGCCGTTCAGCGTTTTCCTGGTTCGCCCATGATTTTGCATTGACAATAATTCCGAGTGTTCCGGGAATTTCAAAGTTCACTTCATTGTCACCGACAAAAATATAATCAGATGCCTGGTCGGAAAGATTCCATTTATCCAGTGGAACAGAATAATTATTTCCAACCGCAAAAAATAACGCAGGAGTAATTTCCGCCTTGTCAGAAAAATCTGCGATCACACGAGGCACATTTGCTCCGCCGATATTTTGAACCGCATGAGTTGTTCTGCGATTGTATTCGTAAGGAGAATAAGGCAGAATAATTTTTTCAGCTTCTGTTTTTAACTCCGCAATGGCTGTGTGTTCGTTCCTGTTTGCATAACGATCCACAAGCATTTTCGCCACGGGAATTTCAAACTCGGGATCTTCTGTCAATGAAACACGAACGGTATCGCCGAGTCCATCTTCCAATAAAGTTCCGATTCCGACAGCTGATTTAATCCTTCCGTCTTCACCATCACCTGCTTCTGTCACACCCAAATGCAAGGGATAATTCATCCCCGCTTTTATCATGTGCTGCACCAGCAAACGATAGGCCTGCACCATCACCTGCGTATTGCTGGCCTTCATAGAAAGCACAATGCTGTGGTAATTTTCTTCTTCGCAAATGCGCAAAAATTCCATCGCCGATTCAACCATTCCCAACGGCGTATCACCATAACGGCTTAAAATACGATCGCTTAACGAACCGTGATTTGTACCAATGCGCATGGCAGTCCCGTATTCCTTACAAATTTTTATCAGCGGAATAAAACGTTCACGAATACGCGCTAATTCAGAATCGTAAGTGACATCCGTGTATTCAATGTGCTCGAATTTTTTTCTGTCGGCGTAATTACCCGGATTGACGCGAACTTTCTCTACAATACGTGCAGCAAGCTCCGCTGCATTTGGTGTAAAGTGAATATCGGCAACAAGCGGTGTTTTATAACCGCGGTTACGAAGTTCCTTTTTAATATTTTCAAGGTTCCGCGCTTCATTCATGCTGGGCGCGGTGATGCGAACATATTCACAACCCGCTTCGATCATACGAATCGATTGCTCTACCGTCGCCTTAGTATTCAGCGTGTCGGTAGTAGTCATCGATTGCAAACGAATTGGAAAATCTCCTCCCATCGGAACATCGCCGATATGCACGACACGCGTTTTAAAGCGGCTGTAGGAAGTAAGACTGTTCGAGTAGGGAAGGAATGAATTCACAGTGCAAAGATACGGGAAAGGGGAACGAATTACGAACGGGGGGAACGAAATACGAATCGAAACGAAAATACGAAAACAAGGCAAAGCGAATTGTTATGGTAATTTTCCGCGTTCCCTTTTGCGTCCCCGCGCCTTCGCGTTAAAGAAAGTAACAAGGGAATCTCACATTATCAAAAATCATAATGAGAACGAATCACGAATCAAACCGAATACCGCGAAAGCCTCTTACAAGTGAGTTAACCTTATTTGACATTTGCCTTTTTACCGGTTATACGAGGGTCGCTGAAATTTTCCTAAATGATTCTTCCAGAGGTAATCATCCTCTGCCTTTGTGATTTTTCCGGGTCTGTAAAACAATCTGAAAGCGCTGTCAGTTCGGAAACCCCAGCACCATGAAATTTTCCGCTCTTCCAATAACGAATCCATAACCCGAACGCAATCCGCACTGTCGCAAAAACCATCGACGATGATAGAGTGAAATTCATGCTTAACTGTTAGCTGTGACGGAGTAGAATGGCAAGATTGTTTGTCGTCTGTCTTTGCTGTGTTGCAGGAAGAAAGGGCAATAAATAATAAGGGAAGTAAAAAAAATTTCATCTAATACAGATTTGGGCTAATGTAAAGTTAGAGTCTTAGTCATCATTCCCTGTAAAAAGATATTTTCAAAGATTCGTATATTCGCCTTCATTCGTAATTCGTTCCCCTTAGTAATTCGTTCCCTGTTAAAACTCTTCCCAATGAAACACCTTTACCTTCTCCTCATTGCATTTGTTTTTTCATTCAACGCAAATGCACAATGCAACGCCGATTTCTCTTATACCAATTCAGGAAACACCTATGACTTTTCTGATTCATCCAGCACTTCCAGCGGAACGATCAGCGGCTGGTTCTGGACATTCGGCGATCAGTCTGCTCCTTCATCACAACAAAATCCGCAACATATTTATGAAGTCTGCGGACAATATGTTGTAACGCTGAATATTTTCACCACTTCTTTTTGTTCGGATTCGTATTCTGATACCATTTATATCAGCAGCGGTTTTAATCCTTCGTGGACGTACACCGTTGATACAACCAATGGAAATGTGGACTTCCAGGCGCAACCTTTTTCAGGCTTGTTGAATTATGATTGGGACTTCGGCGATTCCACTTCAGGAACAGGTGCTGCACCATCACACATTTACGATTCAACCGGCTATTACAATGTGTGTTTGGTTGTCGGTGATACAGGCGGAGTTTGTGTTGATACGCTTTGCCAGCTCATTTACGTTTACATCGCGCCGGCAAATTGCAGCGCAACATTTACGAATGCAGAAATCAGCACAGGCAATCAATCTTTTACTGCTGCACCTTTTGATTTTAACTGGGATTACACCTGGGATTTCGGCGACAGCTCACCTGCAGGAACAGGATTTATTACCACCCATCAATACATGGCTTCCGGCACATACACCGTTTGTCTTACAGTAACCGATTCTTCCACCGGTTGCAGCGATCAATTCTGCGATACCGTGATCATTGTAATTCCGCCGACATGCATTCCATCATTTACTGCAACCGGATTTGGCGGCGCTTATCTTTTCACCGCTTCGCCATTTGACTTTCAAAGCGCTTACAGCTGGGATTTCGGTGACGGCTCACCTTTAGGAACAGGATTTCTTGCCAATCACACTTACACAGCTTCCGGAACGTATACCATCTGTCTTACCATCACCACGCCAACGGGCTGCGTCGGAACTTTTTGTGATACCGTAAACGTAAATCTTGTTGGTGTTGAAGAGCAATTCGTAAATCTGCCTGTCACCATTTTCCCGAATCCTGCAACAGATCAGCTGACGATTGATTGTTATTTATTATCAGCAACAGCAATAACAATCGAAGTAATGGATCTGTCAGGACGTGTTTTATGCGCAATGAATTTTTCTGCTTCGTCCGGCCAGTTTCAAAAGCAAATTGACATCCATGC
Source organism: Bacteroidota bacterium (assembly GCA_031412295.1). Classification (GTDB taxonomy): domain Bacteria; phylum Bacteroidota; class Bacteroidia; order Palsa-965; family Palsa-965. Next base: position 119,961 of record JANOCU010000005.1, read on the forward strand.
GTTATCGTCAGGCACTTACCTGCTTCGGGCAACAACCGAAGGTGCAACCACAAACAAAGTGTTCGTAAAAGAGTAAACTGTGTTTACCCCTAACCTTCAGGTTAGGGCACTCAAAAGCCGCCCTTTCTTAGAGAGCGGCTTTCTTTTTGACCAATATTGCTGTCGTTTATAACCCGAAGGCTATGCCGAGGTTGAGGCCAATATTTCCATTTCTTTCCTGGGTACCTGATTCTTTACGAACGTCGGTAAGTCCCTGGTAGAAATTTATATCTGTATTCAGCCAGATTGCTGATTTAAGGCGATAATTAAAACCTAAAGATGCGTTTACACCGGCATCGAATGGCCAAACACGTGCATCATAAGGATCGTTTTCTGAAACAAGAAATCCGAAGCTCGGCCCTACTGTTAATTTCGGGCGGAAATCATCTTCGTATGAACGGAAGAATACAATCGCTTTAATAGGTACGCGGATATAATTGATCTCTGATGTGCGTGTTCCACCTTCAACTTTCAAACGTGCGCCTTCAGCCGAGTAACGAACATCAATACCCATTCCGAAGTGTTCATACGGCGCATAAGTCGATGTAAGACCAACGCTCCAAGTAGGAAAAAATTCACTGTTGTATGGCATAAGGTAAGAATGGCCAAAACCAACAGTTGGTCCGATTGAGAACTTAGATGTTTTTGGAGTAAGGACGTCCTGCGAGAAAGCAATTGTGTTAGCAAGCAGGAAACAGCCTAAGATGACTAGCTTTTTCATAGTGTGAGTTTTTTTTAGTCCCGGTTACAAGCGGGTATTAGTTTTCCCTGCTTATCGGAAAATTATGCCACACATTTAGCGCTGGCAATCAACTAATTAGAAATATTGTGTAAAAAGGAATTGAGGAATAATGGGGAAGCGACTCTACACAATTAAATCGGTTAATTAATTGTTGGTAATCCTTGTGTTCCTCATTTTCATCCACGCATTAAAAAAAACTGTAGATAAAATAATAGCTGCACCTAAATAGAAATAACCGGTGAGCTGTTCATCCTCATCAAAAATAAAATAGGCAAGGATGATTCCGTAAACCGTTTCAAGATTCAGCGTAAGTGAAACAGTATACGGACTTACTGTTTTTAAAATATACAGGCTGATGAGGAAAGGAACCGTGGTAGCAGCAATACCAAGGATGAGCATATAACCCAAATCGCTCCCCGACATTTCAAGCCATGGCCCATCCCACGGTTTTGCGATCAATACAAAAATCGTCATCCCGATAAAACCACCAAGCATTTCATAAAGAGAAATGGTTGTTCCGTTATGTCCGCGCTGCACCATGTACCCGTTTATCACTCCGAAAATGGAAGATGTTAACGCCGCGAGCACACCAAGTATGATTCCGTATTTATACTGCGTTTCCACTCCGAAGATGAGGCAAAGTGCTCCCACGACCATCGCGCCGAAAACGATCTCATATAAAAGGATCTTCCGTTTCAGGAATAAAGGTTCGATCAGCGCGGTGAAAAGTGAGCCCGTAGAAAAGCAGGCTAGCGTTACAGAAACATTACTTTCTTTAATCGCGCCGTAAAAACAGATCCAGTGAAGCGCTACGATCAAACCGGTAGCAAGATATTTCCAGGCATTTTGGAATGTAGTAGCAATCGGTTTGCGTGTAATGAGCAGGAAGGCAAGAATGCCGGACAATGCAATTGGAATGCGCAGCCACACTAATTTGTATGCATTCAGCGTGATCAGCTCGCCGAGGATTGCAGTCCAGCCCCAGATGAAAACAATGAAATGAAGAAGAAGATAATTTTTACGGCTTTCCTGCACAAAAAGAATTTGAGCTGCAAAGTTAATCGTTTACATGGCGGGTTTTCCTGGTGATCACGTTTTTGAACACGTAAGAATATTTTAAATTCCCTTGGCTAATCCGAATCCTAAAATCATCTTTGTAGCGTAAAACATCTTCCTATGAAACTGATTCGCACACTTCTTTTTATATCACTCCTTTTCCCGGCCTTCCGTCTTTCCGCTCAATGTGGCGGTGATTTTACATGGACTTTCTCAGGATCAACAGTTTCGTTTACAGGTATGGTAACACTGAATACCACGAATGTAGTCTGGGAGTTTGGAGATGGCAATTTTGATTATAGCAATAACATTGCTCCAACGCATACCTATGCAGGCCCGGGACCATATACAGCCTGCATAATTGTATATGATTCATTACAACCCTGTGCCGACAGCACTTGCCATACAATTGTGCTTGATTCCTGCGCCGCATCTTTCACTTCCAGCATTACCGGAACAACCGGAAATTTTTACGGATTCGCAAGTGGCGGTTCACCGAATAGTGTTTATGTATGGAATTTCGGCGACAGCTCTCCTTCTGTGTATACTCAAAATCCAACGCACACCTTTCCCGGCCCGGGCATTTACAATGTTTGTTTTGCATATTACGACCTGGTTACAAATTGTGACGACAGCATCTGTATGCCTGTAACCGTTGGTGGTTGTAACGCTGATTTTACCTGGATCGATTCCCTTGGCTATGTCTTTTTTATTAATAATTCTTCGCCCGGAAATGCCGGTGTTTATTTCTGGGATTTCGGCGATGGAAATTTCAGCTCGCAGCAGCATCCATCCAATCAATACGCCAATTCCGGAACGTATATGGTTTGTCTTACCGTGCTGGATTCCAATCAGAATTTCTGCGATTCAACATGTCAGTTCATCACCACATTCCCTGTAGCCGGAATGGAGGAAAATAATTTTAATATTTCTTCCATTGCACTTTCACCGAATCCTTCTGATGCATCTGCAACCTGTTCATTCTTCATGCGAGAAAGTGCCCAAGCTGCGATTTCCGTTTATGACATTGCAGGAAGAGAAGTTGTTGCTTCTGTCAATAATCAGTTTTCAGCCGGCAAACAGCAAGTGGTGATCAACACGCAAGACTTTGCACCCGGAATTTATTTCGTACAAATTAATGTGAATGGTCAGTCAGTAAAATCAAAGCTGATCGTTTCGCATCAACAATAGAGAACAGGAGTTCTTTCTTCCCCCCGATTTCGTGTGTTTTTAGGGGGATAACCCAGAAGGGTGCCAACGGGAGATGGCACCCTTCATCTATTAAAAAATCTGGTAATCTGGTAACTGGGTAATTTTCGCACTTGCCACCCCTGTCAATAGCCTCCTCAAGAACTATTTTTTCAATTACCCAGTTACCAGATTACCAGATTACCAGATCCCCCGCGTGAGAGTTTCTCTACCTTTGTGATGTGAATCTGCCGGTTTATCTTGATCATAATTCCACTACGCCTGTTGATGCGCGTGTGCTGGAGATGATGCTTCCTTATTTTTCTCAGCGTTTTGGAAATGCTTCGAGTCGCACGCATAGTTTTGGGTGGACAGCTGCGCAAGCGGTGGACGATGCGCGTTTGCAGGTGGCGGAATTATTAAATTCGGAAGCGCAGGAAATTATTTTCACATCAGGCGCAACCGAAGCAATTAATCTTGCGCTCAAAGGAGTTTTTTCTGCTTACCATTCCAAAGGCAAACATATTATTACTGCGGAGACAGAACATAAAGCCGTGCTCGACACTTGCCTTTATTTAGAAACGCTCGGTGCTGAAATTACTTTTCTGCCTGTCGACCGCGAAGGAAATATTGATCCTGAAATTTTATCAAAGGCAATTCGTCCCGATACAATTTTGGTTGCGATCATGCTTGCGAATAATGAAACGGGAACTATTCAGCCTATTCAAGAGCTTGCTGAAATAACGCATGCGCACAATTCCATTTTCTTTTGTGATGCTACGCAAGCTATTGGTAAAATGAAAGTGGATGTGCAGGAATCGGGAATTGATCTTTGCTGCATTTCCGCGCATAAGTTTTACGGACCAAAAGGCGCAGGCGCATTATTTGTGCGGAGGAAAAATCCGCGTGTAAGTCTGCTTGCACAATTGCACGGCGGAGGGCACGAGCGCGGATTGCGTTCAGGCACATTGAACGTTCCCGGAATTGTTGGCCTTGGCAAAGCGGCTGAATTAGCAATGATGGAAGGCTGGGATAACGCAGGGAAAATGTCGGTGCTGCGCTCGAAGCTGGAATGGAAATTGACTGAGATGGAAAATGTTTTTGTCAATGGAAATATCCGCAATCGTTTGCCGAATACATGCAATCTTTCCATCGGCGGAATTAAAGCAGATCAATTGATTGCAAAGCTTCCTTTGCTCGCATTTTCAACCGGCTCAGCATGTTCATCAGCATTGCCGGAACCATCGCATGTTTTAAAAGCAATGGGACTTTCAGAAGAGCAATGTTTTTCTTCCGTTCGTATTTCATTGGGAAAAGATTCGACAGAAGAAGAAGTGGTTAAAGCTGCGAATGAGCTTTGTATCCAAATTGAGAAATTGCGTTATAAAATAGGATGAGGCGGAATTTAATTCAATGACAAAAGGCTTCAAAATATTTTTCGTTGTGGCAATAATAATAATTGGAGCTGCTACAATTATTTGGATGTCACCATTCGGACAGTTTATTCGCTCGGCTGACCTTGAAGAAGACAAAAAAGAATTTGATAAAGCGGCATGGAGGATAAACTGGCCCAAATACAAGAATGACGAAAATGACAGGCATTTCATGTTGGAGGATTTAACGGATAATCATTTGAAGATCGGAATGGATAGTATCGCCATCAAAGAATTATTAGGTGAACCAGAACGGGATTTTGGTTTTTCCTATAACATGGGACTATACAGAAGTGGATTTGATCCTACCTTTTTAATTTTAGATTTTGATAGTAAAGGGAAATTAAAAGTGTTCAGTGTTGAAACGATTTGAAAGTGAAACTAGAATGCGATTTTGGCATAATCCACGTTATTCACATTAAGCGTGTATATCTTGTTCTTTAACCATTCATCTCTTTGCTTTTTTTAAGATAATTTCGAGAACTAAATCCCCGGCTTTTTACGTTACCTGAATATGAAAAAATTCCTCCCGTTTTTATTTCTCCTGCTCAGCATTCGCGCATTCGCACAGACTGATGTTCCTACAGCTGCACCTGCTCCGAAACCAATTAAAAAAGAGCAGTATTGGGACGAAAGCAAAAAGAAGCTGAAAAGTGTGGAGTATACACTCAATGGAAAGCTGGAAGGAAAAGCTGTTTATTATTTCTCTGATGGAAAAATGGAACGTAACGGCGCTTACCGTGATGGTCAGCAGGATTCCACATGGACTTTTTATTTTAATGATGGAAATAAAAAAGCGGAGGAAAGCTATTTCCAGGGTAAAAAAAGCGGGCCTGCCATTTATTGGTATAAGAATGGAAATAAATTCATGACCGGAAAATTCATCGAGAACCTTCCCGACAGCACATGGACGACATATTATGAAACAGGTAAAATAAAGAGTGTAGAAAATTACAAGATCGAGTTTTCAAATTTTCAATGGGCATCGAAGAAGAATGGGCTTTTTCAATATTGGGATGAAAATGGAAAGCCGCAAAACGAAGGACATTTTATCAATGACACCTTGCACGGAAAATATATTGCGTATTACACCAATGGAAATAAAAAAGAGGAAGGCGATTTTACCAAAGGAAAGAAGACCGGACGATGGAAGCAGTATTATGAAAAAGGAAAGCTGCTCGAAGAAATAGAATACAAAAACGGGACTGAATACCTCTGGGAATTGTGGAGTGAAGACGGGAAACAAGTGATCAAAAATGGTTACGGTAAAATGATCCTCACGTATGAAAGCGGAAAAAAACTAGGAGAAGGAATTTATCGCGACGGATTAAAAGACAGCACCTGGACATTTTACACACCAACAGGAACGGTTGAATTCAAAGAAGAATTTAAAGGCGGAAAAAAGAATGGAATATCTACGCATTGGCATCCGAACGGAGCTGTTGCATCGGAAGGAAATTATGCGAATGATTTAAAAACAGGAGCGTGGAATTGGAACAAGCCTGATGGAACACCGGATATGAAAGGTGAATTTACAGCAGACAAAAGAAGCGGGCACTGGCAGTATTGGTTTGAAAGCAGCTCGCAAATGCAGCAGGAAGGTTTTTACAAAGACGATAAGGAAGACAGCTCATGGACGTTCTGGTATCCGAATGGACAGAAGTATAAAGAGGGAAAATTTAAAGAAGGAAAGAAAAATGGTTTTTGGACTTTTTATTTTGAGAACGGACAAAAATTGCAGGAAGGTGTTTACGTCGATAACAAAGAAGATGGAAAATGGTCGGCGTGGTATGAAAATGGTCAGCTGAAAGACGATGGAACATTTAAGCTCGGATTAATGATCGGTTCGTGGAAAGGATTTTACGATAATGGAAAACCGAATTATGCCGGCACGTATAAAAATGGTGTGAAAGATGGTGCTTGGACATTCTGGTGGAACAACGGAAAAATTCACCAGGAAGGAGCATTTAAAAACGGTTTGAAAGAAGGCAAATGGTCGACGTTTAATGTTACAGGTTACCCTGATGAAATCGGTTCCTATCATCTTGACAAAGCGAATGGCAAGTGGAAATATTATTATGAAACTGGCGCATTAAAAACTGAGACATCTTACAAAATGGGAAAGCTCAGCGGCACAACAACCAATTATTATGCGAGCACAGCAAAACAAAGTGTGACGCATAATAAGCTGGTGAAAGAGAAAGAATATATGTTCACCAAAACAAACGGGAAGAAAGTATACAAAACGCGTGTGGTGAGTAAGCCGGATGGTACGTGGATTTATTATGATCCGAGCGGAAAGGTGTTGTCGGAGATTAAGTATAAGAATGGGGTGAAGGTGCAGTAATTTGAGACTTGAGAGGTGAGATTTGAGACATTAACCTGAGCAAATTGGGTCTAAGTCAAATCAATGTGCTCTATCCCTTTTAACTTTTCTACCAGTAAAGCTTTCAAATAATTATCAATACTCACTTCGGAATATTCTGCTTTCGCTATTTTAAAATTCTGAATAATTTCAAGCCAATACCCGTTTTCAGATTCAGAAAGCGGGTACCCTTGCAAAATTATGTTGAAGCCCAGAAAATCATTTTTAATGAAGATGGCAGGAACTTCATCGTATATATTTAGATCTTTTCCTTCAAAAGGAATTCCTGAAAAAATTTTGTCGCTTAAAATTTCTCCTATTTGTTCAATGGTGAGGTTTGATTTTATATTAGCTGTGCCTGTGATAAAAGGTTCTTTGGGGTTCATTCTTTTTTCTTTTTTCTAGCTTCTTTTTTCTTTCTGAAATATTCAAATGCATCTTTTTGCAAAAGTTTTATCCAGCTATTTGTTTCTTCATCCCATGTAACTCCATAAGCTTCGAAGTCAGGATTTTTAAGCTCTTTGACATCATCAACGATCTTTATTCCTCTTTTAATGAATAAATTTTTCAACTCGCCATTTTCCTCCAACATGACAGTACCTTGGTCTTTGATATGGAAAAGAAAATGTCCGTCCCCCGGGTTTTTAACCAGTGCATATTCTGACAAATTATCGAATATGTCTTTGTACTGATTTTGTAATTCCTCGTCAGTCATCATTTGTTGTTGAAGTGCGAATTTCAAACTCTTAAGCCGCATCAATGTTCCTACTTAGTGCAATCGGATCATTTTTTATTTTTCTTTATATAATCAAACATCTCTTTTTGAGGTATCATCATCCATTCTTTCGTTTCGTCATTCCAAACCTGTACGTAATGAATGAAATTAGTATCTCTTACCTCATCGATAGTATCAACCACTCTTATCCCTTTTTGTAATAATAGGTTGTTAAACTCTCCATCGTCCTCGGTAATTAAATAACTTTGTCTCTTTATACTGAAGAGCAAATACCCTTCTCCAGCGCCTTTAATTAGTACGTAATCGATTAAGTTTTCAAAAACTTCTTTATTTATTTCGTTGTCATCCATTAGAATTTTTTCTATTTCCTTCCTTTAACCTACGACAAAAGGGTGTGTAGATAGATGCATCTAATCAATTGTAAAAATCAGCGGTCGATTTTTTTCGAACGCAGCTATTATTTTTTCCCCCAAAAGAAAAATCTCTCCATTAATGCCATCGCAAAAAGCTCCACTTTTAAGATCAGCCGTAAGAAAAAAAACATAGTCGCCATTTGGGAAAAATGGAATCAACCATTCGCCGAATTCGTCTTTTTCGAAAGGCAGTTGTGGATTAAAAGAGTAGGACTGATGTTGAAAATTCAATGCAAAAATTAAATTATTTGCCGTGATTTCCTTAAAAGCATCAATGGCCTTAGAATGCAAATCATCATAATAGTCTTCCTTAAAACCTTCATTATAATATTTTGAAATATTATATCTTACTGATGACAGCTTGGGAAAAACGACTTTTTCTACAGCGTGTGGAGTAAATAATAGCGTTTCATAAATAAAGCGCCATGCATTTTTTTCGTCTTCTTCGGTTAGCGGAGTCCAGTTCATCATATTCAAGGCATTTTTATAAAAGTCAAATAATGGTTGTAAGTATAATAAGCATTTCCATCAGTTCCAATTACAACTCGTTCTGTTCCTCGATTAACACCTTTTTTAAATGGGTAAACATCGTATTCTGAATAGGTAATTTTATTTCCGGCCTTATCGTACTCTGGTAATATTTGTCCCCCGCCCCGCCCATCATTGGAGAATCTGGCATTTCCTTTAAATCCGGGTTGAGCATTACCATTATTATTTTTTGCATAATCTCTAACAGTAACTGCATGTTCAGGGAGTTCGGTTTGAGTTTGTGTTTTATGCACAACTTCCTTTTTCACTTCCTCCACCTTCCCTTTCCCACCCGCATTAGCCTTCGCCTCCGCACGCATCATGCGCACTAAATTCACCATTCCCACACTCATCCCCGGCAAACTTCCGCTCACATCAAGCACCGCACCTGAAATCAACATTGCGCCCGTCATTCCATCATATTGTGAATTAGGAAATCCTCCCTGCAAAAGCATAGTCAGAAAATCAGGATCACCGAAATTATCCTGGTCGGCTTCAATTGCAAATTTCCAAAGCTTGCCGGAATTGATCGCATTAAGAAAAATCGGATCTTTTCCCGCATAAGCATTTTTGAATTGCTCAACTTCGCCTTCCTCTCTCATTTTCCCATCCTGGCGTTGTATTCCGAAATAACCCATAAAAACCCCATTGTACATCACCTTATATCTACAACCACCGAATCCTTCCATCTTAGGTGATTGGTCCTGATAGGCCATCTGAAGCTGTGAAGTGTCAATGCCAAGTAAATCAAGCTTTGCAACGTCTATCGGATCCGGCTCATAAATAACTTTTCCGTAGCTGTTAAGTTTAGGTTTTGCTGTATTGGGTTTTGTTTGTGCTACAACTACAGGTTTATCTGTTTTCTTTTCAGCAGATACAGGTGGCGCCGGAGAAGAATGTTTTGGTGTGATAAGAGTTGGTGCTTTTGCATTTGTATTTTCTGTGCGCCTTTTAAATTCAGCCATTGATTTATCTGCGCTCTCGGATCTGTAGTAGGAAAATTTCAATCCTTTCCCGGAGAAATCAAAAGCATGCATATGTTTTGGCGAACCTAATGTGGGCGCGTCAATAATCACTAACCTGTTATTTCCATCCCACGCATCATAACGCAAACCCTGGTACATCAATGCGGTAGGATATCCCGTATCGAAAAGAACCCAACTCTCAATTTTGGTTAACAATCGCTCTGCCGAATCCAAATTCTCCTCCTGCATACTATTAAGCGAATCCTTAATACCATACTTATCAACTATCAGCTTAAATCGTTTTGCAATCCGTTCAACTTTTTGAATGCGATCTTCTGCAACCGGGCCAAATTTTGTTTGTTTATTTTCAGCAAGACGATCTTCTTCCTCCTGCTCGTCCATCTGCCGGCGTATTTCAATCAGATCATCGCTATGGAAACTATTATCGTACAAACTGATTTTTTTCGTCCATCGTAAAAATCAACAATTGAAGCGAGAATATTTTGGACAAATAAACCATGTCGGGCAACAAAATCTCTTGGGAAAAAAATTTCAAATATTTGAATTTCAACCTACAACGCATAATAAAAAGCCCTAAAAGTGACAGTATGAAAAGGCAGATGATCTTATTAAATATACTTTTCTCACGTCTCACGTCTCACATCACATCTCAGCTCTCAAATAAAAATTCCCATCCTGCTATACAGAATGGGAATCTTTTGTTTCATGTTCCGCGCCCGCGGAAACTTTTTCTCCTATGATGTTTTCTTTTTCAACTTCCTGAAATGAGGATCGTTGGGATGATCGAAATGTTTGTGATGATGATGTTTAACAGGTGTATCGTTTCCTTTGCTTTGCGCTGCACCTATAAACCAGGCAAGCAGTATTACACCTATGATCATTGCTACATATCCGAGAATTTCAAGCAATGAAATTCCGTCAGATTTAGAGCCGGAACTGGTCTGAGCCAGTAACTGATTCCCCATCAGGAGCAGTAGAGCAATGGGAGCAGCTTTGAGTAACCCCCGAGTCGCCTTTGGATTCGTTTTTGTCGTCATTTTGGTCTGATTTGGCACTGTTTAAATAATTCATAATGTGATTAATTTGGGGTGATGGTTTTTCTTTAAAGAGTAAAGAACAAATATTATCGTCAAATTACACCATTTCATCGGATAAATCTCGCGGTTGGGCGGAAAAAACTTGGCGAAAATCAATTTTGATATGTCTTTTTTTCGTTTTATATTTGCATCCTGTTTTTAAAGAACGATCAAGAATAAGGGGGACGAATAGTCCCCTCTTTTTTTGCCAATGATCAGCACAACACTAGTTCGCGAACTCGCGGAAAAAAAGCTTGAGGATACCGATAACTACCTTGTAGAGGTGACGGTGAGCGCCATGAATAAGATCAGGGTCACTATCGATAACTTTAAAGGAATCTCTATCCAGGAGTGTGTGGAAGTAAGCCGGTTCATTGAAGAACAACTCGATCGTGAAACAGAAGATTACGAGCTCGAAGTTTCATCACCCGGACTCGATCAGCCTTTCAAAGTGCTGCAGCAGTACAAAAAATATTGCGGACGCGAAGTAGAAGTGAAATTTATTGACGGACAAAAAACAGAAGGCAAATTAGTTTCCGCGAATAAGAATGAAATCGAAATTGAACAAGCAGTAAAAGAAAAAGTAGAAGGTCAAAAAGGGAAACAGCTCGTCACGAAAAAAAGCATCATTCCTTTTGATAAAATAAAAGAAACAAAAATCATCATCAAGTTTTAATCCTGGTCACAGGCTAACATCAAAGCAAACGATTACAATACAATAAAAATGGAAAATCTAAACCTCATCGAATCCTTTTCGGAATTCAAAGAGACCAAGAACATTGACCGTGCGATGCTCATGAGCATCCTCGAAGACGTTTTTCGCAGCATGATCCGTAAAAAATACGGCAGCGATGAAAACTTCGACTTTATTGTCAACCCCGAACGTGGTGACCTTGAGATCTGGCGTAACCGCGAAATCGTGGACGACGAATTCGCAGAAGACAGCTTTGATTACGATGAGAATAAGCACATCAGCCTTGCAAATGCAAAGAAAATTGAGCCTGACTTTGAAATTGGTGAGCAGGTAACAGATCGTATCATGCTCGACGATTTCGGTCGCCGTGCGGTTCTTGCTATCCGTCAGAATCTTGTTTCACGTGTTCTTGATCTTGAAAAAGATGCGCTTTACCGCAAATACAAAGAGCGTGTTGGTGATGTAATTACAGGTGAAGTTTACCAGGTTTGGAAAAAAGAAACACTTGTGCTTGATGATGAAGGAAACGAATTGATCCTTCCGAAAGTAGAGCAGATCCCGGGCGATTTCTTCAAAAAAGGAGATGCAGTTCGCGCTGTTGTTCTCAAAGTAGATATGCGCAACAATTCACCGGTGATCATTCTTTCCCGTACCGCTCCTTCATTCCTCGAGAAATTATTCGAAATGGAAGTGCCGGAGATCTACGACGGACTTATCACGGTTAAGAAAATTGTTCGTGAGCCTGGTGAGCGCGCGAAAGTAGCTGTTGAATCTTACGATGACCGTATCGATCCTGTTGGAGCTTGTGTGGGAATGAAAGGTTCCCGTATCCATGGAATCGTTCGCGAGCTTCGCAATGAAAATATTGACGTAATTAACTACACAGCCAACTCAACACTGCTCATCCAGCGTGCCCTGAGCCCGGCGAAAATCACCTCGGTAAAGCTTGATGAAGAAACCAAGCGCGCTGAAGTGTATCTGAAACCCGACCAGGTTTCCCTGGCGATCGGTAAAGGCGGCCATAATATTCGCCTCGCAGGTCGTTTAACAGGCTATGAAATTGATGTTTACCGTGATACAGACGAGGACGTGGAAGACGTTACGCTCGACGAATTCTCGGATGAAATTGAACAGTGGATCATTGACGAATTCAAATCTGTGGGTTGCGATACTGCGAAAGCGGTGCTCGAACTCAGCGATGAAGAGCTCGTTAAGCGTACCGACCTCGAAGAAGAAACCGTTAAAGAGGTTAAGCGCATTCTGCGTTCAGAATTTGAATAACGGATTTCATGTGGATTGTCGAATGGCAATCCACATTTTTTCCGAACTTTGTAAAGCTTAGCCAGGGAGGCAAGCATATTTATGGCAGAATCAGATAACAAAATCAGGATTAGTAAAGTCAAGGGGGAATTTAATGTCTCCCTCGCCCGCATCTGGGATTACCTGGAAGAGCAGGGGCATAAAATTGAGCGTAATCCGAACGGGAAAATTTCCGACGAGCAATATCGTTTGCTCCTCAAAGAATTTGCGCAGGATCGTGAAGAAAAAGAAGAATCCAAATTAGTCGGCCTCAATACCCGGACAAAGAAAGAGTCTGTGGAAATGAGCGAAGAGCCGAATACAAAGGCCAGCCAGCGCGCGCAGGAACGTGACCAGGAAGAAGTCCTCATCAAGGACATGAATTCCGGTTCATCCAAATCTTCTTCGCCTGATAAAGAAAAGCCGAAAAAAGTTAAAGAGAAAAAAGAGGAAGAGATCACCCGCGTAAAAACAGAACCATCTGTTACGCTCAAGGTGATTGATAAGATCGATCTCGAGCCGGCAAAAACAAAAGCGAAGAAGAAAAAAGAAGAAGACGATAAAGCGGCTGCCGAAGAAACCGAGAAAAAAGCTGCAGCCAAAAAGAAAAAAGCAGAGACCGTTGCTGAAGAAGTAGTTGTTCCTACTCCACCTGTTGTCGAAAAAGTAGTAGAAGCAGAAGTAGAAAAAGTAGAAGAAAAGAAAGAGGAAGAAGTTGAAGCGCCGAAAGTGGAAGAAACACCAAAGCCTGAAGCGCCGCCTGAAAAAGTAGAAGAAGTTCTTTACCGTCGTTCAGTTGAAAAGCTCGAAGGACCAAAGATCATGGGCAAAATTATTTTGCCTGTTAAAGACGACAAGAAAAAACCTGTCGCATCTTCTTCTGCAGAATTTGAAGCAGAGAAAAAACGCAAACGTCGCCGCATTCGTAAAGAAGGCGGACCGGTAAATAATCAGCCCGGCGGAACTGGTGGTGCAAATCGCGGTCCGGGGCAAGGTCAGGGAACAGGTGCAAACGCGCCACGTAAACCACACGTTGCAGGTGCGCCACGCCCTGTGAAAGCTGAGTTGACAGAAGAAGAAGTTCAGAAGCAGATCAAAGAAACACTTGCTCGTCTCAGCGGACAAGGAAAATCCAAAGCTTCGAAATACCGTCGCGATAAACGTGAGCAGGTTTCGCAACGAATGGAAAAAGTTGCCGCTGATAAAGAGATCGAAAAAGGAATTCTGAAAGTAACAGAGTTCGTTACAGCGAACCAGCTTGCTACGATGATGAACGTTCCGGTTACACAGATCATTTCGACCTGTATGACCATCGGACTTTTCGTTTCGATCAACCAGCGTCTCGATGCGGAAACCATTGCAATTCTCGCAGAAGAATTCGGATTCAAAGTAGAATTCGTAAGCGTAGAAGTGCAGGAATCAATTGTTGAAGAAGAAGATAAAGAAGAAGATCTTGTTGACCGTTCACCGATCGTTACCGTAATGGGTCACGTCGATCACGGTAAAACATCGCTTCTCGATTATATCCGTAAAGCAAACGTTATCGCCGGTGAGTCGGGTGGAATTACCCAGCATATCGGTGCGTATAACGTACAGCTTGAAAACGGGAAACACATTACGTTCCTCGATACTCCCGGTCACGAAGCGTTTACCGCTATGCGTGCACGTGGTGCGCAGGTAACGGATATCGCGATCATCGTGGTTGCTGCTGACGATAGTGTCATGCCGCAAACTATTGAGGCGATCAATCACGCGCAGGCTGCCGGTGTTCCATTGGTATTTGCGATCAATAAAATCGATAAGCCCGGAGCAAATCCGGATAAGATCCGGGAAGCACTTTCTGCCATGAATATTTTGGTAGAAGAGTGGGGTGGTAAGTTCCAGTGCCAGGAAATTTCTGCGAAGAAAGGACAAGGCATAGAAGTGCTTCTTGAAAAAGTATTGCTTGAAGCTGAAATGTTAGCGCTCAAAGCAAATCCGAATAAACGTGCAACAGGTACAATCATCGAGTCGACGCTTGATAAAGGCCGCGGATTTACGGCAACTGTTCTTGTTGAAAACGGAACGATGCATGTAGGTGATGTTGTGCTTGCAGGTTGTTACAGCGGTCGCGTAAAAGCGATGCATAACGAACGCGGCGCTGATGTAGATGAAGCAGGTCCTTCTTATCCTGTTCAAATCCTCGGATTAAGCGGTGCGCCACAAGCCGGTGATAAATTCAACATCATGGCCGATGAGCGTGAAGCGCGTGATATTGCAACACGTCGTTTGCAATTGCAGCGTGAGCAATCGATCCGTACAACAAAACATATTACGCTTGATGAGATCGGTCGTCGTCTTGCGATCGGTGATTTCCAGGAATTGAACGTGATCATCAAAGGTGACGTGGATGGTTCTATCGAAGCGCTTGCCGATTCCTTATTGAAATTATCGACAGAGAAAATCCAGATCCGCATCATTCACAAATCTGTGGGTGCGATCAGTGAATCTGATATTCTTCTTGCATCCGCATCCAACGCGATCATCATCGGTTTCCAGGTTCGTCCATCTGCAAGTGCGAAAAAATTGGCAGAAACAGAGCAGATCGACATCCGTCTTTATTCCGTCATCTACAAAGCGATCGACGAGATCAAAGCAGCGATGGAAGGTATGCTTGCACCGGAATTCGAAGAGAAAATTGTTTGCAACGTGGAGGTCCGCGAAGTATTCAAGATTACGAAAGTCGGAACAGTCGCAGGATGTTATGTGCTCGACGGAAAAATCACGCGTCACACAAAGATCCGAATCATCCGCAATGGAATTGTATTGCACGACGGTCACCTCGGTTCATTGAAACGTTTCAAAGACGATGTGAAAGAAGTGACAACAGGTTACGAATGCGGATTGAACATTGATAAGTTTGATAATATCGAAGTAGGTGATATTATTGAAGGATATGATATGGTTGAGATCAAAGCGAAATTGTAATATCAAATTCGCAAATGACAAATTACAAATGAAGGGCTGCAGCGATGTGGCCCTTTTTTGTTTCTTTGAATAGGCATGAAGGATTATTATTCTGTTTTGGGACTTTCGCATGGCGCATCAAAGGAGGCAATTAAAAAAGCCTACCGAAAATTGGCTATGCGTTATCATCCCGATAAAAATCCATCGCCGGATGCAAAACAAAAGTTCATTTCATTGAATGAAGCGTATGATGCATTGATGTCGGGAAAAAAGTATTCCTCTTTTATTCATCGCACTTCATCAACTTATGCCGCTCCAAAACCAAAAGGGCGTGAAGACTTGCGCAGGGAAAAAGTTGCTGCATTATATGAAACATTAGAAAAAAAATTCAAGACAATTCGTCAGCGCTACATTGACCCTGAAAAAAAGAAAAGCGCAATGAAAAGAGTTTACCTGGAAATTTATATTCTTTACGGATTGTGTGGCCTGATCATCTTCTTCTCCATAGCATGGCCAGTTTTTAACGACAAGGGATTCTTATCACCATTCGTAATTCTTTGTGGATTGCCGGTTACAGGCCGAATAGTTTTATGGTCGAATCGTAAAAGAGAAAAGGCGGAAATGGTTTTCGGGAAAGAGAAACAATACTCCCTAGGTGAGTTACGTGACTTCTTCGTTGAGAAAAATGAATTAGGGATTACGCTTTTCAGTGATGCCGTTCGTTGGCCGTAAAAAGAAAAGTCCCAATATAAAAATCAAACCAGTTTCAGCCTATCCATTACAAAATCTGCGCTCTATCTGCGCACTCTGCGGTAATCCCTGCCTGCCGCCGCATGGGCTTTGCTGCGGCAGGCAGGTGCGTGAAACCTACATCGGTTTTCACGCAAAGAGACAGAGTTCGCAGATAAATTCTCAAAGTTTTGACTGATGAAATTTCAGTAGCTTTAATTATCACACAAAAATCTCCATCATGCAAAAGAAAAGCAAAGCCCCATTTTTCGCAATAGGAATAACGTTCAGCGCAGCAATTTTATTTGCCGTTCAATTTTATCCTGAATGGTTTGATGTAAGCGACACCGTTCGAAATGTGCTCAAGATTGTGCTTGCTGTAGATATGTGCGTGCTTATTTTCTTAATGGACCGCGAAAAGAAAAAGCAAAGTGAAGATCCGAACAATTAGAAATCAGCTTAAGACAAAATCAATTTCTGGTAATTACTTATTGTTCCTCTCAAACATTCCCGGCGCAAAATTATAGCGGTAAGAAGTGTAAAGCATATTAACAACAGAAATATCCAACCCGAAACAAGCTTCCCCCGGAAAATATAATCTGTATCCAACAAAAGCACCATTTGCAAAAGGCGCATAGCTGATGTCAATATCAATGCTTCTTTTTCTCGACTTAAACTTGTTCATTTTATTTCTTCCCCACGGCAAAACAGTTCTGCTGATTCCGCCTTTAAACATAAAACGTGAATCAGAAAATGCCATTGCGCCGTAAGAGAAAGTATGGTACCACGTCTCTTTATAAATTTCACCTTTCGAATGAAAATAATTTATTCCGGCATATAAACCTGTTGCCGTTTTTCCTTTCCCTGAATTAAAAACAAACGGAGCATAATTTATTTCCGCGCCAATAGAAATTCCCGCGCCGAAAATGTATCCGAAATTTATCCCGGGAATTGCAGCAGCAGGAAAAAAATTTTGCGCGGAGGCATTTCTTGCAGAAAATAAAATGCAAAGGATTACCGTAAAACGGAGAAGGGAATTTTTCATGCAGGTGGTAGCAACAGGTTTGCCGTTGGTTGCTTTTAGAAAGGTATGAAAAATCGGGAAATCAGGAATTCAATTTAAATTGCTGCTCAAAAGGCCAGACCTATCCCATCAATATCTCATATGGAATACCAAAAGCTTCATGCAACGCCTTTATCATACGTTTTGAAAGTGCACGGTTGCCATTTAGAATAGCAGAGACTTTGCTTTTATCTCCAATTACTTTTACAAGATCATTTCGTTCAATCCCCTTTTCTTCCATGATAAATTTCAGCGCTTCTATGGGGTCAGCACTTTCAATAGGAAAATGGGCTTCTTCGTATTTGTCAACAAGAGTAGCAAGAATATCCAACTCATCCCCTTCCGGTGTCCCACTTTTTGCTCCCCAGACTTTTTCCATTCGCTTAAGCGCTTGTTCGTAGTCTTTTTTTGTATGAATGGGCTTGATGTTCATATTAAAATTTTACCTCAAAACCTTCTCATTCTCCAACACCATCTCCTTCGCCGTCTCCACAATCGCATCCACATCAAACCCACATTCTTTCCACAACTCCGACTGCTCGCCGTGCTCTATCCACTTATCAGGAATTCCCAAACGTTTTACTTCCGCTTTATAATTATTGTCAACCATAAATTCAATCACCGCCGATCCGAATCCACCCTGGATGCAGCCATCTTCAACAGTAATCACTTTATCAAACTTCGTAAACACTTCATGCAGCATTTCCTCATCGATCGGCTTCACAAAACGCATATCGTAATGTGCTGCCTTCACGCCCGATTTTTTTAATGCTTCACATGCTTCCACAGCAAAATTTCCCGGGTGACCAATCGTTAAGATCGCAATATCCTTTCCGTCGCGAATTTTTCTTCCCGTACCTATTTTAATTTCTTCAAACGGTGTTTTCCATTCAGGCATCACTCCTTGTCCGCGTGGATAACGAATGGAAAACGGACACGCATTTTTATCCAGCTGTGCAGTGAACATTAAATTGCGCAGTTCCGCTTCATTCATCGGAGCACTTACCACCATGTTCGGAATGCAACGGAAATACGCCAAGTCAAATGCGCCGTGATGCGTCGGACCATCTGCACCCGCTAAACCGCCGCGGTCTAACACAAGCACCACATGCAATTTTTGTAGCGCAACATCATGCACCACCTGGTCGTACGCACGTTGCATGAACGAAGAATAAATATTGCAAAACGGGATCATGCCTTGTGTGGCAAGTCCGGCTGAAAAAGTCACTGCATGCTGCTCCGCAATTCCTACATCGATCGCGCGATCAGGCATTGCTTTCATCATGATGTTCAAAGAAGAACCGGAAGGCATCGCAGGAGTAATTCCCATGATCTTCGGATTTTTCTCCGCAAGCTCTACCATCGTGTGGCCAAAAACATCCTGGTATTTCGGTGCCTGTGGTTCGTTGGAAACCGCTTTGATTATTTTACCCGTTGTCTTATCAAACAACCCCGGCGCATGCCACAAAGTCGGATTTCCTTCTTCCGAAAATTTAAATCCTTTTCCTTTTGTCGTCAGCACATGCAAAATTTTCGGACCGGGAATGTCTTTCAGATCTTTCATCACTTTCACCAAACGATCCACATCATGTCCATCGATGGGTCCGAAATAGCGGAATTGTAATGATTCAAAAAGATTGCTTTGTTTTAATAACGCAGCTTTTAAAGTATCGCTCACCTTCGACGCAATTTTCTGCGCATCCGGACCGAACTTGGAAATTTTACCGAGCAAATTCCACATCTCATCTTTCATCTTATTGTAAGTATGAGAAGTAGTGATGTCGCTCAGGTATTCTTTCAAAGCACCAACGTTCGGGTCAATGCTCATGCAGTTGTCATTTAAAACAACCAGCAAATTACTTTTTTCAATTCCCGCATGATTCAATCCTTCGAATGCCATCCCCGCAGTCATCGCACCATCGCCGATTACAGCAACAGCATGACGATTTTCTTTTTTGCGGTTGGCAGCCACAGCCATTCCAAGCGCAGCAGAAATTGAAGTAGAAGAATGTCCTACACCGAAAGCATCATATTCACTTTCACTGCGTTTCGGAAAGCCCGAAATTCCTTTATAAATTCTATTGGTATGAAATACGTTTCTGCGGCCGGTAAGAATTTTATGTCCATACGCCTGGTGACCAACATCCCAAACCAATTGATCAAACGGCGTATTAAAAACATAATGAAGCGCAACAGTAAGCTCCACCACACCAAGACTCGCACCGAAGTGTCCGCCTCTTTTCGAAACAAGATCTATAATGTATTGGCGCAATTCTTTCGACACCTGCGGAAGTTGATCTTCACGCAACTTTCTTAAATCCGAGGGCACATTGATTGAAGAGAGCAATTTGCCCGCCGGAAATTCGTCTGAATTAGAAGTGTCGCTCATCCTGTAGTATGCGTATCAAAGATAATAAGAAAAAAGCCCCGATTTCGCCTCAATAACGTGGCTTTCAACCGGTTGTTGTTCATATACGATTGAAAAGCGGTTAAGGATTGTTAATGAAGGAGTTCGGGGTTCCGTGTTCCGTGTTTCGGGTTAAAAAGTCAAGGTGAAAAAGCGCTTTATCTGTGATCTATCTGCGGACTCTGCGGCAATCTGCGAGAGATTTTTGTTGAGTTGGGCATGCCCTCCTGCGTCGGTCGCGCTATCCGTTGCAAGTCCTCGTCGACCATCGCACAAACATCAAAGATTGCCCGCGCACTTGCCCGCCCGAAATCTTCGAGGTTCATCAGCGCACACTCCGGGCTTTTCACTGCTATCGCTCATGCAAAAAAAACGGTACTTTTCTGAAGCGAAGATTTGCATCAAAACCAAAAGCACAGCAACAATTAATGGAATTCGAATTTCAACTTACCAGGGAAGAATTTAAAGGCTTTTACAAAAGTTATTATAATCTGCCGAGAAAAATTTTCTTCGTTATTCTTCTTTCGGTTCTTTTCAGTTTGCTAATAACATTCGAAAATTTCACATGGTGGAAATTTTCGCTTAGCTTGGTTGTTTTGTTAACCATACTTACACTGGTTTATAAGCTTATCCCACAAATTATTTCCAAAAGAAAAATTACTAAAGACAAAGAGTTCGTTAGCGGTAATTTATTAAAAACCAATGTTTATGTTTTCCATGAAGGGTTGCATGTAGAAATCATGGATAAATCAAGACTGATAAAATGGGAAGAGCTGCATTCCACTTTTATCAATGATAAATTCATTTGCATTATTATCAGCGACCTGAGTTTTTTAATTATACCTAAAAGAATATTTTCTTCTGTCAACGAAAGAAATAATTTCCAGGAAATAATTCACTATGAAAAACTAAAGAATAACCCAGCTATAATAGACAGAAGAAGTAAAATTCTTTTTCACTTGCGATGGGCGCTTCCTGTATTTGTGTTTCTCTTCATGTTGTTTAAAGGTTGTATTGTTTACGAAATACATAACATAAACGAACATGATCTTTCAAAGGATGAAATCAAGCTTAAAAAAGCAGCAGCTATTAAAGAATGCAAAAACTTATTTTTGAAGGAAGTAAGGGACAGCATTCAGACATCCTATTTATATTTTTCGTACCAGTTTAATCTTACAAAGTCGCAACATCCGTTTTGTGAATTAGGCTATAAAAATTATGGAATTACAATCCATAAAGTCACTATTCCTCCTACCAGCTCGTTGCGTAATATTATAGCGATTGAACAAAGAGAAGATAATCCCGGTATTGAAAATTTTGGAGGCGGTTATGGTGATGGAAATTATTCCCCTGAGTTTCGCTATTCTGCCGAACATGATTCTCTCGCAAATCAAATTTTCATTAGCTACGATGGTAGCCTTTTATACAGTGGTTCTATTGGAGACTCAATTATTAATTACAACTTGGCAACACCATCCGTTTCATTTCGCTATGAGCCAAATGGAAACGTAAACTTTTCCCTTTCTATGTCAAACGATAATTTCATTTATAAGTCGCGAAAGAAATTAATCTACACCAACATTTCAATTTATAAAAAACAAAATGAAGCTTTTATCATTGTTATGTATTCAAAAAACAGGCGACCGATTGATAATTATTCTCTTGCGCGGTTATTAGTGCGCAATCCTGCCGGTAAATAATTAGCAGGATTTGACAAATAACCCCTATAGGTTTTCATTCCAAAAAACCAGAACTTCATCTTCTAATCATTAATCCATCATCCAATGCAAAAGCTGCGATTTGCTCTTACAGGTATTATCATCTGCGTTGTTCTTTTTCTCACCACACAACAGCCCGATGCTTCAGCTTCTGGACATGCAGACCCCGATGCTTCAGCTTCGGGACAAACCGAAGCGCTCGGTGGTTTGCAATGGATGAATCACTCACGCGCATTTCCGTATGCTGATATTCCCAATGACGGATATGCAATCGCGATGAACCAGTTTAATGCGCGCTTTGCAAATAGTAATAATCGTTCAGCTGCAGTTGGCGCGTGGACAAGCATCGGACCAACAAATATCGGAGGCAGAACATTGTGCGTTGCAATTGATCCAACCGATACAAATAAAATCTGGTTAGGAGCTGCAGGTGGGGGATTGTGGAAATCTACAGTAGGCGGATTAGGAACAAATGCATGGACGTATGTGCCAACCGGATTTCCTGTTATCGGTGTCAGCACGGTTGCAATTAATCCTTCCAATGCAAATGAAATGTATATCGGCACCGGCGAAACATATAATCACGGAACGTATGGAGTTGGATTAACAGATCGCACCACACGCGGCTCTTACGGAATGGGAATTTTAAAAAGTTTAGACGGTGGTGTTACCTGGACACAATCATTGAACTGGACCTATCAGCAGCAGGAAGGAATTTGGGAAATTGTAATTAACCCACTTCGTTCGCAAACGGTTTATGCTGCAACAACAGCAGGAGTTTATAAAAGCACAAATTCCGGCGCAACATGGAGCCAGGTTTTGAATGCTCCCGTTTGTATGGACCTCGCATTGCATGCCACCGATACAAGCGTGATCATGTGCGGTGTTGGAAATATGAACAGCGCAAATAAAGGGTTGTATCGTTCTGCTGATGGCGGATTAACATGGTCCATCATTACCAATGGAATTCCGAATCCGCCGCACATGGGAAGAATTACAATTTCGCTTTATCCTACAAACAATGATATCGCCATTGCGCAGGTGTGTGATATTTTTAATACCATCGGCATTTATAAAACTATTGATAAAGGTGTAAGCTGGACATTGATCTCAACAGAAAACATTTGTGATTATCAATCGTGGTATTCAAAAGGCATGGCGTTTAAGCCCGGCGATCCGAATACAATTCTTATGGGCGGAATTCAAATGTTCCGTTCTACTGATGGCGGTTTATCCTATATCCGCACCAGCAATATTAATTTCACAACCGATTATATTCACGCTGACGTTCACGATATTGTTGTCAATCCGCAAAATCCGAACAGCGTTTTTATCGTAACGGATAACGGACTTTCGCGCTCCTACGATTTCGGGATTTCATTTACGGAATGCATAGACGGTTATGTTGTTTCACAATGTTACATAGGTTCCGTTTCACAGACTGATCCTGATTTTATTCTTACCGGCTTGCAGGATAATTATTCACTGCGTTTTTATGGCAACCTGTATTGGTCGCCGGTACTTGGTGGCGATGGCTGTTACAATGCAATTGACCCGGTTGATGATTACGTTTCTTTTGTTGCGTATCAATACCTGAATGTATTTCAATCGTTAGACCAGGGAAATTCATACAACCAGGTAACAGCAGGTAATTCACAAGCGGCATTCCTTGCGCCTTTTGTTATCTGTCCTTCGAATACTGCAGTAATTTACGCCGGAAAAACAGGACTTGCACGCAGCGACGACCAGGGAGCAACGTGGCCGGATGTCAGCGCAAATCCGATTGATAATGGAAATTTTATCCTGAGCATCGGAGTTTCGCATACAAATGAAGATTCAGTTTACATCGCCACTGCGCCCGATTTTTCGCCGATGAAATTAATGCTGAGCGGTGACGGCGGAGCAAATTTTGTTGATCGCTCTGCAGGATTACCGAATCGTTTTCCAAGGAGAATTGCAGTTGATCCGCGAAACAGCCAGGTAGTTTACGTTGTGTTTTCCGGTTTCGGCACGGGACATATTTTCAAAAGTGTAAATGCGGGCGTAACATGGACAGACATCGGAACAGCATTACCGGATGTTCCTTTTCATTGTGTAATGATGGATCCGCAATTTCCTGATGTTGTTTATACAGGAACAGATATGGGAATATTTGTCAGCATGGATGCAGGACTAACATGGACCACGCACAACACCGGGCTCGCCGACTGGACAATGGTGTATGATCTTATTTCTTCCGCTGCTGATCGCTCACTTATTTGTTTCACGCACGGTCATGGTGCATTGCGAAGAAGTTTGAATGATGTGATCAGCGATGTAAATGTTCATCCTGCTGTAACACCATTTTCAGTTTCTGTTTTTCCGAATCCTGTAAATGATAATGCAACGCTCGTTTTCGGTGAATCATTCGGAGGCACGAAAATTTCCATTTACGATTTACAAGGGAAAATAGTATTTACACAAGAATTGCAGCTTGATCCTGCATCACCTGTTGTTCGTGTTGATGTGAGCGAATGGCCTGTTGGCTGTTACATCGCAGAAGCAGTGAACGGAAAAAGAAGAGGCACAACACGCATCCTCGTTGCACGGTAGAAGGGGTATTGAGTATTGCGTATTTAGTATTGAGACTGGGGTCAAGGAATATTCGGTGTACTCAATACCCAATACTAAATACTCAATACAACCTATTTCAGATTCTGTTTGAAATAATCATCTGAAAGCACTGATCCGGAATTCGTGTCTACCACCAGCATGCCGACTCCGAATTTCATCATATACATCCTGTTGTAAAAAATAAAAAGACGCTGATTATTTTTTCGCCAGATCACTTTATTGATGTTAGCAGCAAACCCTTTTACTTTCGGAATTGAAAAGCTCATGTTATCAAGCGTGACTTTCAGCGCGAAATGATTTCGTTCGCCGAAGGAAGTATCGTAAACTTCAATCACATTCCCCTTAATTACTTTTGGAATGGATGTATCACTTTCATCACGCTCATGGTTAACTATTCGCACTTTGTTTTTTTCAGCGACAGTTTCACCTGCAACGAAATCGTCGTCGTAATACTCTTCGCTATCATCTTCCGCATCTTGCTTGAATTCAAGATCCCTTCCTGAAATTGTTTTCATTTGCTCCAGGCAACGAATGGCAAACGGACTGCGAATATCAAAATCAGATCCGCGCTGCTCAAGGCCTTTGATCACCTGCATGTCGGTAGTGTTCAATAAAAAATGCTGGTATTTTTCAAAGCTTGGCGAATCATCCGGCATAAAAGTTACCGCACCGAAAACGTGATACAGTCCCGGATTCTTTTTGTCTTCAATAATTTCAGAAAGGAATGTGAGCGGCTTCTTTTTCACGCCACGCAAAACAAAAAACATAATCAAGACAGAAAAGACAATGCTGCCTACGGTAACGAGAATTGCTTCCTGGTCCATCTAATCGGGTTAAGACCTCAAATGTAAGGGAAAATAAAAACACGGAAAATCAGGCTTCCATGTTAATGACTACGTTCCCTGTTTTCTCTCCTGTTTCTACATACGTAGTCGCCTCAATAATTTCTTCGAGACGATAAATTCTGTCGATAACAGCTTTGTATTTCCCCGCTTCGATCAGTTCTTTGAAAAAGATGATGTCCTCCTTACGGTCTACTGGTATCGGGAAACGAACTTTTTTACCACCGAAAAGCGGTGTCAGTAAGGCTAAAAAAATATTCTGCGATAAATAGCCGAGCTCTGATGAAATATATAATCCTCCTGGCTTAAGAATCTTTTTGCAACGAAAAAAGGAGCTTTTTCCTACCACATCCAAAACAACATCATACACTTTTCCTGTTTGCGTAAAATCTTCATAGGTATAATCGATCAGGAAATCTGCACCAAGTGATTTTACCAATTGCATATTTTTCGTGTTACAGACAGCGGTAATTTCTGCGCCATAATATTTAGCAAGTTGTACGCTGGCCGAACCAATAGACCCTGATGCACCATTGACCAGGATTTGCTGGTTTTTTTTAAAATCTAACTTTTTAATAATGGCGTATGCAAGAAATGCGCCGTCACATACTGCCGCAGCCTCATTGTACGACATATTAACCGGCTTCAGTGTGATTGCTTTTTTTTCTGCAACACAGATGTATTCGGCGTGAGCTCCGAAATTATAAGTGCTTAATCCGAATACCTGGTCGCCCGGTTTAAATGTTTTTACTGCTGCACCGATTGCTTCAACTTCACCAGCCAGCTCCGATCCTAAAATGGTTTTTTTAGGTTTGAAGATGCCACTGATCAATCTTACAATTAAATATTCAGGATTCCTGAAACCGCAATCTGTGCGGTTAACTGTTGTTGCATGAATTTTAATCAGGACTTCATTGTCTTTCGGAATTGGCTTTTCAACATCTTTAAGTTGAAGCACCTGCGGCGTTCCGTATTTTGTGTTTACACTTGCTCTCATAGCGAATTATTAATAAACAAATTGCCAATGAACCGAAGTTATTTTTGCGTTCGGATCATTGGCAATCTTGTGAAAAATAGGGTTGTAAAATAGTATAACCCGTTTGCTATTTGCTAATGGATTGACGGTGCATCAACAATTTTCTCTTCTTCTCCATGATGCGGTTTCGGTTTTGATCCGAAAAGTCTGCCCAGTTTTTTTGTTGCATTTTCAGACATCATGTACATAACAGGAAGAACGATCAACGTAAGAACAGTTGCGAAACTTAATCCGTAGATCATCGTCCATGAAAGTGGTCCCCAGAAAGCAACGCTGTCACCACCAATGAAGATGTGCGGATTTCCTTCGCTCAATAAAGTTGCAAAGTCGATGTTCAAACCAATTGCGAGCGGAACAAGTCCGAGCATGGTTGCAGTTGCAGTAAGCAATACCGGTGTCATACGTGTTTTACCTGCTTCGATAATTGCAGTACGCGTATCCATTCCACGCTCTTTGAGAATGTCGATGAATTCCACAATAAGAATTCCATTCCGCACAACAATTCCGGCCAGCGCAACAATTCCAACTCCTGTCATTACAATCGAAACGTTCATTCCGAAAATTGCAAGTCCGAGGAACACACCGATCACGCTGAATAAAATTTCAGTAATGATGATGATTGTTTTTCCAATGGAGTTGAATTGCAGCACAAGAATCAGAATAATAAGCCCGATCGAAGAAAGCAATGCGCCACCAAGGAACGAAGCTGTTTCCGCTTGCTCTTCCTGCTGACCACCCATCTTCACTTCAACACCCGGAATTTTATTGCTCAATTTCCAGTACTCCACCTGGGAACGAACCTGCTCAGCAACTTCATTCGGATTGTATCCTGAAAGTACATTCGATTCAAGTGTGATGATTCGTTTCTGCGCTTTACGTTTTATACCGCCATAGCTTGTGCCATATTTAATATCAGCAAAGGATGAAAGTGGTACGTTACGTATTTTTCCACCCATATTCATATCACGGTAAGTTACTTTCAGGTTGTTCAATGCATTCAGATCATTACGTTGTTCTTCCTTATAACGAATCATGATTGGATATTCATCTTTTTCATCACGGAATTTAGAAGCTTCACCTCCGAAAACTCCCAGGCGTAATTCGTTCCCGATTGTTCTTGTAGAGATGCCTTCCCGGTTTGCTCGTTCCCTGTTAAGATTAAATGTAATTTCCGGTTTACTCGGTGTAACATCGCTCTTAAGCTTTTCAACTCCTGCAATCCTGTTGCTGTCTGCTTCGAGATAATTTTTAAGCAATGTATCCGCAGCAATAAGATCTTCGAGCCTGTCCCCGGTGAGCTCAATGCTGATTGCTTTTCCTACCGGAGGTCCGCCTTGTTCTTGTTCCACTACCACTTCAGCACCCGGAATTCTATTATCAGCGAAAGTTTTCTGAACACGTTCCAAAACTGCGCGCGTAGATTTTCCATCACGTTTTGCAAATTGTGTAAACGCAACGGTGACTTTTGCTTTGTGTGGCTGAACAGAATTATCATTCGCCTGCGGATCACCTGTTCCTACCGCAACGTTTGCGATAATGGAAGTGACCATCACAGAATCTGCGCCGATTGCTCTTCGAACGAGAACTTCTGCTTTTCTTGCAACCGAATCTGTTTTAAGCTGATCGGTTCCAACTGGTAATTCAATATACGCGTAAATAAAATTCGGATCAGCAATCGGGAAGAAATCTACTTTAGGCTGACGCACAACCAGCAAGAAAAGTGACATAACGAAAAGACCAATTGTAGAAGCAATAATTGTTTTCGGATGATTGATTGACCATGTTAGTTTTCTTCCATACCATTCACGGAAACGCGGCCATGTTCTTTCCTGGAAACCAAAGATCATGCGACGCAATACATAATGGTGAAGCAGGATCAGTGCATAAAGTACGAGCACAAAATTTCCGAAACCGAAACCACCGCTTACATACCCAATCAGCGCAATAACTATAGTGCCGATAGTATACATTTTAAGCCAGCGTGGCCATGTATTGTCTTTCGCAGATTTCGGATCGTAATGACGCATGAACTGAACAGCAAACACAGGATTAATAATGTAAGCCACAAGAAGAGATGCTGACAGCGTGATGATCATCGTGACAGGCAAATAAAACATGAACTGACCGATAATTCCACCCCAAAACATGAGGGGAATAAATGGAGCAAGTGTAGTAAGTGTTCCTGAAAGTACCGGCAGGAATACTTCACCCGCAGCAAGCTTGGCTGCGCGCACAATTCCTATTCCCTGGTTTTCAAGAAAGATGCGGTGTGTATTTTCAATTACTACGATCGCATCATCCACTACAATTCCTAAAGCAAGAAGGAATGCAAAAAGCACGATCATATTCATCGACCAGCCCATCGAATAAATAATCATAAACGCAACAGCCATTGACAACGGTACAGAAAGAGCAACGAAGAATGAATTGGTTGCGCCCATGAAAAACATCAATACGATGATCACAAGAATAAAACCGATAATGATCGTGTTGATCAGATCGTGAAGTGTAACACGGGTCTGGTCGGATTGATCACCTGTAACTGTAACTGTAAGATCAGAAGGAATCGCTTTTGAATCCTGCATTTCTTTGAGCAGCAAGTTGATCTTATCAGATGCTTCAATAAGATTTTCTCCCGAACGTTTTACAATGTTGA
This sequence comes from Bacteroidota bacterium, assembly GCA_031412295.1. Lineage (GTDB taxonomy): Bacteria > Bacteroidota > Bacteroidia > Palsa-965 > Palsa-965. The sequence continues at coordinate 148,526 of JANOCU010000005.1, forward strand.
GGGTGATTACATCTTTTCCATCAAGTCGTGCGTAGCTTTCTTTTTCCTTATTGCCATCACGCACATCCGCTACATTCTTCAAATAGATCTGTGCCCCGGCTTGCGAACCAACAATGATATTACCCAGCTCTTCAACCGTACGAAACTCATTTTTAATGCCCAGTGATCGTTTCATTCCATCGGAGGAAACTGTACCACTGCTTACATTCATATTTTCACTTTGAATCGCGTAGAAAATATCCCCCAGCGTTAATTGCGCCGATTGCATCTTATACATATCAACATCCACCTGGATTTCACGTTCAAGCGCACCGGCCATATCCACGCGCGTGATCTCTTTCATCGACTCAATATGGTCTTTCACATCATCAGCAACACGTTTTAATTTTTTCAGATCATCCCCGGCAATATTTACATACATAATCGGCATGTCAGAAAAATTGATCGCCATCGCATCAGGTCCTGATGTCAGGTTCTGCGGAAGATCTTTTTTTGATTTGTCAACCGCATCTTTTACTTTCTGAAGCGCAATGTCGGCATCAACATCTGTGTTGAATTCTACAATAACGGCACAATAATCCTGCACCGATGTGCTCGTGATCTTCTTGACACCTGAAATGGATTTCATTTCTTTCTCGATCTGCTTGGCGACGAGATTTTCCATATCCGTTGGTGAAGTCCCGGCATAAACTGTCGTTACAACTACCATTGGAACCTTTACTTCAGGAAATGCTTCCTTCGGTAATTTCCCGTAAAATGTATACCCCATCAGACCAAGAAAAGCAGTAAGAATAAAAATCGTAGTCTTATTGTTTATCGCCCAGCTTGCGGGTTTGAATTCTTTTATTTTATCTAACATAACCTTATGGTTGAAGAATTAATTCTCAAAAATTATTTCGCTGAAACAACATCTCCCGGATTGAGATCTGCGCTTCCGTCGGTGATCAGCTGATCTCCCGGGTTGAGTCCTTGTCCCGGCTTGATCTCTGCAAAACCATTGTAGCTCATTTCATAAGTGATCATTCTTTTCTCTGCAACCATTTTGTTGTCTTTACCTTTTACAGCAACAAAAACAAAGGTTTTGCCCTCCGATGTTTGTTGAATTGCGCTCAATGGAACAACAAGTGCAGAATCATTCGAATAATCATTGATCTTGATCACCGAGATCATGTTCGGAACAATTCCTTCTTCTCTCGAAGGAAGCCCGACTTCAATACTAAACGTTCTGTTCAGGTTATTGATCATGCGGCCCGAATAAGCGATCTTTGATTCAACCGTTTTATTTGCATCAGGAAAATAAAGTGTTACCGGGTTTCCTGTTTTCACCATTGAAACATATCCTTCTGCCACTTCACCTTTCACACGAAGTTTGCTGGTGTTAACAACAACAATACTTGAAAATCCGGGTGAAGCCATTTCACCTGCTTTGATATTTACTGCATCAACAACTCCGTCAATCGGCGCTTTCAGGTTTGCCATTCCGATTTGCTGTTCCATGGAGCTGATTTGTTTTTCCAATGATTCATACATTGTTTTCGACTGGAGATATTGCATCTCTGTTCCAATCTGCTGATCCAGGAGTTTTTTCTGACGCTCAGCAACATCTTTTGCAAGGTCACGCTGAAGTTTTAATCCTGCGAGCTGTTGCGACATTGCATTTGCATCAAGCGTAGCCATCACTTGCCCGGCACGAACGTTATCGCCCGCGTGCACAAAAACATTTTTAACCAGTCCCGGCATTTGTGGTCCTACAGAAACAGTTTCATCTGCATCAACTCTTCCCTGGATATCGATCGAATGTTTGAAGGAAGAAATTGTAAGCGTTGAAATGCGGACAGGCTTACCGTTATTTGATTTAGTTGTATCGCCTTTTGCAATCTCAATTTCAAGGTCATAAATTTCCTTTCGAAGAGCTTCGAACTCTGCCTTTTTTGTTTTCAGAACAGCATCTTTGGATTGTTCACCACCGCAAGCCGCTGCGAAAAGTGAAAGGAGGCTGAGTAATACAAGCGATTTTTTCATAATGGTTGGTATAGAACGATTGATCTTTTGTTTCTTTTTATTTTGTGAATGCTCCTGATGCTTTGTCGTAATCTATTTTCGCGATCACTGCATCGTAAAGCGCGTTGAAATAATTTGTCTGTGATTCTTTCAATGCTGTTTGTGCATTGATTACCTCAAGGTTTGATCCGACACCGGCATCATATTTTTTCTTCGCTGAATCGAATACACTTTCGGCAAGCGTCATATTTTCTTTTTGAGATGCTAAAGAAGCCGAGCTGTTTTGCAAGGCAACTTTTGCAACTGCGCGCTGCATATCAATCGTACGTTGCATCATCAAAAGATTATTCTCCGCCTGTAAAATGCCAACCTTAAATTGCTCCACACGATAATGACGCTGCAAACCATCAAAAATCGGAACGCTTAAACGCAGGCCAACCACCACGATCGGGAACCAGGATTGCTGCCTGTCGAAGAAATCGAACTTAGTACGCTGCGCCTGTGTAGATGCAGATCCGAAAAGGATAAGTGTTGGCATATATCCGAATCGTTCTGAACGGAGAAAAAGCTGCTGCCCGCGCAATTGCATTTCGAAAAGCTGGAATTCAACGCGGTTGCGATAATCGAATGTTGAATTATCAAGCGCTGTTGGAGTGAATGCAACATTCTCAATTTTATCTGTGAGCGTAAGCTTTGCGCTTTGATCCATTCCCATTTGATATTTTAAAAGCACAAGGGAAAGATCAAGCAGGCGATTGATATTTGTTGCTTCTGTTGTCAGGTTATTATACGTTACAGTGATCCTGTCAACATCCAGCTTTTCTACAAATCCGTTTTGGAAAAGCACCTTCGTATCATCCATTAACTTTTTGATGCGTTCCAAATTTGCATCAAGTAGCTTCTTTCGCTCATTATTTATAAGTACAGTATAATATGCTTTTGTCACATCGGCTGTCGCTTCGATCTTTGTACGGTCCACATTTTTCTGCGCCAGCTCCTGGTAAAGCTTTGCCGCTTTTACTCCGACAAAATAGCTTCCGTTAAAAAGCAATTGCGATCCGCTCACACCAAGCGTCGCATTATATTTTGTTCCGAACTGAACAGGAATAAATGTGCCCGGCTGTCCGCCAAAAATTTCTCCGGGAATAAGAGAAGTCGGGATCTTCAGGAAATTCTGCACTTCAGCTGAACCGTTAATTTGCGGAAGACCTGCACCGATCACTTCTTTCACCTTATAATCAGCTGAAACCTGGTCGAGCATTACATTCTGCATCGCGGTGTTGTGCTGTAATGCAAAATCAACTGCCTGTTGCAGGGAATAGGAATAGCTCGCCGTGTCGGTTTGCTGTGCCTTCAATGTTGCAAAGCCTGAAACAAGTACAAAAGCCAGAAGGAATCTGCGTTTGTCCGGGAGGCTGGAGAATAAAATTGAACGGATTGTTTTCATAATAACGAGTAAAAAAGCTAATGGTTGTTTTCGATGAGTCGTTTTTGGGCAGAAGAATATTTTAATCTTCTTCAACTATTTGTTTGTGTTTATTAATCAGCTTATGGCCTTTTAAAGTACAGATGCCGTAAAGGAAATGTTCCACGAAGGCTAGCTGCACGTCAAGAATGCGGTATTTATCGGGAGGAAAAATGGTGGGGTTGAAGCCCATTTCAATTTCTTCGCCCCTGAGCCGGGATAAAAGCTTGGAATTAACGTCCGCCCGTACAAGTCCGTCTTTTTTTCCTTTTTCGATGGAACTTTCCACCTGGTCGAGAACAAATTCTGTTTTGAATTTGTGAATCAGGTCCCAGGTTTTTGGATGATATTTGCGCAGATCGTAAAAAATATTCGGGTTGACAGTGCTGAAAATTTCGTTCAGCTTTTTCATCATTTCAAATACTTCCTCTACCACATTTGCCGCTTTTTCAGCAATAGCAACAAAATCATCACGATCTTTTTGAAGCGCGGATTCCATCAGCGTATGCACCACTTCATCCTTATCGCGGAAGTAGAGGTAGATCGTTTTTTTCGACATGCTTAAATGTTTGGCAATGTCATCCATCGTTACGCTCTTTATGCCATACCTGAAAAACAATTCATAGGCGGCAACTAATATTCTCTCTTTATTTTCCATGGGGGCGTAAAAATTCTGCGCGGCAAAACTATGGAAACATTTTATGATTATAACGTTTCTGCACATTAATTTTTGGTGTTTTTTTCGTTTCCATGATGTGTGTGATTACATATATTGATGCAAATCAATTAATTACGATGGAAACTGCGGAAACGGGAATATTTTCCTATAATCCCGCGCGGATGGGTTTGAGGGTAAAAAAATCCTCTGGACGCGTTTTCTAACGCAGAGACTACAGACTCCGCAGCGTTTTTTATTTTATTTATCACCCGTTCCTTGTCACCTGTCACTGGTCCCTTTCTATAAATCGTACATCCTATATCGTACATCGTACATCCTTTTTTCGCCATCTTTGTGGCCGCTAAAAGGTTAACTCATATTAATATGTCACACGAAAAAATTAAAGAGCTGCTTACGTCGACAGAGCTCGACAGATCTGTAACTGCAAAAGGATGGGTGAGAAGCGCTCGTGGAAATAAATACGTTCAGTTCATTCACCTGAATGATGGCTCAACAATAAAAAACATCCAGGCTGTTGCTGATGTTGCGAAATTTCCGGAAGAGCTGTTGAAGAAAATTACAACCGGCGCTTGCATTTCCGTTACAGGAACGCTCGTTGCTTCACAGGGAAAAGGACAGTCGCAGGAAATCCAGGCAACAGAAATTGAAATTCTCGGCGAATGTGATCCGGAAACATATCCGTTACAAAAACGCGGACAAGACAGCAAAGACAAAAAACCTGTTACACTTCCGTTAGAATTTCTTCGTGAGAAAGCACATTTGCGTCCGCGCACAAATACATTCGGTGCAATTCTCCGCATTCGTCATCACATGACATTTGCGATCCATAAATTTTTTAATGATAAAGGATTTTTCAATTTACATACGCCTATCATTACCGGATCAGATGCAGAAGGTGCCGGAGAAATGTTCCGTGTAACAACGCTCGATCTTGAAAATATTCCGCGTACAGAAGATGGAAAAATAAATTTCGAAGAAGATTTTTTCGGGAAAGAAACCAATCTTACTGTATCAGGACAGCTCGAAGGAGAATTAGCAGCAATGGCGCTCGGACAGGTTTATACTTTCGGTCCGACTTTCCGTGCAGAAAATTCAAACACGCCGCGACATCTTGCAGAGTTCTGGATGATTGAGCCTGAAGTTGCTTTTGCAGATATTAATGACAACATGAATCTTGCAGAAGACATGATGAAATATCTTGTGCGTTATGCGCTGGAACATTGTCATGATGATGTACAGTTTTTGAATGATACGTATGATGATAAATTAGTTGCACGATTACATTCTGTCATTGACAATCCGTTCACTCGCATTTCTTACACACAGGGAGTTGAAATTCTGGTTGAGGCAAGCGAGAAAAAGAAATTCGAATTCAAACCCGAGTGGGGCAAAGATCTTCAGAAGGAGCATGAAAATTATTTGGTTGAACATTTCGGCGGTCCTGTTGTTGTGACCGGTTATCCTAAAGATATCAAAGCGTTTTACATGAAGCTGAATGACGATGGAAAAACGGTTCGTGCAATGGATATTTTATTTCCATGGATCGGTGAGATCATTGGGGGATCACAGCGTGAGGATGATTACGATAAATTATATGCGCGAATAAAAGAGATGAATATTCCTGAAGAATCGCTTTGGTGGTATTTGGAAACACGCAAATTCGGTTCTTGTCCGCACAGTGGTTTCGGACTTGGATTTGAGCGTTTGCTTTTATTCGTGACCGGAATGACGAATATTCGTGATGTGATTCCATTTCCTCGTGTGCCGAAGAGTGCGGAGTTCTAGCCGCTGATTACGCAGATTTACGCAGATAAGATTTGAAATTTATTGTTTTGCGCACAAAGGAAACTTTGTGCGCAATTTTTTTAAACTGACTACTGACTACTGACTACTGACTACTGACTACTGACTACTGACGCAAGGCGCGTCTCTACTTGTAATCATCAGCATCATCCAAATCCTCATCTCCCTTTTTCTTCTTCTCTTTTGGTTTGGGATTATCATCCTGCAAAATAAATTTTCCTCCGTCTTCTTTCTTGCGGTCTTCTTTTTTGTCCTTGTTTTTATTGAACCATCCGAATTCATCGTGAAGGATGGATTGCAGATTTTGTTTTTCAGCATGCATATCTTCTTTGAGCGCTTGTGTTGCGCCTTTGCGATCGTAATGCGTGATATTGTCATCATCAATATATCCTTTCATATTGATGAATAATCGTGTGCGGTGTCCGCCATCATCTTCTTCAATTCCGAATTCTGTCGGACGTGGCTTTCGTAAGATCCATTTTTTAGAAAGTATCTCATCCATTTCAATGATAAAATGATAATCAACAGTATCGTCAAAATTATGCGTGCCCGACATGGTAAGATTTAATGCGCTCGAATTGATCTGCATTTTCGGAATGTCGATCAGGCGGTTTTTAATTTGAATGGTGTTTTGAAGCGTTTTGAATTTGATATTTTTTAATTCATCCAGCTTGATAAATTTCGATAAGACTTCAAGCGGCTTAAAATTTATAAGCTGACCATTGGTGATTGTGACATCGGCGCTCGCATAAATTTTCTTTTCATTTACATTCAGATCATTTCCCCAGAGCGATGCAAAATTCACATGAGAAGCAAGATCTCCGCGGATATTATTGTAGGTGATTGTCGTATCCTCTCCCTGCCCGAAATTTTCCATTTGGTAAAACAGCTTGTAAATGCTTACGGAAGCAATATCAGCATTACACGTGATCAGCAGCGAATCCTCTTTTGTTCCGTCGATCATTCCGCTTCCTGTAATGGAACCATCCATTGACTTAAAGCTGATCGGATCTGCGGTTAACCGTTGATTGTTTAGTTTTAAATCACCATTCAAATCAGTTGCTTCAAATTTTCTGAACAGCACATGTTTTACGGAAGTAACCAAATGCAAACGCAAACGTTCCGGCATCACAAGCCGATAAGCAGTGTCAGCCATTTTTACATCCTGCGCTTTTTCAGAATTTAATAATGCATTGAGATCAAGATTTCTTGAAACAAGCTTTCCGTTAATGTCGAGCACTTCTTTATTGGTGAATAAATAACCAAGCAGATTTTTTACGCTCGCGTCCATGTCCAAATCGCTGTTCGCTGCACGAAGAGTAAATCCCTGTGCATTGACATTATTACCGTCGAAAATCAATTTGCCGTTAATGCTGTCAATAGTGAAAGCTTGTCCCTTCAATTTAAAAATTCCATTTGTAAAACTTGCTGATCCGCTGGTTTTGAATGCGCGGAAATCTTTTGTGGTGAGCGATGAACCTTTCGCCGGGCTACCCGAAGCTTCGAATGCAAGATCAAGCGTACCGGATGTTTTTTCAATTGTATCGATGGCAAGAACATCTTGCAGCTCCGACATATCGATATGCCCCGAAAGTTTTGTGCTGTATTTCGGACGATCGAAATTCTTCATTAAAAAAGATCCGCTGAATTTACTTTTCGCTGATGAGGCTTTGAACGAGGTGATCTCAACTCCATCGTTGCCTTTTACATTGCTGAAAATTCCATTCATGGTAATATTGTTCAGCTCAACAGCACCATCTTTTCTTCCGAGTGTGCCACTGTTAATTCCGAATTTCGTTATCACATTCGGCATAACAGAATCTCCGAATAAACCTTTGACTGTTCCGTCGATATAAAATTCGCCCGTGCTTTTGAAATCGGAAATGTCGGAAGTGTAAGAGGAGGGAAGAAGTGAAAGTGCAGCAGCTAAATCAATATCGTCTCCTTTCACAACGAGATCAAGAAGATAATTTTTCTTCTTCTCCGAAAAATTTCCTGTCACATTTAAACCAAGCTCAGCAATTTTTAATTTTCCTTTGCTCACATTGTATTGCCCTGTTTGATTATTGATGGCAATAACAAGATCCAGCGATCCACGGTTATTTTCAAAATAGCTTGATTTACCCAACGCAATTTTCTCTACTACAAAATCAGCTTCCGTTCCGAAATCATATTTCTCTTCTCCGAATTCGCCGGTGAAAGCAAGCGAATTAAATTTTGCTTTGTAAACCGATTTCGATTGTTTATCCGAATAGCTGCAAATAATATTTCGAAGCGTAATTTCATCCAGCTCAAAATTTACACGTGAAGTATCGGCATGTGAAGTCGAATCAGTTTCTTTCAGGAAGTGATAATTGTCTTTCCCGTTTTCATCTACGCGAACATTAACTTGTCCGTTTTCCATGTGAATATGGTGAATGGAATAATTTCCCATGAACAAATCCATGATATTAAAACCAAGAGAAATGATTTCCGCTTTTATCAGCGTATCACGTTTTGCGGCATTCGTAGCATCAAGCGCAGAAATATTATTGAAGATCACTGAAACATCGGGAAATGTTTTTACAATGGTGATATCAATATCCTCCGGCTTTACAATGATCGTTGTGTTAACACGCTTGTTCACTTCACCGATCACATATCCTTTTACTTCATCCTGGTAGAAGTAAGTAACGCCGACAAGCAACAGTAAAAGAAAAGTAAAAATTCCGCCTGCCCACAAAAAAATGCGAATTACACGTTTCCACCATGGACGTGATTTCGCCTTTAGAGGGAGTGAGGTAGCATTTTGTATGTTCTCTTCTTCAGCCATTGCAGCACAGTAAAGATAAAACGCAGGGCAAGGGCGATTGTTATACCATCGCAGAGGTTGTGAAATGCCAAATGTTAATTAATGAAGCGAAAAGCTGGACGCCGAAGACATTTAGAATTAGGCTTGAAACGTTTATCATCCCGGGAAAATGAAAAAAGTTCTTTCGTTGATACAGTGAACCATGCAATTACGGGTCAAATAAAATTCAATCATCCCCAAGCCGCACAATTAAGCGACTTTACATTGGTATAATATTCGCTTAACGTTACTTATGAAATTACCGGAATCCTTTAGTCCTGATGGTAAGCCGCTCGATGCAAGTATTGAACGGCCACCTGAATTACGATTAAATCCACTCCTGATTGCGTCACGTCCCGGATCACTTTGAGGAAAAATTTACGCAGTAGGTTTCTTAGAGCAAAATAACCAGGCCCCAAATAAGACACAAACCTCTTATCAAAAGTTAAAAGATAATTGAATGAATGAATTTTATGAATTGATCGGTGAAGGAAGTGAAAACCCCAACACTTTACAAATGGCTATACGCGCCGCAATTATTTTTATGGTTGCGCTAATTCTTATTCGCTTATCGGGGCGACGGGCTTTTGGTCAGCGTTCACCATTTGATACTGTAATTGCGATCTTGCTTGGCGCCATATTGGGTCGTGCCATTGTGAAATCCGACCTTCCTTTTTTCGGACCAATAGCTGCAGCAACAGTGATCTGCATTTTGCACTTCTTGTTTGCGCTCCTTACCACATCCAGTCGTGTGATGGGTGAAATAATAAAAGGCAGGGCAAAACTACTGTATAAAGAAGGAGTGAAAAATCGCAAAATGATGCGACGATCATTAATTACAGATAGAGATCTGCATGAAGGGATCCGAAAAGCGGGGCACGAGCATGAAAGTGAGATAAAGGAAGCGTGGCTTGAGCGTGACGGAAGTATTTCTGTGATTAAAAAAGATATGAAGAAAGAGATCAAAGACGTGGTTCATAAAGATGTAAAGAATGCGATCAGGGAAGCGGTGCAAAAAGATTGAAGATCATTCTGCTTTATAACATGAAGTCAGCGTGTGAGAAGTTTCCTGAAAAAAAAAGATCGCCGGTTAGGACGATCTTTCTTTTATAAAATTTAGTGCGAACACGAAAAGGTCAAAGACTATTTCTCTCTCTTCTTTTTTCCTTTTGTATGCTTGCTGTCTGTTTTTTTGAAATTGGTTTTTTTCTCTCCACCAATTTGCATGCGCAGCATTCCTACTTCTTCAGTTGTAAGGTGACGGAATTTTCCACGCGGCAAATTTTTCTTGTTCAAACCTGCATACACAACACGGTCGAGACGAATCACATCATAACCAAGCGATTCGAATAAACGACGAACGATGCGATTTCTGCCGGAGTGAATAACGATACCAACTTCTTTTTTATCCATGCCATCGCCTACGAAGCTGAGCTCGTCTGCCTTCATGAAACCATCTTCCATCTCGTACCCTTTCAGGATCTTTTCGAAATCGTCTGAACGTAAATTTTTATCCAGTGATACGTGATAAATTTTTCTCACGCCGTTTTTCGGATGTGTCAATCGTTCTGCAAGATCACCATCGTTTGTGAAAAGCAGCAAGCCTGTTGTATTCCTGTCTAATCTACCCACAGGATAAATACGCACATCGCCGGCAGTTTCTACGAGCGACATTACTGTTTTTCTTTCTTGCGGATCGTCGGTGGTGGTGATGTAATCTTTTGGCTTATTCAAAAGCACATACGCCATTTTTTCGCGACGTAACAATTGATCGCCGTAATGAATTGTATCACCGGGACCGACTTTAATTCCGAGCTCGGTGACAATTTTGCCATTTACTTTTACAACGCCTGCTTCGATCAGGTCATCCGCTTCTCTACGAGAACAAATTCCTGTATTCGCAATAAAGCGATTCAGTCGAACTGTATTTTCATCGCCACCTGCTACGCGCAACGGACGACTGTCATTTTTATATTCTTTCTCCGGCGCGCTTGCTGATTTTCCTGAACGTTTATCATCGCGGTTGGATTTGATAAACTCTTTTGCTTCATCAGCATTTTCAAATACCTGCCAGTTTTCTTTTTCTAAATCTTTACCCGGCTTCTCATCACGATCTGCAAATTTCCTTCCTGTAAATCCGCTTTCCTTTTCATCGCGTTTACGATAAGGTTTGCTTGAAGGTCCTTTTTTCGAATATTCCGATTTTGCAGAAGAACGTGATTTTGCATAGTCCGGCTTGCCATCAAAACTTTTCTTGAAAGGTTTGTCTCCGCTGCCGCGTTCTTTATCTCCGCCAAAACTTTTCTTGAAGGGTTTATCTCCGCTGCTGCGTTCTTTATCTCCGCCAAAACTTTTCTTGAAAGGTTTATCTGACGAATCTCTTTTCGCATAGGCAGGTTTATCACCGCTGCGTTCTCTGTCTCCACCAAAACTTTTCTTGAAGGGTTTATCTGACGAATCTCTTTTCGCATAGGCAGGTTTATCTCCGCTGCGTTCTCTGTCTCCACCAAAACTTTTCTTGAAAGGTTTATCTGACGAATCTCTTTTCGCGTAGTCAGGCTTATCTCCGCTGCTGCGTTCTCTATCTCCACCAAAACTTTTCTTGAAAGCAGGTCTTTCACCACGCTCTTTGTCTTCACCAAAATTTTTCTTGTAAGACGGTCGGTCGCCACCACCAAAACTTTTCTTGAATGGAGGTTTATCTGACGAAGCTTTTTTCGCGTAGTCAGATTTATCTCCGCCTGATTTTTTATCCGAAAATTTCTTTTTCGAAAAGTCGGGTTTCCCGCTTCCTGCTTCACTTTTCTTCCTGAAGGGTTTGTCGCCGGATGAACTACGGCCAAATTGCTTTTTCATATTGCCGCAAAGGTAGTGAAAAAGGCCGTAGGAAGGGGAAGGGAGTGACGAGTGACAAGTGTCAGGTGACGAGTGACAAGTGGTGCAGGACAAAGAGTTTGTTTATAGCACCGGAAGGAACGCAACAATATATTTTTATTTCCTTTTTCACCTGTCACCTGTCCCTTTTTTTCTTACCTGAGAACTGTTCGTGAAACAGAATTTAATCCGTCCGAAATGCGGATAAAATAAAGTGATTTGCTCCAGCCTGCGACATTGATGTGATGAGCCGAATTAACTGCAGGATCTTGTGAGCTGTAAATTAATTTTCCTTCCGCGTTATAAACTTCAATCGTCACGGTACCATTCGCATGCGTGTAATTAATTTCCAAATCGTCAGCATTAAAAAAAGTGTGGACCAGTTGCAGGTTTTGATTTCCGCAATTTTTTGTGTCAACGACAATGATCTTGCTGTAGGAATAGTGACCGTTAAAATCCGTTTGTTTAATGCGGTAATAGTTGGCGCCGGAAAAAGGATCTGTATCACCAAACTCATAATTTAAAAGTTGAGTGCTGTTGCCTGCACCGTTTACATTACCTACAGCAGCAAAAGAGATTCCATCCACAGATCGTTCAACAGTGAAAAAATCATTATCCGTTTCTGTTGCCGTTGTCCATTTAAGTGAAACGGAATTTTCTGCACACGCGCCATCGAAGCGTACCATTTCTATCGGCAAAGGAGTAACAGGAATAAATCCGATGGTAAACGGACTGAAATAGGTTACAGGCGCAGCCGATACAACTGTTCCTGCAGCCGTTGTGCCTGTATTTCCGCCATTGCCTTCATCCTGCCAGGTAACAAGATCGAAATGTGCAACGCGGGTATCGCTTACTTGTGGAATAGCAGGACAGGAGTTTGCGTCCCAAGTAAGCGTGACATTTGTTACAGCAGTGCTTGCAGACGGAAGACGATTAAGCACCCAATATTCGCATGCGTCGATATACGACAGGGTGGGTGCGAGGTTGTTATTATATACAACCTGTGGATTTGCATAGAAATATTCTGCGGTGAAGGATTCCGGTGAAATAGAAAGTTGAACATCATCTACCGCAAAGCTTGGATCTGCACCTGCACCATCATCATTATTCACCCAACGAAAACCAATTTTAACATTAGGATTGTTATCAGCGCTAGCAGGCAGTGCAATAGAAAATGCGGTCCACGTACCTTGTCCGACGCAAACAACTGTTTTTGCCATATCTGCAAGCTGGGACCAGGCACTACCATCGAAATACCAAAAAGTTGCATTGTCGAGCGTGGTTGCACCGCCTTCCATATACTTGAAGCCTGCAATTATTCCTGCTCTTCCTGTACAATTAATGGTTGGAGATTCGGCTCGTTTATCAGTAACGCACGTACCATCTGCAAATCCGGCATCATAAGCAGCACCGCAATCGCCGGCCGGACAAAAGAAAGGAGCTGCAGGTGAGGTAAAAACATTTCCGACATGTAAAGTTGCATCACCGCCGCAACTAATGCCGCATCCGCCCACAACATTTCCGTTTTCCGCACAGCTCACCCAAAAATTATTCGCGTTTGTTCCATTACCTGTTGGCAGCGTAACTGACCAGGCTCCGTTACTTCCCGAATAGCCTGAAGCATTACAGAGCGAAGTGCATCCGTTAGAAAAATTTTCAGTCCAGAAAGCACCACCGGTTGCTGTATAGCTCCCGATTGCCAGTGCCTGGTAATCTGCATTTTTACCAATAGGAAATGTAAATGCATTTGTCCCGAAATACCGTACCGGTCCGTTTGCAAAGCTTGTATTGTTTGCACCTGTTACAGTCGCTGTACTTGCAAAGATCAAAAGATTTGTAGCAGTGGTATTGATAATGCCGCTTGTAAATATCATCAGGTTATCGATGGTCATTATACGATTGAGCGTTACAGAATTTGCTGATTTGTTAAGTATACAATCCCACACATTAAGTGTCCCTGTTCCTGAAATACTTTGTGTATTGCCTCCGCTGAAAACTAATTTTCGTGCATCATTTGCATCATAGCTAATCGTACCGCTCACAGTAAGGTTGCCCTGTATCTCAAAACCGGTTCCGAAATTGCGCAGTGTATTTCCTGTGCGGATGAGCACATTTCCATTTATTACTACAGGATTTACATATGTATTCGCGCTTTGAAAGCTTACTGTATTTGTTCCGCTTCCGCCAATATCTAAGTTTCCCTTTACGGTGGCAGAAATTGTTGAGCCGGTAAACGAAGAACCCAATGGTGTAACCCAGGCAGTACCGGTATTGTTTTCAATGGTAAGGTTGGGATAAACTGATCCTGTTGCGGGAGCTGTAGTAGATAAAGCAGGTTGCGATGTTCCTGTTTTTCGCAGTATCCAATTCGAGGAAACAGGAATAGTTGCAATTCCTCCCTGGTAATTCGACTGCCAGTTATTGGAAGAGCTTATGGTGGTTTTAATTAATGTGCCGGAAGCTCCCATCTGCCACGTAGCTCCTGCATTCCATACAATGCTCGCGGTAGTCAGGTCACCATACGTTCCGTTGATTTGAAGATCGACAGCTGTACCGTTTGCAATTGTGAGAATGATTGCACCCGTGGTATTCATAGTTCCGTTCACCGTTACTTCATCAACTGTCACAGCAGCGTTTACTGTAACGGTATGACCTGCCTGTATGTTTATCGCATTTGCATTAGTGCTGGTTGGGGTTACTGCAGCAGCGACCCACGCACTCCCATCGTAGGATTGCCAGGTAGCAAGCGCATTCCAATTCCCGGTAACAGCTGAGCGGTAATCACCCAGTACTTGCGCGGAAAGAAAAGTAATGCAGTAACAGAAGAAGATTGTTAGGGAAATCTTTTTCATTTGCCGTATCAATAGGGGTTGATACAGCTCTAAATTAGGCTTTTATGTCAAGCAATACAATTCGCCGATTGATGACATTATTATCATTTATTAACCAAAGCAGCAACATATTTACCAATAATGTCAAATTCAATATTAACTTTTTGCCCTTCTTTTAAGCTCGAAAAGTTGGTGTGCTCAAATGTGTATGGGATAATTGCCACACCGAATTCACCGGGCCGTGCATCCACAACCGTCAGGCTGACACCATTTATACAAACTGAACCTTTTGAAACAGTCAATCCTGCTTTTTCATCATAACGGAATCGAAACATCCAGCTCCCGTTATCTTCTTTTACATCAAAACAATCCGCAGTAGTGTCAACATGTCCCTGCACAATATGCCCGTCGAGGCGATCACCGATTTTCATGCAACGTTCTAAATTGACAAGATCACCCGGTTGTAATGCACCGAGATTGGTTTTACGAAGCGTTTCTGAAATGGCAGTAACAGTATAATGTGTCTCCTGAATTTCTGTTACGGTAAGACAAACACCATTATGCGCGATGCTCTGATCGACTTTTAGTTCTGATACGAACGGAGCGGAAACTGAAAAATGAACATTACCGCCGTCTTCTTTTTTGCCTGTTATTTTGCCAGTGGCCTCAACAATTCCTGTGAACATACTTTATTTAAAATTTATAAAGAACAAAATTCCAAATTCCAACTGAACATTTGGAATTTGGAATTTCTTTTTTTTGAGATTTAGCCGGTTATTGGAATTGTCCGATATCTTTTCCGAAGAGATGCACAAATCCTTTTAGCTCTCTCGGAATAACTCCTTCGAGACGAATTTCATTTACAACAGCGGTGTAATAATAAACGCCGTCTGTGCAAAGCTTACGGGTGTTCATGTCACGACCATCCCAACGTATATTCGGATCGGTTGTCTGGAAAACCAACACGCCCCAGCGATCATAAATCCTTACTTCTACATCTTTAATGTAACGATAAGGGAATGGAATGAAGAAGTCGTTTGTATTATCGCCATTCGGAGTAAATACATTCGGCAAAATATATTCAGGACAATTGTCAACACAAATTACATTGCTTTGTACGCTTTCATTTCCGAAAGAATCCACAGCAGTGATAGCATAACATGCCGCAACAGAAGAAAGATTATTCAATGAAAGCATCGTATCGCCGGCAACCGAAATCGTGGTAAGCAATACAAGCGGATCACCTTCGACGAGCGAATAGTAAATATTGTAGGACACTACATCATCCGTTCCGCAATTCATATTCATCGGGTTGGTCCAGATCAATTGATTGAGGCCGATGAAACAATCCGAATTCACCGCAAGATTCGGTGCGCAGGGTGGAGTAAGATCCTGTGGTGTTGCACATACACGTTGCGAACGATTGTACATGACCGGTGGCAATGTCGGATTGAAATAAGAACCGTGTGCCGTAATGTAATAACAGTATTCACGTCCGTTTACCAAACCGGTATCGATGTACGACAGGGATGATGGTGCAAGCGCTATGGAATCCCAAACCGAAGTGGTTGTATTAAAACGATAGATTGCGTATTCGAAATTTGTCCACGGCACTGCATATTGCCAGCTTAACGTAACCGTATTATCAGAAGGAGTTGCAGTAAGATAAACCGAAGAAGCAGGCTGACTGTTACCGACCAGCGTAAAGCCATTCAGCGGATCCGTATAATAGAATGCAAGCCGGTACGTGTAGGCAGAATCTGTTGTATTGAGCGAATTGTCAGTAGCACTTGTATCAAGCTGGTTAAATGTAGCTGCTGTTGAGGTTGCGACAAGCGTAAGCGGATTTAAATAGGAGAATCCGTTCGATCGTGTTAATTCAAGCTTCCAGGGTCCCGGATATTGTATTGTGTCAAAATCAACACCGTTCGGAATTGCATTGACCCAACGCACGAACATGTCGCCTGCAGTTGTGCTCGTAGTCATCACATCAACATTTGTAATAACAGGCACATCACGTCTTAATTCGCTGCAGGCTTCCGGTGATGCATAACTTTCTGCACCGTCATTAAAGAATGCACAAACACGGTAACAATAATCAACGCCCGGAATTAATCCATTTCCGCCATTGTTATCTACAAACGTGGTAGTGTTGATTCCTAAAACTGTTCCGATAAGCACAAAACCTGTATAAGCAGGAACACCCGTTTCACACTGCGCAGGATTCCACGCACTCGGACCCTGTCGACGGTAAACTCTATATCCCCTGCAATAATTTCCAACCGGATCGCATGGATTAACTCCCCAGTCTAAATTCATTTGCGATCCCTGCGGAGTTGCATTCAGAAAAACAGGTCCCTGGGAAACAACAGTGATCCGCATTGATTCTATATCTGCAAGCGCAGGAGAACCATTGTCAGTTACTTTGAATGTTACTACCCATGGCTGAAGACGTACTCGGTCACAATTTGTTTGCCAGTTGAAAACAGCATTCGGCACGTAAGGTGTTGCCTGGGGAATATTATTTGGCGTTACTGTTGCAGCAGGAGTAACATTGAATGGCCCACCATAACCCTGCAGCCTCGCAAGCTGTGAAGCATCCGGATCGGTAACAGGAAAGCTGAAATTGATGAGCGTACCTGCATCAACACACAGATCAGGAAGTTCGGGAATGTCGGGATTCTCATTGTTGCAGGATTGTGAAACATCAATATTAAAATCCCGCAAAACAGTGCCGATTTTAACGCGTAGTCCGTTGGGCATTGTTCTCCATTCGTCAATATAAATAACGAGATTATATTTTCCCTGCGCAGTCGGTGAGCACCAGGAAAGATCGCCTGTTACTGCATCAATTACAACAGATCCGCCAATCGGCATTAACCAGCCAACCAATGGATTTCCCAGTGTATCAAGACATGGTCCGATGCTGTAAGAAAGACTATCGTTATCCGGATCATACGCGCCGGGATTATGATAGAAACAATGTCCTACGCAAGCTTTGTCAAGCGGAAAAGTGGTTAAGATAGGTGTAGAATTGCAGCCGATATTCGGATCAATTGTAAATGTTGTTTCAAGATAAAACGGGATATTTACCGAGTTCTGAATATTGTTGATCCCCGCAACACGATTCGGATCGATGATAGAAATGGTGTAAGTGCCTTGCCCCGGGTAATTATGAATTTGTTTGTATAAATTCTGCTTGGTAAATGGATAACCTGAGCTTACAAGATCAAATCCATCTCCGGCATTCGGACAAATATTATTTTGAACACCATTGGTTCTCGGGGCGATGGAAAAAGTATTGTCACCCCAGGAAATGGTAAGCTCACAACGATCTGCGGGACTTTGTGTATTTGTGTAAGTTGCAACAGTTACTTCGTATTGAAGTCCTCCTATACAGCGAACAGTAATCTCCCCGGCTATATTATGCGTAGCCCATAAGTATGGAGCCGCGAATAAAAAGCATACAGCAAGTAGAAAGAAACGTTTCATGAAAAAAATTTAGTGCGTCAGGATTACCGATTGGGTTCTGACATAATTACTCCGGTTATCTGAATTATCGAGGAGAAAAGTATTAAACTGTAAGGTGTCTCTGCCGATCAGCCACTTGTTACCCAATGTCAGGTAAATATCTCCTTCAAGACCAACTTGTCCGGCAGTAAGATTTGGAATGCGGTAAGTATACATGATGGAATCAAGCGGGTCAGGTGTATTTGTATTCAGCATCGGGCGGTGAACGCCAAGTCCATCCTGCACATAAACACACATCACCATATTAGAATCCGCATCCGTTGGCGTTAAGCCGATATCTCCGTCGCCATCGGTAAAAGAATAAACTACGATAAGCGTATCGGAACCCGCAGGCTGAATAAATTCTTTGAATGTAAGTGCAGGAATGGCAGGGTAAACAGGATCAGGTGTGCAGCCGTAAAATACAGCGCCAAAAATCGCGAAGAGAAAAATGCCACGAAAAATATTCATAAACCTGTTTGCTTAAATTCAAAGATAAGGTAAGTTTTCAGCTAAAACAATGGAATAAACGCCGATTTATAGCTGGTAGATTTACCCCGATAAATGGTCTTTGGCATGAGTAATTCATTCTACAGACATTCTACAGAAATCTTGCAAAACGTTGCTTTTCCGGGAATATTGCTCTTACATCAGAACCAAACCTTCAAAGGTCGCAGACGCACGAGCATTTTCTCCTGCGGAACCAAAAACCCTCAAAGGTCGCTCCCGCACATTCTGACAGAGACCTGTGAGGGTTACTTTTTTTATCACCACCAACCACCAACCACCAACCACCACCCACCAACCACCAACCACTTTTTTCAACCAATCACCAATCACTACCAACCACCAACCCTTTTTAATAATTAATAACCTGCTCTTCAATATTCGCAGGCAATTCCCGCTCCTCATATTGCTGCGTGCGTAACTGTGGAATAAATCCGGCCTCGTCAATTGCAGTTTGAATTCCTTTGTAAGTAAAACGATGCGGCGCGCCTGCTGCAGAAACAACATTCTCTTCAATCATGATCGAACCGAAATCATTGGCCCCTGCATGCAAACAAAGTTGTGCTATTTCTTTACCAACCGTAAGCCACGAAGCCTGGATGTTTTCAATGTTCGGCAGCATGATCCTGCTCATCGCAATCATCCGGATGTATTCGTCGCCGGTCACATTATTCGTTACTCCTTTTACACGACGAAGCAAGGTGCCGTCGTCCTGGAAAGGCCATGGAATAAATGCAAGAAACCCTTTTGCATCAGCTGGCTTTTCACTCTGAACCTGGCGCAGCCAAACAAGATGCTCAAAACGTTCGTAATGTGTTTCAATATGGCTGAACATCATTGTCGCCGAAGTCGTCAGGTTCAATTGATGGGCAGCACGCATTACATCCAGCCACTCACGGCCCGAACATTTTCCTTTCGAGATCAGGCGGCGAACACGGTCATTTAAAATTTCTGCGCCCGCTCCCGGAAGTGAATCAAGTCCTGCATCCATCAACGCTTTTAAAACTTCTGTATGCGTGCTTTTTTCAAGCTTGGTAATATGCGCGATCTCCGGCGGTCCGAGCGAATGCAGTTTTAAATTCGGATACAAACGTTTCAGCTCGCTGAACAGATCAACGTAATATTTTAAACCCAGGTCAGGATGATGGCCGCCCTGCAAAAGCAATTGTTCGCCGCCAAGACGAAATGTTTCTTCAATTTTTGTTTTGTAAGTGCTGATATCCGTGATGTACGATTCAGTATGACCGGGAATACGATAGAAATTACAAAACTTGCAATTCGCAATACAAACGTTGGTTGTATTCAGATTTCTGTCAATGATCCAGGTGACTTTTTTCGAATTGTTTTTTTTCTTCTTCCGCAATTCATTCGCCACAAACATCAATTCTGAAGTAGGCACATTTTCAAATAGAAATACACCTTCTTCCGCGCTGAGAAATTCGAAATCAAGGGCACGTTTTAATAAAAGATCACTTTTCATAGGAGGGAATTATCAACGCACAAAGGTCACTAGTTTTCTCCGATTTCCGACTCCCGGATCAAGTTAATTTCATCTTTAACTACCACCTGCCGCAACTTCTTTTCCGCTTATCCCTTTTCTTTTCTGAACGGACCATGTTTTCCGTTTCTTTTTAGCCGGGTATGCCGGTATGTACTGCGAACTCTTTTTTTTCTACTTTTAACTCCCATAAATTCAAACCTAACATGACGGTTCTTAAACGTGCTGGTGCGCTTCCAAAAGAAAATGCTTTGGTAATTCTTTGCAGGAAAAATTCCGACTTCAAAAGTTTCGGACTTTCTTCAGCTGCATACAGTGAAATAAAAAATGCACTTGCTATTGACAGGAAAGCATTCCAGGTTTCTAATAATTCACAAATTGTTTTTGTGCTTGTGAAAGGGGAAAAAGAGGCCCAGGGTAAAATGCATGAAGGAATTCGTAAAGCCGGCGCAACGCTTGTCACTCTTTTTAATGATAATAAATTCACCACCGTCGCGCTTGCCGATGCGGATAAAAAAGATGATCATTTGCTTGCGCTTGCCGAAGGAATTGTATTAAGCAATTACCAGTTTCTCAAATATAAAGTCACCAACAAAGAAAAAGAAACAAATACACTTCTTCAGCTCGATCTTATTTCTAAAACACTTAAAGATGCTGCTGTAAATCGTTTGCAGATCATTGTAGATGCAACTGCTACAGCAAGAGACTTAGTCAATGAGCCTGCAAATGCAATTGATGCTGTAACGCTTTCGAAAGAATTTCAACGTCTGGGAAAAGAAGCGGGATTTAAAGTTGATGTTTACAACAAAACAAAAATCGAAGCGATGAAAATGGGCGGACTTATTGCTGTCAATAAAGGCAGTGATATTCCACCGACGTTTACGATCATGGAATATAAACCTGCACGATCACGGAATAAAAAACCGGTTGTGCTGGTTGGAAAAGGTGTAACGTATGATACCGGCGGATACAATATCAAAGTCGGTAACGGAATGGAAACGATGAAGTGCGATATGGCGGGTGCTGCAGCGGTAGCATGTGCGATGTGGGCCATCGCCAAAGCAAAACTTCCAGTGCATGTGATCGCGCTTGTTCCTGCAACGGATAATCGTATTAACGGAAACGGTTATGTTGCGGGTGATGTGATCACGATGTATAACGGACTTACAGTAGAAGTTTTAAATACAGATGCAGAAGGAAGAATGATCCTCGCTGATGCGCTTGCTTATGGTGAACAATTCAACCCCGAGCTGGTAATGGAATTTTCTACGCTTACAGGAGCTGCAGTTGCTGCAATTGGGCAGTATGGAATTGTTTGTATGGGCACAGCGGATGAAAAGACAAAAGCAAGAATGAAGATCAGCGGGAATAACGTGCATGAACGTCTTGCTGAATTTCCTTTTTGGGATGAATATGATGAGCTCATCAAATCGGATGTGGCGGAAATCAAAAACATTGGCGGACCATATGCAGGTTCAATTACGGCGGGAAAATTCCTTGCTAATTTTGTGAAATCGCCGCTGATGCATTTCGATATTGCAGGTCCTGCGTTTATTGCTGCGAAGGATGCTTACCGGACTAAAGGAGGAACAGGAGTGGGTGTGCGCTTTTTGTTTGACTTTTTAGCCGGGTATAAAGCGTGAAGAAAACAAATGGAAAATTATTCTCAGTCGCTCTTGCGCTTGCAGGAGGAATAATTCTTTTCTTTTCTTTCAGTTTGATTTCTGCATTTTATCCGGGTGCCGACAAAAATCATTTCCTTGTCATTGCTGTTTATGATGCTGATGTAGCAAACAACCACATCGTCCATCTTAAACGTATTCCGTTTGTTGCAGGCATTCCCGGCGCACCGCAAAATATTATGGATGTGGTAACGCAGCAATCCGGTGATCGTGTTCCGCGTATTCGTTTTGATCTTGGCGCAAATAAAATTTACAGGAACCGTTGGATCATTACTTCCTATGGAAATGTGCTCGATCTTCAACAGAAAAAAGTGCTGGTTGAAACGCACGATCAGTTTGTGCGTGCTTCCGGCGATAGCATTGTTTTTTATACAAATGATATTACCCGCGGAAAATTTTATTCAGTGCTTAATCTTACCACAGGGATTTATGCGCAGGTAAAATCCACCACCTATCACGCATTAGCCGGGCACGATGTTCAACCTGATTGCAGCTCGAAAAATTTCAAGATATTTTATTATCCGCCCTCCGCCCAAAAAGTTGAACTGGTAAAAGATGCCGGTTTCGGTGAAGATGTTTCGCTTATTCCCCAAACAAAACCATCCTGCCCGATCTTCTGGCTCGATAATGACAATTTCCTTTACCCGTATTATTCATCGCTGCATGATTATGTAACGATCATGAAAGTAAATTTCTCTTCGAAAGTGCAGGAGAAAATCGGCGGCATCGATAAGCTTCCGGAAAATCACCAGCTTTCTTTCTTTTATAAAAATCCGAATGGTGAAGTTGTTTATTCATGCGCACGCGGTCATTACAAAATTGATGTGGTAAAAAAAGAAGTTTCTGAATTGCAATTCTTTGCTGCCGGAAATGATTTTTCCATTTCAATAAATGAAACGGACAAAAAAGGGAGAGCGATTAAATACGGCGAGCTGCAGGTCGGTTCTTATTTTTGTGCGCCTGGTTTGACAGCAACCACTTCCGGATTCATCGCATTCCCTTATGAAATTGTGCTGGGAGAGGAACATTACCTGCAGGGAGCTGCGGTTTATTCAGCATCCACGAAACAATGGAAAACTGTGGGCGACAGCGATCTTTCAGCGGTGGTGGGGTGGATTGAAGAATAATGATCAATTTTGCATGATATAAAGAATTCAAAATTCAATGGGCGAATTACAAAAGATACGGGTAGGAGTAACGCAGGGCGACATGAACGGTATAGGGCCGGAAGTGATCATTAAAACTTTCATGGATCCGATGATGATGGAGATCTGTACGCCGGTTGTTTTTTCATCTTCGAAAGTGATGAACAACCAGCGCAAGGTGATGAGTGCGGAGGAATTTAATTTTCATTTGCTCCGCGACCTTGAGCAGCTCAATCCGAAACGCCCGAATCTTTTTAATTGCTGCGATGACGATGTTCTTGTTGAATTCGGAAAACCATCTCCGCTTGCAGGAAAAAATGCGCTGAAATGTATTGATGTTGCATGCGAAGCTTTGTTGAATGATAAAATTGATGTGCTCGTAACTGCGCCCATTGATAAGCACAGCATCAGCATTGATGTTCCTGCATTTACAGGCCACACTTCTTATCTGCAAAATAAATTCGGCGCCGAACAATCGCTGATGTTATTGGTCAATAGAAATCTTCGTGTTGGCTTATTGACAGAACATTTGCCGATTCGTGATGTTGCGCAACAAATTACCAAAGAGCGCATCATTCAGAAAACAAAGCTGATGTGTAAATCGCTGCTCGAAGATTTTGGAATCCGCCGCCCGAAAATTGCGATCCTTGGATTAAATCCACATGCAGGCGACCAGGGCGCAATAGGGAAAGAAGAATTAGAGATCATCATGCCTGCTGTTGAAGCATTAAAAGCAGAAAACCTTTTAGCCTTCGGACCTTTCCCTGCCGATGGATTTTTCGGATCGGAAGCTTACAAAAATTACGACGGCGTTTTAGCGATGTACCACGACCAGGGACTTGCGCCATTTAAAGCATTGTCATTTTCCGGCGGAGTGAATTTCACCGCAGGATTAAAATTCGTCCGCACATCGCCAGATCACGGTACAGCGTATGATATAGCCGGAACCAATGTGGCGAATGAATCTTCCTTCCGCGAAGCAGTTTATGCCGCCATCGATATTTACCGCGCAAGAAATAAGTGGAGCGAGATTTCTGCTAATCCGTTGAAGGCAGCACCGAGGCAGAGAGAAGGAAGAGAGAGATAGTAATGTGTTAATCTGCTAATGAGTTAATGTGCTAATGGTTATTTGAACCAGTAATTTTCAGTCCTGACTTAGCCATTAGCACATCAAGCGAAGCGACACATTAGCAAATTAGCACATTCTTTATCGCCAAAAACCACCTTTTCATCCAAAATCCCCCACTTTTTAACCATTTTCCCGCAAAAACCCACAAAAAACAGCGCCGGATTTTGTTCATATCCTGTTAATTTGTGTAGTTTTGCCACCTTTCCAAAATGGAGGTTGTCATGGGTGGCATGAAAGCATTTAGTATCCCCTTCTCTAGCCTGAAAGACGGGAGCCACGATTTTAAGTTCCAGGTGAATGATGCGTTCTTTGAAGTTTTTCCTTTTTCAGAAATAAAAAAGGGAAACGTACAAGTTGATGTTAATATGGTCAAGAGCTTTCATATCATGACCCTCAACATCAAAATGAAAGGTGAAGTAGAACAGGTTTGCGATCGTTGTGTAAGCGATTATCGTCAACCGGTAGAAGGCGACAGGATTATGGTTGTGCATCTCAATGCTGATAGCTTTGAAGATGAAGACGACCTGATCAGTCTGCCCGAAAGTGTTCATGCGCTCGACCTTTCACAGTACTTATATGAATACATTTCATTGCTTGTTCCTTCCCGCAGAGTATGTGGCGGAAATCCGGAAGGTTCCAATGAATGTGATCCTGAAGTGATTAAAAAGTTGGAAGAGCTGCGGGCCGGCAGCGATTCAGACGAAGAACAAAACAAAAACTCCGACCCGAGATGGGATTCATTAAAGAATCTCAAATTCGATAACTAGAATACTTTAAAATCAAAATAAAATGCCAAATCCAAAACACCGCCATTCCAAGAGCCGCCGCGACAAACGCCGCACTCACTATAAAGCAGAAGCTCCTAACGTAGCTGTTTGTTCTGTAACAGGTGAAGCTCACCTCTGGCACCGCGCTTACTGGCACGATGGCGCTCTTTACTACAAGGGCAAAGTTGTGATGGAGAAGAAGGATTAATCAGCCTCTCCCAAGAATGAAAATCGGGATCGACATCCTGGGCGGTGATTTCGCACCCGCGGCTCCGCTGGAAGGCGCTTGTCTCGCGTACGCAGAAATTCCTTCTCATGTACGGCTCGTCCTCATTGGCGACCAGGAACAAATCCGTTCCGGCATCGCTGAAAAAGGACTTGATCCTTCCGCATTTGATATTGTGCACGCTACCGAAACAATCGGAATGGGTGAACATCCTGTCAAAGCGTTTTCATCTAAACCAAATTCTACAATCGCTACGGGCTTCCGACTCATGAAAGAGGGGAAGCTCGACGCATTTTCAAGCTGCGGTAATTCCGGTGCAATGCTCGTAGGCTCTATGTACACGATCAAAGCAATTCCGGGTGTTATTCGCCCTTGTATCACAACTGCTTTTCCAAAAGAATACGGCGGGTTTAACCTGCTGCTCGACGTTGGAACAAATGCAGATTGCAAACCGGATGTGCTTTACCAGTTCGCCATTCTCGGAAAATTATACGCCGAGCATGTATTCGGAATGAAAGATCCGAAAGTTGGTTTGCTGAATCTTGGTGAAGAGCCGGAAAAAGGAAATTTAGTGGCGCAGGCAACACATACATTGATGAAAGATTCGAAAGATTTTAATTTCATCGGTAATGTTGAAGGCCGCCATATTTTCAGTGATGAAGCAGATATCATCGTGTGCGAAGGATTTACCGGGAATGTGGTGTTGAAATTTGCTGAATCATTTTATTCCAAAATTAAAAGTCGTGGAATAAATGATGAGTACTTTAACCGCTTCAATTACGAACTTTACGGCGGAACGCCCATTCTAGGTGTTAACGGAAGCGTTATCATCGGTCATGGAATTTCAAGTCCGCTTGCAATAAAAAATATGATCATGCTTTCGTACAATGTTGCGCAAGTAAATTTGCCTGAAAAAATCAAACAAGCGTTTTAGCATGAAAAAGATCAGGGCAGCAATAACAGCAGTTGGAGGATGGCTCCCGGAAACAGTATTATCAAATGCTGACCTGGAGAAAATGGTGGACACAACGGATGAGTGGATCACTTCACGCACCGGCATCAAAGAGCGTCGCATCATGGTTGGAAAAGAGCGCGGCACTTCCGAGATCGGAATAAATGCAGTGAAACAGATACTCGACAAAAAAGGAATTGATCCGCTTGATATTGATCTGCTGATTGTAGGAACAGTAACTCCTGATTATTTATTTCCATCCACTTCAAATCTTATCTGCAGCAAGCTGGGAATGAAAAATACCTGGGGATTTGATCTTACCGCAGCATGTTCAGGATTTCTTTTTGCACTTTCAACAGCATCTCAATTTATTGAATCAGGCAAATACAAAAAAGTAATTGTTGTCGGCGCAGATAAAATGTCTTCAATTATCGATTATGAAGATCGTGCTACTTGTGTGATCTTCGGCGATGGCGGCGGAGCAGTTTTGCTTGAGCCGACAGAAGAAGAATTCGGTGTGATGGATTTCATTCTTCATACCGATGGTGCTGGCGGACAATATTTAAATATGAAAGCCGGCGGTTCTGCCAATCCTGCTTCACGCGAAACGGTGGATCAGAAAATGCATTTTGTGCACCAGGAAGGCCAGGCGGTATTTAAACATGCAGTTGTAAATATGGCCGAAGTTTCTGCGCGCATCGTGGAAAAAAATAAGCTCACTGCGGATGATATCAATTGGCTCGTTCCGCACCAGGCAAACAAAAGAATTGTTGACGCAACAGCAAATCGCATGGGACTCAGTCCTGAAAAAGTAATGATGAATATTGAGCGTTACGGAAATACCACTGCCGGAACGATTCCTTTATTGCTGTGGGATTACGAAAAACAATTGAAAAAGGGTGATAATTTAATTCTTTCTGCATTTGGCGGAGGTTTCACATGGGGATCGATTTATCTCAAATGGGCCTACAATTCCTAAGCAGAAGAACTATCTTTAAAGTCCGGACTTTTATAACTTAAAACGCACAAGATGAAACTGAATGAAATCCAGGACCTGATCAAATTTGTAGCAAAATCAGGTGTGAGCGAAGTTGCATTAGAAACCAAGGATGTAAAAATCAAGATCACCACCAACAGCCGCGGAACTAAAGCTGAAGGAAATGTGATGCAGTCCTCTGTTCCTATGACGCAATCCTTCCCGCAATCAACTCCGCAGAATCTTGTAGCTCCGCAATCAGAAAATAAATCTGATGCGAAAAAAGAAACACCTGCAGCTGATACTTCAAACCTGCTCACCATCAAATCACCGATGATCGGGACATTCTACCGCGCAGCAGGTCCGGGAAAACCGATCTTCGTAAACGTCGGCGACGAAATCAAAGCAGGAAAAGTGCTTTGCATCATTGAAGCAATGAAATTATTCAACGAAATCGAAAGCGAAATCAGCGGACGAATTGTGAAAATTCTTGTCGATGATGCTTCCCCGGTTGAATACGATCAGCCTTTGTTCCTCGTTGAACCAGCCTAGGGTAAAATAGTTTTTAGTTTGGAGTTTTTAGTTCGGAGATAAAGAATCTGTGAATTAAAAAATCTGAATTATTCACGAATTCTCCATTTACCAACCAGTTAAAAAATAGTTCTTAGCAAGGGGCTCCTTTGTATTTATCTCCGAACAAACCACTCCGAACTAAAAACTCCGAACTAACCACTCCTCTCCATGGCGAAAGAAAAAATGTTCAAAAAGATAATGGTAGCGAACCGTGGCGAAATAGCGTTGCGTATCATTCGTACCTGTAAGGAAATGGGAATTAAAACGGTTGCCGTTTATTCTACCGCCGATAAAGATTCGCTCCACGTAAAATTTGCTGATGAGGCAGTTTGTATCGGACCGCCGCCAAGCAAAGAATCGTATCTCAATATTCCAAGCATCATTGCAGCAGCAGAAATTACCAATGCAGATGCAATTCATCCCGGCTACGGATTCCTCAGCGAAAATGCGAAATTCTCCCGCATTTGTGCTGAACATGGAATTAAATTTATTGGCGCAACTCCTGAACAAATCGAACAGATGGGAGATAAATCGAATGCAAAAGATACCATGCTTAAGGCAGGCGTTCCTTGTGTTCCGGGTTCTGCTGGATTGTTGACAGATGCAGAATCTGCAAAAGCAATTGCAATTGAAGTAGGTTATCCCGTAATTATCAAAGCAACTGCAGGTGGTGGTGGAAAAGGAATGCGCATCATCTGGAAAGAAGAAGAATTGGTAGCGCAATTTGACCAGGCGGTAAAAGAAGCAGAAGCCTCTTTCGGAAATGGCGCGATGTATATGGAAAAATACATCGAAGAGCCACGTCACATTGAAATTCAAATTGCCGGCGACCAATACGGAAAAGTGTGCCATTTGAGTGAACGCGATTGTTCTATCCAGCGTCGCCATCAGAAATTAGCGGAAGAAACCCCTTCTCCGTTCATGACTGCTGAGCTCCGCGACAGAATGGGTGAAGCTGCAATCAAAGCAGGATCTGCAGTGAATTATGAGGGCGTTGGAACAGTTGAATTCCTCGTCGACAAACACCGCAATTTCTACTTCATGGAAATGAACACGCGTATCCAGGTAGAACATCCGATCACAGAAGAAGTAATCGATTACGATTTGATCCGCGAACAAATTCTCATCGCAGCAGGCGTTCCGATCTCCGGTAAAAATTATTACCCGCAATTGCACGCGATCGAATGCCGTATCAATGCAGAAGATCCGTTCAATAATTTCCGTCCTTCGCCGGGCAAGATCACCGTACTTCATACTCCCGGTGGTCATGGTGTGCGCGTAGATTCGCACATTTACGCAGGTTATACAATTCCTCCGAACTACGATTCAATGATCGCGAAATTGATCACGATGGCGCAAACAAGAGAAGAAGCGATTGCAAAAATGCACCGTGCGTTAAGTGAATTTGTGGTGGAGGGTGTAAAGACAACAATTCCTTTTCACTTACGATTAATGAAAGATCCGAATTTCATTTCAGGGAATTATACCACGAAATTTTTGGAAAGCTTTGATTTGACGGAATAGGTTGAAAAATAAAGCAACTTACAGGCGCTATCGATTTTCGGTGGCGCCTTTTTTTATCCACTACAAAAGGCTTAGGTAAAATAAATTTTTGATTGGTTAATTAAACCAGGAAGCGGAATCTATTGTTTTAAAAGAAGGGTTCACTCCTTACTCCGGGTACTCAATCTCACTCTCTACAATAAAAGCTGAAGGAAATTCCGATTTGATCTTTTTCAAAAAACGGTAAGCATCCATCCGTGATCTGAAATCGCCCACGCGGATCTTGAAATTCGGCACATCATAAACTTCGTAAGCTATGATATCACCGGCATAACGACCTAAAAACCGGGCTTTGTATTCGTTGGCTTTGGCTTTATCTGCGCCGAAATAAATCTGGACGCGGTAACCCTTTTCTTTTCCATGCGCATTCACATCCACATGTTTGCCCACCAGCGTCTGC
Organism: Bacteroidota bacterium; assembly: GCA_031412295.1. Taxonomy (GTDB): domain Bacteria; phylum Bacteroidota; class Bacteroidia; order Palsa-965; family Palsa-965. Next base: position 177,937 of record JANOCU010000005.1, read on the forward strand.
AAACGCGGATCAGCATGCACGTCTTTCTGGATAGAATCGGAAGCCGTTTGGGCTAAAACAGAAAAATGACCGAGAAAAAGTAAAAAAAACAGGGCGAGAAGACGTTTCATTACCGCAAAAGTAACCAAAATCCTTGCCGTTTTTGAAACCTGAATTTCTTAGAAACTGATTTGTAGCGGATGCAAGTCGGTTGGTCGGCCTAAAAACCCTTTTGGACGCTCTTACTAAAATTTTTCATTGGGAAAAACCATTGACCGATAAGTTTTAACCACTCGCAGACTTATTACCTATTAACAATTATTTAGAATCGTTATAAATTAAAAAAGCGCCCTTTTTTTTCAATATAACGGGAATCTCGGAATGGTGTTTCTTATAAATTTGCGACGCCTTATATTCTGAGGTCTCTGTAATAACGCCAACGCCAAAACACGCTATATGATCCGCCTCTGGCAAAACGTACGAAGCACCCGCATAGTCGTTGTAATCACACTGGCAATTTCGCTTTTCTTAAACATGTCTTCCCTTTCGGCTCAAGAGCCGGATGTCAAACTTGGGGAACAATTGTTTAATGCAAAATGTGCAAGTTGTCACAACGCATCCAGTAAAAAATCCACAGGCCCTGGTTTGGCTGGAGTTTTGGGACGAATTCCCGGTGGAGACTGGAAATATAACTGGGTTCATGCCCCCCAAAAAATGATTGCTGCCGGAGATGGCTATGCAGTTAAAATATTTCAGGAAAACAACAAGAGCCTAATGACTCCTTTTCCTCAGTTGACAAACGAGGAAATCGATGCAATTCTTGCTTACGCTGATCCGGGACCAAAAAACCCTATAGGGGACAAAGCAGAAAAAGGTGATGGCACTGAAAAAAACCCTGGCGACGAGGAGCAATCAATTCCATATTTCCTGATCATCATTCTTGTAATCGTTCTTATCACACTTATTGCAGTTCTGCGTTACACAAGGATCAACCTTCATAACGCGATGGCCGAAAAAGAAGGATTGCCGGAAGAGCCTGCAAGACCTTTCTTTGCTGCTGTTCGTCATTGGATGGCGCACCACAAAACCAAAGTAGCTGCGCTCGGAATTCTTCTTATCTGCTTTTTAACCGTAAAAGGCTGGTACGCTTTGCAAGGTGTTGGTGTTTACGCGGAAGAAATTCACCCGAACGAATGGGTAGGTTATCATCCTTCCCAGCCAATTAATTTCTCTCATAAAATTCACGCCGGCGATAACAAGATCGATTGCAAATATTGTCATAGCGGTGTAGAGAAATCTAAAACCGCCCAAATCCCTTCTGCGAATGTTTGTATGAATTGCCACAAAGTAATTGATCAGAACCAGGCCGGTACAGAGGAATCAAAAGCAGAGATCGCGAAAATTTACTTTGCAGTCGGCTGGGATCCAGAAAAACGCGTTTACACCGGAAAAGAAAATCCAATCGTATGGAACAAAGTGCATGCTCTTCCTGATCACGTATTCTTCTCTCACCAGCAGCACGTAGTAGTTGGAAAAGTAGAATGCGACCAATGTCACGGCGATGTGAAAAAAATGGGAACGGTAGAGCAGCAACGCCCACTCACAATGGGATGGTGTATCGATTGTCACCGCACAACTCCTGTGAAAATGGAAGGCAACGGATACTACACTGCCCTTCATGAAAAAATGAAAGAGAAGTACAAAGATCAGCCGATCACTGTAGCAATGGTTGGCGGAATCGAATGCGCACGCTGCCACTATTAGTATCCCGATGCTTCAGCTTCGGGTTACCCGGGGCACACTGACCTAAAAAAAATCACCGTATACCGAATAAATAATATGGCGAACGATAAACAATACTGGAAAGGAATCTCCCAGCTAACCGACGAAACAAAATTCGCGGAAAAGCACTCGGGTGAATTCGCTGAATATATTCCTGTTGAGGATTTTATTGGCGACAAAGCCAAGATGGAAACATCTTCCACGAATCGCCGCGACTTCTTGAAATTCCTGGGATTCTCCACTGTAGCTGCAACCCTCGCAGCATGTGAAGCACCGGTAATGAAAGCGATTCCTTATGTAAACCGTCCGGATGATATTACACCCGGTGTTGCAAACTGGTACGCTTCCTCTTTCTTTGATGGTCATGATTACGCAAGCATTCTTGTAAAAACACGTGAAGGCCGCCCGATCAAGCTCGAAGGAAATACGCTTTCCCCGATTACAAAAGGCAAATTAAGCGCACGCGTTCAGGCTTCTGTTCTTTCTCTTTATGATTCGGCCCGCTTAAAAGGACCGAAAATGAAAAGCGGAAATGCATGGGCTGATAAAGCATGGAGTGAAGCAGATGCAGCAATCGGAGCAAAGCTTGCTCAGTCTAAAGGAATAGCAATTCTTTCTTCAACCATCATTTCTCCTTCTACCAAAGCTGCAATCGCAGAATTCTCAGCGAAATACACAAACGTTCGTCACGTTACTTACGATTCCATTTCTTACTCCGGTATGATGAAAGCGAACCTTTCTTCATTCGGAAAAGCGTTGATTCCAACCTATCGTTTCGATAAAGCAGATGTAATAGTAAGTCTTGGCGCAGATTTCCTCGCTAACTGGCTTTCACCGATCGAGCATGCAAGACAATACGGTATCACCCGTAAAGTTGGAAAAGACAAAAAGACGATGTCGAAACATTTCCAGTTCGAGTCGAATATGTCTATTACAGGTGCGAATGCAGATGAGCGTTTCCCTGTTAAGCCTTCGCAGCTGGCACAAATCGCGCTTGGCTTATTGAATGGCGTTGGTGGAGGCGGATCAGCTTCGAACGTGATGGGAACACAGGTTACGAAAGTTGCTGATGCATTAAAAGGAGCAAGAGGAAAAGGACTTGTAGTTTGCGGATCAAATGACGCGGCACTTCAGCTGGTTGTAAATGAGATCAACAAATCTATCGGCGCAATCGGAACAACAATCGATTGGGAAAACCCGGATTATACACACCAGGGTGATGATGCTGCAGTGAAAAAGCTCGTGGAAGATATGGGCACCAGCATTGACACCGTGATCTTCTACAATACAAATCCTGTTTATTCTGCGCCGATGGCGTTGAATTTCGGAGCTGCAATGAAAAAACTTTCCTGCAGAATCTCCTTCTCAGGAATGCTGGATGAAACAGCCGCAATGTGCGACTTCATTTGTCCTGATCATCATTACCTCGAAGCATGGAACGATCACAATCCACGCAAAGGCCATTACAGCATTCAGCAGCCTGCAATCCGTCCGCTGTTCAGCACACGTCACGCGCAGGAAACATTATTGCTTTGGTCAGGTAACAAAACAGATTACCATACCTATTTGCAAAAAGGCTGGAAGAGCAATATGTTGCCAATGCAGCATACATTCGGCGATTTTGCAGCATTCTGGAATAGCAGCGTTCGCGATGGTGTTTCCGAATTATGGCCGGCAACAGCTACACAAACAGAAGACGAGAAAAAAAGCCTTTTAGGAATAACCAAAAAGGATAAAGATAAATCCGATACAATTTCCGCAAATGATGAAAGTGCGGTTGTATCTGTATCAAACGATTCAGTTTCTTTCACCGGCGGAACAATTACATTAAGCGAAGCAACAAGCCAGCTTTCTTCCTGGAAAGGTGGAAAATATGAGCTTTCAATCTACGCAAGCACAGCATTAGGAAACGGAGCGCAATCACAGAATCCTTGGTTGCAGGAATTGCCTGATCCGATTACAAAAATTACCTGGGACAATTACATCACCATGAATCCGGCTGATGTAAAAGAAATGAAGCTCTTCGGAGTAGAAGGTGATGACAAAGATGCAGTGATCGTTCGTTTCGATCAGATGGAAGACATGCTCGACGTAGTAGAAATTACTGCGAACGGTTACAAAACAAAGCTTCCTGTTTGGTTCCAACCGGGACAAGCACGCGGATCAATTGGTATCGCTGTTGGTTACGGACGCAAAGGTTTTAATGAAATTATTGATAACACCGGTGCGAACATTTATCCTGCAGTTGGAATGTCTGCTTCAGGAACAATGTCGTACGATGTTTACGATGTTCAGCTTGCTGATGCAGGTGTTGAACAGCATAAAATTGCAACAACGCAGTCGCACAGCACCATCATGGGACGTAACGAAGATATTCTTCGCGAAACCACGCTTGCTGCTTTTGCTAAAGACGAGCGCGCAGGAAATCCACGTCCGACAATGCACACTTATAAAGGTGAAGCGGATGTAGAAAAAGTAAATCTCTGGAATGATTTTGAACGTCCGAACCACCAGTGGTCAATGGCGATCGATTTAAATTCCTGCATTGGTTGTGGCGCTTGCGTCATTGCCTGTAATGCAGAAAATAACGTTCCTGTAGTTGGTAAAGATGAAGTTCACCGCAGCCGTGAAATGCATTGGATGCGTATCGACCGTTATTTCTCCAGCGATACTGTTAAAGAAGAAGAAGATAAAAAAGACGAAGAAGGCAAAGGCGAATTGGGATTGATGGAAATGTACCGTCACATGGAAAATCCTTCTTTCGATAATCCGAAAGTTGTATTCCAGCCTGTTATGTGTCAGCATTGCAATCACGCACCTTGCGAAACTGTTTGTCCTGTACTTGCTACAAACCACAGTTCAGAAGGTCTTAACCAAATGGCTTACAACCGTTGTGTTGGTACACGTTACTGCGCAAACAACTGTCCATTTAAAGTACGTCGCTTCAACTGGTTCAACTATACAGAATATCACCGCTTCGAAAAAACCAACCTCAACCCGGCGCACGATCTTCTCGGTCGCATGGTATTGAACCCGGATGTTGTTGTTCGTTCACGCGGTGTAATGGAAAAATGCACCATGTGCGTTCAGCGAATCCAGGGTGGAAAGCTGGATGCTAAAAAAGCCGGTGTTCGTCCTGCAGATGGCATGATCAATACAGCCTGCGCACAAACCTGCCCGACCGACGCTATCACATTCGGAGATTTGAATGATATGAAGAGCGCGGTTTCTGCAATGGAAAAAGACGGAAGAAAATTTGAAATGCTTGAAGAAACAGGTGTTCGTCCTTCGGTGTTCTACCTCACAAAAGTGTGGAACCGTGAAGATGAAAAAGCACATGTCTAAAACAAACTGATCAACTGAACTGACAATTAAGAAAAGATATGCAACACGAATCTCCGCTTAGAGACCCGCTGATTCTCGGTGATAGAACCTATCACGAGATTACAACGGATATTGCTAAGCCAATCGAAGGCAAAGCAAATAAGTACTGGTACCTGGTATTCACGATTTCTGTTGCCGCTTTTATCTGGGGTTTCAGCTGCCTTGCATACACGATCGGTACAGGTATCGGTCAGTGGGGCGCTAATAAAACCGTCGGCTGGGCGTGGGATATCACCAACTTCGTTTGGTGGATCGGTATCGGTCACGCCGGTACACTTATCTCTGCTGTACTTTTACTTTTCCGTCAGAAATGGCGTATGGCGATTAACCGTTCCGCTGAGGCGATGACGATTTTTGCCGTAATGTGCGCTGCTGTATTCGTAACCATGCACACCGGTCGTCCATGGCTCGATTACTGGCTGTTTCCACACGCTAACCAGTTCGGATCACTTTGGGTGAATTTCAACTCACCGTTAACATGGGACGTATTCGCGGTATCAACCTACTTCACCGTTTCCCTCGTATTCTGGTACCTCGGTTTGATCCCTGATTTCGGAGCAATCCGCGATCGTTTCAAAGTACAGGGCAAACCTATGCAGGAAAAAATTTACAAGATCCTCAGCTTCGGCTGGAGCGGACGCGCACGTGACTGGTCACGTTTCGAAGAAGTTTCTCTCGTACTTGCAGGATTGTCAACACCACTTGTATTCTCCGTTCACTCGATTGTATCGATGGACTTTGCTACCTCGGTTGTACCGGGTTGGCACACCACCATTTTCCCTCCTTATTTCGTTGCCGGTGCGATTTTCTCCGGTTTCGCGATGGTGTCGACGCTTCTTTTGATCATGCGTAAAGTATTGAGCCTTGAGCATTACATCACCATCCAGCATATAGAAATGATGAATATCATTATCACGCTTACCGGTTCAATGGTTGGTGTGGCTTACCTCTCCGAGCTTTTCATCTCCTGGTACTCAGGCGTAGAATATGAAGGATACGCATTTATGAACCGTGCAACAGGACCATACTGGTGGAGCTATTGGGGAATGATGACCTGTAACGTAATTTCTCCGCAGCTGTTCTGGTTCAAAAAGATCCGTACCAGCCTGATCGCTACAATGGTTCTTTCGATCGTTGTAAATATCGGAATGTGGTTTGAGCGTTTCGTAATTATCGTTACCTCATTGCACAGAGATTACCTTCCGTCTTCCTGGACAATGTATCACCCGACCTGGGTGGAGATCGGAATTTTCACGGGAACGATCGGGATGTTCTTCACCTTCTTCTTATTATTCGCAAGAACATTCCCTGTAATTGCTTTGAGTGAATTGAAAACTATTCTCAAATCATCAGGAGAACAATACAAACGCGAGCGTGCTGAGAAATCGCCGTCTCCTGTTACAGAAACTACATCTCACTAACGAGCCGAATACCTAAAAATATGATTGCAGGTAAAAAGACAATTCACGGTATCTACGACGACGAAGAGCGTCTGATGGAAGGAGCACAGCTGTTTCAGGCATCGCATATCAAAGTGAAAGAAGTATTCTCACCATTTCCGGTTCATGGACTTGATGTGGTGCTCGGACTTCCACGCACACGCATTGCGATCTGTGCATTTATCTATGGCGTTACCGGAACATCACTCGCTATTTTGATGACCTGGTACATGATGGTAAGTGACTGGCCAACGGATATTGGTGGAAAGCCAAGCTTCTGGTATTATATGAACTGGCCTGCATTTATTCCTGTAACATTCGAATTAACCGTTTTCTGCGCAGCACATGGTATGGCAATCACATTCCTTCTTCGCAGCTGGTTGCTCCCTGGTGTTACACCGAAAAATCCGGACCCACGCACAACCGACGATAAATTCCTCATGCTGCTTGAAGTAAAAGCAGAAGATGAATCCAAAATTGTAAACATGCTTCGCCAGACAGGCGCAACAGAAGTGAACGTCATCTGACCCGCGATACGAACGACAACGATGAAAAAAACAACTTATACCCTTTTAGCTTTCGGCACCATTGCTGTTGCAGTTTCGACTTTGTTCGGATCCTGTGCAAAGGATAGTGAAGACAGTCCCGGATACGAATACATGCCCGACATGTATCGCAGCCCGTCTGTAGAAACGAATGGCATTTCTTATTGGACCGATAGCATTCTTGTCAATGGCAAGTGGGTAGCAAACGATTCAATTAATATGGGAAATATGCTTCCTCCTGAAGGAACAATTCCTGTTGGATTTACACCATTTCCATACGCGAACGACTCAGCCGGTGATGCGCAAGCCATTGCATTCTGGAACAACCCCTTTCCTCACAGCAACCAGCTTGAAGAAGAAGGAAAAGTGCTTTATGAGCGTTTTTGTGTGAATTGCCACGGAGCAAAAGGTGATGGAAACGGAAATTTGGTTGAGAGCGGAAAATATTCGGCGAAGCCGCCCAGCTACCTGGATCGTTTCAAAGAAAACAATCTTTCTGACGGTCATGTTTACCATGTTATTACTTACGGAAAAGGAAATATGGGATCACATGCGTCGCAACTTTTGCCCGAAGAGCGTTGGAAAGTAGTTGCCTATGTTGAGCGTCTCGGAAGAGGTGGTGCATCATGGGAGGACATGCTGAAAGCTGCCCCTAAAGCTTCCCCTGCTGATTCAACAAAAACTCCTGCTGCACCGGCTGCCGGAAATTCTACACCGAATAAATAATCTGACTGAACTCAATACAATATGAGCCACGTTAACTTGAGTAATCTTACGTATAGCTTCTCACCGAAGTCACAGCGAAACCTGTGGATCCTTTGCGGTGTGGGTATATTATTGCTGATCCTTGGTGCACTGTTTCACCATGCACCGGAAGCAGTCGGCGCTCATGGAGAGCACGCAGCCCACGCAGGAGTTGATCACCAGGGTACACTTGGTCAGCGCATCTGGGCTAACCTGCTTGTAAATTCTTATTTCTTCGGAGGAATTGCACTCGGAGCTGTTTTCTTTTATGCTGTTCAATATGCTGCACAAGCTTCATGGAGCACAGTGTTCATGCGCCTTTTCTCAGCTATCGGAACTTTCCTTCCGATTGCGCTCGGTTTAATCCTGGTAATTTTCATCGCAGGTCGTTTAGGATTACACCATATGTATCACTGGCAGGACCAGAATGTTTATGATGCGACGAAACCGGAATTTGATGCAATACTTAAACACAAGGAGCCCTACTTCGCAGATCTTTTCTTCTGGGGCCGTACCCTGTTGTTCATGGCAGGCTGGGTTATTTACCAGAGATGGTCACGCAAAAATTCCTTGGCAGAAGATGTGATGCGTTCGGGTGTTGATACAGCACGCAACTGGAATCTGAATTTGAAAAATGCTGCGATCTTCCTCGTATTCTTCGGATTTACCTCTTCTGTTTTCACCTGGGATGTGATCATGTCGATCGACGTTCATTGGTACAGCACACTTTTCGGATGGTATAATTTCGCCGGCTGGTGGCTTGGTGCAATCATCGTTGCTAATCTTTTAGTAATGCATTTGAAATCACGCGGACAAATGGAATATGCAACTCCTTCTCACGTGCATGATTTAGGAAAATGGATGTTTGCAATTTCTTTCCTCTGGACTTATTTGTGGTTCTCACAATTCATGCTCATCTGGTATTCAAACATTCCGGAAGAAGTAGTGTATTTCCAGCAGCGTTGGGAGCAGTTCCGCGGATTGTTTTGGATTACAATGCTTGTTAACTTTGCATTCCCGATGCTTGTGCTGATGTCCCGCGATGCAAAACGTAATAAATCTTTCCTGCTGTTTGTAGCCTTGCTGATTGTATTCTTCCACTGGACAGATACATTCCTTCTTGTTATGCCGGGAGCTGTGGGCGGTAACTGGAGAATCGGATTCCTGGAAATCGGAATGTTCCTTGCTTTTGCATCTTTCTTTACTTTCTGGATCTTGCGTTCACTTTCAAAAGCACCATTGCTTGCGAAAAACCACGCGCTTCTTGAAGAAGGATTGCATTTTCACGCTTAATTAAACGAAAGAACACCAACTGAATAATCGTCATACGCTATGCATTATTTGATCTATATCATTCTCATACTCGCAGCGGCCGCAATCTGGCAGCTGGTGCGTGTTGTTGAACTTTCAACCAAACTGAAAGGTGTTGACCCGAACAAGGTGACCGAAAGCGACAACCGTATGCAGGGCCGAATTTCACTTGCATTCTATTTCGCATTGATGGGCTTTTGCTTCTGGCAATATTTCGAATACAAAGAAAGGCTTCTCCCTGTTTCAGGTTCTGCTCATGGTATTGAAATCGATTGGCTTTTGGATTTCAACTTCCTTATCTGCGCTGTGGTATTCGTGGTTACCAACTTCCTTTTGTTTTACATGGGCTTTAAATATTATGGCCGCGATAACAGCAAAGCATCATTCTATCCGCACAATAACAAACTTGAAATGTTATGGACCGGTGTTCCTGCCGTCGTTCTTTTCATTATTATTTTCCTTGGTATCCGTTTGTGGAACGATACAATGGCACTTGCCCCGAAAGGAACACGCGTGATTGAAATCTACGCGCAGCAATTCAGCTGGTCAGCGCGTTATGCAGGAAAAGATAACAAGCTCGGAAAAGCAAATTACCGTCTTATAAGCGAGACCAATAATCTTGGACTCGATTCAACCGATCTTTCCGGTTATGATGACTTGATTATTACCGACACACTTTTCATCCCTGTAAACCAGGAAGTGGATTTTGAGATCCGTTCACGCGACGTATTGCATAGTGTGTATTTCCCGCACTTCCGCGCCCAGATGAATGCTGTTCCGGGGATGTTGACCTATTTCCATTTCAAGCCGATCATGACTACAATGGAAATGCGCAAGCAGCCGTCTACCATCGCAAAAATGGAAGGCGTTAATAAAGTGCGTAAGGAACAGGGAAAAGAGCCGGTAGAGTTTGACTATATTCTCCTTTGTAATAAAATTTGCGGAGCGTCACACTTTAGCATGCAGATGTTAGTATACGTTGGAACATTTGACGAATACAAAGCATTTATAAAACGTCACGAGCCATTTTATGCAGGCAAAACACCTCCTATAGCTTCGGCAGACTAACAAAGAAAAATTCAATCATAGAAGCGCTCGAAAAGAAGGGCTGATTAACTAAAAAAACAAACACAATGGCAGATATGCACGCACATAGTGAGCTTCACGCACAATCGTTGGAGCACGACGCGCATGTACATCACGGACACGACGATCACGACCATCACCAATCGTTTGTCGCGAAGTATATATTCAGCATGGATCACAAGACGATCGCGCGCCAGTTCCTTGTAACAGCTGTGATCATGGCTTGTATCGCGATGATTATGTCGATCGTTTTCCGTCTCCAGCTTGCATGGCCGGGAGAAAAATTTGCTTTCATCAACGCCATCATGGGCGACAAATGGGGCAAAGACGGTGTACTTGATCCGAACGCTTACCTGGCGCTCGTTACCATACACGGAACAATCATGGTATTCATGGTTCTTACCGGTGGTCTTAGCGGAACATTCGCTAACCTTCTTATTCCTTACCAGATCGGTGCACGTGATATGGCATCCGGTTTCATGAACATGCTTTCTTACTGGTTCTTCTTCCTGTCAAGCTTTGTAATGGTTATCTCTTTATTCGTTCAGGACGGAGCCGCTTCAGCAGGTTGGACAATTTACCCGCCACTTTCCGCGCTTCCTCTTGCAATTCCGGGTTCTGGAACGGGTATGACGCTCTGGCTTGTTTCCATGTCATTCTTTATCGTTTCGTCATTGCTTGGTGGTCTTAATTACATCATCACCATCATTAATATGCGTACGAAAGGAATGAAAATGACACGCCTTCCTTTAACGATCTGGGCACTTTTCGTTACTGCTATTCTTGGTGTACTTTCTTTCCCGGTTCTTTTCTCCTGCGCGCTGCTGCTTATTTTTGACCGCAGTTTCGGAACAAGCTTTTACCTCTCCGATATTTACATCGGAGGTCAACCGCTTGATCAAACCGGTGGAAGCCCGATTCTTTTCGAACACTTATTCTGGTTCCTTGGTCACCCTGAAGTTTATATCATCATTCTTCCTGCGCTTGGCCTTACCTCTGAAATTATTTCTGTCAATGCCCGCAAGCCGATCTTCGGTTACCGTGCGATGATCACTTCTATCCTTGCTATCGGTTTCCTTTCCTTCATCGTTTGGGGGCACCATATGTTCCTCACCGGTATGAATCCGTTCCTCGGATCTGTATTCGTATTCACCACTTTGTTGATTGCGATTCCTTCCGCGGTGAAAGCGTTTAACTACATCACCACATTATGGAAAGGAAATATCCAGTTCACACCACAAATGCTTTTTGCATGTGCGCTTGTGTCCACATTTATTTCAGGTGGTGTAACAGGAATTATCCTTGCTGACTCTGCGCTCGATATTAATATTCACGATACGTACTTCGTAGTTGCCCATTTCCATATTGTAATGGGTGTATCTGCGATCCTCGGAATGCTTGCGGGTGTTTACCATTGGTTCCCGAAAATGTTCCTGCGTCATATGAATAAGAACCTGGGTTACCTCCATTTCTGGATCACATTCATCTGCGCTTACGGCGTTTTCTTCCCGATGCACTTTTTAGGTTTGGCCGGCGTACCACGTCGTTATTACCAGAACACCGCATTCCCGATGTTTGATGATTTGCAAGACATCAACGTATTGATCACCTGGTTTGCAATCATCGGTGCGCTCGGACAGCTTATCTTCTTATTCAATTTCTTCTACAGCATGTTCCGCGGACCAAAATCGGTTCAGAATCCTTACAACTCTACTACGCTTGAGTGGACAACTCCAATGGCGCATACACACGGTAACTGGCCTGGTGCATTACCGGAAGTACATCGCTGGCCTTATGACTACAGCAAGCCGGGTGAAGAAGTTGATTTCATTCCGCAAACAGTTCCATTGCGTGCAGGTGAAGAAGATGGTGGCGCTCATCATGCATAGAAAAAAGAAAATTGAAAAAAGACTCTCCAATCCGGGGAGTCTTTTTTTATACACGTAACAGTAAAAACCATTGAAGGACCATGAGAAGGATCAATTTGATTTTTCTTTTTCTTTTGCTGATGCACTTTCCGAAAACGGGAAATGCACAATGGTCAGATACAATCAAAAAAATTCTTCACGGTAAAATATATCCTACCGCTTCATTCGATTCGCGCAATTCATTTATCAGCTCCAGTCGCGCGCATATCTGGGGAATAAAAGTAGGCGTAGAATTCTCCGGCCGGCTGCAGGGTGGAATTGGTTTTAACCGTCACGATAAAAATCTCAAGAAGGAAATATTTTTTACAAATGAATTTGGCTTAACTGAATCAGCAACTGCCCAATTGCGATTTAGCTACTTCAGCTTTTATGTGAAGTATGTGTATTACAATAAAGGCAGGTGGAAGTTCAGCGTGATTCCTTACCAGCTGGGATTTGGTAATTCGTATTACAGGTATGAAGTTGATGACAAGAAATACATTACCGGTAAACGCTGGATGCTTTTGTATGAACCGGGGATTTCTGTTTCGTATAAAATCTTTAAATGGCTGGGCGCCGGAGCAGATATCGGATACCGGTTTATGCTCAGGAGAAATCCTGCAATTCCTGAAAATTTTAATTCGCCTACCTATTCCTTTTATGCAAGTATTTATTGGGGCGAATTATACAAGCTCGCGTTTCCCGAATCGAAATGGTCGAAGAAGCTGTAAGGTTTTTAAAAAGCGACACTTGCCTCCCGCAGTATTGCCCTGGCGATTTTGCAATTTCCTGGTGCGTTTTGCCACAGTCCGCCGCGACGGATCGCTGATTACAAAGATTAAAAATCCGCGCTTTATGCGAACTCAGCGGAAGTCTGCGTGAAAATTTTCTCGCGCGTCTTTATTATAGCATAGCTGCATCCAAAATTTTTACTTCCGGCTGAAACAGAATTTTTGACTTCACAGAATTTGAAATCAAACAATTCGCTTCTGCTTTATGTAAAACCCGTTCTGCTTTTTCTTTTTCATCCGCATCAACCAATGATACTACAGGCATAAGTGTAATTTCAGTGATAAGATATTTTCCCTCGATCATTTCTAATTTACCGGAAGCATTGCATGAGAAATTTTGAAACGCAAGCTTTGAATTTTCTGCAATGGAAAGAAATGTAGTCATCAGGCAACTGCTTACTGCGGCAACAAGCAGATGTTCCGGTGACCAGATTCCGGGAATTCCTTTTGGAAATTCAGGTGGTGTGGCAACTGTGATGTGAGAATTTAATCCGGGAGCTCCCAGAATTCCCTGCCGTTCGGATAACCAGCTCAAGGAAACGTCATAATTGTGTGTAATGCTCATAAAATTATTTTAAGTGATAATTAGATTCGTAATCTGAAATTTATGGTCGTATAGTAATACAATAAGGATCTGCGCTTACTTCTGTTTTCCAGCCGGCAATAACTTCAAGCGTAGAAATGCTGATCAATGCGATGTCTCCATTTTTACCCTGGCAAGCTGTGGTGTGATGTGGAGCAGGACCACCGGCATCTACATTTCTATTGCCGACATAAACAACACCGTTTGCATCATCTACAGCAAGTCCTCTTTCCTGGAAACCCGGGAATACTGTTTTTACATATGTATTGGTTTGCCAGTTGAGCACATCTACAGAACTTTGTGTTGATGAATTCGTAGTATCAATCATGCATGTGACAAATGCATAAGGTGTGTTTTTTGAAAACTCAATAAGCTGTGGTACACCACTGGTATGGATAATTTCAAGCAAGCTGTCATTCGCTGCGCTGAATACACGCACATCATTCGTTCCCTGGCAAGTGATGAAATAGGTTGATTTGTCGGGAGAAAATTTAATGACATATGGTTTTTCCAAACCACCAAACTGCGGTGTGGCCCCGGTTTCCATCGTTATCATTTCATAATCGACTGATGCCAGATCTCTTAAATCTGTTTTGTAAACAAAATTTCCCATTTGACTAACGACATAAAAATAATTTCCGCTCGCATCAAAAGCACACCCATGCGGATAACTGAAAAGTCCCAGGTACATTTTCCGAACGGTCATTGTTTCGAGATCTACATACGCAACTTTTCCCTGTGAATCCCATTGTGAAAAGACGCCGGATTTTGAATCGTCAGAAATGCACAACGAATGCCAGCTGGGTGAGCCGAGATCTAATTCTCCAACGAGACGATCATCAGCAGTGCTGTATTTTTGAATATAGCTGCCCATATAAAAAGTTACGTACCAATACAACCCGTCAGGCGATACCATAATATCGTGCGGCGATTCTATGCTTGCGGTTCTTCCGACATCGATACAGCGCATAACAAGCCTGGTCTTTGCATCAAAAACACTAACTAAATCACATCCTTGATTTGCGACATAGATCTTACTCCGGTTTGCATCGCCTGAAAATTTTATTTCTCCTTCATTATTCGGCGCGCCTTCTGCAATCCAATCTCTTATCAGTGAAACTTCACTATGAGAAAGCGGTGGACAATTGAGCGGCATGGTTGGAAGCAGCTGCGGACCGAGATGATGAAATGTATTGACCGAAAAAAGCAGGTAGCTCTGATCAGGACGAAAAGGAATTACTGAAGAATTATTTTTCCCGCCTTTAAAAAGATTTTCCCATGTGGATAAATCAAGGCCGGCGCAATCTGCAGAGTTTGCTGTTGTGTGACAACCGGATGTTGCGCATTTCCCTAAAAACAATTGTCCGACCGGCGTTGTATAGCCGCAACTTTTATCCATGGGAAGCGGATCTTTCCCGCAGAACTGAAAGAAACAAATGCAAACGGGAATAATAACGAACAGCAGCTTTGCCGGGAGAAAACGGGAAATGGCTGATGTTATTTTTATTGACATGGGAATTAATTTATTGCCGGGGATTTAGTTTTCCACTGTTGCTATTTTCGGTGATGCCAGCAGCTTACTTCCCCGTCTTCTTTTTTTCTCCTCGTGGAGCAATTTCAATTCCCTGCCCATTTGTCCGGCGATTGCAGTATTTTCTTCTGCACGGCGAATAAGATAAGGCAGCACTGCATTAATAGGGCCGTAGGGTAAATACTTTGTGACATTATACCCGGCATCAGCAAGATTGAAGCTGATGTGATCGCTCATGCCATACAGCTGTGAGCAGAAAATATGCGGATGATCATTAGGCAAATTCATTTCTTTCATGCGCTCAATGAGATGCATTGTGCTTTCTTCATTATGTGTGCCTGCACATAGCGTAACCACATCAATATTCTTCAGGCAATAATCAACAGCGGCATTAAAATCGCGATCGGTGGCTGTTTTATTTGGTTGCATTGGCGAAGGATAATTTTTTTCCTGCGCACGTGCATTTTCTTTTTCAAGGTATGCACCACGCACGAGCTTCACACCAACGAAACATTTTTTTTCGTGGGCCTCATCAATCAAATTGCTTAAATAAATCAGCCGGTCATGACGGTACATTTGTAATGTGGTGTTCACAATTGCGCTTTTCGTATTGTGCTTCCACATCATTTCTTCCGTCATTGAATCAATAGCTCCCTGTATCCAGCTTTCTTCAGCATCAATGTAAAGAGGGATGTTTCTCTGTTCAGCTTCACTGCAAATTGCATTCAATCGTAAAAATGCTTCATTGTACGCTTCCTGGTCATTCCGGTTGAAGCATTTTTTCAAAGTTATTTTTTGCAAAAGATAAAAAGGAGCGATGCCGGTCATTTTCAGACAGGTGTATGGAATGGCATGATTCTTTGAAGCGAGTCCGATGATTCGGATAATTTCATCTTTCGTATTTTCAAAATCTTCTTTCTCACCTTTACCTTCTACAGAATAATCCAGGATGGAGCCAATATGTCTGCGTGCTAAGTTTTCAACTGTAGGCTTACTTTCTTCCAGGGTTTCGCCGGCACAGAATTGTGAAAAAACTGTTTTGCGAATTAATCCTTTTACAGGCATTTTTAATTTTAATGCAAGAATGGTTAATCCTGCTCCCAGCTTTACAAGATGCGGATGATGAAGAAAACGGAATAACCAAAGGGAATGACGGAGGGCTTTATCGTCCTTAAGTGAAAACGCATTTTGCGTATTGTCAAATGATATAATAGAGCTCATGACTTTATAAATAATTCCGCCAACTCCCATCGGTGATTCCGTGTTGTTACCTGGCTCTTTGTAACACTACAAAATTCGCTTAGAATGTTTTTCGAAACTATGATATGTATCACATTTTATATATGTGCCCCGACAGGTAAAATTTCAGATTAATTAAACAGGTAGGAAGATTAATTCCATTCATCTTCATTCATTGCTACGAGAAGGAGACGTTCTTTATCGGTAATAGTAATTTTCCCTTCTTCCTGCCGGATTAATTTGTCGAGCATAAAAGCTGTAAGGCTGACCTTGATTTCGTTTTTTCCCACATTAATTTTCCGGGCAAGCGAAAGGAGTGAAATTTTCTTTCCTAGTGCGATGTCTGATTTTTTGAAGATATGGAGAATGTTTTTTGCTGTTTCTTTTTGAATAAACCGTCGGTGAAGCGCTGTGGTTCTTTTTTCGAGACGCTCAATTTCAATACTTAATTGTTTCGCTACGCGTAGTGATAAGCCATTAACTTTCGGTAACAGCTGTTGAAAATCCGGTGCTGAAATTCTACAGGCGGTAACATGACCGACTGCTATAACAGAGAACGAATTTTTTCCGCCGGAATAAATGGATGAAAGTCCAAGCAAATCACCTGGTCCTGCGAACCATAATGTGGAAGGCTTTTCTTTTACATCTCCATAAACTATGCGGCACCAACCTTCCCGTATACAATATAAATGAGGTTGTGTGTTTCCTGATTGGAGAATCACGCTATTCCGTTCAAAGCAGGATAGTTGTTTTACTCCCGGTTTGTCAAATAAAGTTGTGTTGAGCCCCGAAAAAATTGTCCGGCGTTTTAGCCTGCAATTCTTGCACTTCGACTGGTTACGAAAAACGACTTTGATTGTTTTATTTTCATTGCTGCAATTCAAAAGAGGAGTCGCCATATTCTTCTGATTGAATATCAAATGTAGCGGCGCTGTGTTTTTCAAACAATGATCTGTGATGTGTTGGATTTATGATCCAGCGCATTACTTCACGAGGCTTGCATATTTGCAATCTTATATAGCTTTTCAATATCCAATAGTTCAATGCGTTTTCCATTGATACGGATGAGGTTTTTTTCTTTGAATTCAGCAATTACGCGTATGGCTGTTTCTGTAGTTGTTCCGGTAAGACTGGCGAGCTCGCGTCTTGAAAGCACAGCGTTGATGGTGGAGCTTTCGGCTTCAAATCCATAACATTCCTTCAATAGAATAAGTCCCTCTGCCATTCGTTCATCAACAAATTTGTGTGCCATGCTGGTGAGCATGTGTTCGGCAGTACGCAGATCTGCGGCGAGCTGGCGAATAGTAAGCAGACTGAAATCATGATTTGATTTCAATAATTCGATAAAAGTTTGTTTCGGAAAATAACAAGCCAGTGTATTTTCAAGCGCAGTTGCTGAGGCTGAATATTTATCCCCGTTAAGCAGGGCCCTGTAACCGATAATGCTTCCGGGCCTTGCAAAACGTACAATTTGTTCCTGCCCGTTTTCTCCGTATTTATGAATTTTTACTTTGCCAGAGTGAATGCAATACACACCATGCGGTTGACGGTCTTCATAAAAAATGGTTTGACCTTTTTTATAAAAGCTGCTTGTCTTTTCTGAAGAAAGTTTTTGCAATTGAGGTAATTCTACATTGCAAAACATCGAGGTGGCTCTTGTTGTGCAGTCTTCACATGAAGGTGCTGAATCGTTGCGTGAGTTATTGGGGAACATTTTCCAGGAATTTGGTTATACAAAATAACCTTGTTTGGCTTTATAATATTATGACGGAGATCATAAAATAGGATAAACCTAATATAGATCATAGTTCCCGGAACGAAGACAAGTTAATTTTGTATTCAATTATAAAACCAAAATTACTTTATGGAAACTATAGAAATTATTGACGTAACAGTTATCGAACCGAGACGAAAGCATCCTTATATTTTCGAAAGATTTGACGCTCTTCTGCCCGGTGATTCATTTGTAATTGTAAATGATCATGATCCGAAGCCGCTTTATTACCAGCTCCTTGCTGAACGTGGTGAAGTTGTTGTTTGGGATTACCAGGAAAACGGACCTGCTACATGGAAAGTTCAGATTGGGCGCAAAGAAAAATCCGGAGAAACAGTTGAAAACACCGGCGGGGAAACGATTGGTGAAGTAGTAACGAAAGATATCCGGAAGGCAAAGATATTCCGTAAATATGGAATTGATTTTTGTTGCGGTGGTAAAAAAACAATTGCAGAAGTATGCCAGAAAAAAGATATTGACTTCAACAAATTTTATGCAGAGCTTAATGCTGCCGAACCCGATCATTCTACAATGCCCGGGAACCCGGATAAATGGGAGCTGGATTTTCTTGCTACTTACATTGTGAATATTCATCACGCATATGTAAAAGTCACAATTCCTGTTTTATTAGCCTGGTCTCAAAAAGTTGCGGATGTGCATGGCGAAACGCATCCTGAAACTATTCGCATTGCACAATTATTCGGAGCTATTGCAGATGAGTTGGTACCTCATATGGTAAAAGAAGAAAAATTGTTGTTTCCTTATGTGAGTGCAATGGTAAATGCATCACGCGAAAACAAAACATTGGAACGTGGGAGCTTTGGAACAGTTAACAATCCAATTCGCATGATGGAAAATGAGCATGAAGCTGTGGGCGAACTTTATATGGAAATTGAAAAGTTGTCAAATCATTTTACTCCTCCTGCAGATGCGTGCAATACGTTTAAGGCGCTTTATTCAACGCTGAAAGAATTTGAAGATGATCTTTTCCTCCATATTCATCTTGAAAACAATATTCTTTTTCCCAAAGCGGCAATCCTGGAGAAAGAGCTGGGCATCAATTAACCCCGGAGTTTTAAAAAAATCCCTGTAGTAGTATACTGCAGGGATTTTTGGTTTCCATCATTTTATTTCATCAAATCACTGAGCTGAAGATTTGAGATTGCGGCACACTTCTCCATAACCTGGCATCAAAGGCCATGCAGATATTCCTGACGAAAGGACGCGCTGCATTTTTAACTACTAAATTTCCCGGGGTCAGCGCTATCAGATCATCTTTTTCAATTTCAGCTAAACGTTCAATGGCATCATAAACAGCCTGGCATTGTTCTTCCGGATTTTCCCAGCTGGTTTTAAACTTGCAAATTATATTTAAAATATGCTTTCGAAGCACAAGATCTTCGTCGCTCAACAAGTGTCCTTTAAAAATCGGAATTTGTTTTTTCCTCACCAGCTCGTAATACTTCTCGATCGTTTTTACATTCTGCGCGTAGGCATTCCAGGTATCACTAATTGAAGAAACACCTAAGCCGATCATTAGCTTTGTATAGCTATGCGTATAACCCATGAAATTCCGGTGCAGCGTATTGTCTTCAACAGCTTTATATAATGAATCTGTTTTTAAAGCAAAATGATCCATTCCAATTTCGATGTAGCCATTTTCTGAAAAAAGCTTCTTCCCGATTTCATACAGCGCACGTTTTTCTTCATTTGCCGGAAGATCGTTTTCTGTAAATTTTCTTTGCCCTGGTTTTATCCATGGAACATGCGCATAACTATAAAAAGCAATGCGATCGGGCTTAAGCAAATTCACTTTGCTGATCGTATCGATTACACTTTCACGGGTTTGAAGTGGTAAACCATAAATAAGATCAAAGTTGATGGACGAGTAACCGATTCTTCTTGCTTCATTCACGACCTTCTCCACATTTTCAAAACTCTGAATACGATTGACGATAGCCTGAACTTTTGGATCGAAATCCTGTATACCCAGGCTCAAACGTGTAAATCCTAAATCATAGAGTGTTTGTAAATGTTCAGCTGTTGTATTATTGGGATGAGCTTCAAAGCTGAATTCCGGCTCATCACAAATAATAGTTTGGGACAAAATTCCGGTGATAAGCTTGTTGAGATTTGCCGGCGAAAAAAAAGTAGGTGTTCCTCCGCCAAGGTGAATTGCTTTTATCCTTGGCGTTTCTTTAAATACTTCGAGATATAATTGCCATTCATTTAATACCGCATCAATGTAAATATTCTCAACGCCATGATTTACTGTAATCCGTGTGTTGCATCCGCAATAGGTGCAGAGGCTTTCACAGAATGGTAAGTGTATATAAATTGAAATGCCATGTGCTGCATTCGTTTCATCAAAGGAAAATTTTACGGATTTTTTCCACTCTTCTATTGTGGGCGAAACGGCATCCCAATATGGAACTGTTGGATAGCTCGTGTATCGTGGTCCGGCAACATTATATTTTTTAACCAGGTTCATTTGATTTATGTATTATCGTCCGCACACCATTCTGCATACGAAGTATTCGTTTCGCGTAATGATAAATGGTGAAGTGGATTTGCGGCGGGTAAAATGTTTTTTAATTTATTGACAAAAAGCAGGAGCATGTTTTCACACGTTGGCTGAAAATCAACCAGTATTAATTTATGCTGTTGCAGTTCCCCAGCCAGGCTTTCAGGCACATTTTTATTCAGGACAAGTGAATGATCGAATAGAAGAACAATTTCATCATTAACTAATTTTTTAATGTCAGAAAAATCTACAACCATTCCTGTTTTAGGATTTGTTGCATCGTCAATAATTTTTCCTTTCAGGGTAACGGAAAGCCGGTAAGAATGTCCATGAATATTTTTGCACGGACCGTCATAACCCAGGAGCGCGTGAGCCATTTCAAATTTAAATTCTTTCGTTACCCTGATGTACATAATAATTGTTGGTTTTTGATGCAGCGTTTGTAATAATGAAGCTGGACCGTCTGTAAAAAGGAACAGCTTCCAAATAGGAAGCTGCCCTGGTTAACCAAGGACAATGCTAATTTCCTGCCGGAGGAAGTAGTACATTGTCCACAACATAGATAATGCCATTTGATGCTGGCACTGTCGCAATAATATTTGCACCATTCACTGTATATTTTCCATCTTTCACAGCGACAGTAACATTTCCGCTATTGACCATATTCAGCATTTGGCCATCATTTAAATTTTCAAGTTTCAATACACCAACAAAAACATGGTATTGAAGAATATCTGCAAGCGCTTCTTTTTTCTCAGGTTTCAAAAGGCCTTCTACTGTTCCTGCGGGAAGCTTATTAAACGCCTCGTTGGTTGGTGCAAAAACTGTAAAGGGACCGGCATTAGAAAGCACATCTACAAGCTCCGCGGTTTTTATTGCGGTTACAAGCGTGGTATGATCTTTTGAACCGACCGCAACGCCGATCACATTTTTTTGCGATTGATCATCCTGAACCGAAGATTGTCCTGCGCCGGTTGTAGTTTCAGTTGTGCTTTCTCCTGCTGGTTGCTCTGTGGTATCTGAACTACATGAATTCATAAGAATTGCAGATGCGGCAACAGCTAAACTTAAGATGATCTTTTTCATATTGTGTAGGCTTTGGTTTTCTTGGTTGGTTGATACAAATTTCCTTCTCAATTGAGAGAATAAAAATGATCATTGTCAAGTGATGGAAAATGTTTTATGATTGAAATCATGAAATTATCGAAGTGGTAGAAATTGTGCCTGGAAGAAACGCAGGTATTTCGGTTCATAGATCATTTTTAGTCCGCGTATTTTTTTGCGGTGCTCAAAAACAGTTGATGCGGATTCAGCAATAACATCCATATGTGCTTGTGTATAAACACGACGTGGAATAGTCAGGCGCACAAGCTCCAGCTCAGGATAATTATGATCACCGGTTTTTTTATTTCTTCCTGCAGAAACAATTCCTCTTTCCATGGTGCGTACACCTGAGTCAATATATAACGCTGCTGCCAGGGCCTGCGCAGGAAATTCATCCTGTTTAAGATGTGGAAGAAATTTTTTTGCATCAATAAAAACACCGTGACCACCGATCGGTTCCACAATTGGTATTCCATAAGTTTTCAGTTTTTCGCCGAGGTAAATAACCTGGCCGATTCGTGCGCGGATGTGATCGTCATCGAGTGATTCCAATATACCGATTGCCATTGCTTCCATATCACGGCCGGCAAGTCCACCGTACGTATGAAGACCTTCATAAACCACAACAAGATTACTCGCTTCTTCATATACATCTTTATCATTAATTGCGAGGAAACCACCAATATTGACAAGCGCATCTTTTTTCCCGCTCATGGTTGCTCCATCGGTATAAGAACAGATTTCTTTTACGATTGATGCAATTGTTTTTTTCGCATAGCCTGTTTCTCGTTGCTGGATGAACCACGCATTTTCTGCCACACGTGTCATGTCAAGAATAATTTTGATTCCGTGCTTTGCCGTTATTTTCCGCAATGCTTTCAGATTTTCCATTGAAACAGGTTGCCCACCCGCAAGGTTTACGGTTGTGGCTACACAGACGTACGGAATTTTACCGGCGCCATATTTTTTGATCGCATCCTCTAATTTTTGGAGGTCAATATTTCCTTTAAACGGATGCAGGTTGGCGGAGTCGTGCGCTTCATCAATAATTACATCGACAAATGTTCCGCCGGCAAGTTCCTGGTGTAGACGGGTTGTGGTGAAATACATATTCCCGGGGATAATATCTCCTTTACGGATCAACGTCTGGGAAAGAATATTTTCTGCTCCGCGGCCCTGGTGTGTAGGGATCATGTATTTATATCCGTAACAGCTTCTGACTACTTCTTCCAGGTGATAAAAATTTTCACTGCCGGCATACGCTTCATCGCCGAGCATCATACCCGACCATTGCCTGTCGCTCATTGCAGAAGTTCCGCTGTCGGTGAGAAGATCGATGTAGACTTCTTTTGATCTCAATAGAAATGTATTGTAACCTGCTTCCCTGATGGCCCTTTGTCGTTGGACAAGAGTTGTCATTTTAAGCAACTCGACCATTTTTATTTTATAGGGTTCAGCCCATGAGCGCTGTTTGGATTTTTTTTGGATTGTCATAACTGGATTTAAGTAGAACAAATTTCCCCTAATGAAGAAACAAGAACTATGACACGAATCATTTTATATTCTGATCCTCACCGTGAAGGTGAAACAATTCAAAACAGGTCAGATATCTTTCCGGTTAAAACGGCGTATTGCGAAAAGCAGCGGGGTAAGGATCCATAAGAGCAGCATGGCTATTGCAAAAATCATTCCCGTACTGCCGCCAAGGAAATCGCGATAGATTGCACCGGTGTAGCCCATGATAGCTGAAATATCGAGTTCGAGCAAGATGTATATTCTTGCAAGGTCTATCGGGTTTAATGCGCTTAATGCGACCATGGCCTTTTCCATTGGATAATCACTGAAAGAGAAAAGGATGAATAATAAAATTCCATCATAAATTAATCCGAAGTAAAGCCATAACAGGATTACAACTCCGATACCTTTTGCTTTATCACGTGTGAGCACAGAAGCTAAAATGGCAATAGAAACAAATACCCATGTTAACGCAACGCTTACGGCAATCAATGTAATACCTGTTGCATTCGGTGAATAAATCATGATCGGTATTCCCATGCCTAATAGGACGGCAACTGAAAGCGCAATTGAAAGGCCGAGATAGACGCTGATAATGATTTGTTTTCTTTTAATGGGCATCGTCAGCAACAGCTCGATAAATTCTGAAGAGTTGTAATAATAAATTGTGCCGAAGATGATGCTTACCAATGGTACGATAAGCAAAGAGATATTGAGCAGGCCAAGGATTCCTTTTACCGGGTTTGAGTCGAGGCTGAACAAGGTGAAAGAAATTGCAAGCAGCACAACGAGGTAGGAGAGTACAATCCTATTCCTGATGAGATCGAGAATTACGTATTTACTGATTTTTCCCATGTCATTAATTTATTTTTGCCTCGCTTTTCTTCATGATGCTTGCAATTGCACGTGCGAGCCTTTCTTCACCGGTATCAATACGCAGCTGACCAATTGATTTATGGAACAAACAATTTCCCTCCTGCATATAAATCACTTCTGAAGTAATGTCGTCAAGATCGCTTAAAATATGTGAGGTGATAATAATTAATTTTCCTTTGCTTTTTTCTGCCATGATTTTATCCTTCAGCTGTTCTGCGGATAAAGGATCAAGACCGGATGTTGGTTCGTCAAGAATGATTACCGGCGGATTAAAAAGAAATGCAAGGCAAGCGCTTACTTTTTGTCGCGTTCCACCTGATAACGTGCGCATGGTTTTAGCTTTCATTTTATCAAGGCCGTATGTTTCAATCAATTCGTGATCTTCTTTTAAGCCATGGCTTTTGCGGATATCACGAACCATGTCGAACAGCTGATCGATACGGATATTTTCAGGAAATCTTCCGATCTGTGGCATGTAGCCGATCTTATTCCTGTAGCTACTGTCACCATTAATATTTATTCCATCAAAAAGAATCGTTCCTTTATTTGCAACAACAAGTCCAAGAAGGCTTTTGATAAAAGTTGTTTTTCCTGATCCGTTCGGGCCGATAAGAGAAATTGTCTGGCCGTTCTGCAATGAAAGAGAAACCTCATTAAGCGCAACAAGCTTCCCGAATTTTTTCGTAAGATTTTTAACTTCAATCATTTTGAGAGGAGATTGATTTCATTAATGGACGGTCATCGATAAGATCAACAGGCGTCATTCCTGGGATTACTTTTTCAGCTTTATCAAGTAAGGAAGTCATAGGACTGCGATAAAGCATTAATGCAGCCGGAACTTTTTGAATGATCACAGAATATAATCCCACAGGCCGGTACGGAACATCACCAATGCCATCACGATTGAGATCATAACCTTCATATTTATCCCAGTAATTTTCTGTGAATTTAGTAAGGACAAGATTTCCATTCGTTGAGATGTCAAATGAATTTCCTACAAAACGATTACGGGTAACTACAATATCTACGCAACTGGCCTGCACCTGCGCTGCCCATCCGTTAGACAAGAATAAATTATTACGGAATTCCATTCGTGAGCTTCCTTCTATGTGAACAGCTTCTGTATTTTCCTGGAATGTGTTTCCTTCAATATGGCTATCTGAAATTTCTTTTAATAAAAGTCCGTATGCAGCAGCGCCCCAATTGAAAAGAAATTTATTGTAAAGCATTTTTACGTCTTTCGTGTACATAACAGCAACACCGGCCCCGTTTTCACGGAAAATATTTGATGTATAGGTATCGCTGTGGGAAAACATAAAATGCAAACCATAACGTTCATTATTATGGCTGACATTTCCCAGGATCATTGAATTGGTAACAAACTCAAAATAAATTCCATCGCGCTGTGATGAAATATTATTCTGGAAAATTCTCAGGCTATCGCAATACCAGCAATGTATTCCGTTTCCTCCCATCATTTCGCTTGTGTTTACCCCATGAATATAGTTATTGTAGATAAGACAATTGACACATCCTTGCAGGTAAATCGAAAAATAAGCCTGTTCAATAATATTCGAACGGATCACTACATTATGGCCATTAAATATTTTGAGCGCTGCCATATCTGTTCTGTCGGAATGACCGGCATGAAGCAGCTTTAGTCCTGTAATAGTGACACTGTCTGCTTTTACCTGGAGAATTTCATTCTTATCCTGACCATCAAGAATAGGATAATTTTCGCCCCTGATAAATAAAGGCTTGTCCACTACTATAGTCGCTTCAATGTAATGTCCCGAAGGAATAATTAATGTATCGCCTTTTTCCGCACGTGCTATTGCGGCGGAAATCGTTTCATTTTCATTTTTTTCTACACGCACCTGTCTCGAATAAAGAGAATGCGATGCACAGAAAAATAAAATGAGCAATACAATAACATGCCGGATTTCTCGACGATTCATGTGTATTATTTTAATGTTATTTTGAAAGCTCCGCCCAGGTAAGAGGTGTGCCTTGAATTTGGGCCATCACTTTTTTTCGTGATGCTTCATCTTTAAAAGCTGCAATATTACCACCCATTGGTGTATGCAACCCATCGCTTTTTAGCAGGAATGCTTTATCAGATGGAATGAAACTTCCGTCACCGGAATAATCTACGAGATAAACTTTTGCTTCGATTTCTTTTTTAATTGTGCCTGATTCCAGGTATTCGATAATACAGCGAGTATCATCAAACCGGAAGATCTTTCCTTTGGCTGTCACAATTTCTCCTCCTGCTTTTTTATCAATCAGTGTCATTTTACAATGATCACAGGCTTCCTTTCCATAGCGAATCGGCTCGGGCCCTGTTGCGCAGCCGATCATTGAAGCAGCTGTAATTAATAGCGCTGCGAGTGCACGCTGACCGGTTGGTTTAATTCTTGATTTGTTTTCTTTGCGACTTTTTATTTTTTCGACTACCACTCCAATGAGCAATAATATGCCGCTTGATATCATCACCCAACCACCTTTATCAGGAATTGAATATGCGCCGAAATTGAGCAGTTTTTTATAGCCGATCAATGGCGGTTGGTACGACTGACCAGGTACCTGGATGGCAGCATCGGGATCCAGATTATGTCCATAATTATATTCCCACCTGTAGAAATCTGCCATCGCAACTACTGCAAATAAAATGAAGAGTGAAAAATAACCGAAGAAAATCTTTTTTTTGTTGAGAATAGCTGTAAGTACGCCGAGTATAGCTAAGCCCCAGAAAATATAAGGTAAGACGGTAAACTCAACAAATTCTTCTGCATGCAGTGTTTTCATTCCGATGTAATGATTCAAACCATTGATGATTTCGATATTACCGCCCATTTTATTTGCCCAGATATCCATATATAATCCTTCGGGATATTGTGGTGCTGCAAGCTCAATTCTCCAGATAGGAAGATAAATTACTGCTATCATGCTGAGCGCTGCAATGGCAGCCAATACCCGCGTTAGAATCGTCATCTTTTTCATTTGCCTTCTTTTATAACCGGACTGTTTTAAAAACGGGTGAGATTTTTTTTCTCACCCGTTTCGAATCATTTATTTTTTAGCTCCGGTACTCCACGAAAGTGGAAGAGTACTATTAGCAGGGGAAACTCTTGCGTACCCCGACATTTCCTGGTGCAATGCACTACAGAAATCTGTACAATAGAAAGGAACAACACCAACATAATCAGGGATCCATTTCAAGGTTTGTGTTTCTCCCGGCATTATCAGAATTTCTGCATTATCATCGCCTTTAATTGCAAAGCCGTGCGGAACATCCCAGTCTTGTTCAAGATTAGTAATGTGGAAATAGACTTCATCTCCCATTCGAATACCTTCGATATTATCCGGTGTAAAATGGGAACGGATGCTTGTCATGTATACGTGAACTTTATTTCCTTCACGCACAACTTTTGTTTCCTTTTCTCCATTGGTGAAATACGTGTGCTTGTTTTCCTCCAGCTTGAAGAACTTCACGCTCTTGTCTTTGATCAGCGCTGCAGGACATGCCTGTGCATAGTGCGGTTCTCCACTTGTCGGGAAGTCAAGTATCAATTGCATTTTATCTCCTGAAATATCATACAGCTGCGCACTGTGACAAAGTTCAGGTCCTGTTGGCAGGTAACGATCTTTTGTAATCTTGTTATACGCAATCATATATTTTCCGAATGGTTTTTTACTGTCGCCACCGGGAACACAAAGGTGACCAACAGAATAATAAGTCGGAACGCGATCAAGAACTTTGAGATCTTTGATATTCCATTTTACTACTTCAGAAGACACGAACATGGAAGTATACGCATTACCATTTCCGTCAAACTCTGTATGCAAAGGTCCGAGTCCTGGTTTTTTCACTTCACCATAAAGCGCAGACTGATATTTTATTACAGGAATACCATTGTAATCACCATCAAAGGCTTTATCGGTGATAGCTTTTTGCATTTTGGTGAAAGAGAAAACCGGGATCAATGCAGCAAGTTTTCCGCTGCCAACAATATATTCACCTGAAGGATCAACATCACAACCGTGTGGAGATTTGGGACATGGAATCATATAAAGCAAACCGGGACATTCATTCGGATCAAGCACGGTCACCGATTGTTCCATTGTAGAAGTTGCCATATGCGCATGATCGTCATATACATTGTGTGCATATTTTGCTTCCTGTGTTTTAGCTTTTCCCTGCGCAACATATTCTTCCGCTTTTTTCCAGTTCACCGCCATGATATAATCTTTATCATGCTGTGATGCATTTACTTCAAGCAATGTATTTGCCTGCTCAGTATTATAGCAGCTGAAAAAGAACCATCCATGTGAAGGACCTTTTCCTGCGTGTGCAAGGTCAAAGTTTACACCCGGACACATGATCTGGAAAGCGATCTTCATATTTCCGCTGTTTTTATCTACACTGATAAAGCTTACAGTTCCGCGGAAATTTTCTTTGTAGGTGTTAATCGCAACATCGCGGTTATCTCCCATTGGAACGCTGAATCGTGTACCTGCAACAACGTATTCTGTACTTTCGGTAATGAAAGGAGAACTATGATTACCGGCACTGTTTGGTAATTCAAGAATTTCTTCTGTACGGAAAGTTTTAAGATTTATACGTGCAACCCGTGGCGTATTATTTCCATTAATGAAAAGCCATCTGCCATCGACTTCACCGTTTGTTTGTGAAAGTTCAGGATGGTGTGAATCATCCCATGGAATAAATCCGTGTGATGTATTCATCATTGGTTTTGTTTCTTCACTGTATCCCCAGCCACTTTGCGGATCTACCGAAAAAACGGGGATAACTTTAAGCGTACGACCTGAAGGCAAACCGACAACGGATACTTGTCCGTTAAATCCGCCGGAGAGGAAGTTATAGAATTCGTCATATTTTCCGGGAGCAACGTATGCTTTTTCAGCTGCATTTCCTGAAATCACGTTTTCTGCTGTTTGCGGTTTACAGGAATAAATTAAAGAGCTTCCTGTAAGTAAAAGAGAGAGTGATATAATCCTTGAGGATTTCATAATATTGAGTTTGGTTCGTTTGTAATTAGAGAGAGATGACAATTAATACTTATTTAACGCCATCGTTATGACGTGCGAATTCAAGGACGGCACGTGCTTCAGTATCAGTGAGATTTTGATTCGGCATTCTTACAAGGCATATTTCAAGCATTGACAACGCTTCAGCATCCTTATTCAGCATTTCGTCCGTATTTGTGATAAAGTTCATGAACCATTCCGGAGTACGGCGCGCTGTAACACCTTTCCAACCCGGACCAACAACTCTTTCATCAGTAAGTTTGTGGCATGAGCTGCACTTTACGTCAAATACTTTCTCCCCTTCCGCAACCATTTTCTGGTCGAGCGGGTTTGTTAATTCAACATTCGTAAACTTTCCCGCACCTTTCGGATCGTTAGAAACCGGATCAGCATCATACTCAGACATGGCTGCGGCTGAGCTGTCGGCGGCAGGTGTTTTGGAGCTTGTGTCGGAACCACCACATGCAATTAAAAAAGAGATAGCTGCAAATACAGCTGTTCTAAGAATTAGGTTTTTCATAATGAGCTATTTTTTGATTGAGATTCGGTTGATTCTATGATTGAAGGTCTGGTTGATTCACAGTACAATGTTACAGCAGCCATTTTCGAGTATTTATGACGCAGGTCATGCTTTCTTCTGATCGTTCACACTTTTCTATCTACTTCCGGTAAAATAATGGCGATTTACCCTTGAAGGAAGGTACCTCTATGTGGTGCTTTTCACTGGGGATTTCGATACAGTGTTTGTTTTGTGTCGATTATCAGAGTGGTGTGTTTGCAAGTTGGATTTTAGTAATCCTGGTGTTTCTTTTTGAATCTTTGATACTGATTCACGGAGAAGAACCATATAGGGAAATTTCCGGCCAAAACGGCTTATGTCATACATGTATATGATTTACATCATAAAACAGGAAATCTTACACCAACTACCTTTGAGGACAATAATTATGAAAACAACTACAATTTTTAGCGGTGCGCCTGCGCGGTGGATGAGATTGGCTTTATTGAACCTTGTGTTCGTAGTGTTAGCAGGGGTTTTTACGCGATACAAAGTCACCTATTCATTGCCGCAAGTTGATTTTAAAAATCTGCTGCATGCACATTCTCATTTTGCATTTTCGGCATGGGCTGCTTCAGCGCTTTTTGCAATGATCATTGCTTTTTTCCTGGAAAAGACACAACAGGAGTCGAAAGCTTTTTCAAGACTTTTTGTTGTCAATCAAATTGCATCTTATGGAATGTTGATTAGTTTTCTTTTCCAGGAATACGGACCGGTTTCAATTATTTTTTCTACGCTTTCTATTTTTGTAACTTATGGTTACACGTGGCTGATCTGGAAGCACACATTAAAAGACAAAAAAACATTATCAGTCAAAGCACTTCGTTTTTCCTTGTTTTGCCTGGTGATTTCATCCATCGGTCCATTTACACTTGCATACATGCAGGCTGTTCATTTTTTAAATATCATTTTTTTCACCAGCTCCGTTTATTGGTATTTGCACTTTCAATATAACGGATGGTTTTCGTTTGCAGTTTTCGCTATTGTATTACGATTGCTCGAGGAAAAAAATGACGGACAGGTAAGCGCAAAGCTGAAATTATTTTTAAAACTCATGATATGGGCATGCATCCCCGGGTATTTAGTTTCTCTTTTATGGTTTATGCCACCGCTCTGGGTGTTTATTATTGCAGGAGTCAGCGGGCTATTTCAGCTAGTTGCTGTGGTTGTGTTGCTGCAGGAATTTTTTGCGAAGAAAAATGAAATTAAAAAAGTCGCATCAACCCCGGGTGCAAAGCTGCTATACATTTCTTTTTTCTCGCTTGTAATAAAACTAGGCTTACAATTTTTCTGTGTTTTTCCTGCGCTGAATAAATTCGTATTCGGACACCGTCCTGTCATCATCGGCTATCTTCATCTTGTACTGGTTGGTTTTCTAAGCTTTTTTCTTATTGGAATCTGTCTCAATACGGGTGTGCTGAACTTCAAAAGGAATTTTGCTAAGACAGGATTGTTTCTGTTTGTTACCGGGTTTATTGTACAGGAGGTTGCGTTGTTGATGGATGGAATTGATAATGTGCTCATGACGCCCATGCACGCGCTTCCGCCGATATTGTTTATCGCTGCTGCTACAATGCTTTTTGGAATTGTCCTTTTTGTAATCAGCCAGCGGCAAACCAAGGAATCAGAACCCGGGGTAGAAAAGCGGCCTGATCTTACAGTTTAATAATTACAGAAGAAAATGTTCGTTATTACACCATCAACGCGGATATCGGCCATACTGAAAAATTGCCCGCAAGCGCTGGAAGCAATTATCAGCATTAGCCCGGCATTCGAGAAACTGCGAAACCCGATTCTCAGGAAATTACTTGCAGGTCGAGTAACGATTAAAGATGCAGCCCGGATCGGCAAATGCTCTGCGCAGAAATTTTTTAATGTGCTTCTTCCATTGGGATTGCGTTTTGAAGGTTTTGGTGAAGAAGCAAAAGGTGATAAGATGATCTATTCTGCCTTTCCGGAAGAGCGGAAAAAAGCGGCTGCAATCATTGATGTGAGAAAAGATCTTTCTGCCGGTATTGATCCATTGGATAAAATTATTGAAGCATTAAACCATCTTGGTGAAGCAGAATTACTTTGTATTGTCAATACGTTTGAACCACTTCCGCTGTTGCGCATCATTGGGAAAAGAGGATTTTCTTTTGAAGTTAGGAATGACAATGAAAATAATGTGCTGTCGTGGATCGGCAGAAACAACGCTTCGGTTTTAGGAGAAGGAGCAAAAATAAATATGCTCAAAAATTCTGCATTCGAAGGACGTCTTTCTTTTTTCTTTGAACGATTACAATTCCTGGATGTAAGCAAGCTGGAAATGCCCGGACCCATGATGCAGATTCTTGATGCACTAGAAAAATTGCCTGCAGGATTTGCATTGCTTGTGAATCATCGTAAAATTCCACTTCTTCTTTTTGCAGAGCTTCATGACAATGGATTTTTATGCGATGTATGTGAAATTTCGGAAAGAAATGTGCAATTGCTTTTTTACAGATTGGCTGATATTGGTGGGAGGGAGGACGAAATAAATCATGAATGAAGAATTCATAATCAGATCTGCCGGTAAAAAAGTTGTTTTGCCTTTCTTCCTCATTGCAGCTTTTTTTCTCCTGGTTTTCACCATCGGCCTGTTCGTTTGCTCTGATGAATTTTCCGGACATTATTTTCAGCCACATCTGCTTGCGTTGGTCCATGTGCTGCTTCTTGGATTTTGCACAATGATAATTTTCGGTGCACTCTACCAACTTTTGCCTGTCATTTCGGAAAAGCCATTATTCAGCAAAAAGCTAACGATATGGAGTTGCATCTTTCTGTGTTGGGGTACATCATTGCTCGGATACGCATTCTGGATATTCGATAGTGGTGCTATTATGCAAATTGGCGGATCAACTATTTTAATCGCCGTTGTATTGCACATTATTAACGTGCTGTTTTCACTTAAAGGATCAAAATCAACAATTGCAATCGAATGTATTGCAACTGCACATATTTGGTTACTACTTACAGTAATTGCAGGAGTGTTACTTGCTTTTAATTTTCAATTTGCATTTCTACCGCAAAATCAATTGCACTATCTCGCGCTTCATGCACATCTTGGTTTAGTTGGCTGGATGCTTCTTCTCATCATCGGTGTCGGTTCAAAGCTCATTCCGATGTTCATGCTTTCAGGTAAAGATCATTCAAAGATCATCCGGTTTTCATATTATATAATTAATGCTGCTTTGGTTTCATTTTTTGCGGATGTAATGTTTACACACAGCTATGCGCGTGCATGGCTGTATGTGATTTTAATTTGTACAGGCCTGGGTGCATTTGTATTAATGTTGATCAGGGTAAGAAAAAGCTCATTGCGGAAAAAAGAAGATGAACCAATGAAACAAACATTTATTGCGATACTATTTCTTCTCTTGCCTGCTATGCTGGCAGTAACACTTTCTTCACCGGTAAATATATTCGATGACAACCAGCTGCTGACACTTGCACGTGTTTATGGCGTTGCGCTCATCCCCGGATTTCTTGTTATGCTGATCCTCGCGCAAACTTTTAAAACGCTTCCGTTTATATTATGGCTTGATCTTAAGCACAAAAGATTAATACAACCGAAATTTATGCCGCGTGATTTGTATAATGCAAGAATGGTGAAAGTAATGTTATGGATGTGGAACACCGGGATTGTAATGTTGATCGCAGGGAATTGCATAAATATTTTATGGATGAATTACGTAGCAACAGGCATCTTGAATCTCGCAGCTTTGCTGTACCTGGGTAATATTTTGTTCATGCTTATGAATAATAGAATACTTACGCGGAAATGAAAAAACTCCCTTTTACAATCCCCGGTGTTGCAATTGCGCTGCGAAATGTATTTGATCCTGAAACCGGGTTCAATATTGTTGATATGGGGCTTTTATACGGACTCGAAATTGAAACAACTTCCGTGATCGTTACACTGACCTATTCTTCTCCTGCCTGCCCATTGGGAGAAGTTATCGAAGAGGATATTCGCATTCAGCTAAAAGAAATTTTCGGTGTAACGGATATACAGCTAAGAATAATTTTTGAGCCGAAATGGAATCCGGAAATGATGAGCAAAATCGCCAGGGAGTCTGTGTGAAATGAATTTTGCATTGCTGATATTCATCATTATCCACGCATTTTATCTTGCCGACATTGCAGAAAAAAATATTCTATGAGCTTCAAAACAATTTTCGAACCCTTCCGGATAAAAATGGTCGAACCCATTCGCATGACCACATCTCAGCAGCGGAAAAGTTTTTTAAAGAAAGCAAATTACAATACTTTTCAGCTTCATTCAGAAGAAGTGCTGATTGATTTTCTTACAGACAGCGGAACTTCGGCGATGAGCGCTGAACAATGGGGAGGAATGATGATCGGTGATGAATCGTATGCAGGTGCGACAAGCTGGAGAAAAATGGAAAAAGAAATCCAGGATCTTACCGGGTATGAATATATTCTTCCCACACACCAGGGCCGCGCCGCTGAACGAATTCTGTATGGCTATCTCGGTGGCAAAGGAAAAATTTTTATCAGCAATACACATTTTGATACTACACGAGCCAATATCGAATATTCGGGAGCAACTGCAATAGATATCCCGGTTGAGCAGGCGCGTAATCCAATGCTGGATTTTCCTTTCAAGGGAAATATTGATTTAGGTGAATTGGAAAAATTGATTTTGAAACACGGACCTGAAAAAATCGGTGCAGTTATTCTTACCGTTACGAATAATAGCGGTGGCGGGCAACCCGTGAGCATGGCAAATGCGAAAGCAGTAAAAAAAATATGCAAGCGTCACGGTGTCCTCTTTTTTCTTGATTGCTGTCGCATTGCAGAAAATTCTTATTTCATACGTGTTCGCGAAACAGGGTATGAAGAAAAAACATTTCGTTCAATCGCGCAGGAAATGTTTGCGTTGGCAGATGGTGCGTTGATGAGTGCAAAAAAAGATGCGTTGGTAAACATGGGCGGATTTCTTGCTGTGAAGGATAAAACATTGTCAAATGCATGCAAAAACATGTTGATCATCACGGAAGGATTTACAACTTACGGAGGATTATCCGGCCGTGATATGGAAGCGATCGCAATCGGATTGAAGGAAGTATTTGAAGAAGATTATCTGCGCTACAGAATCAGAAGCACAGAATATCTCGGAGAAAATCTTCGTGCAATCGGGGTACCATTAGTGTGGCCAATCGGTGGCCATGCGGTTTACGTAGACGCGAAAGCATTTTATCCGCATATACCATGTGAACAATATCCTGGTCAGGCGTTGGCTTGTGAGTTGTACCTCAAAGGTGGAATCCGCACTGTGGAAATCGGCTCAGTGATGTTTGGTAAGTACAATCAAAAAGGAAATCTTATTCCGGCCAATTGGGAATTGGTGCGTCTCGCCATTCCGAGAAGAGTTTACACACAAAGTCATATTGAATATGTGCTGGAAGTATTCAGCACGATGTTGAATGATAAGGAAAAAATAAAGGGTTATCGTATCACTGAAGAACCTGAATTTCTAAGACACTTCACCTGCAAATTTGAACCTTTGAAATAAGTATTGTTTTTTGATATTTAAGAATATGTTTTAGTAGTTGCGTGATAGTTGTTTTGAAATAGAAATCGGCATTGTATTTGATTTTATATTTCCGCGGGTTAAAGTATGATACAACGTAGCACGAAGAATGATGCAGATCATGTTTTTTCCTTTGTGTTGAAAAGAAGAAGACATTGTGTGAAAAAAGAAAATGAATCTCATCACCACTCCTTCTAATTTGCGCTCATAAATCACATAAACTAAAAACGTATGTCAACAGTTGTTTTAAAAGCACAGAAAAATAAAATACCCGCAATAGAGTTCTCTCACGAGGAAGCGCTGGCAGCTGCAACTGCATATTTCAGTGGTGACGATCTCGCAGCCACAACATGGTTGAATAAATATGCGATGCAATCTGCAAAAGGATCTTACCTTGAAAAAACGCCGGAAGCAATGCACCGCAGAATGGCAAAGGAATTTTTCCGCATTGAAAAAAAGTATCAGCAAATTGCACAGCCAGCTGAGCTTAAATTTTTTTCGGTGTATGGACAGAAGAGAAAGAATCTGACAGAAGAAAGAATCTTTGAGCTATTCAACAGGTTTAATTATGTAATTCCACAGGGAAGTGTAATGGCAACACTTGGCAATCCGAATGTCATTGCTTCGTTATCGAATTGCATCGTGCTTCCTGAAATTTATGATTCCTATGGCGGCATATTTTACACTGATCAGCAAATGGCGCAATTGTTTAAACGTCGCTGTGGTGTGGGAATTGATATGTCAACATTGCGTCCTTCAGGAATGCAGGTTTCGAATGCAGCAGGTACAACCACAGGCGCTGTATCGTTTATGGAACGGTTTTCAAATACAACACGCGAGGTTGCACAGAATGGTCGTCGTGGCGCATTGATGCTCACATTAGACATTGCACATCCTGATGCCGAAAACTTTATTACGGTAAAGCAGGATCTTTCAAAAATTACCGGTGCAAATATTTCGGTGCGCATTTCAGATGAATTTATGAAAGCTGTTGAGACCGATGGCAACTTCCGTCAACGCTGGCCGATCGATGCGGAAAAACCGGAAATCGAAAAAACAGTTCGCGCACGTGATCTGTGGAATGCAATTATTCGTTGCGCACACAATACTGCAGAGCCGGGAATTATTTATTGGGACCGGCAGCATTTTTATTCTACTTCATCTGTTTATCCCGGGTTCAAAAATGTTTCTACAAATCCATGTTCGGAAATTGCCATGCAGGGCGGTGACAGCTGCAGATTAATTGCGCTGAACCTTTTCAATTTTGTGGTTGAGCCATTTACCAAACAGGCAAAATTTGATAAAGAGAAATTTTACCAAATCGTATATGAAGCTCAGCGGTTAATGGATGATTTGGTTGACCTTGAATTGGAAGCAGTAGAAAGAATTCTTGCTAAAGTAGATAGTGATCCCGAACCTTCTGCTATTAAGCAGGTAGAGACGGATACATGGAAATTACTCTACAATGCAGGTAAACGCGGGCGACGAACCGGCCTCGGATTTACTGCTCTTGCCGATATGTTTGCTGCACTCAATCTTTCTTTTGATTCCGATGCGACATTAAAGATGACGGAAGAGATGATGAAAATAAAATGTCGCGCAGAATTTGATTGTTCGATTGACATGGCAATTGAGCGCGGACAATTCAATGATTTCAACCCGGAAATTGAAATGCAATCCGAATTTGTTCAGATGCTGAAAGCTGAATTACCGGATGTTTTTGAGCGCATGATGAAATTCGGCCGGCGGAACATTTCATTGAGCACTGTTGCGCCTACAGGCACGCTCAGCATTCTTGCACAATGTTCTTCAGGTATCGAGCCTGTGTTTATGCTTTCTTATAAGCGTCGCAGAAAAGTCAATCGTGATGATCCGAAAGCGCGAATAGACTTTACCGATGACAGCGGAGACACCTGGCAGGAATTCGTGATCTATCATCCGAAGCTGAAGCAATGGATGGAAATTACCGGTGAGACAAATGAAAATAAAAGTCCGTGGGCAAAATCCACAGCTTCTGAAATCGATTGGTTAAAACGTATCAAGCTGCAGGCGATCGTTCAGAAATACACAACACATTCCATAAGCTCAACAATTAATCTTGCATCTGATGTAAGTCGCGAGAAAGTAGGCGATATTTATTTTGAAGCATGGAAGTACGGACTCAAAGGAATAACGGTTTACAGGGATGGTTCACGTTCGGGAGTGCTTGTTTCCACTACAGAAAAGAAAACAGATATAGCGGAAAATCAACGTCCACCTAAACGCCCGAATATTCTTGAGGCCGATATTGTGAAATTTCAAAATGGAAATGAAAAGTGGATTGCCGTCGTTGGCCTGCTTGAAAATCGTCCGTATGAAATTTTTACGGGCCGGGCAGAAGAAGCTTTTATTGTTCCTGAGCGCATTACGCAAGGTTGGGTGATCAAAACTAAAAATGAAAGTGCGCAAAAACGATATGACTTCCGCTATGTAGACAGTGATGGATATAAAGTAACCATTGAAGGATTGTCGCGCTGTTTTAATCCCGAGTTCTGGAATTATGCAAAGTTGATTTCAGGAATTCTCCGTCACGGTATGCCGATACCTCATGTTGTAGATGTAGTTGAAAATCTCAATTTGCATGATGCAAGCATTAACACCTGGAAAAACGGAGTTGCACGCGCATTGAAAAAATATATTCCGGATGGCACTGCAGCAGCAGATAAAAAATGTTCGGGCTGTGGCGACCCCGATGGATTGATCTATGAAGAAGGCTGCTTAAAATGTAAAAGCTGCGGTCACTCTAAATGCGGTTAGGGATTTTATTAAAAAGAGAAAGAGCGATCAATTAAGGATCGCTCTTCTCTTTTTAATGCACGGTGAATTTATTTCATTAGATATTTTGAAGCATTAAAGCTGTATGATAATCCAATGACAAGACGGCCCGAAGTTTTCATATTCATTTCAGCTGTCTTTTGATAAACGGGGAGCTGTGCAGCTAAATTGATTCCTAATTTCTTCCGGTAAACATCAACGCCGGGACCTGCGAGTATCATATTCATGCCGGTTCCTTCAATCAATTCAGAACCTCTCTGCAATCCATTTGTATATTCTTCGTAAACCTGTAATTGAGGAAGAATTATCCAGCTGCAAAGTTGAAACTGGTAAGCAATAAAAGCAGAATTCACTATTGACGGACGCACCTGCTCTTCATGTTTATTTGTTCCGTTATATTTTCCAAGAACGGTTGCGCCCCATCTCCATTCATTCCTGGCTGCTGTATAAGTTGCGTACATAAATCCATCCGTGCTTCCGGTCCCGGCTTGTAACATGAGTGGAATACGATCACCATCATCGTATAAAAAATCACTCTTACCGGTGGGAATTTTTATTCCTGCCCCAACAATCAAACGTTGTCTTGTTTTTACATTTTCCAGCTTTTGAATGGCGTGCCAGCCGGCAAAAAAGGAAACATCACCTAAACCGTTAGCGCAGGTTTCTTCTCCCATGGCTTTCTGTTTATTGCCTGCAAGAGGAATAAGCGCGTTTATTTCCAGGCGTGGATGAATAAAATATTTTGTACGCAGCTCGAAAACTTTAAAAGATTCAAAATCTGATTTTGACATTTCCGGCGTTGTAGCTCCTCCATGTAAAACGGAAGGTGGAGTTCCATTGCGATAGGATCCGTCAGGAAAGAGCTGGCTATTCTGGTTCATTGCCTGGTAACCGTTGAAAACACGATAACGGTGTGATAGTGCAAATGAATTTTGATTATCAAATGGCGTGACACCCATAAATGCACCGCAGAAATCGCAGGCGTGAAGCACCATTGGCGAGAAGGCAAGGAAGGTGACAATGGTAACAAACGGACGTAACAAGCCCGGGAAGAATATTTTTCTTTTCATTGTAATAAAATAAAAGAGTGATTGAAGTAGAATAGCGAAGAACAGTGTTAGTGTTCATTCTCATTAAAACGGGCGTGCGGTTTTCAGCAAGGTGGATGAAATGGCGCAGACAATGGGGCAGAATAATAACCTTGATTTATTCCGGAAGCACTTGAAATGGTTTGTGAAAATGGTTGAAGGTTAAATGAAGATAAAGAATGTTGTTCCCAGCAATTAATTTCATCTTTTAAATTATTGCTTTGTTTCTCATTCCCCTGCTGCTTGTCATTCTTTTTAAATTCTTTTTTCAAATAACATTTTCCGTTGCAGTGAAGCAGCGGACGATCGCGATTTTCACAAAGCACAGAAGTCACGTATTTTTTGTTTGACAAATAATCAAGCAGGATGAACGTCTTGCTTCCCTGTTGCGTGAGAATTGCAAGCGCTATTAAACAAACTATTATTTGCCTGGATAAAAACATCTCCTGCAAATGTATGCCCGCAACCAGATTCATAATCCTGATGCAGATCATATTTTCGCATGATTGAAATAAGGATGACAGAAGAGAGACGTGATGCGTGATAAACACGGATTTCTCACGAGAAGCAATTCCCAATAATTCCTCATTCGTACACTTCGGAGACATTCTATGATCTAACTCATAAGCCATGGAATGATTAGCACCGACATTTACAGCATACAACTCAATCATGAACACACATTCATTTCATATACCCGTGATGGGCCTGGGCTATACCATCGATACGCCACTTAAAGTCGCGCGGTTCGGAATATCTTCTGTTGTTTCAATTATCGAAGATCATCTCATTGAACAAATGCGCGAAATACATTGTGCACGCGAAAATGAAGAGTACGTACCTATTACTGAAAAAGAAAACGATTCCCGTGCCCGCCGAATAACTGCTTACCTGGACTTGCTGGACAAAATTGTAAAAAAGCAGATCAGCAAAATGAAGAAGGAATCATTTGATGAAGAAAATGATCTTGTAAAATATTTTGAGCTGCTTGAAGATGCTTCTCCGATAAAGAAGCTTTACGAAACAATGCGGAATGAAAAATCGGCTCATGCGCAGCTTCTCATGCAGCGGTTTCTGAAGGAGAATATTTACGCCGGCTCGATCGATGTCAACATTATGACGAAGTGCGATAAAATAAAATATGATGAAAACGGTAACGCGCTTCCGGCAGAATTCTCAGATGCAATGGCGGCCTTCAGGGGATATGCCAAAAGCACACTTTATTCTTCAATTGTTTTTTCTGCCGGCCTCAACCCCAGGTTATATTCCTACTGCGAATCCTTTTCGGATTTTTTCCCGGATGAGAATGGATTAACACGAAAAAAAATTATTCTTAAAGTAAGTGACTATCGCTCTGCTTACATCCAGGGAAAATTCTTTGCAAAGAAAGGTTTATGGATATCTGAATTCCGCATTGAATCAGGATTGAATTGCGGTGGTCATGCATTTGCAACAGACGGAAATTTACTGGGCCCTGTGTTGAATGATTTCCTTTCAAGGAAAGCAGAATTAACCAACGAGCTGGCTTCCATCTGCAAAAAAGCACTTGTGGAAAAAGGTTTCCCGGAGTCCATTCTTCTTCCGCGAGTACGAATTACTGTGCAGGGCGGTATCGGAACACCCAATGAAAATAAATTTCTGATTGAACATTATAATGTAGACAGTACCGGTTGGGGAAGTCCGTTCCTTCTTGTTCCCGAAGCGACGAATGTGGACAACGATACATTGAATGCGTTGGCGACAGCAAAAAAAGAGGATTATTATCTCAGCTCGGCTTCTCCTCTTGGAATTCCATTCAACAACTTCAGAAAAAGCTCTTCGGAAGCACAACGAAAAGGACGAATTGAAAAAGGTCGTCCCGGAAGTCCCTGTTATAAAAAATTCCTTGCATTCAATACTGAATTCACAGAAAAACCAATCTGCACTGCTTCACGCCAATACCAGGATTTAAAAATCAAACAGCTTGACGAAAAGCATCTCGAAGGCATAGCGTACGAAAAAGAGTTGCGCGAAATAACGGATAAAGATTGTTTGTGCGAAGGTTTGGGTGCTGCTGCTATTATAAAAAATGAAGCAACAGACAAGCTAAAACTTTCAGCGGTTGCAATTTGTCCAGGCCCGAACCTCGCTTATTTCTCCGGAATTTTTTCCCTGCGTGAAATGGTTGATCACATTTACGGAAGAACAAACCTGAGAAATAATGTTTCACGGCCGCATATGTTCATTAATGAGCTTCAAATGAATGTTGATTACCTGGAAAAGGAAAACAGGAATAAGCTAGCCGATACCTCAGGTAAATACGAACGCAGACTAGTTGAATTTAAAAGCAACCTGTTGAACGGTATAGAATATTACAAATCTCTTTTGCCGGACATGAAGCAGGAAACCGAATCATTCCGTGTTCAAATGAATAGCATGTTTGATACTATTAAGGACGGATTAGAACGAATTTGCATAGGTTCCGTGACGGTTTAATTTTTTGTCTAATCCACTTTCCCTAAATGCAGTCAGTGTGAAAAGCTCATATGAATAGAATTGCTCACCGGGCAGTAATTGTGTGGTTGCTTACGGGATGTTTTCTCATTTTCGTGATGGTGCTCATTGGTGGAATTACCCGGTTAACGCAATCGGGACTTTCAATGGTGGAATGGAAATTTACAGGATCAATTCCACCTTTGAATGAAGCTGAATGGAATATCCAATTTGAAAAGTACAGGAGTTCACCGGAATACAAGCTGGTCAATTCGCATTTTTCGTTAGGTGATTTTAAAAATATTTTCTGGTGGGAGTTTATTCACCGGCTTACCGGGAGAACAATTGGTTTTGTTTTTGTGATTCCGTTCTGCTGGTTCATGGCCAGGAAAAAATTTCCTCCCGGGTTTTTGAAGAAGATTTTTTTTCTCTTTGTTCTTGGTTTATCCCAGGGCATGCTTGGATGGATAATGGTGAAAAGCGGTTTAAACAAAGTCCCTCATGTAAGTCATTACC
Organism: Bacteroidota bacterium; assembly: GCA_031412295.1. Lineage (GTDB taxonomy): Bacteria > Bacteroidota > Bacteroidia > Palsa-965 > Palsa-965. The sequence goes on from JANOCU010000005.1 coordinate 220,130, forward strand.
TGCTCGCCACGCACCTGGCAACTGCGTTTCTCACATTCGGATTTACATTTTGGTTTGCTCTTGATTTACTTTTTCCTAAAAATGAGATAAGAAAAAGCAGATCATTAAAACGTAAAACAATACTGCTGCTTGTTTTAGTTTCATTTCAAATTATTTACGGTGCGTTTGTTGCCGGAATGAAAGCCGGTACATTATTTCCCGGTTTCCCGAAAATGGGTGAGTACTGGATCGCACCTGAAGTTTTTTCTATGCAACCCTGGTGGAAAAATGTGCTGGAGAATGGTGCGGGAGTTCAGTTTATTCATCGCATCCTCGCCGTGTTCATCGTAATTACAACAACGATAATTTTTATTCATTCAAGAAAATTGTTTTTCCCTGCGCGTATGAATAACATTATTTACGTTTTATGTGGGACTGTATTGCTCCAATTTATCCTTGGTGTTTCCACTTTACTCTTGCATGTACCGGTGGTAATTGCTTCGCTTCATCAGGTTGGAGCGTTCTTTCTTTTTTCAGTTACAATCCTGCTTTTCCACCGTTTAAATTATTTGGGAAATAGAATAAGCCAGCATGATTAATCCCAGGCCGAAAGATCCAAGAATACATCCAAGTCCGAATAGGGGAGGTTTGTCGCTTTTTCCTGAATATGAAATTGCAAATCCTATTAAAAGGGCAACTATGAGCCAAACAGCACAGAACATGTACAGCATAGATGATGAATTAAAGTGTGATCAAAAATCGATTAGGAAATGAAATAAAACTATGATCCGGATTATGTTTTTTCTGAAAACAATAATCATGGAATTGTATGAGTTGCATCAGGAATGCTATTTTTTGATGTTCCTACTTTTGCTTAAACCTGGAACGCATATGAAAACAAAATCTCCGGCAGCTTCAGAAACAATCAAGACTGAAGTCGTTTGTCCGAATGACACAAATCCAATGGGTATGTTATTAGACGGACGATTGGTTCAATGGATGGACATTGCAGCTGCAGTTTGTGCACAGAATCATGCTGAAAAAATTTGTGTGACTGCTTCCATTGACAGCGTGAACTTTAAAAACTCTGCGCGTGTGGGAGATATTATTACAGTCAATGCGAAGATTACAAGGGCTTTTAAAACATCAATGGAGATCTTCGTAGAAACGCGTGCGAAAAATGTAATAAGTCAGAAGAGCTACCTTATTAACGAAGCTTATTTTACATTCGTGGCTTTGGATGACAAGGCCCATGCGACCGCTGTGTGTGTTGTGAAACCGAAAACAAAAATTGAGATCGCACAGTTTGAGAATGCGATGAAACGGAAAAAGGCGAAGAAGCGGTAGCTTTTTTCTTGCTTGATTTTCAGAGTTTAATGTAGAAAAGTCTCATGCAATAAATGGCAGAACGGCATTTGCTTTTCCCATTTTGTAAACATGCTGCTTTATTTTCTGCGCCCATTCACCATCGCTCAATCGCCTGTCGAATGTTTCGAACGGAATTTCTTTTCCGAAGATGAGCGTTATTGTTTTGTTTTTCTGTTTGTAAAACTCATCCACCAGGTAAAGCATCTCCATATTTGTTTTGATGCCGAATCGTTTTCTCCATAATGATAAATTGTAAAAAAAATTTGAGTTCCGGCCGTCAATAAAAACGGGGACAACATTCTTTTGATATTTTTTTGCTCTCGAAATAAAGCTTTTTTTCCAGGACAGATCTTCGATAACGGATTTACTGAAATATCCCCCTGTAAATTGTTTACGGGATACAAGTCCTGCAGGAAATACAACAAGCGCCTGGTCAATCGCGTATTGTTTTTCAATTTCAAGCAGTGCCTGCGATGACGTTTTTCCTATTTTATTTACTCCGACAAAATGATCTTTGAGATTATCAATATTCAAAAGCATATCGGTTACCATTACTTTTATATCCTTTCGCACCTGGCCCATTGCCCCGCCCAGCGCCATTGCATCAAGTCCGCCAAGAGGGTGATTCGCTGCAAAAATGCAACCACCCGCAGGTACAATATTTTCCTTCCCGATAATTTTAGTTTCCATCCCGAATTCATTCAGTACCTCCGCAACAAAAGCATAATCGTATTTATCGCTGTGACGTTGAAGAAAATTGTTCAATTCTGATTGGTGAATAATTTTTTCAATATATCCGAATATAAAACCCGGGAGAAGCTTGTACAACCGCGGGTTTTTGCGCTGAATTATTTTTCGAATGTTTATTTCGGAATGTTGCATGTTGATCAATATGTAATCAAAAGAATGCAACTGTTGGCGATTAAATGATGATGTGAAACATATTCCCGGTATTCTTCGGCGCTGGCAGGTTTGCTGATCAGGATCATACATGGCATTGATGTAACTCATGAAGGAATAAGACCTTTCGATGCATTTTTGTTAATGTAATCGGAAAAACATCTTTATGAAAGAATTTAGTGAGTCAATCGCACATCATGATCCATTCCGGCAATTTGAAGATTGGTTTCGTGCAGTAAACGATGCAAAATTAAGTGTGGCGAATGCAATGACATTGTCAACGGTCGATAGTAATAATCGTCCTTCTGCGCGGGTTGTATTATTGCAGAGTGTTGTGCCGGAAGGATTTGTTTTTTACACGAATTACAGGAGCCGTAAAGCAAAAGAAATTGAACAAAATCCGTTTTGCTGTATTACTTTTTTTTGGCCCGAACTTCAGCAGCAGGTTCGTATTGAAGGAAAGCTGAGAAAAGTGGATGAAGAAACCTCAGAAAAATATTTCATGAGCCGCCCTTACGAATCACGACTCGGCGCATGGATTTCTCCGCAAAGCGAAATCATTCCCGATAGAAAAGTTCTCGAAGAAGGATTGGATGCGATCACCAAAGAAATGGAAGGCAAAGAAGTAAAAAGGCCGGCGTGGTGGGGCGGATATATTCTTGTTCCTGAGCATTTTGAATTCTGGCACGAAAGAGAAAGCCGCCTTCATGATCGCATTTGTTATACGAAAGAACACGAAGGAGCATGGAGCATGTGCAGGCTTGCACCATAAAGCTACATGTTAACTATTTTCAGTTCAAAGTATTATAATTTGTCTGCTGGTGGGCCAATTAATTTTACTTTTAATAAATTATTTTCTTTCAAGTACACTTCTTATTTATCCGATGATTAACCCGGCCACACCTACGCTCCGTTTTTTAAAAAAATATTGCAGTGAAGAATGGCTTTCTGTAATTGCTCACCATCTGCAGGACCTGCACTTTGAGAAGAATGAAGTTATTATTCATGAAGCTGATCCTGTAGCCGGAATTTTCATTCTGAATAAAGGGAAAGTTAAAGTGGTATCGCATCATCAAACAAAAGATGAAAGGATACTTCGGTTGGCCAGCGAACAGGTGATCATAGGGCACCGCGGACTTTTCCTGAAAAAATATACGATATCGGTTGTTGCGCTTACCACTTGTGAGATTTCTTTTATTCCGATCAATCTGTTTTTTCAATTGTATAAAGCGAATCCCGGTTTCAATCAATTTATGCTTGAATTCCTGATACATGAATTGCAGGAAAGCGAAGAGCAGCAGTTTATTCTTACCATTGATAATGTGAAACAACGAATCGCTTATTGCCTTATTAAATTGGTACGCACTTTTGGTTATGAAAGTAAGTCTAGCAAGCAATTATCATTTACACTTTCACGAAAAGATATTGCTACACTCGTGAATACTACTTACGAAAGTGTAATCAGAACTTTGTCAGTATTTGAAAAAGAAAAGCTGATTCAAGGCGTCGGCAAGAACATTGTTATTCTTAATGAAAACAAGCTGAAGTCCATAATGGACGGTAAATGAGCTAGCCGTTGCGGAGAATAGGCTTACCTAATTACCGCATAGTTGCGGAGAATAATTGAAAATTTGCGGAGATTAGTTGTACATTTGTTGCAGAGATGCGAAGAATATATGTACATCAACAAGCGAGTTGGCCTGGTTTCAAATGGAATCATGAAGCCATATTGCCTGTTTTAGCCAGCCTCCGCCATAAGCAGGGATTTTTAAAAGGATATCTCGGATCATTAGGATTCAAGCAGCGAAATGAAAACGCATTGCATACGCTTACACTTGATGTTCTCAAATCCTCGGAAATAGAAGGCGAAATATATGATTCCAACCAGGTGCGTTCATCGATAGCGCGTCAATTAGGAATGGATATTGCAGGATTAGTGCCTTCAGACAGAAACGTGGATGGTGTGGTGGAGATGATGCTCGATGCCACACAAAATTATAATGCGCCGTTAACAAAAGAGCGATTATTCAATTGGCATGCATCGCTGTTTCCTGTAAAAAACGAAGGAATAACAGTGGGCAATTGGCGCGACAATAAAAAAGGTCCGATGCAGGTTGTCTCGGGCGCAATGGGGAAAGAGCGCGTACATTTTGAAGCACCTGAAGCCGAACGTTTGAAGCATGAGATGAAAGTGTTTTTAAAATGGTTCAACACGGAAAATTCTTTAGACCCCGTTTTAAAATCAGCCATAGCACACTTTTGGTTTGTGACCATACATCCTTTCGATGACGGAAATGGACGCATAGCACGTGCGCTTGCGGATATGCAATTGACCAAAGCAGAAGACGACACACAACGTTTCTACAGCATGTCGGCGCAAATACGTTTGGAGCGAAATGTGTATTATGAAATGCTGGAGAAAGTCCAGAAAGGTTCGCTCGACATAACCGAATGGGTCATGTGGTATTTAAATTGCATGCATCGCGCGTTGAATGCCACAGATGAAACAATGCATCGTGTTTTGGAAAAAACAAAATTCTGGGATGACCACGTACAAGTTTCGATAAATGAAAGACAACGTTTGCTGATAAATAAATTATTTGATGGCTTTGAAGGAAAGCTTACTTCTACCAAGTGGGCGAAAATAGCAAAGTGCTCACCCGATACTGCATTGCGTGATATAAATGATTTGATAAGTAAAAATGTTTTGGAGAAAGAAAATTCCGGTGGAAGAAGTACGAGTTATGTTTTATCCTTTGATCATGAATGAACTTACAATCAATAACGGAATACTCAGCTATGCATGCTGTAAAGAAACATGGAATAAAGAAGTTTCATGGGAACTTTCTTTGTCAAGCATTACCCTTATCGGTGTATTAGGCCGTATGGTGGGAGATGATGATTTTGTATTTATAGTTTTTATTGACAGCAACAAAAAAATTTATCCGTTGAATTGTACACATCCGCAATTTAAAGGTGAATTGGTTTTACGTTCGCTTATCGAAGAGAAAGGGATTAATTATGATGGTTTATTTAAACAAGATGATCAGAATTGTGTTATTTATCCGAGTGAGCTGAATGGAATTAAACTATTCCGGCAAACTTTTTTCGATGAAGTCAAAGTGTTTTTTGATTTGCGGCATGCGGCTACAGGCGAAATAGAAAAAGTAGTTGTAGCGTATATTGATACACGACCATAACTACCACAAGCAAACATTTTGCACTCTGAACAATTCGTACTTTTACAACTCAGTTCGGCCTACCACATTTCGTATATTCGCACGATTCGTAATTCGTTCCTCTGCGTATCTTTGTCCTTAGAAAATGACTCTCAATCCAAACATAGATCCCGAAGCTGAAAATCTTTCTCCTGAAGAAAAGGAAATAGAGAAAATGCTTCGTCCGCAAGACTTTTCTGATTTCTCCGGACAGGAAGCTGTTGTTGAAAATCTGAAAGTATTTGTGCAGGCAGCTAAACAACGTGGTGAAGCACTGGATCATTTGTTGCTCCATGGCCCTCCCGGTTTAGGAAAAACTACGCTGGCAAATATCGTTGCGCAGGAGTTGGGTGTGAATATCAAAATCACTTCCGGACCTGTGCTGGATAAGCCGGGCGATCTGGCGGGATTATTGACAAACCTCGAGCAATTTGATGTGTTATTCATTGACGAAATTCACCGCCTCAGCCCGATCGTGGAAGAGTATTTGTATTCGGCGATGGAAGATTATCGCATCGACATCATGCTCGACAGCGGACCGAATGCAAGAAGTGTACAGATCAAATTAAATCCGTTCACCCTTGTCGGTGCAACTACACGCAGCGGATTGCTCACTTCACCTTTACGCGCGCGATTCGGAATAACATCACGTCTCGGTTATTACGACGCAAAATTATTGCAGACCATTCTCATGCGTTCTGCAGGAATTTTAAATGTGCCGATGAACGATGATGCCGCGCACGAAATTGCAAGAAGAAGCCGCGGAACACCACGTATTGCAAATGCATTGCTGCGACGCGTGCGTGATTTTGCGCAGATAAAAGGAAATGGTTCCATTGATATGGAAATTGCGCAATATTCGTTGCAGGCTTTGAACGTAGATAAAAACGGTCTCGATGAAATGGACATTCGTATTCTCAGCGCAATCATTGACAAATTCAAAGGCGGCCCGGTTGGCATCACAACTATTTCTACCGCTGTCGGTGAAGAAGGCGGAACGATTGAAGAAGTGTACGAGCCGTTTTTAATCCAGGAAGGTTATCTCATTCGCACACCACGGGGACGGCAAGCAACGGAACAAGCCTACAAACATCTCGGAAGAATGCCGGGGATGAATGCAGGAACTTTGTTCGAATAAAAATTTAACGGATCACCTATAACTTCTGAATGGTCCACATCATCAGCATTTTTTTAATTACTTCACTGATCAGCTTTTGCGGCTCTATACAATTGGGGCCTGTGAACCTGGTGATCATGAAAGAAGTGTTGGAAGGGAAAAGAAGAACAGGATTGCTGATCGGAGCCGGAGTTTGTATCCCGGAATTTATTTATTCTTTTTTCGCGTTGTATGCAGCTGCGTGGTTAATTCCAAGACACAGCGTGCTGATCGTACTGGAATGGAGCATTGTTCCGGTCATGCTAGGACTTGGAATTTTTTCTATTTTCAGGAAGAAGAAGGAAGAAAAAGTTCCACTGGATGAAAATAGCATTGCTGCAGCAAAACAAAATCCGGGCATGAGAAAAAGTCTTGTGAAAGGAATCTTTTTATCGGCGCTCAATCCGCAGCTGCTTCCGTTCTGGCTGGCGATACTGGTGATGCTGAATGGTTATCCTTTTTTCAATATTGAAACATTCCCTCACCGTATTGCATTCGTATTGGGTACAGGTGCAGGAGAATTTGTTTTGGTGATGCTTGTAGTCTGGCTCACTGCAAAGCACCGTGAATTTTTGCTGAAGAAAATGAAGAAGTGGAATCTGAATAAAGTTTTCGGATGGCTTTTTATTTCGCTTGCTTTATTTCAATCAGTGAAATTAATTTTGCAGGAATAAAATCTCGACATTGATTTCAACAGAGATTTTAAGAAATTTATTGGCGGCAGAAAATTACGTCGATTTATTTGTTCTTTTCCGTGCTATCCTGAATCCCAGATACACGAAGAAATAAATAAATGCAGGAAAAAACGATGCGTACCTCAAGTTTTCACCGAAAAAAAAATGATCGTCTTCACCAGCGAACCAAATGCCCATGTTGATTGCGAATAAAATCCAATAGATCAACAGTTCAAAGCCAAATTCTTTTTTGACAAGGTCATTCACAGTAAAAAATGTGGCTGTAACGAGCTGAATGATTGTAGTAAGCAGAACAGCAAGGATAATTACTACTTCTGTATCGCTCATATTAAAATCAAGCAGGACGAACAAACTCATTTCGCAACCGGTGGCGTTCTGTCTCTGCCACCCCACGCATTTGAAGTTCCGATATCCACAACACCAACCTGTTTCAAATAAAGAAACAATTGCAAACGGTAAGCAGCGAGCCAGCTGAACGGCATGCGCACCAACCCGATTCCAAGCGTCATGACTTCACCGGCCGGATGTTTCACTTCTTTATTTAAAAAATCTTCTTCCGGAATTGCATTCAGCATTCGTGTCATCTCTGCATCCTGCTGATCCATTGCTTCGAGAAAATCCTGTGGTTCCATTGTTGCAGAACTTTCTGTGTATGGTTTCCATGTTTTCCAATCGCTTTCATTGGTAATAACATGCATGGAAGCAGAACCGCAAACAGCTAAATAACGAAGCAGCTCAAGCATGGAACGTTGTTTTTCGGACGGACGAAATTCAAAAGTATCGGCAGGAATTTTTTCGAATAGATGACGAATGATTGAAGTTTCTTTTAAAAGTGATTGCAAAAATTGTTCGCGGGATATCATAGGGGAAAAGTTAAAGGGTTTTGAGTTTCGAGTTTTGAATTTTGACCCCGATAGCTATCGGGAGAATTTTGAATGGTGGTGGATAAAGGTAAGACTTGTCGGTATCTTTGCAATGTGAACTTCTAAGGTATGAAGTCACAAAGGAAGAAAATGAATTCCCACGAACATACTGCAATTATAAAAGCTGAGGCTAAACGCCTTGGGTTTGACTATTGCGGAATTTCGAAAGCAGAATTTTTGGAAGAGGAAGCGCCGCGGCTGGAGAATTGGCTGAAACAAAATATGCATGGCGAAATGAAATACATGGAAAATCATTTTGACATGCGATTGGATCCGCGGAAGCTGGTGCCGGGAGCGAAGTCGGTGGTTTCATTGTTGCTGAATTATTTTACCAATGAAAAACAGCACGATAACGACGCGCCGAAAATTTCGAAATATGCGTATGGCGAAGATTATCATTTGGTGATAAAGCGAAAGTTGAAGGAGCTGCTTGCGACGGTGAATGAAAAAATAGGGAAGGAAGTGGGAGGAAGAGTATTTGTAGATTCGGCGCCCGTGCTTGATAAAGCGTGGGCGAAAAAAAGCGGACTGGGTTGGGTAGGAAAAAACAGCAACCTGATAAATAAACAAAGCGGATCTTTTTTCTTCATTGCAGAATTGATCCTCGACATTGAATTAATTCCTGACGGTGCAGCGGGCGATTATTGCGGTACATGCACACGCTGCATTGATGCTTGTCCGACAGATGCGATTGTAAATCCATACATAGTAGACGGTAGCAAATGCATTTCATATTTCACAATTGAATTAAAAGGAATGCTGCCGGAAACGGAAAAAGGTAAATTTCAAAACTGGTCGTTTGGTTGTGATATTTGCCAGGATGTTTGTCCGTGGAACCGATTTGCAAAACCGCATAATGAACCTGCGTTCAATCCGAAAAATGAATTGTTGCCAATGAGCAAAAAAGAGTGGGTGGAAATGACGGAAGAAGTTTTTCAGCAGCTGTTTAAAAATTCGGCGGTGAAGCGCACGAAGTATGAGGGGCTGAAGAGGAATATTAAATTTTTGGACGGAAATTAAAGGGGTACGAAAAACGAAAAACTAAAAAGTGCGAAAAAGCGAAAGCTGATTTCGCTTTTTCGCCTGCTTTCGTTTTTCGTACTCTTCGCCTGCTTTCGTTTTTCGTACTCTCTCTTACGACTTTGTTACGCTGCGAAAAACATCGGAAATAACATCGCCATACATGTGACCGAACGTAGCGATGCACCAGGCTTTTAATAACATGGCTTCATCTGGTTTGGCCCAGCTGATCATTTTTTTTAGTTCTTTTTTGAAGAGAGTTTTATCGAAACTGACGCTTCGGAGAATGTGCTGACTAAATTCTAACATAATTAAGAGCTCCTTTCCTTGAATATATTGTACAAGTAACGCAGACAGATTAACTAATATATAAACGCCACGTTAAATTTCCTAAAGATTAGTCGGCTGAAAAGCTAAGATATTGTATTTCAGAGGGTGGAAATTACTAACAAGAAGGTTGGTGGTAAGTGATAAAAAGGGTTGGTGGTAAAAAATGTGAAATTTAACAGGGAAATGTAAAATGAAAATTATTTAATAAAAGGATTTTCGGGAACGACCACCAACCTTTCGACCACCAACCACCAACTATTCCCCCCACCGAAATGTCTCCTGCTTCAAGCCACACAAATCGATAACACGATCGATAACTGTAGCAGCTAAATCTTCGAACGTTTTCGGTTGTGAATAAAACGAAGGAACGGCCGGACAAATAATTCCGCCGGCTTCGGTGAGGGTTTTCATATTGTTGATGTGAATAAGGCTCAGGGGCGTGTCTCGCGGGATTAAAATGAGCTTTCGGCGTTCTTTGAGCATAACATCGGCGGCGCGCGTGACGAGATCGTTAGACACGCCTGTGGCGATGCGCGCGAGTGTGCCCATGGAGCACGGACAAATGATCATGGTGCGGAAACTGGAGGAGCCGGATGCAAAGGGCGCATTGAAATCCATTTTTTCGTAGAAAGTAAATGGAAGCTTTTCATAGCTGCTATCGCCCAATTCTGTTTGCCAGATTGTTTTGGCATTGTCGCTCATGACCACCGCAACTTTATCGACCTGCGATTGCATAGCGGCAAGCTTTTCTAATAAAACTTTGGCGTAAACGGAACCGCTGGCTCCTGTGATGGCAACAACAATACGCTGGCCGGGATTTTCCTTATTCATACTTTATTGGGCCGAAGCTTTATTGTTGAAACGATAACAGATGGTGAGTCCGAGCACGTTATTGTACAATCCTTTATTGAAATAGCGGAAGAAAAAACGCGGATCGAAGCTCGGATATGGAAATTTTTTGACCGGCACTACTGAATTGGTATAACGGAAATCGACATACCAGCGCTCGCTGATGTTGTAACCGATTCCTAAAACCAAAGCAGTTTCCCAGCGACGAAAACCGGAAGGCTGAATTTCTCCGAAGTCGTCCCACTCGCGCACACGTGCAAGCACACCAAATGTTTGTCCGAACTCAAAATAAAGTCTGCGATAATTAACGCGGCATAAAAGCGGCACTTCGATATAATCCATGCGCAATTCAAAAAAATCGAAATCATTTTTATCGGGACGTGTATTTCGCCTGCTGCCTTTGCGGGAGTATTGCATTTCCATCTGGAAATAAACTTTCTCTTCGGGATTGGTGGAAACGAACGCGCCGGCAACAATTCCTGCCTGGTCGAAGCCTGAATAAGAATCGCCGTGGATCTGGCAGCCGTTAATTCCCGCAAGCACGCCTGCATGAAAAGTATTCTGCGCGGATAAATGAGCTGCAAAGAAAATGGCGAAGAGAAATAGCAGTTTGCGCATAGTACAAAGTTAGCGCAATAAGAGAAATGTGCGGAAAGAAAAATCCCCCGGATAGTGAAATCGGGGGGATTTTTTATTGGTTAATTATTTCTTATTGCAAATCAGCTTCCGCAGCCTGCAATACACCACGATCTGCATTATTAATGAGAATAGCGATGATGTGGCATTTGGCAGCATTGAAATTTGGGCTGACAACAAACGCAGGTGAAGTATAATTTATAGGTGTGTGCCCGCTAATAATGCCTGGCAAAGTGACTGGCTCACCGCTTATAAATCCGGGAGAATTAATGCATCCGCGGAAAACATGATCGAATGTATAATTATTATCAATGGTTGATCCGTCGACCTGGCTTCCATGCAGATCATCCTCTACAAGATATAATGCAATATTATAACTGCCTGTAGTATCACATAAAAATTCACCGGTAACAGTTACATTCAATACACGTGTTGATGAATTATAGGATGGATTAATTTTAATATAAGCAGTCATGGAATCCTCTAAAATTGTTGCAGCGGCAGAAGCCCATGCGCCAATCGGAGTTGGAAGTGATGCGTTGATAGGATCGGGCATTCGGTTAATAATACCGGTCGGATAAGCCCAATTACTGGAAGTATAGATAGCCTCATAATCCGCATTCTCAGCTGTTCTGAAATCCTCTGTAAAAGTGCCCGCTAAAGCACCCGGTGGCATTGGATTAGGAGGGCATGGTATTGCGAAATAATCAATGTGAACTGCCATCGCAATAATTCGTTCAGGATATGCAGCTTTAATTGCTTCTAATGTATCAGCCGCTGCCGGACAATTCTGACAAGTATGCCCGGTAAAATCTTCAATAAAAATTTTGCGGATCGTATCGTTTGTCGGGATAACTACTGTCCGGGGTTGCTGTGGAATCAATACTTTATCGCATCCTGCAAAAATGAGGATGGAAAAAACTGCCGCGATGGAAATTACTTTTTTCATTTACCTAAAGTTACGAAATCAGAATGAGCTGGTAATCGTTAATGTGAATCCATTTGAAGCGGGAACTAAGCGGCAAACGCCACCAACGCACAAAATCCCCTGGCGCTGCTTTCCGTATCCGACAACAATACGATTTGTGCCTTTTGAAAATCCGCCCTGCACGCTGAAATAATGAACGCGGCGGTCAGGATCTTTATTGCCGTAATTCCATTGGTCCATAACCGCAACAAAATAATGATCGCCCAATGAAATTTCTTCCAGCAAGACGGCCCAATTACCAAAATCTACTTTATGCGGAACAGACATGTGCTCTAAATCGGTGCGCAGGGTGAGCTTTTCATTTACGCTCCATGTTACATCAGCAACAAAAACATCGGCATTGATATACGGATAACCTGCTTTTCCTTCGAGCGCATTTTTATTGTAGATGATGTGTGTGTAAAGGAAAGTTGCTTTTACTTTTTTAGAAAATTTCCTGAACACTTCAATATTCACATCCTGGAAAAAAACCGTGTCGCCGATTGGAAGATAATTTGAAGAATAACCGAACATTCTTCCTTCGTCATCATGAAGCTGGTTGGTGTCCAAACCATATGCGGCAGAATAATTAAGTGAAAGATCTGTTCCGTATTTGCCACCGAGCTTCGTACCGCGTTTTAGCTTGTAATTTATTTCTGCCTGCCAGGAAACTTGTCCGTTAGGCTGCGAAGCGAATGGATAAAATGCGGCTAAGGAATACGTATGCTGTTTGGTCAGCGCCGGAAGCATATTGATCTGCAGCTGCTGAAGTGATGCTGTGCGATCGGAGCGGAAAGAAAAATTATCAATTCGCAACACACTTAAATAAGCACCGAATCCTTTTTGTGAATAAGTGATGGAAGAAAATAATGCTTCACCCGGCTTGTAAATAAATCCATTGGAAGAAGAAGGATCATTGATCTTGTAAGCATATTCTGCGAAGAAATTTATTTTGTTGCGAATGATGTTTGCGCTCGCCGACCAAACGCCTACATTTTTCGGCAGCACTAAAAACGGATCGTTATCCGCCTGGAATTTGCTTACAAAACTTCCACCGAGAATGAATTGTGTTTTTACGCTATCCATTCGTGCTTCGAATAATTCGTTGAGATTTACTTCACCGTTTATTCCGCGCACAATGCCGGTACCATATCCCATAAAATTCCGCTGCTTGCCCCAAACGCCTTTCAGGTAAATTCCTTTGATGGGCGAATAGCGAACACGAAAACCTTCCAGCGCATTGTCGTAACCGAGTGCGCGCTCTTCATACATGCGCAGGGTTAATCCGCTTCCGAATTGTTCGTAGCTGCTTCCGACAGTAATTTCAAGCCCATCGTTTTTGTAAGAAGCGTAACGATAAAGTAGCCCTGTTCCTTTGTATCCGTCGGGATAACCATTGAGGTGATTGAGATAACTCTCGTAACGGATGCCGGCAGAAAATTTACCGTTGGTGTAAGTAACATTGCTGAAGCCGTTGAACAATGCTTTTTCGGGAATTGTATCGGCGCCGATGATGGAATCGGGATTGTAATATTGGGCTATCAATTCAAAATTTCCGTGAATTTGTCCGCCGCCGACATTATTCAGGGACGCTTGCGCAGACAAAAAAGAAACAAGCCCGGTGAGGAAAGCCGGGATCAGCACGAATGCTTTTTTCACAGTAACAGCGTTTTAAAAATTATAAGATTCAACATCCCAATTCCAAATGATTAGGATGCTGAGATTTTGAAATTTTATTGTGGCTTTTCGCCTTTGGCAACTTTATTTACAACTTCGTGCAGCTCTTCTACGCCGCCATTTGCATTGTAAACATTCGACTGCCAGACAATTTCTCCGTTGCCATTTAATACAAATGTGTGCGGAACATTATTGACATTCATCGCGCGTTTCAAATCCTGGTTTTCGTCGAGGTAAGTTTCGAAATCCCAGCCTTTGCTGTCTACGTAAGGTTTTACTTTAGGAGAATTACGCTGATCGTCAATTGAAATGGTAATAAGCTTTACACCACTTTCAGCCTGCCAGTCGGGATACACTTCCATAATTTCATTCAGCTCTTTTTTGCAAGGCGCACACCAGGTAGCCCAAAAATCGATGATGATGGGTTTGCCGTCGTTTGCGAATGTGCTTGTATTTACAACTTTGCCGTCGAGTGTTTTTACGTTCACAGAAGGAAGCTTCTGGTTCGGAGTATCATCAAAGCGGAAGGCGAATGCTGTAAATAAAAATACAGTACAAAGCAGGGCAGAGGAGATGCGTTTCATTGAGCTGGACGGTTTGAATTAAGTGATAAAGAAGAACTGACGATTCTGAGGCAAAATCCGCGCCAAAACCGTCAGTTCTTTTATTGTTCCTTATGCTGTTGCAAAAGGATTAGTGAGCGATAGATACTTTTTGTGTAGACACTGAAGTACCAGCTGTGATTTTGATGAAATACATTCCGTCAGCAAGATTTGCTCCGTTTACAGGGATAAAGTGCTTGCCTGCTGCAAGTGTGCCCTGGTTCTGTGAGCTGATAAGCTTACCTGTCATGTCAAACATTTCAACTACAACTTCGTCATTGCTTAAAAGATTAAGCTCAACTGTTGTTGTCTGGTTGAAAGGATTCGGATAAACAGAAACGCCATTCAATGCAGTAGCATCATTTACTCCAACAGGAACTGTAGCGCTGTTAGCATTCATAATGCGTTTTTCGCTCTGTGTATTGTCGATCAACAATACGATAGCTTCCATCTGAGTTACGTCGTAAGCAGCCGGAATGGTGTAAGTGAATGTGTAAGGCTGAGTTGAACCGGCAGGAATTGTTGCAGGTAAAGAATTTGCTTGTCCGTTAAATCCGCCAACAATCGTACGGGCTACGAAATCATAAACCATTGTTGAAGCAGGAACCGGGTTAGGAAGAACTGCGAAGTCAAAACCTGGCATGTTCATCGGACCGCTTCCACCACCAGAGTAATAATTGGCCTGGTTGTAAGTTGATGCTGTTCCGGTAACATCATTCTCTGTGAATACGCAAGCAAGACGGTAATCGCCTGTAAGATCAACTGCGAAATTTGCAGCAACAACTACAGTAGCAACGCGTGTTGTCGCATTGAAAGTTACTGTTGGTGTGATGTTAGCAAATCCGAAATCATTGATTGTGTTAGTGTATTCTGTGAAAATATCAGAAGGATCAGCAACAATGTTACGGTTAACGAGAATACTTGGGTACCCGGCGATCAATGTGCCAACACCTGCATCATAAACAGTGTTTGCCATCGGATCAGAATTGTGAACTGCGATAAGCTCGCAATCGGTAGGGTGCTGAACGCTCATGTCATCCATAAACACAGTACCGCGTGGGCACCATCCGCACCATGTGCCTGTTCCTTCTTCCACTGTAACGTGGTGATTCGGAATAAACAAAGCACCATTAATGATTGTACCAAGTGTATCGTTTGATGTGTTACCATCTCCTGCAAGCTCAAGCCAAACAGTGATAGGATGTGCACCTGCTGATGGAATGGTGTAAGGTGTAGGATGGGTAAAAGTGTAAGTAGCAAAAGAAGCAATGTTTACACTCGCCAGGTTGTAAGTGAAAGTAGTAGTTCCATCGTTGTATTTGATAGCAATTGCAGTGATGTTATTCGAACCTTCGTTGGTAATGGTTCCGCCGATGCTTACGTTGCTTGAAATAATTCCATAAGAAGCAGCAGATCCTGCTTCAGGAGTTACAACTGTAAGACTTGCATCAACCGGAGGAGGTGAGAAGATAGAAACATCATCTATTGCAAATCCATAAGACCATGCAGCACCATCGTTATACTGAAAACCGATCATAACGCTGGATTGACCTGCTACGTATGAGCTGATGTTGATGGTATTGGATTTCCAACCGGTGGTAAGAATAGCCTGGGCACCGATATTAGCCCATGTAACACCACCATCCAATGAATATTTTACGAAAGCGGTTTCCGGAGCAACGCCCAGGTAAAAGCTTTCATATTTCAAAATAACAACAGTAGCTGCCGACAAATTCATTACCGGTGTATTAAGCATTTGATTAGGATTTGATGCAGTATTGTTTGCATCATCATTAATCGAAGCATAAACCGTGTGCGCAGGTGGAGTAAAATATTGACTGTTTATACCAGGGACCGTCCATGCGTTTGCAGCAGGAGAAGCCGGATTAGCTGTCCATCCAGCAGGGAATCCACCCTCAAAATTTTCAGCGAGATACGTTTGAGCACTCAAGCTTCCGCAAGCGAATACAAGAGGTCCGAATAAAAAAAGTAATGATTTTTTCATCTTGATTGGTTTGTTATTAATTGTCGTGAATTACCGTAGTAAGGGTAGCTAAGGTAGTCAGGAAATAGACATTATGCAACGCCGGAGCCTGCAAATATGTTAAGGGTCAAAATAAAGGCACGAATGGTCATTTTATGCAAATAGCGGGCTTGAATTGATCTTTATGACCCTTTTGGGGAAATTTGCAAATGGTCGTTAAAACCCTATATCCGGTTGGGTTTTGAGACTAATAATAAGTATGTTTGTAATAGTAAAGTCATTACAAACAATTACTTCTGATGAAAAAACAGTTACTTACAATTGCCCTGGGCGTACTTACTTCTGTTGCGGTTTCTGCACAGAATTACTCCATCATCGATTCACTCGGAAATAACCTTGTTGGCACATCTATTAATTATAATGTTGCTTCTTCACTTCTGGACTCAAAAAAATACACGGTTCATAACCTGAGTGGAAATGCAGTAACGGTTAAAGTGAAAAAGACAATCGTTTACCTGAACGACCCGGGTTCAACTATTTATTTCTGCACAGGAACAAACTGCTATTCGCCGACACAAACACTTTCTTTAAATGTGCCGATGAATCCTAATGCAACAGAATTGCTCACCAGCTATCATTACCCGAACAACCAGGTAGGTGCTTCACAGGTAAGGTACACCATCATCAACCAGTCGGATGCGAATGATACAGCTTCTTTCATCATCAATTACAATTCTGTTCCAACCGGAATTTCAACACACAGCATTGTAAAACCATCTATCTCAAATCCTGCACCAAATCCGGCTTCTGCTTCGTTCTCTATCAATTACAAAATGGGGACAACAAATCCGCAGAACGCGAAAATGGTTATCTACAATATGCTCGGTGAGCGTGTGATGGAAACAGCGGTTGAAGAAATCGAAGGCGTAGTGAAAATGGACGTTGCAACACTCGGACAAGGCGTTTATTTCTGCTCTTTGGAAGCTGACGGAAAAACATTAACAACACGCCGTTTAGTAGTAGCACACTAATTACCGGCAAAAGTATATTGAAAGAGCGGCTTCGTAAGGAACCGCTCTTTTTTATGATACTATATTGATATTGGAGTGCTGTGTTTTCAGATTCCCTGCAATTCGCCGTTTAGAAGCTTTTCGACAAGATCCGGAACGCCTTTTCCTGCGGGTTCTTTGATGAAAACAAGATTCGGAATTCCGGGATTGGCCACCTCATTCGGATCGACCAGGTAAACCTTACAATCGCTTTTGGTACCGTGTACGAGTCCGGCTGCGGGATAAACATTTAAAGAAGTTCCGATGATCAGGAAAATATCTGCTGTAGCGGCAATTTCCTGTGCGATATCCATAGCAGGAACCATTTCTCCGAACCACACGATGTGAGGACGAAGCTGCGATCCAAGCTCACATTTATCACCTGCTTTTAATTCCCAACCGTTGATCGGGTAAACCAGCTCGGGATTTTTAGTGCTGCGCGATTTTCGAAGCTCGCCGTGAAGATGCACCACGTTTTTAGACCCCGCGCGCTCGTGAAGATCGTCAACGTTTTGGGTGATGATCTGCAGATCGAATTTTTTCTCGAGGCGAACCAGGGCTTTGTGTCCTTCGTTCGGACTTACTTCGAGCACTTGTTTCCTGCGCTGGTTATAAAAATCGAGCACCAGCAACGGATTTCTTGTCCAGGCTTCAGGAGTTGCCACATCGCGGATATCGTGCTTTTCCCACAGTCCGCCGCTGTCACGAAACGTGCTGATGCCGCTCTCCGCGCTGATTCCCGCACCGGTAAATACCACGATTTTTTTACGCCCTGCCATTTTCAAAAAATTCTAGTCAACAAGATAGGAAAATAAGTTTGGAGTTCGGAGTTTGGAGTTCGGAGATAGTTCGGAGTGTGGAGTGGTTAGTTCGGAGATTGGAGTTAATTCAAAGTGTATTCATCCGGTTTTTTTATTAGAATTTCCCCACTTTTAATCTCCGAACTAACCACTCCACACTCCGAACTAACCACTATTCCCCACTTTTTATCTCCGAACTCAAAACTCCGAACTAAACACTATTTTAATAGACAAATTCCCCACTTTTTATCTCCGAACTCCCCACTCCCAACTAATAACTATTCCTTATCTTCGGCGTTCCGTCCGCCCCAATCAAAAACCAGCGAAACGGGACACAAAACTTACGAAACCTGTATGGCGAAATTCCGCAAGCAGGACGCGCTTGATTATCACTCACAAGGCCGTCCTGGTAAAATAGAAGTTTTACCTACCAAACCTTATAGCTCCCAACGCGATCTTACACTGGCTTATTCACCGGGTGTTGCTGAGCCTTGTCTCGAAATCGAGAAAAATCCGGAAGATGCTTACAAGTATACTTCCAAAGGAAATCTCGTAGCAGTAATTTCAAACGGAACTGCAGTTCTCGGACTTGGAAATATTGGTCCGCTGGCATCCAAGCCGGTGATGGAAGGAAAAGGATTGCTTTTTAAAATTTACGCTGATATTGATGTGTTCGATATTGAAGTCGACACAGAAGATATTGAAGTATTTATTCAAACTGTAAAAGCAATTGCTCCTACGTTCGGTGGAATTAACCTGGAAGATATTAAAGCTCCTGAATGTTTTGAAATTGAACGCCGTCTCAAAGAAGAGCTGAATATTCCGTTGATGCACGATGATCAGCACGGGACAGCAATTATTTCTTCTGCAGCATTGATCAACGCAGTAGAAATTGCAGGAAAAAAATTAGATAAAATAAAGCTGGTAGTAAACGGCGCCGGCGCATCAGCGATTTCCTGTACGAAAATGTACATCGCGATGGGTGTGAAGAAGGAAAATATCCTGATGCTAGACAGCAAAGGTGTTATTACCACTGAACGCGAAGGACTCGATGAAAGCAAATTGTTTTTCGCTGTAAAACCAAACGGGAAAACAAACCTTGCCGAAGCAATGAAAGATGCTGACGTTTTTGTCGGACTTTCAAAAGGAAACGTGGTGAACCAGGATATGATCCGCTCGATGGCGAAAAATCCGATCGTGTTTGCGCTTGCCAATCCTGATCCTGAAATTCCGTATGAAGATGCGATGGCTGCTCGTCCTGATATCATCATGGCAACGGGTCGTTCTGATCATCCTAACCAGGTGAATAATGTATTGGGATTCCCTTTCATTTTCCGTGGCGCATTGGATGTTCGTGCAACTTCTATCAATGAAGAAATGAAAATGGCGGCTGCTTATGCAATCGCTTCTCTTGCAAAAGAACCGGTTCCGGATGATGTGAGCCATGCTTACGATACACGCAACCTTACATTCGGACCAACATACATTATTCCCAAGCCGATCGATTCACGTTTGATTTCTACGGTTGCTCCTGCTGTTGCAAGAGCTGCTATCGAATCGGGTGTGGCGAAAAAAACGATCCCGGACTGGGAAGCTTATGCGAATGAATTAAGCAATCGTTTAGGCCGCGATAATAAATTGATGCGCGGTGTTGCAACCAAGGCAAAACAAAACCCGAAACGTATTGTATTTGCAGAAGCCGACACCTACAAAATTCTCAAAGCAGCGCAAGCCGCTCGCGATGAAGGAATTGCAAAGCCGATTTTGCTTGGCGATATAGAAAAGATCAAACGTTTGATGGTCGAAAACAGCCTCGACCTCGGCGATACTCCGATCATTGATCCGCGCGACGCTTCCCAGGAAGATAATCGCACACGTTTCGGGGAATTATTCTTTCAAAAGCAAAAACGTCGTGGATTTACGCCTTACGAAGCGAAGAAAGTAATGACCGAACGGAATTATTTCGGTGCAATGATGGTGGAAACCGGCATGGCGGATGGAATGATTTCAGGATTGACAAGAAAATATGGAGCACCCATAAAACCTGCACTTCAATGCATTGGCGTGCAGGAAGGCGTAAACAGGGTAGCCGGAATGTACATCATGTCGACAAGGCAAGGCAACTTTTTCTTCGCGGATACGACTATGAATGTAGATCCCACAGCGCAGGAACTTGTGGATATCACGGTGCTCACAGCACAGGCGATCAGGCAGTTTAATATCGTACCAAGAATCGCCCTGCTGTCTTACTCGAATTTTGGATCCGCTGAAGGGCCGATCCCGAAAAAAGTAAAAGAAGCAGTTGCCATTTTGCACCGCGATTACCCGGGTCTGATCGTTGACGGAGATATGCAGGCCAATTTTGCAATGAATAATGAGCTGTTAAAAGAGCAGTTCCCATTCAGTGAATTAGTCGGCAAAAAGGTAAATACGCTCATCTTCCCGAACCTTGCATCCGGGAACATAGCATACAAACTGATGCAGGAAATGGGTGGCGCAGAAGCAATAGGTCCGGTACTGATCGGGATGAAAAAACCGGTTCACGTACTTCAGCTCGGAAGCTCTGTCCGCGAAATAGTAAACATGGTAACCATTGCCGTAGTCGACGCACAATCACGACGAGGATAAAGAGGAAAAAAAACAAAAAAAGAAAAATCCAAATCCCAATACAACGGAGTTTGGAATTAAGAAATAACAATAGGGAAAACCAAATCCCAATAGCGTTTTGGAATTTGGAATTTGAATTTTTTGGAATTTAAAAAGTTATGTATAATCACTTTGAAGGGAAATTGTCAGTGAAAACACCAACGTACGCGGTTCTGGATTGTGGAGGTGTTGGTTACCAGCTCAATATTTCTTTAAACACATTTTCAAAAATTCCGGATTCCGGCACTTGCAGATTATTTGCACACCTGGCGGTTCGGGAAGATGCTTTAGTTCTTTTTGGTTTTGCAGATGAAGAGGAACGCGAATTGTTCCGCCAGCTGATCTCCGTTTCAGGAGTCGGCGCCGGAACAGCCCGCATGATCCTCTCCTCAATGAGCCCTTCCGAAGTCGTACAGGCCATTCACTCAGGTAACGTAAATGCCCTGAAATCGATAAAAGGAATCGGCGAAAAATCGGCTCAGCGTATTATTATCGACCTGAAAGGCAAATTTTCGGGTGATAATTTATCCGGGTCGTCAATTGCCTTCACGGGAGACAATAAAATGCGGGAAGAAGCGTTATCAGCGCTCGTGATGTTGGGGTTTGCTAAAAACATGGCTGAAAAAGCGGTCGACAAAGCGCTTAAATCAGAAGGAAATGCTTTGTCAGTGGAACATTTACTCAAGCTAGCTTTAAAAAATCTTTGATATTCCTCCTCATCATTGAAACCATTTTTTAAATATACAATCGCCGCTGTGGCATCCTTCTCGCTTCTTGCGATGGTGATGAACAGTGATGCACGTGTCGGCTCTTCTTACCGCGGTTTGGTTGGTGGAACAGATAGCCCGGGAGTTGGAGATACTACGGAGCTTGCTTATCCATTCGAGGATAAATCAGGCCTTGATCCGCTTTATCATAATAATAACGGATCGCTTAAACTGGAAGATCCGAGCAACATCAAAACAACCGTTACCTACGATCCTGATTCCAATATTTACATTGTTGAACAAAAAGTAGGCAAGCTTGATTATCGTCCGCCCACATACATGACACAGGAAGAGTATGTGTATTACGATATGAAAAGATCGATTCACGATTATTGGAGACAACGTGAACATGCTGAAAGTGAAACACAGGGAAGAGGAGATAAAAATCTTATTCCGCCGATCAAGATCAACAGCGAAAAGTTTGACCGCATTTTTGGTGGCGGAACAATTGATATTCGTCCGCAGGGTTCTGCCGAATTAATTTTCGGGATCAATATTAATAAAACCAACAATCCTGCATTACCAGAACGTCAGCGCAGAATTTCTACGTTTGATTTTGATGAAAAAATTCAGCTGAACGTTATCGGTAAGATCGGTGAGAAATTAAAGCTTACTACAAATTATAATACCGAATCTACATTTGAATGGGAAAATCAGATGAAGCTGGAGTACACCGGCTTCGAAGATGAGATCATCAAAAAGATTGAAGCTGGTAACGTCAATTTCGGATTGAATACTTCGCTGATCACAGGAAGTCAAACGCTTTTCGGAATTAAAACGCAATTGCAATTCGGTCGTTTAACAATGACAAGTGTTGCATCACAGGAGCGCGGGAAAAAATCGGAGATCAACGTTACGGGTGGCGCGCAGGTAAGCACGTTCGAAGTAATGGCCGATAATTATGAGGCGAATAAACACTTTTTCCTTTCTCAATATTTCTTTGGCAGCTATGACCAGTCGTTGGCAAATTTCCCTGTGATCAATTCCGGTGTTGCGATTGTGCGGATGGAAGTTTGGGTAACGAATCGTACAGGCGCTGTTGACAATACAAGAAACATTGTTGCCTTCTCTGATCTTGGTGAGGATTCACTTGAGTATGTGGGGTCAAGTTTTATTGTTGATTCAGCAGGCTTTGTTCCACGTAATGGAGGAAATAGTCTCTATTATGAAATGACAACAAATTATCCTGCCTTACGTGATATTAATACGCCGCTTGCTACAACGTTTGCACCATTAATTGCGGCAAACGGATTTCAGCAAGATGTAAACTATATCCGCATTGGTAATGCCAGAAAGCTTAACACGACAGAGTATACCATGAACACAAGGCTGGGTTATATTTCCCTTAACCAGGCGTTGAATTATGATGAAGTACTTGGTGTTGCTTACCAGTACACGCTGAATGGAATCACTTACCAGGTGGGTGAATTTTCCAATGGTGGAATTTCCGGGCAGGATGCGCTTATTGTAAAATTATTGAAGAGCACGAATAACGTTCCGATCATTTCAGATAACACCGGAAGAAAGCCTTACCGACTTTGGGATTTGATGATGAAGAACGTTTATTCTGTTGGCGCTTACCAGGTGAACCCGGCGAACTTTCAATTGGGTGTTTGGTACAACAATCCTTCAACAGGAACAGATATTCAGTTTATTCCTGAAGGACCAATCAATGGAAAACCTTTATTACAAGTAATGAACCTGGATAAGCTGAATCAACAGCAGCAGGCGAATCCCGATGGACAATTCGATTTTATTGATGGTGTTACAATTAATTCATCCAATGGACGTGTCATCTTTCCTGTTGTAAATCCGTTCGGCGAACATTTGTATGATGCATTGGGGCAGGATGGACCGCTGTATGTAAAATATGGTTATCCGCAGCTTTACGATTCCACCAAAACAGTTGCGCAAACGGTATTTGCAAATAAGAACCGTTTCAAATTAAAAGGTACTTACCAATCTTCTTCCAATTCGGATATTTCACTTAACGCAGTAAATATTCCTGCAGGATCTGTTGTTGTAACTGCCGGCGGTTCTCCATTGCAGGAGAACGTGGATTACACTGTCGATTACACATTAGGTCGTGTAAAGATCATCAACGAAAGTATTTTGAATTCAGGAGTGCCGATCAAAATTTCATTGGAGAGCAATTCACTTTTTAATATTCAATCGAAAACACTTTGGGGAACACACTTCGATTACCGCTTCAATAAAAATTTCAATGTCGGTGCAACGATCATGAATTTGACCGAACGCCCGGTAACACAAAAAATTAACGTCGGTGAAGAGCCGATGAGCAATACGATTTTAGGATTCGACATTAATTATTCTACCGAAGCGCCATTCCTCACACGCATGGTGGATCACATTCCATTCATTGATACCAAAGTTGCTTCATCTATTTCCTACGCTGGTGAATTCGCTTATTTACGCCCGGGCCACAACAAAGCGATTGGTAAAAACGGAAATGCATACATCGATGATTTCGAAGGAACACAATCTGCAATCGATATTCGTTCACCACAAGGCTGGTCGCTCGCTTCTGTTCCGCAAGGACAACCACAACGTTTTCCTGAAGCAGATGATGATAGTATTGAGTCAGGAAAAAACCGCGCGAAGATTGCATGGTATGTAATTGATCCGTTGTTCCTGCGTACGGATAATAATCTGAAGCCTTCTTATATTGATGTAGCAGATCAGTCAAATCACTTTACACGTGAAGTGCTCGAGACAGAAGTGTTCCCGAACAAACAGCCGCCTAACGGTCAGCCATTGAACGTATCAATGTTTGATCTCGCGTATTATCCGGCCGAGCGCGGACCTTACAACTTTGATGTAAACCCGATTGCGGGAACAACAGCAGGATTGGATATCAATGGTAATTTGAATAATCCTGCTTCACGCTGGGGTGGTATTATGCGCCGTGTGGAGACGAATGATTTTGAAGCAGCGAACATCGAGTACATTCAGTTCTGGATGATGGATCCGTACAACGAGGATAATCCTGCTGCAACACAAAATACAACCGGTGAGCTTGTTTTTAATCTTGGAAACATTTCTGAAGATGTATTAAAAGATTCGCGTAACAGCTTTGAAAATGGTTTGCCTCCGGATGGTTCTACCGCAGGAACAAATAATACGCCCTGGGGACACGTTCCTGTTTTGCAGTCTATCGTTAATGCATTTGATAATGATCCTGCAAAACGTCAGAACCAGGATGTTGGTCTTGATGGATTGGGTGATGCTTCAGAAACCGTTTATTTCGCAAATTACCTTACGGAGGTTGCAGCATTGTACACCACTTCTTCCGGCGCGTATGCACAGGCAGAAAGAGATCCTTCAGCAGATAATTATCATTATTACCGCGGAACTGATTTTGATGCGGCGCAGACATCCATCCTTGAATGTTACAAACGTTTCAATGGAGTTGATGGAAATTCCCCGACACAAGGACAGCCAAATGATGATGGTTTTTCGGAAACCTATTCAACACAGGCAACAACACTTCCAAACCAGGAAGATATTAACCGCGATAATACGCTTGCTGAAAATGAAAGCTATTATGAATACCGCGTAAAGCTTAATCCGAATGATATCAGTGAAACGAACAACGGAAACAATTACATCACTGATGTTTATACCACAACAAAAAGAACATTAGACGGCCGTGACCGCGAGATCACCTGGTACCAATTCAGAATTCCTGTTCGCTCTTACACAGCGAAAGTCGGTAACATCGAAAATTTCAACTCGATCCGTTTCATTCGTGTTTATTTCAAAGGAGTTGACAAGCCTGTAGTTTGTCGTTTTGCAAAGCTTGAATTTATCCGCAGCGACTGGAGGAAATACAATTACTCTTTGTTATCTCCGGGTGAATATATTTCAAACGATCAGAGCAATACTGAATTTGAGCTTGCAGCGGTTAACATTGAAGAGAACGGAAATAAATCTCCTGTAAATTATATTTTACCTCCCGGCATTAACCGTGAGCAGAATGTACAGAGCGCAACAATCGTTCGTTTGAATGAGCAGTCATTGTCAATGAAAGTTTGCAATCTTGAAGACGGTGATTCACGCGCAGCATACAAAACAGCAGCGAACCTGGATGTACGTTCTTACAAAAAGATCCGCATGTACATCCACGCAGAGAACAAAGCAGGAAGCACAACAACTTTAAATAATAATGATCTCACTGCATTCATCCGCATGGGATCTGACCAGACAGATAATTATTACGAATACAGCATTCCGTTAAAAGTTACTGCTCCAGGTGTATATGGTGCGAATGATGAAAATGATCGTTTGAAAGTTTGGCCGGAAGAAAATAACCTTGAGCTTGAATTCGAATTGCTGCAATTGGTAAAACAAGAACGAAACATCCAGGTTGCAAACGGAACAGCTTCGGTCACGCAGGAATTTACAATGGAAGATCCGAATCGTCCCGGTCGTTTTGTGACGGTGAAAGGAAATCCGAATTTGTCGATGCTCAAAGTATTTATGCTTGGCGTTCGCAACCCGAAAAAAACAGGACCATCTTCTCCTGATGACGGATTGCCGAAATGCGCGGAGATCTGGTTTAATGAATTACGTCTCACCGATTTTGATGAGCGTGGAGGATGGGCTGCAACATCACGTGTGAATTTAAAGCTTGCTGATTTTGCAGTTGTGAATCTTTCGGGTAACGTAATGACACCGGGATTCGGAAGCATTGAGAAAAAAGTAAGCGAACGTTCGCGTCAGAATTTGAAGAACTATGATGTTTCAGCGCAGATTGAAATGGGTAAATTCTTCAATGAAAAATCAGGTATTCGTGTTCCGTTGTTCGTTGGATTCGGCGAAACATTTATCACACCGCAATTCAATCCGCTTGATCCTGACATTCTGCTCAAGCCTGTTTTAGGTAATGAAAACCTGACGAAAGACACGCGTGATTCTATCCGCAGCGCTACGATCGATTATACACGACGCAAGAGCTTGAACCTTACAAACGTGCACAAGGAACGTGCGAAAGGCAAAACAAAAACGTATCCTTGGGACGTAGAAAATTTAACTGCGAGCTTTGCATACACAGAAATTTATCGTCACAATGTGAATATTGAATACAGCACATTGCGTAATTATCGCGGAGGACTAAGCTATTCTTATTCACCGCAGATCAAGCCGCTCAAACCGTTTGAAAAAGCGCCGTGGGCAAAATCGAAATGGCTGACACTTGTACGCGAATTAAATTTCATGCCTGTGCCAACGCAATTTGGTTTCAGCACTGATTTGAATCGCACATACAGTGAAATTAAAAACAGGAACATCACAGGTTTCACGGATGTATTTACGCCAACGTTTTTCAACAAAACATTTGTGTGGACACGCAGCTATGATCTGCGCTGGGATATTACTAAAAATCTGAAGTTTGATTTTTCTGCTGATAATCTCGCAAACATTATCGAGCCGGAAGGAAAGATCGATACAAAGGAAGAAAAAGAGGCTATCCGCGACAGCATTGCAAGTTTCGGTACAACGATGAATTATCATCACACTTCGAATATTACTTACAATGTGCCGCTGAATAAAATTCCTGTATTCGACTGGATCAGCCCAACGGTTCGTTATTCATCGGGTTTCAACTGGCAGCGCGCACCTTTAGCAGCTGATTCAATCGGTGCAACAATTGGAAATAATTCGAAGGTCGATTACACGGTGCAGCTCAACATGACCACCATGTACAATCATTCGAAGTACCTGAAAAAAGTAAATGCGAAAAAGCCGGGACAACAACCTGCAGCAAAAGGTCCGAATCCAAAAGATAAAAAGCCATTGAATGCCCAGGATTCGTTAAGGCAGAAAGAGATCCAGGATTCAATTAACAAAGCGAATAATCAATACGTGATCGTTGAATATCTTGCACGTTTGATGATGAGCTTGCGAACTGTTTCTGTTACATATTCGGTTAATTCTACAATGGGATTGCCGGGATATAACCGCAACACACAGATCCTTGGCTTCGATAAAAATTTCGATGGTCCCGGAATCGGATTCCTGTTCGGGCAGCAAAAAGGTTTTGGTCCGGATAAAATTTCGTATCCTGAATATGCAATACGAAAAGGATATCTCGTGCGTGAAGAATCGCTCTTTACACCATTCATGCAAGGCTCCACGAAAAACTTTACGGCACGTGCAACCTTAGAACCATTCCCGGATGTACGAATTGAATTAACTGCAAACAGAACTTTCACCCTGAACAATTCGCAGTTTATACGCTTTAATAATGCAACAGGAAATTTCGACGATTCAATTTCGCTGACACAAAACGGAAGCTTCAGCATGTCGATCATTGCATGGAAAACTTCATTTATCCGCGACGGAAAAACAGATCACGTTTCAAAAACATTCGAACAGTTCCTGAATAACCGTGCTGTGATTTCAAGTCGTCTTGGTCTTGCAAATCCAGGTTCTGCAGGACAGGATCCGACAGGTTTCTATGATGGCTACAGCGAAGTGCAGCAGGATGTAATTATTCCGGCTTTCATTGCAGCTTACACGGGAAAAAATGCGGCGAATACATCGTTGAATCTTTTCCCTTCGATTCCAATGCCGAACTGGAATGTATCGTATGATGGTTTAACAAAATACGGTCCCGTTAAAAAGCGTTTCAAAACCCTAACGCTGAATCATACTTATCGTTCTACCTATTCCCTGAGCGGTTTCCAAACCAATCTTGACTGGGCAGATAATGATCGTGATGGTTTCCCTGATAACGTACGTACGATCAGCGGTGATTTCCAAACGCAATACCAGATTGGAACAGTGCAGGTTTCTGAGCAGCTTCAGCCGTTGGTGGGTGTGAATATGATTTGGAATAACAGTCTTTCAACAAAAGTGGAATTCAAAAAAGACCGCACATTAAGTTTGAGTCTGGCGAATACACAGCTGACAGAAGTGAGTGGAAAAGAAGTTGTAGTCGGAGCAGGTTATCGTATTCCAAAACTTCCGTTGAAATTCATGAAGAAAATAATGCGTGGTAAAATTCCTAACAGTGATTTGAATATTCACTTAGACGTTTCTTACCGTAATAACCAAACGGTGATTCGTAAAAGCGTAGAGAATCTGAATGTACTTACAGCGGGGCAGAATATTTTCTCTTTCAAATCATCTATTGATTACCAGCTTACATCACAGCTCCAGATCCGCTTCTTCTGCGATCGTATCATGACAAACCCATTGATCTCGTCGGCATTCAAAACCGCGAATACCAATGCAGGATTGAGTCTGCGCTTTATGCTCCAGTAGTTTTTATCATTAGGAGCGTTTGCGAAACGCTCCTAATGATAAAAAAATTTCTTCGGCATTTCAAAAAAGTTAACTTTGTTCCTCATAAAAAACGAACAAAATCAATATGAATTTTCCTGATAACCTTAAGTACACGAAGGATCACGAGTGGGTTCGCGTGGACGGCAACATTGCTACAATCGGCATTACTGAATTCGCCCAGGGTGAATTAGGTGATATTGTTTATGTTGAAATTGAAACGATCAACGAAGAGCTTGGGAGAGAAGAGGTGTTCGGAACTATTGAAGCGGTAAAAACTGTTTCTGATCTGTTCATGCCACTTACAGGTGTTGTGTTGGATAAGAATCCTTTGATCGATGCAAATCCGGAGCAGGTGAACAAAGATCCATACGGAGAAGGCTGGCTGATCAGGGTTTCTATTCTGAATCCAAATGAATTAGATGCATTGCTCGACGCAGCAGCTTATAAGTCGCTGATCGGTCAATAATAATTTTCAATGAGCAGGAAGCCTAATCTTCTCACAATCGGTTGGGCGTTGTTCATTATGATTTTATGCGGAATTCCCGGAAGGGACATTCCGCATTTTTCGTTTTTAGAAATCCTGAGCTTTGATAAGTGGGTGCATGCCGGTGTATTTTTTATACTTACCGTTTTAGCGGTCAGAGGATTTCGTTTGCAGAAAAGATTTCATGCATTAAAGATGTATGCAATTCTTGTTGCGCTTCTTCTTTGTATTTCTTACGGAGGAATTTTGGAAATACTTCAGGGCACACTTTTCGCAGAACGAAGCGCGGATATTTATGATTTCATTGCAAACAGCTTCGGATGTATTTTAGCGGTGTTGCTTTATCCGAAAATTTCAAAGTGGTTTCCCTCATTAAATTTCCCCCTGCATGGCTGATCAACCTATTACCTGGCAATGTAAATCGTTTCATGAGCTGCGTCCGGCTGAGTTGCACCGGTTGCTTGCATTGCGCTGCGCGGTTTTTATCATCGAGCAAAATTGTCCGTACCTCGACCCGGATTACAAAGATGAATATGCTTTACATGTAATGGGATGGAAAGGCGATGAGCTTGTTGCAGTTTCAAGAATTTTGCCTGCCGGTGTTTCGTATGATGAAGTTTCCATCGGAAGAGTTGCAACTTCTCAAAGTGTGCGTGGAACAGGGGCAGGAAAAATGCTGATGACAAAAACGATGGAGTATATCGTGTCAACTTTTGGAAATGTTCCTGTCAGGATTTCTGCGCAATCGTATTTGCAGAAGTATTATGAAGGTTATGGATTTAAGCGGACGGAGAAAGAGGAATACTTAGAAGACGATATTCCGCATTTAGAGATGGTTTACGTGCCGTAACTTCCTCATTGCAGAATATTTTGGTCTTTTATGTTTTTAAACTACCTTTCAATACACCATCGGCAAAATGGTATTTTCCAAAATAAATTTCCAATAAAAACTTCCATGAAGAAAGCAATACTATACCTATTGGCTTTAATTTTTCCTTTCACAGGAATTTCCCAAACAATTGTATCAGGATTTGTGAATGGGCCATGGACTACCGCCGGGTCTCCTTACCTCGTTGCAGGCGATGTTCAGTGCGGTAACCTTGTTATTCAACCGGGCGTTGATGTGCGTTTTCAGAATGGCTCCGGTTTGACTATTTCGGGTAAGATCCGCGCAATAGGAACAGCAACGATGCCGATTACTTTTGAGTCGGACGATACTACAGGGTGGTCAAATTTTAATGTGGCCGGTGGAGGAACAAAAGGCATCCTCATACAGGGCCAGGCAACTGACACGAGTGTTTTTGATCATTGCATTATCAGGGATTGCAAAGGGCTTATCACGGATATTTGGGCGGTTGGAATTAATGTATGGGCTTCACATTTGATATTGAAGAATAGTGAAATTCATCACAATTATATTTCCGGCAACATGGCAATAATCAGAACATATGGCTGCTCACCGGAAATAGTGAACAATATATTTCATGATAATGTTGGTCGTGGTACCGGGGGAATATCGTTAGGCACAGGTCACGGTATTGTTTCCGGTAATGAATTTTATAATAATTGGGGAGAAAAAGGAGCTGCGATTTATATTAACAGCACAACAGATCCTACCGGTCCGACAATTAGCGATAATTACATTCACAACAATCGGGGTACTGATGGCGGCGGAATATTTATTGAAGATGGTCCGGCAATTATTTCAAATAATAGTATTGCATTCAATAATTCTAAGCGAGGCGGATCGGGCATGTATATAAGGAATTCGCATGCTAAAGTGCTATCGAATTGGATTTGCAACAATACGGATTCAAACTATACAACAACTTGTCTTGCGTATGAAGGAGGTGGAGGTATTATCGTGGATAATTCAATGTTTAATGACACAGTAGAAATTTACAATAACATCATCGCCAATAACAATTCGTTTTTTAGCGGCGGCGGAATCCGGATTGCAAATCAAGGCGGTACTGCTTTTATTGAAAACAATCATATTATTAATAACACGTGTTATCATGGATATTTTTCCGGGGGAATTGAAATCACATCCAATATACATGCGAGCATCAGGAATAATATAATATGGGGCAACAGGGCATTTGATAATTCATCAACAATGGATTCTGTCCAGGTGATGACATGGGCGAATGATACGATTGCCTTAGAATATAATTGTTATGAAACGAATAGTTACGGAATTGCTACAAACGTAAATACGCAAATAACAGGAAACAGCTTGAGTAATATTCTTATTTCAGGTGTAAGCCCGGGTTTTGTTGCTCCCACGGCCGGTGCAGGCAATGCTTATAATGCTATGCTTGCCGACTGGCATCTTCTTGCTTCCAGTCCTTGTGTTGATGCCGGAACGATTTCTTTTCTTTCAGGAATTCCACTCGCTCTCGATATATATAATGATCCCAGGATAATGGGAATAGCAATGGATATCGGTGCAGTTGAATTTCCTTCTCAAACAGGGATTATTGAATACGATATAAAATCAATCGATCTTTTTCCGAATCCTGTATTGGATATCGTTTATATAAAAGATGAAAGTCCATTAACAAACATTCGAATTACAGATGTGCTGGGTAATGTAATAATGGATGTTAATTATGCGCAGGGGATTAATGTAAACTCCATTTCACCAGGAATATATTTTCTTTCCATTACCGGAGAAGATGGAATGCGGATCACTCAAATTTTTGTGAAAGAATAAAATAATAGAGCGGTTATTTCACATACACAAATCTCTTCGCCGAAGAATATTTCAGAAGACAAGTATTCCGCATTTGGAGATGTTGTTTGGGTCGTAAAGAATTTGCTAATGTGCTAATTTGCCAATGGGTTAATAATATTCATTAGCACATTAACCCATTAGCAAATTAGCACATTCTCATTTTTTGGTAATCTCCCACACAAAAATCTCCCCGCCACAATCTTTATCCTCGCCGATAATTTTTAATCCTGATTTTTCCAGCACACGCAATGAAGCTACATTTTCTTTTCTTGCATGCGCGATAATTCGATCAAGTTTCAGATCAGAAAATCCATATTGAATACAGGCAATTGCACCTTCGCTGGCGTAACCATTTCCCCAGTATTTTTTATAGAAACGATAGCCGACATCAGTTACATTTTCGTCAGCAAGAAATTTCAATCCGCACCAACCGATAATTTCTCCTGTTGATTTTAATTCAGTGATCCATCTGCCGTAACCGAACTTGCGGTAAACTTCAAGATATGCAGTAAGAAAATCGCGTGTTGCCTGAACAGATTCAAAAGGTCCGTCGCCGGTGTATTGAACTACTTCCGGGTCTGAATTTAAATTGAACATCGCCTCCGCATCATCGGGATGCATTTCACGGAATCGAAGGCGTTCTGTTTCCAGGAGATAATTCATTGATAAATTTACTTAGCAGATCTGAAAAATATTCCGATGCCGAAACTATTTCCCGGACCATCGAGTTTAAAATTGGTTTTGTTTCCGTTGTTATCGGTAATGGTTCCTTTATTGCAATTGTAGGAAGAATATTTGTACCAAAGATTCATTCCGTAACGTCCGTCTGTTTTGAAAAGCCAACGCAATGTAAGCCCCATATTAAGAACGCCACCCGACGCCCCCGCTTTTCCTTCAACGGGTGAATGTACATCGTAACCAAAATACGAAAGACCATATCCAACGGAACCGTAAAGATCAAACTTGTTCCAACCAAACGGTGCATGAATATTTATTGATGGCATGAGCTCAAGGCTCTTTCCTGATTGAATGAATGCACTGTTGCTTGTTTTGTATATAGCAGCGCTTACATAAAGAGAAACTCCTAGCCATCTGAAAATACCATATTCGCTCTCGAAAGGATATTCAAATGAAGTGCTCTTGTCCCGCATCCCGGCAATGTTATTCGTGACATCTGTAAAGCGGAAATGTTGAATTCCCAACCCGAATCTTATGTCACCAAAGGATGATTTTGGTTTAAAACATTGCCCGGAAGAAATGGACGATATTGAAAGGAAAAAGATGAAGAAAAAAAAGATCTTTCTCATGAACTTGTTTTTTTGGTGAATAGCTCAAACAAGCAGATTTGAATTCAGATTGAACGTCGCTTCTGCATCATAAGGACGCATTCGGGCAGATAATTCCATCAAAAAAACACAACTTCTTAAAAATTAACCGGGAATTCTGTAAAATAAACCGATGCCGAAATTATTTCCCGGGCCATCAAGCTTGAATTTGAATGAGGTGGCGTCGTCAAAAGTCACAACACCTTTATTGTATTTATAGGAAGAATACTTATACCAGAAATTCATTCCGAGATGACCATCTGTCCTGAAAAGCAAACGCAAAGTAAGTCCTGCATTAAATACAGTACCATTCGCAACTGCTTTTCCGCCGGGAGTAGAATTTATTTTCCACGCAAAACGCGAATAGCCGTAACCCAATGTTGCAAAAAGATCAATCTTGTTCAAACCAAAGGGAGCATGAACATTTACTGAAGGAACGATGTCAAAACCTTTTACAGATTCTTGTTGTGTGCTATCGTCAGTGAGATAGCTTGCGAAATTTCCATCGAGGGAAATGCCGAGAAAGCTCAATACGCCGTATTCAAAACCAAAAGGAACTTCTATCGCTGCGCTGGTGTCCCGCTCTCCGATTGTATTGTTGCTCAGATCTGTAAAACGGTAATGCTGAATTCCGAGACCGAAACCTGTATTGATAAATTTTGTGCCTTTATCAAAACATTGTGCCGAAGAGCTTGTTGCAGCTAAAATTAAGATGCTTAACAGGAGGAGCGGTTTTTTCACGTAGAGGTTTTTTGGTTAAGTATTAAACAATCATTCCCGCACCGACAGTTTCATTTGTTCCTTCATCAATGAGAATAACAGAGCCGGTAAAACGATTGCTCCTGTATTTATCAAAGAAAAGCGGAACAGTTGTGCGGATTTTAATTCTGCCGATATCATTCATTCGGATCTCTTTATCATCTTCCATGCGATGAAGTGTATTGATATCCATTTTGTACGCAATCTCTTTCACCACACAACGCGCATCACGTGAAGTATGTTTGATCATATATTTTCCATTGAGCTGCAATGGTTTTATGTTGAACCAACACACCATCATGTCAATATCCTGAGAAACCTGCGGCTGATTATTTGCACGAACGATCATGTCGCCGCGGGAAATATCAATCTCGTCCTCCAATGTCATTGTAACGCTCATTGGAGAAAATGCTTCTTTTACATCAGCTCCGAAAAGATCGATTGATTTTATTTTCGTTGCAAATCCGCTCGGCAGCACAACTACACTGTCACCTTTTTTGAAAATTCCGCCGGCAACTCTTCCTGCAAATCCACGATAATCATGATATTCATTGCTCATCGGCCGCACAACATATTGCACAGGAAAACGCGGATCAATATGATTGTTGTCGGATGCGATGTGAATATTTTCTAATTGATAGAGCAAGGTCGGACCTTCATACCACGGCATGTTTTTCGAACGGTCAACCACATTATCGCCGTTCAAAGCAGAGATAGGAATAAAGCTGATGTCGATAGATTCGAGCTTCGATGCGAATGCTTCAAAATCTTTTCGGATGCTGTTGAATGTTTCCTGTTTGTATTCCACCAAATCCATTTTGTTGATACAAACAACGATGTGCGGAATTTTCAAAAGCGAAGCAATAAAAGCATGACGCATGGTTTGTTCGATCACACCTTTTCTTGCGTCGATCAGAACAATCGCAAGATTTGCAGTCGAAGCGCCGGTCACCATATTGCGTGTGTACTGAATATGACCAGGCGTATCTGCGATGATGAATTTTCTTTTCGGTGTTGCGAAATAACGGTAAGCAACATCAATCGTAATTCCCTGCTCACGTTCTGCACGCAATCCATCTGTAAGCAAAGCAAGATTTACATATTCTTCACCGCGCTGCTCACTGGAAGCTTTCACCGCTTCATACTGATCTTCGAAAATGGATTTGCTGTCGTAAAGCAATCTCCCGATGAGCGTGCTTTTTCCATCATCCACAGATCCCGCAGTAGTAAAACGCAGGAGATCCATATCCAAATAACCTTCTGTTGAAACAACTTTATTTTCTGACATAAACTTTTTCAATTAATTTTTTTTACCGTGCCTCTGTGTCCCTGTGGCAATGAGAATTCCGTTAAGAGATTTCGCATTCGCAGAAGACTTTGTGTCTTGATGACAATATTATTAGAAGTATCCTGCTTTTTTGCGGTCTTCCATTGCGGCTTCTGATCGTTTATCATCGGCACGTGTTCCGCGTTCTGTTGTGCGTGAGGCTGCAACTTCCTGCACAACTTCCTCTAATGTAGAAGCAGTTGATTCGACAGCGCCTGTGCAAGTCATATCGCCAATCGTTCTGAAACGCACGATCATTTCTTTTGCAACATCAGTTGGCTTCTTCACAAGATGATCTGAATCAGCAAGCAATTGTCCGTCGCGTTCGATGATCTTTCTTGTATGTGTGAAATAAATTTTCGGCAACGGAATGCTTTCAGCAAGAATATATTGCCACACATCCATCTCGGTCCAATTAGAAATCGGGAATGCACGAAAATGCTCGCCCATATTTTTTTTGCCATTGAACAGATTCCATAATTCCGGCCGCTGATTTTTCGGATCCCATTGACCGAATTCATCGCGGTGAGAAAAGAAACGTTCTTTCGCTCTTGCTTTTTCTTCATCACGACGGGCGCCGCCAATTGCACAATCTGTTTTCAGCTCTTCAATTGATTCGAGCAGCGTAACCGTTTGCAAAACATTTCTGCTCGCATTAATTCCTTTTTCTTCGACAGCAGTTCCTTTATTAATCGAATCCTGCACCGAACGCACAATTACTTTCGCGCCGATCTCATTCGCCCACCAGTCGCGGTATTCTAATGTTTCAGGAAAATTATGTCCTGTGTCAATATGCAATAACGGAAAAGGAATTTTCGCCGGCCAGAAAGCTTTTCGTGCAAGATGGCTTACAACGATAGAATCTTTTCCGCCTGAAAAAAGCAACACAGGCTTTTCGAATTGCGCGGCTACTTCTCGCAGGATGAAAATAGATTCGCTTTCTAATTCCTGTAAATGTTTGAGGGTGTAATTGGTCATTATTTTATATTGAATTATTCAAAACGTATATTCCTGTTCACAAAAGTCAAAAGTGTTTGCACACAATCATCTTCATTCAGTGTATTTGTATTTAATTCCAAATCCGGGCACGAGGGCACTTCAAACGGTGCGTTCACTCCTGTGAAATCTTTTATTTCTCCTTTACGTGCTTTTGCATACAAACCTTTTACATCACGTTCTTCACATGTTTCGAGCGGCGCATTAACGAAAACTTCAAGAAAATCGTTTTCACCAATTATGTTTTTTGCAAGCGCACGTAAATCGTTTGTCGGACTAACAAAGCTGCACACTGTAATAATGCCTGCATCCAAAAATAATTTTGCTGCTTCAGCAATGCGACGGATGTTTTCTATGCGGTCTTCTTCTGAGAATCCGAGATTTTTATTTATGCCGCTGCGCACGTTATCACCGTCGAGCACATAAACTAATTTTCCCTGTGCATGCAAAGCGCGTTGTACTGCCACAGCAAGTGTTGATTTTCCGGAACCCGAAAGCCCGGTGAGCCAAAATACTTTTGCTTTTTGTTCCAGCAAACGCTCGCGATCTTCCCGCTGCACGAGGCGGTCGAAGATGGTATGAATATTTAATTGTTCCGTCATAAAATAAAAATGGTCTTTACAGTTTTACCCGGAAAGACCCTTGCGTTGTCGTAAATAACAAAAACAGCCTTTCCCGGTTTCAGCGCATACATTTACAGCACGACATATCGACGGACTGAAACGAATATTGAAAATGGAATTTTGCTTTCATGCTGTTCGGTTGCCGCCTGCATTTGCGGGAGACAAATATAGTGTGGAAAGGGGGTTTTATCCAAATTTCGCTTGTTATTGGGAATTGGGGGGAACGAATTACTCCGCCTCGGCGGATCAAAGCGAATATACGAAACCAGGCATGGGCATTTTATTCTTGGTATTCGCCTCATTCGTATATTCGTTTTGATTCGTAATTCGTTCCCCTTGTGTACATTTGACATCTAGCACAAAACCACTTGAAAAGCACATTCGATTTCTCAAAATCTCCGCTCATTGACCAGGTTGGTGTGGAAGAGCGCGTCGCAAGATTCAATACCCGCAGCATTAAGAAAGCATCAAAAGTTGAAGGATTAAAAATCGCCATCAACATGATCGATCTTACAACGCTTGAAGGGAAAGACACTGAAGGGAAAGTGCGGCAGATGTGTTACAAAGCACAACATTTGCATGATGAGCTTCCGGGAATTCCGACAGCTGCTGCAGTATGTGTATACCCTACATTTGTAAAGCTGGCAAAAAAAGAATTAGGAAATTCAGGAGTAAAAGTTGCTTCTGTAGCGACTGCTTTTCCTTCGGGACAATCGACATTGGGCGTAAAAATTACGGATACAAAATTTGCAGTTGATAGCGGCGCCGATGAAGTTGATATGGTAATTTCAAGAGGCGAATTTCTTTCAGGCAATTACAATTTTGTGTTTGATGAAATTGCTTCGATCAAGGAAGCATGCGGGCCGGCGCGATTGAAAGTTATCCTTGAAACAGGTGAGCTTGCGACGCTTGATAATGTGCGTCGCGCAAGTGAGATTGCCATGCGTGCGGGGGCTGATTTTATTAAAACGTCTACAGGAAAAATTCAACCTGCGGCTACGCAACCTGTCACGCTTGTCATGCTTGAAGCGATTCGCGATTATTATTACGAAACGGGAGTAATGATCGGCATGAAACCTGCGGGCGGAATTTCTACAGCTAAAGTTGCTTTACAATATTTAGTGATGGTCCGCGAAACATTAGGTAATGCGTGGCTGAGTAACGAATGGTTTCGTTTTGGCGCAAGCAGCTTGGCGAATGATATTTTAATGCAATTGAGAAAAGAAGTGACCGGTGTTTACCAGGGTGGGGATTATTTTTCTAAGGATTAATTAACCCCAATTACCAAATTAAAATGAATAGAATTATTTTATTTATTGCTTGTGTTTTATTTTCCTCTTCGGCATTCGCGCAGAGTAAAATTGACAATATACTTTCTGCTGAACATGTGAGTGTTCCCGGAACAAAAATTAGTCTTGTTCCGCCTGCAGGCTTTATTAAGGCAGGAGATTTTGTAGGATTTCAGCAAAACGAAAGTGGTTCAAGTATCATGGTTTCAGAAATAGCGGGAGCATTTTCAGAAATCAAACCTGCAATGACTAAAGAGGCGCTTTTGAGCAAAGGTGTTTTAGTCCATAAGACCGATACCATGACACTCAACAATTTGCCAGCCACTTTTATTACAGGCATGCAGGTATCACGTGGAATTACATTCATGAAATATATCCTGGCTTTCGGATCAAATGAAGAAACTATTCTGATTACAGGCATATTTCCTAATGCAATGCAGGAGTTAGGTCCAAGTATCAAAACAGCAATGTTATCCGCTTTTTACGAAGCCAATAGGAAAGTAAATCCTTTTGACGGAGTGGATTTTGAACTTGATGTAACCTCGGCCAATTTGATTTTATCTAAAGGCATTCCCGGGTCGCTTTTATATACCAGGGATGGGAATATGCCCGCAGAAACAAAGGATAAAACAGCATTAATGGCCTCCAAATCCATTTCACAAGTGGAGATTGTAGACAAAAAGTTATTTGCTCTTAATCGGCTCAAGCAATTGCCAATGGAAATTGAAAAAATTGAATCGACAAATGAAATAACAATAGATGGAATTTCGGGATATGAAATTAATGCGATCGCTCACGACAAAAAGGGCGAGACTAAAAAAGTTTACCAGGTTATATTATACAGCGATCATTCCTATTACATTTTGTTTGGAACGACAAATGATCTTACGACAAAAAGCATTGAAGAATTAAAAGTGGCAATAAAAACCTTCAAGCGTAAATAAAATCTGTGCAATCCGCGTAATCTGTGGCAACTCTTATGGCAACAAAAACTAAATCACCTGCAAAACCCACCCTCGATTTCACATCAGGTTGGAATTACGCGCCTTCTCCTGAAAGCACGGATCATATTCAGTTGCAAAAACGATATGATCATTTTATCAATGGGCAATTTGTAAAACCAGCTTCAGGAAAATATTTTCCAACTGTTAATCCCGCAACAGAAAAAGTAATTGCAGAAGTTGCGCAAGGTGACGAACGCGATATTGACAAAGCAGTAAAAGCCGCGCGCAACGCCTACGATAAAACCTGGAAAAAAATGCCGGGATCGGAAAGAGGAAAATACCTCTACCGCATCGCACGCATTATGCAGGAGCGCGCACGTGAACTTTCCGTGATCGAAACAATGGACGGAGGAAAATCCATTCGTGAATCGCGCGATATTGATATTCCATTGGCAGCAGCGCACTTTTTCTATTATGCAGGCTGGGCAGATAAATTGGAATATGCATTTCCGAATCGTAAAGTAGAATCCGTTGGTGTTGCCGGACAAATTATTCCATGGAATTTTCCGTTGCTGATGGCTGCATGGAAAATTGCTCCTGCGCTTGCATGTGGAAATACAGTTGTGCTGAAACCGGCAGAAACAACCCCGCTCACAGCAATGAAGCTCGCAGAAATTTTTCGTGATGCAGGATTGCCACCCGGAGTTGTGAATATTGTAAATGGTGACGGAAGAGCCGGAGCTGCATTGGTAAATCATCCCGGAATTGATAAAGTTGCTTTCACAGGCTCGACTGATGTTGGAAAAATTATTCAGAAAGCAATTGCAGGAACAGACAAAAAAGTAACGCTGGAGCTTGGCGGAAAAGCAGCGAATATTATTTTCGAAGATGCAGCTATTGACCAGGCAGTAGAAGGAATTATCAATGGCATTTTCTTCAATCAGGGTCATGTGTGCTGCGCAGGCTCGCGTTTGTTTGTGCAGGAAGGTGTTGCAGATGTTGTCATTCGTAAATTGAAAGATCGAATGCAAACATTAAGAGTCGGGGATCCGATGGATAAGAATACAGATATCGGCGCAATCAATTCGAAAGAACAATGGGAAAAGATCGAATCGTATTTGAAGATCGGTGTGGATGAAGGAGCTGAAATGTGGCAAAGTGATTGTGCGCTTCCGAAGAGCGGATATTTTTGCCGACCAACAATTTTCCTTCATGCATCTCAATCGCATCGCATCGTGCAGGAAGAAATTTTCGGACCAGTTTTAGCAATACAAACATTCCGCACAGTGGAAGAAGTAATTGAAAAAGCAAACAACACCGCATTCGGATTATCAGCAGGTGTGTGGTCGGATAAAGGTTCAAAAATCTTCAACCTCACTTCCAAATTGCGCGCGGGAGTAGTGTGGGCAAATACATTCAACAAGTTCGATCCTGCTTCACCATTCGGCGGCTACAAAGAAAGTGGCTTCGGAAGAGAAGGTGGATTGCATGGACTAATGCCTTATGTTAATTTAAAGTAGGGTAAGAAAAACGAAAACAGGGCGAAAAGTGTGAAAAACGAAAATGGTATGAACATTAATTTCCCCTGGTAAAATTGCGTTTTTCGTACTTTTTCGTATTTCATTTCGCTTTTCGTACTCCTCAAAATAGTTATTGATAAAACAAAGTTCCTAATGAGAATAGAAATATTAAAAACATACAAACTCTACATCGGCGGGCAATTTCCACGGACGGAATCGGGGCGTTATTATCCGTTGCTGGATAAAAAGAAGAATGTCATTGCAGATATTTGTCTTGGCTCGCGGAAGGATTTTCGTAATGCAGTTGTTGCAGCGCGTGGTGCATTTGCGGGATGGAGCGGAAGAAGCGCTTTTAATCGTTCGCAGATTCTTTATCGCATTGCCGAAATGCTGGAAACACGCAAATCGCAATTTATTGAAGAGATGCTGCAGCAGGGTTCAACAAAAGCAAATGCAGAAAATGAAGTTTATGCAGCAATCGATCGTTTGGTTTATTATGCCGGCTGGTGCGATAAATTTCAGCAAATATTCAGCAGCGTAAACCCGGTTGCGTCATCGCATTTTAATTTTTCTGTTCCTGAACCTACAGGTGTAGTTGCAATTGTTGCACCACAGGATTCATCTTTGATCGGACTTGTTTCTGTTATTGCACCTGTTATTGCAGGAGGCAATGTTTGTATTGCGCTTGCTTCTGAAAAATTGCCGTTGTGTTCCATCACATTCGCCGAAGTTTTGGCAACATCCGATCTTCCGGGAGGTGTTGTGAATATTCTAACAGGAAAAACCTCTGAATTGATTTCACACATGAGCTCCCACATGGATGTGAATGCTGTTGTGTACGCAGCAAAAAACCAGGCTGAAATAAAAACGATCAAAGAAAATGCGACGTTGAATGTGAAACGTGTTTTTGTTTATAAGGAAGATTGGAATAAAACACAATCACAAAATCCTTATTTCATTTTTGACACACAAGAAATTAAAACCACCTGGCACCCGATAGAAAGCATTGGTGTTGGTGGGGCAAAATATTGAGGTAAATTATTTGTATCTTTAAGTAAGAAGTAGAGCTATGACAAAGACGGTATTAAAAAATAAATTGGTTAAGGCAATTAGCCAAGTTCAGGATGAAAAGCTATTGAAGGATGTTTATCTTTTTTTAAATAGCCATTTACAAGCTGATGGATATGAATTGACTGAGGAAGATAAGACTGAACTAGACAAAAGTATGATACGCTATAAGGCTGGCCTTGAAAAGACATATACCTGGGAAGAGGTTAAAGACCGGGTGAGAAAAGGGAAGAGAATTTAGTCAACCGCAATGGCGATTATTTACACAAAACTTGCCGCGCGTCATCTTCAGCAGATATATGAATGGTATGAAGATCAGGTGGCAGGTTTAGGAGAAGATTTTCTTGATGAGATTGATATTATAGCTCCTCATCTTATTTCATTTCCGAGATCATTTAGCGTTCTGTATAAAAATTTCAGAGTTGCTTCGTTATCAAGATTTCCATATCTCATATTCTACAACATTGATAAAAGCAATATCGTTATTCATCGTATTGTTCACGCGCATAGAAACAAAAGAAAAAAATTCTGATTAATTTTCCATATGAAAGACCTTCTAAAAACAGCAATCACTGCATCCATCGAAGCCGGAAAATCTATTCTCAGCATTTATAAACTTGCAGCAATAGATGTAACCTATAAAGACGATCGCACACCGTTAACACTCGCCGATCGCGCATCGCATGATGTAATTGTGAAAGCATTGGAAAGCACTTCCATCCCGGTTTTAAGCGAAGAAGATTCCCGCGCACATGAATATGCAGAACGCAGCACCTGGACAAAATGCTGGATTGTTGATCCACTTGACGGAACAAAAGAATTCATCAAACGTAACGGTGAATTCACGGTCAACATCGCGCTGTCGGAAAACGGAAAACCAACTCTTGGTGTGATTTATACTCCTGTGACAGATGTGTTGCATTTTGCAGCAGAAGGTGTGGGTGCATTTCGCGTAGATAAAGCATCAGCAATTTCTTCTGCAGAAGATTTTTTCACAGAAGGAAAAAAACTTCCCGTACAACCTTTGCCTTCCACATTTACCATTGTCGGAAGCCGCTCACATGCTTCACCGGAAACGGAAGCGTATGTAGAAGAACAAAGAAAAAAACATGGCAGCGTAGAATTTGTTGCAGCAGGAAGCTCACTCAAATTTTGTCTCGTTGCAGAAGGAATTGCACATGTGTATCCGCGTTTTGCTCCGACAATGGAATGGGATACTGCAGCCGGGCAGGTTATTGTTGAGCAGGCAGGCGGTGAAATGATTGAGTGGCCTTCTAAAAACCAGATCAAATATAACCGCGAACAATTGCGCAATACCTGGTTTCTCGTAACAGCAGCAGGAAGCCGCGGGTAGCCCAAAGGTTAATTTAATGTTGTACAAGTCTTATGGGCTTGTTATATTTATACAACATGAAAACCTCCACAAAGAAATTGTCCCTGCTGAGCGTCTTTTTATTCGCGCTCATTTCTTTTTCAAATGCACAGAATCCAACCATAAACTG
The DNA here is from genome assembly GCA_031412295.1 of Bacteroidota bacterium. Classification (GTDB taxonomy): domain Bacteria; phylum Bacteroidota; class Bacteroidia; order Palsa-965; family Palsa-965. The sequence goes on from JANOCU010000005.1 coordinate 263,581, forward strand.
GGTGACACATTGTGGAAACAGTGGTTCCGACAAGTCATTGGATATTGCGCTTGACCAGTCAGGAAATATTTTTACTTCCGGTTATTATAACAATGATGCTTATTTCGGCAGCATTTACCTTAATCCTGCTACTGCGGGAAAAGATGCATTTGTTTCAAAACAGGATGCTGCAGGAAATTTTATCTGGGCTGTTCCCGGTGGTGGTTATAATGATGATCGCGCGCTAGGCTTGTGCACGGATCCGCAGGGAAATATTATTGCAACAGGAACATATTGGAGCCAGATCACATTCGGTCAGTTTACGCTCAGCGGAAATGCAGATCATTCTTTTGTCGTGAAGATTGATCCGAATGGAAATTTTATCTGGGCAATTACCGGTGGATCAACAGGCGATGATCATTGTTATGATGCGGTGACTGATGCGCAGGGAAATATTTTTGTTACTGGTTTTTTATCGAATCATTATGGTCCGGTACCGGGCACAGCAGTTTTCGGAAATTTGCCGCCGATCAACATTAATGATTCAATTGCATATGTAGCGCGTATATCACCTGCAGGAGTTTGGCAATGGGTAAGAACATTTGGTGGTACAGATGTTGAACGTGATAATGATATTGTTTTAGACAGCGCAGGAAATGTTTACATCGCAGGAGGATTTTATGGTGTGAAGCCTTTCGGAAATTTTGCTGTTGCAAGCACAAATAACAGTCGTGATATTTTTGTAATGAAATATGATGCGAATGGAAATTTCCAATGGGTAACAACCACCGGAAGTGCGCTTGATGATCGTGCAAATGGAATTGCGATTGACAACCAACAGCATTTATATTTAACCGGCGAATTTCGTGACCATGTGATGTTCGGCGCTGATACGCTGAACAATTATGGAGGTCCTTCCGGTCGCGATATTTTTGTTGCACGGATGGATTTAGATGGCAACTGGCTCTGGGCAAAACGAGCAGGCTCAACAAGTGGCGGTGATGCAGGAAGAGCGCTTACGGTAAATGATGATGGAAATATTTTTGTGACCGGCCAATGCAGGGGACTTGTGAAATTCGGAAACGATACAACATTGCAAACCGGCACAGACAGCATACAGGCATTCGTAGCTGCAATCGATTCACTCGGCGATTGGAAATGGGCGATGCAAGCCGGAAGTCCGCTGGAAGATCGTGGGTATGGAGTTGCAGTGGATGATTCATGCCGACTTTATTTTTGTGGTTATTTTGATTTGCCTTCAGCGCAATTCGGTCCGCAAAATATTACCAGCTACGGAAGAAAAGATGGTTTTATGGCAAGGATCGACGGTGGTTGTTTCGTCTATGAAATTCCTGATGCAATTGAAGATCATACACAGGCAGAATGTAATCCGACATTGCCGAATGTCTTTACTCCGAATGCAGATCATGTAAATGATTGTATTTCTGTTTCAGATGCATGGTGCATTGAAAGTATGCGATGCTTATTTTATAATCGTTGGGGACAAATAGTTTATCAAACAACTGATCCTGGATTTTGCTGGAATGGCAATGATAAAGACGGAAATATACTGCAGCAGGGTACTTATTTTTACGCCTACGAAGGAAAGCTTGACAATGGAAAAACAGTTCTCCGCAAAGGAACGATTACACTTATCCGGTAGTAACTTTACGGCAATCGAAAATTGTTCAGGAAAATTTCTTGTGTCGGATGAATTTGCGGAGCCGGCAATTAATTGTTCCGAACAATAAAAACTTTATGATGAATGTACAAATTCCTTTCCGGGATATCAATTGGGACGCAATTGAAAAAATCGAGCACAAGGGTGAAACCGGAACTTCCTTCTGGCAAACGATACAGCTTCCGGGATTAAGGATCAGGACGGTTGAATATTCACCTGAGTATCTTGCTGATCATTGGTGCCGGAAAGGTCATGTTGTTTATTGTCTCGAAGGAGAATTTATAAATGAGCTGCAAACCGGTGAAAAAACCACAATGAAAAAAGGAATGACCTATGTTGTTTCAGATGACGCAAGCCCGCATCGCTCTTATTCAAAATCGGGCGCCAAACTTTTCATTATTGATGGCGATTTTTTGAAATAGAACTTAGTTCGGAGTTCGGAGTTTTTAGTTCGGAGATGTTGTTTTCGGGGTCGGGTTTAAAGAGTTTCGATTAAAGTTATGGGAACTGAAAACCCAGAACCCGGAACGCCCGAACCAGAAACTATTTAACTCTTCGCAGGGAAAACCGTAGTTTTGCACACAATTTAATCTCAAAATGGCAAAAACAGCACTGATTACAGGAATTACCGGTCAAGATGGAGCTTATCTCGCAGAATTATTGCTTGATAAAGGCTACATCGTTCATGGTGTGAAACGTCGCAGCTCACTTTTCAATACGCAGCGTATCGATCATCTTTATCATGATCAGCATGAAAAAGGTCGCCCGTTTTTTCTTCATCACGGTGATCTGACTGATTCTACAAATCTTATTCGCATCGTCCAGGAAGTTCAGCCTGATGAGATCTATAATCTTGCGGCGATGTCGCATGTAAAAGTTTCTTTCGATACACCGGAATACACCGCCAATGCAGATGGAATAGGCGCGCTTCGTTTATTGGAAGCAATACGAATTCTCGGCACAGAAAAGAAAACAAAATTTTACCAGGCTTCTACTTCTGAACTTTATGGTTTAGTCCAGGAAATTCCGCAGAAAGAAACCACTCCATTTTACCCGAGAAGTCCGTATGGTGTTGCAAAGCTGTATGCATTCTGGATCGTAAAAAATTATCGCGAAGCATACGGCATGTTTGCATGCAACGGAATTTTATTCAATCATGAAAGTCCATTGCGCGGCGAGACATTTGTAACAAGAAAAATTACACGCGCTGCAGCAAGAATTAAATTAGGATTGCAAAAAGAGCTGTACCTCGGTAATCTTGATGCAGAACGCGATTGGGGTCATGCGAAAGATTATGTGGAAGGAATGTGGCGTATGCTTCAGCAGGATGTTGCTGATGATTTTGTTTTAGCAACAGGTAAAAAAATAAAAGTGCGCACGTTTGTTGAATGGTCTTTCCGTGAAGTAGGAATTGAAATTGTTTGGGAAGGAAAAGATGTAGACGAAAAAGGAATTGATAAAGCCACCGGAAAAGTTTTGGTGCATGTCGATAAAGAATATTTCCGTCCGGCAGAAGTAGATCTTCTCGTTGGTGATGCATCAAAAGCAAAACGCATTTTAGGATGGGAACCAACACATACAGTCGAAGAGCTTTGCAAAGAAATGGTTGCTTCTGATTTGCGCATTTTCGAAAGAGATAAATATCTCATGGAAGGCGGACATTTGGTGAATAAGTTTCATGAATGAGAAATTTCCTAAGCTGGAATGAACAATGCCAAACTAATCCGCCGCGGCGGATTCAATGAGCAAGGTAAAAATTAAGAAGTGACATTACCTTTAACTGGAATGAACAATGCCAAACTAACAATGCTCAATGAGCAAGGGAAAATAAAAAAGTAAAAAATGGCAAAAGTTGAAAGGAAGTTTGATTTGGAAGACAGACTTATTGACTTTACGGTTATGATCGCTGATGTTGTTGAAGGCTTGCCTAATACAAAAGCTGCTAATCATATTGGCGGACAAATGATTCGAAGTGGTTCTTCTCCGGCTTTGAATTATGGGGAAGCGCAAGAAGCAGAATCCAAGAAAGATTTTATTCACAAAATGGGAATTTGTAGAAAAGAACTACGTGAGACAAAAGTAGGATTGAAAATTCTTGTCAGAAAACCCTATAAAGAAGTGCTAAATGAATCTCAGAAAGCCTTGAGCGAATGCCTTGAACTTCTGGCCATTTTTTCAAAAAGTATTGACACAGCAAAAAAGAATCTCGCCGCACAATAACACTTGTACATTGTGCATTGTTAGTTTGGCATTGAACATTTTTTATTTTTTTCTACCAAATGCAATCAACGTCTAAAATATATATTGCTGGACATCGTGGAATGGCGGGATCTGCCATCATGAGAAATCTTGCGGCGAAAGGTTTTACAAATATTGTAACACGCATTTCTTCGGAAATGGATTTGCGCGATCAGAAAGCGGTTGCTGATTTTTTTGCGGAAGAGCAACCGGAATATGTTTTTTTAGCAGCAGCGAAAGTGGGAGGGATCCTTGCGAACAATAAATACCGCGGCGCTTTTCTCTATGATAATTTGATGATCCAATCCAACGTCATTCATTCTGCATATGTAAATGGCGCAAAAAAATTATTGTTTCTCGGATCAACTTGCATTTATCCGAAACTTGCACCGCAACCGTTGAAAGAAGAATATTTGCTTTCAGGTCAGCTCGAGCCAACGAATGAACCTTACGCGATTGCAAAGATCACCGGCATAAAAATGTGTGATGCGTATCGCGATCAGTATGGTTGCAATTTCGTTTCGGTAATGCCAACGAATTTGTACGGACCAAACGATAATTACGATCTGAATAATTCGCACGTGCTGCCTGCCCTGCTTCGTAAATTTCACACTGCCAAGGTCACCAAATCTCCATTCGTAGAAGTTTGGGGAACAGGCAAGCCATTGCGCGAATTTTGTCACGTCGATGATATGGCTGATGCTTGCGTGTACGTCATGCTCAATGTAAACGAGCCTGGATTTGTAAACATCGGAACAGGAGTCGACATCAGCATCGGTGATCTTGCGTTGATGATCAAAAAGATCATAGGCTACGAAGGCGAATTACGCTTTAATACATCACAACCCGACGGAACACCAAGAAAGCTCACCGACGTCACCAAGCTGCACAAGCTCGGATGGCATCATAAAATTTCGCTCGAAGAAGGAATCAAAAGCGTCTACACCGACGTAAAAGCACTATTCGATGAAGAACTTTCCGGACACCACGTACTTCGCGAAGTATAAATAAAGCCGACATTTTGAGAAGAGAACAATCCCGTTTTATTTTTTTTACCGTGCCTCTGTGCCTCCGTGGCCTTCCATTTTTTTCGTTCACAAGAAAATCTCTCTTGCTAAAAACCTTTGTGCCTTTGTGCCTTTGTGCCTTTCTTTTTTTCCTGCCAAAGAAATCTCTCTCGCAGCAATCCAACGTCCCTCTCAACTACAATTGGATCCAGGAAAGTGAAGCAAGAATGGTAAAACAAAAAGGATTTCCGCTAAGCAATTCCTTAAAACAATACGAAGCAGATTCCACACTTCGATTGCTTGCTGCTGATACAAATAACTCATTAGCATTTCCTCTACATTCCTCCATGCGCCCATGGATAGAACAAGGCCATCCGCTGCGTAAAAATATTGTCCTGCAAAATTATTCCCGTAATGCAGAAACAGAATGGAAACAGCGCATTGATTACAACAGCAAGTTTTCAAGATGGATTCATCACTATCATCAATCACACAGCCTTCTGCAAGTAGAACGCCAACCACAAAACGCCCGCCTGAATGACGAAGTCGGGCAGGGTGAACCACTTTTTCATCTTTACATTGATCCCCTGATCAACCTTCAATCGATGAATGTGATTAAAGATGGAAATGACACTGCAGCCGGAAGATATTACATCAACACACGCGGCATAACAGCGCACGGAAACATCGGCACAAAAGTTTCCTTCGAGACCGCCTTCTATGAAAACCAGGCATTTTATCCAGGCTACATAAGAGAATTTGCAGAAGCAACACAAGTTATTCCCGGGCAAGGTCGCTGGAAAAGATTTAAAACAAACGGCTACGATTATGCAATGGCAACCGGCTACGTTTCCTGGACACCGGTAAGTTTTTTCAACATACAAATCGGAAGCGGAAAACATTTTGTCGGTGACGGCTATCGTTCACTTTTACTTTCGGATAATGCATTCACCTATCCGTATGCGCGATTGACAGGATGGTTTGGTCCGAATAAAATGTTTCAGTACACTACAATTTATGCATCGCTGATGAATTTGCTTTCTAACACCGCCATTCCGCCCGGCACAGAAAGATTGTTCCAGAAAAAAGCAGCTTCGTTTTCACAGTTCAGCGTAAACATCGGACGTATTGCAGAAGTCACCGTGTTCCAAAGTCTCATCTGGACAGCAGCGGATGAACGGAATAAACAATGCCTGCGTTTGGCTTATGTAAACCCTGTGATGCTTACTTCCGTTTTTGATTTCGGATTAAATGACCGCGATAATTATTCGCTTGGCGCAACATTTCATATCGATCTTTTAAAAGCTGTTCGTTTGTACGGACAACTAGTTGCTGATGATTTCGGAAAAGATGTTCGTCATAAAACAGGATTTCAGCTGGGTGTGAAATATTACAACGCATTTACTTTGAAGCATCTTCATTTACAATTTGAATTCAATAAAGTAAATCCGTACACCTATTCTGCAACTGATTCGGTGCAGGCGTACACGCATTACAATCAGCCGCTCGCACATCCGCTCGGCGCAAATTTTTCGGAGATCAATGGTTCGCTTCAGTATAAGATCGGTGATTTCTTTTTGCACACACGTTTTTCGCAAGCGATGATCGGAACGGATACTGCAGGACATATTTACGGACAAAACATTTTTGTTTCTGATGCGGTGGCCGACAATACTTCATTCAGCGATGGAAGCACAAACTATTTTGGCCGTGGAGAAAAAACCACACTTACAACGTTTGATGCGTCGATAGGATTTATGATCAGCTATGCGTCGAATTTGAATGTTGCGCTGGGAATTTCAGATAGAAAAGTGCAGACAGATGCAAACCTTCAGCACACCAGGTACGTATATGTGGCCATTCGAACTTCATTGACAAACAATTACTTAGATTTCTTCAGAAAATAAAACCATTGTCAGAAACCTGAAAAATTTCGGTTAATAACTACCTTTGTGCGATATATCAGGCTTACGTAAAGAATAACATGGCTCATCTTTTTCTTACACTTCTTACGTCTTTTATTGTTGTGTTGCTGGCAACTCCGGCCCTGATTAAAGTTGCTTTCCTGAAACGTCTTTTTGATGAGCCGGGTGATGCACGTAAGCTTCATAAACGTGTTGTTCCAACAATCGGTGGTATCATCATTTTCGCGGCCACACTTTTTGCATTCGCATTATGGTTTCCATATGATCATCCCGAAATGGATCTGCTCAAACGCTGGATACAGGATTTCCAGTTTGTTGTCAGCTGTATGCTCATTTTATTTTTCGTTGGAATCAAAGATGATATTATCGGAACTGCACCGATTAAAAAATTAGCCGCCCACATTTTAGTTGGAATGATCCTCGTGCTGATGGCGGAAGTGCGGATCAAAAGTCTGCATGGATTATTCGGGATGAACGATATTCCATTATGGGCAAGCATTTTTCTTTCCATGTTCACTTACATTGTAACCGTAAACGCATACAATCTTATTGATGGCGTTGACGGTTTAGCTGCAGGTGTAGGAATGATCGGCGGACTTGTATTCGGAATTATTTTTTCACTCGGCGGCGATATTGTAATGGGAATGCTTGCGTTTGCATTAGCAGGATCGCTTGCAGCATTTTTGGTTTTCAATTTCTCACCCGCAAAAATTTTCATGGGCGATTCCGGATCAATGGTTATTGGATTGATCATGGCGGTGCTTGCAATTAAGTTTGTGGAATATACTCCGCTTGAAAATTCATTACCGGTCATCAAAGAACTTTTCACTCCTGTAGTTGCCATGTCCATCATCGCCTACGCGCTTACCGACACACTTCGCATTTTTGTATGGCGCGCAATTCGTGGTGTTTCACCTTTCTCGGCAGATAGAAATCACTTGCACCATTTGCTTATCGACAGCGGAATTAATCATGCGAAAACAGTTATCTGCATTTATGTTGCAAATATTTCTGTCGTTGGTGTTGCAATTGCGACAAGAAATTTACCCCTCACCATTTCATTTCTCATTACCGCCGGATACGTTGTATTGCTTGCAACTATTCCATGGCTGATGAAACGCCGTCACAACAAAAAGAAAACGTCTTCGAACAAAACACGCACGCTAAATATAGAAGCGGCATGAGGGAAATAGTTCGGAGTTCGCCTGCCTGCCGCCGCGCTGGCCTCGCATTGGCAGGCAGGGAGTTCCGGGTTTCGGGTTTAGGAATTAGTTTTCTTGTTATTGTTCTGTTTTTATTTTCCTCAAAAGGTTTTGCGCAGCATACGATGTCGTTGAGCGAAGATGTATCGAAAGAAGAAATCTTCCTGAATAACGGTCAATTCCACAGTGCTGTTCGCCCTTATCTTGATATTGATCTGAGAGAAGGATATTACAAAGCCCCTCACCAGGACGGTGATAAGGCGGAAATCATTACGTATAAGTATGAGCGTTTGACGTGGAAGGATTATTACAAAATAAAGCCCAATCCATTGGAGATAGATCCCGGACGCAAAGTGCGCCGGTACAAGAACAGTGTTTCCGTTATTCGCCCGATTTACGATTTCAATGTTGGTTATGATCTGAAAACAAAGAATACTTTTCTTACCACTGTCGGCGGAATTATTCTTGATGCGGATTATAAACAGAAAATAGGAATAGAAGCAAGATTTGCTGCGGGCACTACTGCATTTCCTGCTTACGCGGATTCTATAACGAGATTTTCTTCCACCATTCCCGGTTGGGGCGATCGTGCTTATGAAACTTCGCCGGGTAAATTTTCTTTCCAGCATTTTTCAGGAAATATTATCTGGCGTCCTTCAAAGGTTTTCAATTTGCAGGTTGGCCGCGATAAACATTTCTGGGGCGATGGGTATCGTTCGCTTTTTCTTTCTGATATCGGCGCTGCAATGCCGTATGTCAAACAGACCACAACGATCTGGAAATTGCAATACACTTCCTTGTTCACATGGATGCAGGACTGGACGAATTCAAACGGCTTATCAAAAGACTACAGGAGCAAATTTGCAACATTCCATCATCTTAGCTTCAACGCAGCAAAATGGCTGAACATTGGTTTATTCGAATCCATCATCTGGCAAGGCAACGATCCGAATCGCAATCGTGGTTTTGATCCGAACTATCTCAACCCGGTTATTTTCTTTCGTCCTGTTGAATATAGTTTAGGATCATCCGACAATGCAATGCTAGGCGCGTCTTTCAAAATTCGTTTTAACGCAAATAATTTTCTTTACGCACAGGTTTTGCTCGATGAATTTTTCCTCCGCGAAATTCTCGCACGCAACGGCTGGTGGGCGAATAAGCAAGGCTATCAAATCGGCTACAAATGTTTCAACTTCGGACAAGTGAAAAATTTATTCATGCAAACCGAACTAAATATTGTTCGTCCGTATACGTATTCACACGGAAGCTCGCAGCAGAGTTATTCCAATGCAGGAATGCCACTCGCACATCCGCTCGGCGCAAATTTCGCGGAGATGATCGGACTTCTTTCTTATTCGGCAAAAGGATTTACGATCACCGGAAAATTAGTCGGTGCACGCGTTGGACTGGATTCCTCAGGAACAAATTATGGTCAGAATATTTTTCTTTCCTACATGACGCGCACATCCACCATTCCTAATCGTCCGCTGGAAAGAGATTTTAATCACAAATTATTCGACGGTCTTGCAACGAATATTTTCTACGCCGAATTAAGAACTTCTTATCAATTCAACCTGGCATTCCCGTTACGAATTGAATTATTGGCAGGAGCCCGATCTGAAAATAATGTGTTGGGAAGGAAAAAATCAGCGTATGTGCAGTTCGGATTGACTTTGCCGCTTTGGAGAAGTTATAGGGATTATTAGGTAACCGACGCGTAAAGCTCTCTCGCAGAGGCCGCGGAGTTCGCGGAAAGGGCGCAGATTCAAGTACGAAGCGTTCTTTTATAAGCCACTCGTCACCTGTCACCTGTCACTCGTCACCCATTATTTAGAAGTAATCTAAATTCTCTATTACAACGAACTTTCGAAGCGCCTTAATACCTAAATTTGCCCGATTTATAAGGAAAAGTCTTGATCGCCTCCAGGGTTCAAACAGCAGAAAAACAGTCCGGTTTAATGAGTAAGATGACCGACTATGCGCAGTTCATTAAGCTTCGCCTGGCTACACTTGTAGTTTTTTCGGCCGTGATCGGATATTTTATCGGCGTCCACCAAATTAAAATTCTCGAAGGAACATATGCTTTTAGCTGGATTCAGCTCACTGCATTAATTCTCGGCGGATTTCTTGTCACCGGTTCTTCCAACGGATTTAACCAGATCATCGAACGCGATTATGACAAGCTCATGGCGCGCACACAAAACCGCCCGCTTCCGACAGGGAGAATGTCATTGACAGAAGCGTGGATCATTGCTGTGATTACCGGCATCGCGGGAATTGCAATTCTTACTCTTTATACAAATATCCTCAGCGGAATTCTCGGTGCAATTGCTTTGTTGCTTTACACATTAGTTTATACGCCTTCAAAACGTGTAACACCTTTTTCAGCGCTTATCGGGGCATTTCCGGGAGCAATTCCCCCGATGTTAGGATGTGTTGCGGCGACTGCGGGTTTTGGCTCGATCGGGATGGCGGCGATTTTACTTTTCGCAGGGCAATTTATGTGGCAGTTTCCTCACTTCTGGGCCATCGCTTGGGTGTCGCATGAAGACTACAAAAAAGCAGGTTTTCATATGTTACCTTCCCCGGGCGGACGAGATAAAGCAAGCGCATTTCAAATTGTAATTTATACGATCGTTTTAATCCCGGTGAGCCTTGCGCCATTGTTATTTAATATGGTCGGATTGATTTCAGCGGGCATTATTCTTATTTGCGGAATCGGCTTTTTATGGCAGGCATTTAAGCTTTACCGCAGTTGTGAAGTAACGGCAGCACGTGAATTAATGTTCGGCTCTTTTATTTATTTACCTGCCGTTCAATTGGCATTTTTATTCGGATAAAATATGGAAGCGAACATGGTGATGAGTGACGAAATACTAAAGAAGCAGAAAGCGCAACGCAATCTTGTCTGGTTGGGAACGCTCAGCATTGTGATGCTTTTTGCAGGATTAACAAGCGCGTACGTTGTGCGTCGTGGTGCCGGTGATTGGTTCAGCATTGTATTACCACAGGTTTTCTGGATCAGCACTGCGGTGATCATTTTCAGCAGTATTACCATGAACTTTGCGTTGTGGAGCTTCAGAAAAAATAAGATCAAAGCAGGCATTTTATTCCTGGGAGCAACCTTGGTTCTTGGACTTGTATTCGCGTGGTGTCAATGGCAGGGCTGGGGAGTGCTGGCGAGTAATGGAATTTATCTTAGTCATGCAAAAGGTCAGACCTCATTAATTTCGGGATCGTATATTTTTCTTTTGACCGCGTTGCATCTTGCACACGTTGCCGGCGGAATTATCGCTTTACTAGTCAGCTTCATAAGTTCGCTCAGAGGTCGTTACAGCGCGACAAATGTCCATGGATTGAGACTTTCTGCCATCTACTGGCATTTCCTCGATGCATTATGGATTTATTTGTTCGTTTTTTTAACGATTTATAAGTAAACTTGCAGCGCACAGAATAAATCAATAACCTAACCAGTTCAAGTTCTATGTCAGGACACGCTACAGATGCCAATATTGCCGGATGGGACGGTGCAACCTCACCTTTACGAGCGAGCTACGGAAAACTATTTATGTGGTTTTTCCTTATCTCCGATGCATTAACCTTTTCGGGATTCCTTTGTTCGTACGGATTCTTCCGTCACCGCTTTTCAGGTGAATGGCCGATTCCTTCCGAAGTGTTCCATCACTTTCCATTCCTCGAAGGCGTTCACTTGCCATTGATGTATGTTGGTTTAATGACCTTCATTCTTATCATGAGCTCGGTAACGATGGTGCTTGCTGTAGAAGCAGGTCACAGGAAAAGAAGAAAACCGGTTTTGATCTGGATGTTCCTTACTATCATCGGCGGATTTATGTTCGTTGGTTCACAGGCATGGGAGTGGGCAAACTTTATCAAAGGAAGTCATGAAGGAGCTGTCCTTTATGATAACGTAATGTATACGTATGCAATTGATCCTGTAACGCATCATGCAAATACAAAAATTCTCACGTTTGCACATGAGCCACTTTCTGCAGCTAAATCTGCTGAGATCATTGCAAAAGGTGAAAAATTTTACGGCGCAAACCTTCGGCACAATGAATATGGTCACACAGCGTTTGCCGATTATTTCTTCTTCATCACCGGTTTCCACGGTTTCCACGTATTCTCAGGTGTGTGCATTAATATTGTTATTTTCATTATGGCACTGCAAGGTGTGATGGAACGTCGTGGTCATTATGAAATGGTCGAGAAGGTAGGACTCTACTGGCATTTTGTAGATTTGGTTTGGGTATTCGTATTCACCTTCTTCTACCTGCTCTAATTTTTTTAAAAAGAAATCGCTTAGCTTAAACAAAAACATATGTCAGAGTTTCACGATCCGTTCCCGAATTATGAAGTGCTCGCACAGCACGACGAGACTTATGGAAAAACAGCCCGCAAAAAATTGTGGTTCGTTTTCTGGATACTTCTTGCTGTTACCATCGTTGAGGTTGTTGTCGGACTTATTGCACCTTCCTACGGTATTCCAACCTGGTTTTTGAAGATCTTCTTCATCGGCTTTACGATTGTAAAAGCATTCTACATCGTTTATAAATTCATGCATCTTGGTCACGAAGAGCGCTGGACGAAGTGGATGATTATTGCGCCGTTTGTCGGATTTATTCTCTACTTCATTTTTATGTTGACGATCGGGGAAGGCAATTACGCAAAGACAAGAAGATTTGACATTTACGATCAGCAAACAAATCTTCCTGCTCCAACAGGAAACGCTGAACCACACGGAAAGAAATAATATGAAAAAGCGACTTGCACTGTTTGCAGTTCTTTTTCTTCCGATACTGATCTATATTTATTTTGCGCTCGGTGTGCCCAAAGCATTCCGGGCGCCTTTTTTTGGTCCGCGCCAGGCTATCCAGGTCAAAGACAAAAACGGAAATCCGAAAACAGATACGCTGTGGTATTCCGTTCCGCCATTTAAGCTCAACTCAAACGGCAATCACACCTTCGACAGCCGCAGCCTCAACGGAAATTTATACGTCGCACTTTTCGTTCATCCCGATTCGATGCAGAAAACGATGGGAATCTTCGCGGAAGATATCCAGCTGAATCGCATGAGCTATAATTATGCGCGTTTTGTTTTTTTCTACCCGGGAGATTCGCTTGGAAATCCATTACCCGGCGCGCCGGATTTTGCTGCCGACATGAAGCTCGGCGCTGATACGGCTTTCACTGTTTTTCCTGCTGCAGCAAAATTTGATTCATTGCACGCGCAGTATTTTATTGCAGATCCGTCACGCAAAAAAGATCCGTGGGCAACCTGGAGCGATGCGGTGCTGATCGATCATAAAGGTAGAATTCGCGGCTATTATAATATTCGTTTTGCGGCTGAGCTGAAAAAGATGAAAGAAGATATTCGCTTTATCAAATTCAGGGATGAAGCCTCGCAGACGCTGGATGATTCAAAGGTGGAACAGAAAAAGAAATGAGAATTTTTATTGCAGCATGCATCATCACTTTTCTTTCACTTTCCTGCTCACAGGGAAATGATAAGCCAATAGATGATTCGGTTTCATACCGCGGATTGGAACGTTTGCAGATCTATTACAAGCTCGATTCAACCGATTCAAAAGGAACTGTTTTTTATCACACCATTCCGGAGGTTGAATTGACGGCGCAAAACGGAAAACCATTTCTCACTTCATCTTATAATGGAAAAGTTGCGCTCACCGATTTTTTCTTCGCGAGCTGCGCAGGAATTTGTCCGCGGATGACTTCACAACTTTCGCGCGTACAAAAAGCATTCGCAGCAAATCCTGATTTTAAAATTGTTTCTTACACCGTTGATCCTGATCGTGACACAGCAGAATTTCTGCAACAGTATGCTGATCTTTTTAAAGCTGATACTTCGCAATGGAAATTCGTAACGGGTCCGAAAAAAAAATTGTACGACCTCGCACGCTACGGTTATTTTCTTCCTGTAGAACCGGGCAACGGCGACTCAGAAGATTTCATTCACAGTGATCAGTTTGTTTTAACTGATAAGCAGGCAAGGATACGCGGATATTATAACGGAACGGATTCTGCTGCTGTCGATAGTCTTATTGCAGATATAAAAACTCTCCTCAAAGAAAAATAAGCGATGCTACAACCCACAATGGTTACCAATGATAAAAAGGCCCGGTTGTTAATCGGCGTTTTTTCTGTAGTTGTTTTCGGAATAATTGTGTTGCTTGGAAATGTTCACCTGAAAGTTGATTTAGGTTTTGACGTGCACATTTTCGCAGAAGCAAATGCGGTTATTAATTCGCTTGTCTCCGGTTTATTGATCGCAGCGTTGGTTGCAGTAAAGCAGAAAAAATATTTGCTGCATAAAAAGATCATGCTGGCAGCAATGGTTTTTTCTATTCTTTTTCTCGTTTCCTATATCGCACATCATTTGTTAACCGGCGATACAAAATACGGCGATGTAAATCATGATGGAGTTGCAGATGCAGCAGAGATTGCAGCAGTTGGTTCTATGCGTATGGTTTATTTTATCCTGCTGATCACGCATATTTTTCTTGCGGCAATTATTCTGCCTTTCATCCTGTTCACCGCTTACCGCGGATTGACAGGAGAATATGTGAAGCACAAAAAGCTTTCAAGAATTACCTGGCCGATCTGGTTGTATGTGAGCTTGACGGGCCCGGTGGTTTATTTGATGATTTCGCCTTATTATGGTGGGTAAAAGACGCATAATCCCTACCTTTACACCAATGAAATTCCGCGTTTTCACCATCCTTCTTTTCACACTCCTGCTGAACATTTCCGCTTCGGCGCAATGTGCTATGTGCAGGGCGGTGGCAGAAAGCGGCAGCACCAACGGACAAAATATCGGCGGCGGATTGAATAATGCCATTCTCTATTTAATGGTTATTCCTTATATTTTATTGATCCTCTTTTTCCGCAAACGCATCTGGACGTTTTTGAAGGAGTTGCGGGGGCTTTGGAATTAAAAAAAAGGGGACGTGGGGACGAAGAGGGGACGAGGGACGAATTAATACTACAGTTATCTTTTCCACCTGTCACCTGTCACCTTTTCCCCCGTCACTTATCTTTCCCAATTTCTTCCGCCGCGGCGGATTTCTAATTTCCAATTTCTCTCCCCTCAATAATTCCTCAATTCAAATATTCTTACTTCCGGAAAGTGCGTGTTGAAATAACCGTAACCACCTTCTACGTTTGTCGGATAATTGATCGGCTCTCCCGAAAGCTGGTTGAAGAGGCTCGATGATCTTTTGTAAGCAGTGAGAAATTCATAATAGCCTTTTGTAATATGTGAAACAGTTACTGCAATGGTATCTATTGTGCTTACATCAGCTAATTGTGTGTTGCGGATCAGCTTTCCATTTTGATTAAAATCCTGGTCGGTGATGAGATCAAACCTATTGAGCTGGTTCGAACCGCGGTTGAAATAATCATTGATATCAAACGCGCTTGTGTCCTGGCTCTTGCGATAAAAACAAACAACATAATAATCTGCAGCTGCTCCATAATCGCTCAGCTCGTAATGGATGAAGGGTGTTGTATCACCATCCACCAATTGTTTGTAAGGACGAATCGAATCGAACGCAACCGGTGGAAGCAATTCTGTTGTTGCTGTTACTTCTAATCCTGTCAACGGATCTTTTGCGTGCACGGTGTAGCTGCCGTAATCTTCGAGCAATACATTGATGCTTGCGTAAATTCCGGGTGTGAGCATGTACAACGTGTCGGTGCCGGATGGATGTGTGACGGTAACAATTGCATCTGCGACAAGTATGCGATCGAGAAAATCATTTTGCAATGTATCTTCATGACCATCGGGATCGAGCGGAGAAAAACTTCTTGTAAGTCCGATCACCATAATGCTGTTCGGCAAAATTTGTGATGCGATGACTAAACGTTCTTCGGCAGGTTGTACATCGATGTCGATTGGATCGGGTGTGCAATTCACTAGCGAAACTGCGATTGCGAGAAGGATGAATATGTATTTGAAATTTTTCATGATCAGAATTTAAAATTGTAAGCGATGGAAGGAATAAATCCGAATAAACCAACGGCCTGGTATTTGAAACCGCCGTTTCCGTCATCCACCACTTTTATTTTATAAGGCTGCGCGCGGTTGTAAAGATTGTATGCACCTATCTGCCATTCGCCCGTCCACTTCATCCACTTGCGATCGAGACGCGATTTGAAAACGAAATTTATATCGAGACGATGTGCGGAAGGAAGCTGGATCGCATTCTTGTCGGAATAAATCGGCAATGTGTTTACCTGCGAAAGTGATGCATCCGGCATTAAGAAATTACCGGTGGCAGGAGTGAAGCGTTGTCCGGTGCTGTAAACCCAAACAGCGGCAACAGAAAAACGTTTTGTAAATTCATACGTTCCGACAATGGAAAGATCATGACGACGATCGAATTTTGCGTAGAAGGGTTTGCCGTTATTCAGATCAGGAAATTCGCGAATGGACCAGGAAAGGGTGTAGCCGATCCAACCGGTTAATCTTCCTTCTGTGCGTTGTGCGAAAAATTCAAATCCGTAAGCATGTCCTTTTCCGCTCACCAATTCTTTTTCATAATCATCATTGAGAATAAGCACAGCGCCTTCACGGTATTCAATTAAATTTTTCAGGCCTTTGTAATACGCTTCAACTGTAATAAGTGTTTGCAGCTTCGGAACATTTAAATTGTAAGCCACAGCGATCTGATCTGAAATAAGCGGGCGAACCGATTTTGTAACGGGATACCAAAGATCTGTCGGCAATGCAATGGAAGAAGAGCTTACCAAATGTAAATATTGTGCCATGCGCGAATAGCTCAGCTTCAGCGATTGTGTTTTAGCGAAATTCCATACGGTTGAAACGCGTGGTTCAGGATTAAAATAAAATACATCGTTCGTTGCTAATCCTGATAAACGCATTCCATAATTAATTTTGAATCTCGCTCCGATGCCAAGCTCCTGGTTATAATAAAGACCCATTTCATGCGTAAACGTTTTTTTGCCTTCATTCGAACGCAGGAAATCAGAAATTTCTCCGGAGG
Source organism: Bacteroidota bacterium (assembly GCA_031412295.1). Classification (GTDB taxonomy): domain Bacteria; phylum Bacteroidota; class Bacteroidia; order Palsa-965; family Palsa-965. Next base: position 280,657 of record JANOCU010000005.1, read on the forward strand.
TGCTGACAACATTCGGACGGAAAATATGCATCGTGTAAGAAGCACCGAAACGGACGGTATTTGTCGGACTTACATAATAGCTGTAATCATCTTTTATTCCGTAATCAGAAATGCGTGATTGTGTAAGAAAAGAATTTCCGGGAATGCGCGCTTCCACATCATAACGAAAGCGCGTGTGAATTAAAGAAACGTTGGAAAAGAGTTTTGGTGAAAATGTATGATTCCATCTTGTGGTTGCAGTAAAATTTCCAAGCTTAAATCCGCCATCGAAGAATGAACTATCGCTTCCCACTTTTGTTGCAAGCACATCATCGCCGACATAGCTGCTGACAAAAATCCTGTTCTTTTCATTGAGTGTATAATTCAATTTCAAATTCGCATCATAGAAATAATACGGCAGCACATTTTCTCCGCCATACGCGAGCTTAAAAACTTTATCGATGTACGAACGACGTGCTGAAATAAGAAAAGAAGATTTGTTTTTAATGATGGGGCCTTCAACGGTAATGTGTGAAGAAAGCAAACCAACTCCGCCGACGACATGGAACTTATCATTGTTTCCATCTTTCATACGAATATCCATTACCGATGAAAGTCGTCCGCCGTATTGCGCAGGAAAACCTCCTTTGTACATGGTAATATCTTTCAGCGCATCATTATTAAAAACAGAAAAGAATCCGAACAAATGCGCGACATTATAAACGACAGCTTCATCCAGCAAAATCAAATTATCATCGCCTGATCCGCCGCGAACAAACATCTGGCTCTGACCTTCGCCGCCACGTTTGATTCCGGGCATCAGCTGCAGCACTTTTATAATATCTGTTTCACCACCAATCGTTGGAACAAGCCTGATTTTATCTACAGGAATGCTGATCGCGCTCGTCTGCGTGGACTGCACCTGGTCCTGGTTACGATCGGCTTTAATGACGACTTCCGAATTTACCACGGTGCTGCTTACAAGCTTGATGTCTTTTTTCACATCCTGCGAAAGCTGAATAACTACTTCTTTCTGGCGAAAACCGACATACGAATAACGCAGGGTGTAGGTGCCGGCAGGTAACGAAAGCGAATAAAATCCATACTCATTTGCAGCTGTGCCTTTAGAAGTTCCAACCGCAAAAACGGAGGCGCCGAAGAGCATTTCCCCATTAGCAGAATCCGAAATAAAACCGCTGATGGTGAATGAATTTTGTCCGAATGCGGGCACAGAAAAAGAGAAAAGCAGCAGCAGGCAAAAACGATAAAAATTGGACATAGAGGAGGACGTTAGATCAGGCACAAGACGCACGGGTGCACCGATTAGTTACAGCCAAAATTAAGTTTTGCAGGTTATTAAATGTCTTACAATACGCAGTTTTTTTATTAAATTTGCCGCAGTTCTTTTCAAACACTTATTCAGAAAGGCTGAGGGATTACGCCCTTTGAAGCCTTGGCAACCCTGATTTTTAGTTCGGAGTTCGGAGTAATTAGTTCGGAGATCATTGGTCTACGAACTCAAAACTCCGAACTCAAAACTAACTCAGAAGGTGCCAATTCGTATCTCGTTGTAAGACGGGAGGAAATAAGTCAGAAGTATGATCTTTCACTAAAAATCCCGATCCCTTCTGATTCAACAGTAGGGATTTTTTATGCGCTAAAGTGAAGGCAACAGAACGATTCAGTGACCGTGTTGAAAATTATGTGAAGTATCGCCCGGGTTATCCTGCGGAGGTGCTTGAACGTTTGCGTGCATTGCATGTGCTGAATGAAAATGCGGTGATCGCGGATATTGGTTCGGGCACGGGTATTTCTTCGCTTTTGTTTTTGGAGCAGGGCCATGAAGTTTTTGGTGTTGAACCAAATAAAGACATGCGTGAAGCGGCGGAAAAAATGCTTGACGGTAAGAGTAAATTTCATAGCATTGACGGCACTGCAGAAAATACAAAGCTGGAAGATCATTCCATTGATTTAATTATTGCCGGACAAGCCTTTCATTGGTTTGATGTTGAAATAACAAAAGCAGAATTCAAACGTATTTTAAAACCCGGCGGACATGTGGTGCTTATGTGGAATGATCGCCGAACAGATTCGTCAGACTTTCTTCGTTCGTATGAAGACCTGCTTAAACTTTTCGGCACAGATTATCTGAAAGTGAATCATAAGAATATTGATGAAAATGTTTTTGATTCATTTTTCGGAAAGGGAAAATGGAATTCTTTTTCATTGGATAATTTCCAGGATTTTACGTTTGAAGGATTAAAAGGAAGATTATTTTCTTCTTCCTATGTTCCTGCAGAAGATCATCCTGACAGCGCATTTATGATCAGCGTTTTGAAAAAAATATTCACACGTTACCAGGAACACCTGCCTGCCGCCGCGGTGCCTGCGCATGGGCAGGCAGGAGGTTTAGTGCGGTTTGAATACGATACAAGAATTTTTTACGGACAATTATAATCCCAGCACGAATAAAAATTATGTCAGACATCAGGAAAGAATTAGAAAAACGCATACTCGTTATTGACGGTGCGATGGGAACGATGATCCAGCAATACAAGCTGGAGGAGAAAGACTATCGTGGAAAACGTTTTGCTGAATTTCATAAAGATATAAAGGGGAACAACGATCTTCTTTCTATCACACAGCCGCAGATCATTAAAGCGATTCATCGCGAATACCTGCTTGCAGGCGCTGATATTATTGAAACAAATACATTCAACAGCACTTCCATTGCAATGGCAGATTATGATATGCAGGAGCTGGTGTATGAATTGAATTTTGAATCTGCAAAAGTTGCGAAGGAAGCAGTGAAGGAATTTAATATTGAATTCCCGGAAAAAGCAAAAACATCTAAATACGTTGCAGGTGCAATCGGGCCGACAAACAGAACGCTTTCTTTATCGCCTGATGTAAATGATCCCGGCTTCCGCGCGGTTACGTTTGACGAAATGGTGGAAGCGTACACGTTGCAGGTAAAAGGTTTGATCGATGGCGGTGTTGATCTCATTTTGATCGAAACCATTTTTGATACGCTCAATGCAAAAGCAGCTTTGTTTGCAATACAAAACCATTGCAAAGAAATAGATCGCAAGATGCCTGTGATGGTTTCAGGCACGATCACGGATGCAAGCGGACGAACTCTTTCGGGGCAAACGACAGAAGCATTTTTAAATTCTGTTTCGCATGTTGATCTTTTGAGCGTTGGATTAAATTGCGCTTTAGGTGCAAAAGATATGCGTCCGTATTTGGAAGAGCTCTCTGAAAAGGCGCCGTTTTTTGTCAGCGCATATCCGAATGCAGGTTTGCCGAATCAATTCGGTGAATACGATGAGGATGCGCATACGATGGGCCACCAGATCGAAGATTTTTTGAAAGCGGGATTTTTAAATATTGTTGGTGGATGTTGCGGAACAACTCCTGACCATATTCGCAGGATTGCTGAGCTGGCTAAAAATACAACACCACGAAAAAAGCCGGAAGCAGATACGCTCATGCATTTAAGCGGACTTGAACCGGTAACGCTTCGCCCTGAAAGTAATTTCATGAATGTGGGTGAACGCACAAACGTTACGGGCTCGAAGAAATTTTTGCGTTTGATCAAAGACGGAAATTACGATGAAGCACTTTCTATTGCGAAAGACCAGGTAGAAGGCGGCGCGCAGGTGATTGATGTGAATATGGATGAGGGAATGCTTGATGGTGAAGCGGCGATGACAAAATTCCTTAATCTCATTGCTGCTGAACCTGATATTGCACGCGTTCCGATCATGATCGATTCTTCGAAATGGACGGTGATTGAAGCGGGATTAAAATGTGTGCAGGGAAAAGCGATCGTAAATTCTATTTCGCTTAAAGAAGGCGAAGAGAAATTTATTGAGCAGGCGAATTTGGTAAAACAATATGGCGCTGCTGTGATCGTGATGGCGTTTGATGAAGTGGGGCAGGCGGATACGCTTGATCGCAGGAAAGAAATTTGTAAACGCGCTTATGATATTCTCGTTGACAAAGTTTATTTTCCGCCACAGGATATTATTTTCGATCCGAATATTTTTCCTGTTGCAACCGGGATGGAAGAGCATCGATTGAATGCGCTTGATTTTTTCAATTCGACAAAATGGATAAAAGAAAATCTGCCTCATGCAAAAGTGAGTGGTGGTGTGAGCAACGTTTCTTTTTCTTTCCGCGGCAATGATCATGTGCGTGAAGCGATTCATTCTGCATTCCTGTACCACGCAATTAAATGCGGGATGGATATGGGAATTGTAAATCCTGCACAATTGGTAGTGTATGATGATATTGACAAACAATTGCTCGAGCTGATAGAAGATGTTTTGTTGAATCGTCGTGATGATGCTACGGAGCGGTTGGTTGATCATGCTGAATCATTAAAAGGAATTACAAAAGAAAAAACAGAAAAAGATGAGGAGTGGAGAAAAGGAACTGTTGAATCGCGACTGAGTCATTCGCTTGTAAAAGGAATCACAGATTACATTGATGCTGATACAGAAGAAGCGCGTGTAAAGCTTGGTCGGCCGTTGCATGTTATTGAAGGCCCGCTGATGGATGGAATGAATGTTGTCGGCGATCTTTTCGGAAGCGGGAAAATGTTTTTGCCACAAGTGGTGAAGAGCGCGCGTGTGATGAAAAAGGCAGTCGCGTATCTTGAACCTTTTTTGCAAGCGGAAAAAGATGCAAATAAAGCTGCAGGAATTGTTGGTAACGGAAGACAGAACGCAGGAAAAATTCTCATGGCCACTGTGAAGGGCGATGTGCATGATATCGGGAAAAATATTGTGGGCGTTGTATTGGCTTGTAATAATTACGAGATCATTGATTTGGGTGTGATGGTTTCTGCTGATAAAATTTTATCGGAAGCGAAAAATCATAATGTGGATATTATCGGCTTGAGCGGATTGATCACACCATCGCTTGATGAAATGGTTCACGTTGCGAAAGAAATGGAACGCCTTGGATTTAAAACTCCGTTGCTTATCGGAGGAGCGACCACTTCGAAAGTTCATACTGCGGTGAAGATTGCGCAGAATTATTCGGGTCCCGTGGTGCATGTGAATGATGCGAGTAAATCTGTGCCGGTGGCGAGCAGCTTAATTTCTGAAGAGCTGCGCGGTGATTTTATGGTTGAGCTGAATAAAGAATACGATCGCGTTCGTGAACAGAATAAAAATGCGCAATCGCAAAACAAATTTATTCCGTTAGCAAAAGCGCGTGAGAATAAAACGGTGATTGATTGGAATACTTCAACGCTTGTGAAACCTTCTTTCATTGGCAATAAAGTTTTCACTGATTACCCGTTTGAAAAAATCGTTCCGTTCATTGACTGGACACCCTTTTTCCATAGCTGGGAAATGAAAGGTTCGTATCCGAAGATCCTTAATGATCCGGAGCGTGGAACTGAAGCGAAGAAATTATTTGCCGACGCGCAGGAAATGCTGAAGAAGATCATTGATGAAAAATGGCTTCGCGCAAATGGTGTTGTTGGTTTCTGGCCGGCGAATACGATCAATGCGGATGATATTGAAGTTTATACTTCTGATGAACGCAAAGAAGTAAAAACTGTTTTACATACGCTTCGCCAGCAAACCCAGAAACCCGGAACGCAGCCGAACATCGCGCTCGCAGATTTTATCGCGCCTAAAGGTTTCAACGATTACATTGGAGGATTTGCTGTTTCAACCGGTTTCGGCATTGATGAAAAAGTGGCGGAGTTTGAAAAAGATCACGATGATTATAATGCTATCATGCTTAAAGCCATTGCTGATCGTTTAGCGGAAGCGTTTGCTGAACACATGCATAAGCTGGTGCGCACGGAATTGTGGGGTTATGTAAAAGATGAAAATCTAACGCCGGAACAAATAGTAAAAGAAGAATACATAGGCATTCGCCCGGCACAAGGTTATCCTGCCTGCCCGGAGCATACAGAAAAACGTTTGCAGTTTGATCTGTTCGAAGTAGAAAAGAATACAGGCATTCAGTTGACGGATAGTTATGCGATGTTTCCGACGGCTGCGGTAAGCGGATTGTACTTTTCTCATCCACAAGCCGTATATTTTGGCCTTGGAAAGATCACCAAAGAACAAGTTGAAGATTATGCAAAACGAAAAGGCATTTCTTTGACGGATGCAGAACGCTGGCTTGCACAGAATATCAACTATTAAAACAAACGAAATGAAAAAGATCAACTTGCTTATTTTATTTATTCTTCCATTGGTAGCCGGAAGTGTTTTTTCGGGATGTAACAAGTATGAAGATGGTCCTAAGATCAGCATGCGGAGTAAAAAGGCACGTGTTTCCAATACCTGGCGCATTGACCAGGTATTTGAAACTGAGAATGGAACAAAAACAGATAAGACGACAGATTACAAAACCGCATATTTTAATTATTCGATGACCATTAGGAAGGAAGGGAATTATACCATCTCTTATCGCCCTTATAATATTTCGGATTACAATGAAACCGGATCGTGGGAATTCGGGGCGGATAAAAACAATCTTGTCTTTATTAATTCGAACGGGAATTCAAGCACGATCGGAACTGTCTGGGAAATTTACCGTTTGAAAGAGGACGAACTCTGGATGCGGACGTATAACAACAATGGTGTAACAGTTGAAGTGCATCTTCTTCCGAACTGATGAGCGAAAAGAAACGTTACCCCACAGTTTTCGCTACAGTCGATGTTGTAATTGAACATGGCGGAAAACTTTTGTTGGGCAGGAAAGCACACCAGGAAAAATTTCGCTTCGTTGGTGGATTTGCTGATCCAGCTTTGGATTATTCCTACGAAGATGCTGCGAAACGTGAAGCAAAAGAAGAAACTTCATTGCTTGTTACCAACGTGAAGTACCTTGGTTCAACCCGCATTGATGATCCGCGTTACCGTGGTACGGAAGATTGCATTATCACTCATTTATTTTCTGCTGAGGAGTGGGAGGGAACGCCGGTTGCTTCTGATGATATTGCGGAGTTGAAATGGTTTTCGAGAGATGCGGTTACTGCGGAAACATTTGTTGAAGAGCATCATGTGCTTTGGGATTTGTTTTGTTCGGCTACCGGGAAATAGATTCAATTCAGAATTCTACTGTCATGCATTTTTGATTGGAGTTTATCAATGCCCCGATTATTTTCTCTCTCCTTCTTTTCTTTAGTAGAAAAGAAGCCAAAGAATCGCCATCTGTCGCGGCTTTGCCTAAATTCAACATAAAAAATCGAGCGAAAACCAAGCCGTGCTCGCGCTCGAAGGGTCCGCCCGAACTCTCTGGTTTTCTTTCGCTCAAAGGGCCCACGCAGATTTTTCCTGTTGAATTCTTAACGGCAAACCCGCTAAGGTTGGCCCTTTTTACGAAAATTAATTCTGATAAAATTTAGCTTTTACTGGACATCTACATTATAAAAACGAAATCTTGAGTTCTTTAATCTTTCATTTTGTTCCATAAAAAAAGAGGAGTCCCTAAACCCCTCTTTTTTATTGCAGTTATAGTTTTTTTGTTTCCTTCTGGCCCCTACTTCCGTCGGGAAACATCCAAACAGGGTTAGTTGGAGACCATAACTGTTTTGCTTTGCACTTCTTTCTTTGCATTTATAATTCTTACGATGTAAGCTCCTGCGGCAGGAACTTCAAACTCTACTTTAGCTTCTGCTGTTTCTGTGATTGAGATCAGCTGACCCGACATGCTAAGGATCATTACGCTCATCATTTGTGGTTCATTTTGTACAACCATAATTCTGAATGGTACTTCTGTTGTAAATATTTCATTAGAGATGTATGGTTTTCCAAGAGCAGAATCAGCAACGTAGGCCATCAATGTATTATTGTTGTTATTGTAATTCATTACCTGGTTAAAGCTGCTCGATACTGTCATGCCTTGTGATACGTAAACTGAATCAAAATTTGTTGCTGAACATCCTGACAAACTTGTGAGTGTTAATGTCACCTCGTAGGTTCCGGCAATTGAATATTGGTGCGAAGTGGAAGGCAATATATCTCCGTTGCTATCACCGAAATCCCAGCTGTAAGTAAATGTTGAAAATGAAAGCGGAGAAACATCGTAGAAGTTCACTACATCATCCGTTGTTACGATGTTATTATCCATTGTGAAATCAACAATGATCTGTGCTTCGCTGGTCATAACAACAACTGTAGAATCAATGTTAACAGAGTTTACTGAAGTGATCAATGTGTATGTGCCAGCACCGAGGTTAGCGAGTGTTGTATCGGGCTGGAAAACTGAATCGCAGGAAAACAAATTCGAGTTTTTATATACGGTAAGACTCCATGCATTGCAATTTGTATTGTGCACTGTAAGCGCGCCGTCGAATGATCCGAAACATGTTTCATCTGTGAGCTCTACCAGTATAGATGTAGGGCCGGTGTGTAAATAGAAATCTGCTGTGTAATCAAGGTTCTCAGGGATTTCGATTTTCGCTGTATCGTTCAGGAAATAATATTTATAACCTGTAGAGATCTGCTCGATATACGCGTATGACGGACGGTTTGTGGAATCAGCTGTGTTTCCGAAAGCAGACGCTACCACTTTAATAGTAGAAGGAAACTTGCTTAGGAATCCCATTTGAATTCTTTTGTATCCACCCAAATCAGGACGGGAATCCTGTGAGGTTAAAATATCTGCATTGCTGCTGATGCTGAAGGGATACACATCATCACCAGGATTGCTGATTGAATATTGGTTTCCCATATCGTTTGCATCCAATCCGTCGGTGCCGCTTAAAGAGAACGCGTAAACCAAAGAAAAAGTTTGCTGAACCGTAACGTTTGAGTTTTCTGTTACGCTAAGCTTGAGGTATTGGGTTACCTGTGCTGCAAAAGCGTTTCCTGTAAGGAGGACTGCAGCTGTTATTGAAAGTAGATTTTTGCGTGTCATGGTGTTGGGGTATTGAAATCGGGTTATGTGTTTTATTACACGACAAACATACAGGGACTACGAGGGGAGGTGAAACCGATTTCGGCGGCTTGCTTTCGTGTGTAAGAAAATGGGGGTTTTTGTTAAAGGGTTGGATTTGGTGATTTACCTTATATATGAGTAAGGGGAAAGATTTCGCACGGCATAATCATCAGGCGGGTTTTGGGAAACCCTCCTAATGATTCTTTTCATTGTTGGGTTCGCAGTGGCAAAAGCACCAAGCGTGTTTGTGAAACGCGGCAAATGACTTATTTTCTTTTGAAAGGGATCGCATGAAAGGGAATCGCACCGGGCAAATCATCAGGCGGGTTTGCGAAACCCGCCTAATGATTCTCTTTCTTTGTCAAGATCGCAGTTGCAAAATGGCCAGACGTGGTTGTGAAACGCGGCAAATGATTTTGTCTTGTCTTCATCAGACAGTTTGCGTCAATAAACCACTTCCACACTCTCCAGCACCGTCTCTGCTCCGGATTTCATCACCGCTTTCACTTTATACATATAAGTATTCCCCGGGTAAAGCTCTTTATCAATAATAACAACTGATTTTCCATCAACTGTTTTCCAAGTGCGGAATTTTTCGCCTTTTTTAGATTTGTAAATCACATAACGATCTACTTCCTGCGCCGGCGCATTCCATGAAAGTGTGATCATGCGTTTTTCAAAATCGGGAATTGCAGCGATGTTTTTTAATGCGGGATAAATGCGAGGGGCATATTTTATGGATGGAAATGTTGTTGACGTTCTATTTCCTGAGCTGTCGGTTACGATCAGTGAATAAGAATATTCGTTGCCGGGAATGATAGTTGCATGTGTGAACGATTGCACTGTGTCTTTGCCATTCCAGCTTCCCAGGTGAAATATATTGCCGGAATTTGTTCTGGCAGTTAATTCCATACACATTACATCATCACTGCTGCTATTGATCCACGAGAATAGAATCGTAGAATCAGATTGCTGAATGGATTTAACCACTGCGGCTACGGGTGGAATTTTATCGGGACGCTTTAAACGGAAAGGCGTTGAGCTTTGTGAATTATTGTAACGGGTATCTACACTTGTAATGGAATAAAAAATTGTTCTCGTTAAAGTGTGAATGGTAATAGTATCTGTAAAATAATTTTCGCGAAGAATGGAATCGCCGACTTCGATAAATTCTTCCTGCAGCGTATTCGAACGAAATACACGATACCCTTTCAGATCGTTTGCGTCAACTTTATTCCATTGCAAATGCACAATTCCGTTTGTGTCAACAGTTCCTGAAATATTTTCCGGGATGGGCGGTGGTTCATTATCCGGCAAGCCGAAGAAATAAGGAAATGAAAGAGCTGTGTCGCCGTAACTATTTAATGCGGCGATTTCATAATAGCCTGATGCAAGTGGATGCGCATCCGAATACACGAAAATGTTTTTTTCTAAGCGTGAATTATTTAAAACTGAAAATGGTCCTTGTGCAGTTGGTGCGCGGAGAATAATGAATCCTGACAGATCCCTGGTATTATTATTTTCTGCCGGCACATGCCATTTTATTTCCACGCTTTTATTTTCACTGGCAAACAACGTGTCGATTTCAGGATACAATGTCCATTCATCGCGGCCTTTTCCTTTTACTGATGCAGAAGGCGGACCTGCTAATCCGAAATACGAATAAGCACGCACGCGGTACCAATATGTTTTTTGATTAAGCGGAAGTGAATCCTGGTAAACAGCTTCTGTTTTGTCATTCTCATATTGCGAACGCGCGAAGGTGAATAAGGCAGGATTAATTCGATCATAATGAATACTGTCAGCAGAACGTTCGATAATATATCCTGCACATGCTTCTCGTGTTGTTGAAATATCAAAACTGATTGCGGCTTTTTTATTTCGAAAATGACCTTTGATATCAGCAGGCGCTTTTAAAACAGATAATTTTTCATCTGCTGTTGCAATTCCTGCGTTATGCTTTATACCTGCTGGAATTTGCGCAAGACGAATGCGATAAATATACACTTGCCCTGCACTAGTTGTTTTATCAACAAAAAATAATCCATGTGCTTTTGCAGTTGCAACAGAAAGATCACACGCCTTTAAAACAAAGCCGAATTTAATTTGAGCCTGTGCTTTTTGCTTCTGATCATTTCCTGCAGGATGATTTTCTTCATAAATAGTTTGAAAAACAAATGCATTGGTCTTATCCTCACGAATTAATTTAGTCCATGCCGAATCTTGTTTTGCCAAAGGAAGAACTGGCGATTTGCTGATCAATGTTCCTTTCCCATTCAGATCTTGTCCAGCGAGATCCAAATATTCATCGGTTGTATAACGCTCAATAATATAACCGTTCTGAATTCCTGCTTTCCACGTTTCTATATTCGCAGGAACCCAACGCAGCAAAATACTATCATGCGTAGCGTATGTGCGGACGAAAATATCAGGTGATGATTGAGCATTTGTTTTAACACAAAAAAGCAATGTCATAACAACACAGCAAATAAAATAAGATCGTGCTGTGTTTTTCAATTCGTCAGAATGTTGCATTGATTTCCTACTTCAAAAGCAAAATCACAATGTCCGGACAAGGCACCGCCAAGCACATCATAATCACATCCCATCGCACCGCCTACCCAACTCGGGTTAGGAACACGCGCTTGTAAAACTGCTGCAGCTGAAAGTGTGACAAGCGTAAAATCAAAATCCTGTCCAAGCGCACGGCCATGCATTCCGATTGCTCCCTGCAGGTAAGCGTAAATTTGTCCGCTTGCATACCAACCTTCGAATCCAACAGTCCCGCTTGAATTAGAACAGTGTGCCGCGGATCCATAATCCAAAACCATAATATCAAAACCGGCACCAGCAGAAAAATTGTAAAAAATGTACCAGTTATCAAAACCAATTTCTCCATCGAATGCAGCACCGAATCCTGCGCCGAATGCAAATCCGCCTGCATTAGCCAAAGCAATTTCATCACGCTGATCGTTCAATCCATTTGCATTGACAACCGAAGTAACTTCTGCAGGTGGCGATGGCATCGGATCAATAAATTGTCCGGCTTCGAGGTAAGCATTGAAATTTCCTATTCCACCAACGCTGACAAGTATGCGCGATTGCGGACGACCGATGTGGATGTACCAAAGGTTCGGATCAAAATGAATGACGGCAGTTCCGGTTGCTGTAACAGCGGGAATATGAATTTGCGCGCCTAGCACAGCGTGAAATGCGTCGTTGAGAAAATCATATTGCATTTGCATCGAAGCGACCGCAGGAACTTGCGATGGCTGCACATTCTGCCGGTCGCCGATGCTGATCATGAAATAAAGATTACCGCTGAGCTGCAAATAATTTATTCCACCGTTGGAATTAAAATTCATTTCGAGCGCAACATCGCCATTGCATGGTTTTGGATTTCCGCTTGTTCCCAAAGTAACACCTGCTTTTATTCCGAGTGTTGTTGCAATATCCGGAACATACGTACTTGCTGATCCGAACGCAGAAGTGTACAATTGATTTTCAAGCGAAATACTTGCACTGCGATGCATGTGATAATAAATTCCGCCCATGAAACGATAAAGCGTTACACCACCAAGCGGAACAGGAACCGGAACAGCAGCATCAACATAGAAATAGCGATAGTTATTTACTTTTCCGAACCACACACTTGAAGAAGCAGGAGTCGGCATCACATCTTCGATCCACAAAGAAACCTGTCCGTAAAATCCTTTTCCATAAACCGGATCATCATCTTTAAAAATGAGCGAACCATTTAAATGGAATACACTCGCATCAAACGAAAGCGAAATTGTGTTGAGAGTAATGCGATCGAATTCTGATTTTTGCCGTGTGTCATTCGGACCTGCGGCTGCATCCGTGATGACAGTCGTTTTTGTGTGAATTATAAATCCTGCCGTTGCGCTGATATTAACAGAACCGGGATCCATAAAATTTACACCCACATGAAAAGCGAGCACCGGTTCATTGCTCATCAATCCTAATGTAATTGCATTGATGGAAAAATTAAATTCGCCCATACGACTGCTGTCGGGTTGCGTTGGTGTCAATGAAAAAATTCCTGCACGAAGCATTGGTGCTTCCGAAGCAAGTGTAAGTTGTTGAAATGCTAATCCTCGCGCTTTTGCATTTGCTGAATTTAATGTCAGCGATCCGTTAAGCACAGCGAGCGCTTTTAATTTTCCATTCACTTTGCTAACTGTGATTTGCGATGTATTGTAAATCGCAAGCGTGGAGGAAAGCACTTCCGCATCAAATGTTGTTGCAGCGGAAATGCTGAACGAATAATCCAGCTGGTGCGTTTGTAAATTCTGGAAAAGCATTGCAGCATACGCGAGTGAATCTTTTTCACTTACAGGAAGCTTTATAAATCCGGCCATGCTTCCGCCGTTAAGCTGGTTGGATGTTATGGATGCGCTTATGGATGTAAGTGAAAATCCCCAGCCATTCATGCTTCCTGATTTCGTGGTAAATAAATTATTCGCCATAAATAATCCGGAGACGCCTGAATTATCAATGAGCAAATTTGTTGCACTAACCTCCACGCGATTTCCATTGCGTGAAAGTTCTTTCGGCAGCTTTACTTTGAACTGGCGCAAATAAAATCCGGTCCACATTAACGGATCGCCATTGCAGTTTGCCAGATTATATCCTGCAGGAAAAACCATATTCGGTGCATTGGATAATTCGCTGAAATCTGCTGTTGCATCCAATACAGAAAATGTCATGTCATCAATACCGCGAATGCAAAACGGTGCCAAGGAAGTTTGCACAACAAAATTATGCAGATCATTCACATGCACCTGGAACGAAGCGCGCACTACTGAATCAGGCGAGCTTGCAGGATCAGGATAGATCATGCCCGGATCAAATTCAAAATATCCTCTGAGGTTGACGGCAGAAAATCCATTGCAATCCCATTCGACATAATTATATCCATCAGGTTTAAGAATCATCACAACATGCGGGCCGACGGAAATGCGGTGTTCACTTACGAGCACAAGTCGTGTGTTGGGACCGGGCATTACGCCTTTGGGATTGAAAGCAATATTCTGTGCGGAGAAGCAAATTTTTTGTTGTGCTCCCGGAAAGTCGAGCGCCATGTATGCAGAGAATGCTGCGTGTGATGTTTGAAATTTCGCAGAGTCGATAGCGATGATGTAACGTGTCGTGCCAATCTCTTTTACAATTCCAAAGGGAAGAGAAGCGGCGCTATCCGGATTCATATTTCCTGCTAAGCGGTTTTCGCTTTCTACTTTATTGCAAATGGAAAGGACTTTGCTTTGGAGTGGATTGATGATGCTGTCCTGCTGCGCGGAGAGAGTTGTTGTAATAAGGAATAGCAGCAAGAAGAGAGATTTCATTGAAAGGAAAGTTTTGCCACAGAGGCACAGGGGCACAGTTTTTTTACACTACGATTCTTTTTATTCCGTCTTTTAAAACGGCAACATTAAAATTTATCAGGTAGCCCAACCTTTTACCTGTTAATTTTAAATGGCTTAGTACCTGTGCTTGCCAGACAGGATTAACCTGGTCAACTGCTTTTATCTCGACAATTACCTCGTTACCTGCTAGAATGTCCAGCCTTAAACCTTCATCAAATTTAATTCCGTCATATTGGATTGGAATGTCAAGTTGGCGAATTATAGCAATGCCACGTTTGTTTAATTCATGGCATAAGCAAACCTCATACACTCGTTCTAATAAGCCCGGACCAAGTTTTTTATGAACTTCAAAAGCAGCTGCAACAACAGCGGTTCCAATTTTCTGTATATGCTCTGGGATGGGTTCAAATTCCGCCATAAAATGTTTTCTTTTTTTAACTGTGCCTCCGTGCCTCTGTGGCAAAACGTGAGCAAAGAAAAGCTTTCCCATCCACAATAGCCGTTTTCAAACGTTTAAGGTCGGATAAATTGGACGAGCAAGATTCCAAGAGAAAGACGATGATAATTTGATCGACTGAATTATTTAAAACGTATTGCGTCAATATCGGATTGCCTTATAAGACAACCAACATCCTGGTTAGGGTAAGGTAAAAATTCAATTTCCTTCAATTCGGGCTCGCTCACAAAACGCCACAGGAGAATATACGGCTCGCTAAATTCTTTTTCGCCACGGAAGAAACCGGTGAGCTTACCGATGTATTCTGTGCTATCGGAAAGTGTAATGATAACCGGCGGAAGCGCTATGCCGAAATAACGTTCGTAAATTTCTTTTGAAAAATCAACCTTGCTCATTGTTCGTTCTTTTCAGCTCGGTACGTTTCAAACGGATATTTGCAGCAGGCGAAATGATGAGTGGAATTTTTTCGATAGTAACATCGCTCGTATCTAAGCCGAATGCTTTACTATCGGACTGTGCAAAATTGCGGAGGAAGAAATAACACTTGAGCACAAACCCATCGCGGAAGGAAAACTCATTTTCTACGGAGAGAAAACGCTCGAGAATGACGAACCGAAAATCGGCAGCGAGATGATGCTTGCTCAATGACTCGTAACGACTGGTAATATCGAGTTCTTTATTTGCTACCAGCTCTTCGACCACTTTGCGAAACAAAACATTGACACGCGGCTGGACACGGAAACCGATTTTAAAATCGATACGGATGACTTTATCATTCACGATTTCATTGACTGTATACTCCATGGTATAGGGTTCGCTTGTACGATCGACATGGATGAGCCAATAAATATCGGCGCGTTTTGGATTACGTGAAAAGATGGAATAAATATTACGGCGCTCGATATGCCGGGGATTATCAGCACTGGTTAAATAAATAAGATGCGTGGCATATTTGGAAATGGATTTATCATTACTAAGATCGACCAGTGCGGGAAGATGTTCGGAAAGCGGAAGAAACTCTACGAGCTTATTCAGAATTTTGCGTGCGCGGTACCAGCAATACATGGTGAGAATGATGCCTAATACGATGAGCAAAAACATCCATGCTTCTTTGAGCTTGATAATATTTGCGATGAAGAATGAAAGCTCTACTGTGAGGAAGATGCAAATGATGGCAGCCACAAGCAATAACGGCAGCTTGCGCACATAACGTAAATAAAAGCCCATGAGCGTTGTAGTCATCAACATGGCAATGGTAATATTAAAGCCATACACGGCTTCCATATTTGACGATTCTTTGAAGTACAGCACTACGCCGATGCAACCTGCCCACAGGAGCCAGTTGATGCTGGGCACATATAACTGACCGCGTATTTCGGTAGGGAATTTAATGGTGACACGCGGCCAGAAATTAAGACTCACTGCTTCGCTGATCAATGTGTACGATCCGCTGATGAGTGCCTGGCTTGCGATGATGGTTGCTGCTGTTGCGATAATAATTCCGCTGAGCAAAAACCAGTCGGGCATGATTTCGTAAAATGGATTTAGCCCGTTGAGAAATGTATGCTGACTGCTGATGAGCCATGCGCCCTGGCCGAAATAATTTAAGAGCAATGTAATTTTTACAAACATCCAGCTGATGCGAACGTTCTTTCTTCCGCAATGTCCTAAATCGGAATACAGCGCTTCGGCACCCGTAGTAGCGAGGAACACCGCGCCAAGCAACCAGAAACTTTTTGGATAATGCGTTAAAAAGTCGATGGCATAATGGGGACTTAATGCTTTGAGCACGGTGGGAAAAACTGCGATGTGGGAAACACCTAATGTGGCAAGCATAAGAAACCAAACCAACATAATAGGACCGAATAAGCCGCCGACGATTTTTGTGCCGAAACGCTGGAAGGCAAAAATTCCTGTGATGATTAAAATGACAATGGGAATGACAGGAATATCGGGGACAATAAGTTTTAACCCTTCGATGGCTGATGAAACGGAAATGGGTGGTGTGATGATACCATCGGCAAGTAATGCACCGGCGCCGACGAATGCAGGGAAATAAAGCCACTTTTTATAACGGCGCACTAATGTATACAGCGAAAAAATTCCTCCTTCGCCGTGATTGTCGGCCTGGAGTGTGAGCCAGATATACTTGAACGTGGTTTGCAGTGTGAGGGTCCAGAACACCAATGATAGCCCACCGAAAACCAGCTGCTCTGTAATGGGCCGCTCGCCGATGATTGCTTTTAATACATAGAGTGGGGAGGTGCCGATATCTCCGAAAATAATTCCAAGTGTAACAAGAACACCTGCGGCTGAGAGTTTTTTGTGAATGCTTTCCGACATAATGTAGGCTGCTATTGCGGGATTAATTCTGCAATGAAATCAGCGTACAAAGGAACCGGGAAAGCTATAAGGAGGTTATTAAGAAAACGGGAAGGGTATAAGGATTTTATAAAGAGCGGAAATTAACCTTGTTCATTTACATAAACCTGTACCCAACACCGCTTTCGGTTACAATATGTTTCGGATGATTGGGATCGTCTTCGATTTTTTTACGGAGCTGGGCAATGAATACACGTAAGTATTGTGTCTGATCGATGTAACCGGGTCCCCAAACCAGCCGCAATAAATACTGGTGTGTTAAAACCTTACCCTCGTTTCTTGCAAAGAGTGCGAGGAGTGTATATTCTGTTGCGGTAAGCTTAACGATTTCATTTTTCTTTTTTACAATTCTTGCTGCAAGATCAATGTGCACATCTTCGGAATGTATAACGGGATTTTCTTCGGTTGCATCTGTACTACGCAAGACAGAGCGGATCCTTGCCAATAATTCTCCCGTACGAAAAGGTTTAACGAGATAATCATTTGCTCCTGCGTCTAACGCTTTTACAATATCTTCTTCGCTGCTTTGAACGGAAAGGATAATGATGGGTTTGGTATACCATTGCCGTAATTTTTCCAATACGACGTGGCCACTTTCATCGGGCAATCCTAAATCGAGCAGGATCATATCGGGTGGATGATTTGCGGCGATGATCAACCCTTCGTGCGCATTTACGGCTTCGGTGACTTTGTAGTCGTGACTTTGCAATGTAATTTCCAACAGTCGCCTGATCTGCGATTCATCGTCAATAACCAAAATGGAAGCGTTGTTATTCATGCCGTAATGTATTCGGGTGAGAAACTTCGGTAGGAATTTCTATTGTAAAACACGCACCACCTTCTTCGGTATTTTGCAATTTTATTGTTCCGCGTTGTGCTTCAACAAAACCTTTAACAATAGAAAGTCCTAGTCCTGTTCCACCCGTCTTTGAATTTTTAAGACGGTAAAATTTCTCAAATACTTTTTCAATTTCATTGTCAGGAAAACCTTCGCCGGTATCTTCCACCACAAGGATCAGCTTATTTTCAACGCATAATGCTCTTATGGTTATGACAGCGTATTTTGAAATATTTACTGCAGCATTGTGCAACAGGTTTTGCAGGATTTGTTCCATCAAACCATAATCCAGCTTGAATAAAGGCAAATTATCCCGCACCTGGATATTTACAACACGGTTGCCGATTATTTCTTTCAGCCTGTTTACTACGCCGTGAACGAGCTCGTTCATATCTACCCAATCTTTCTTCGGAAGAATAATTCCGGATTCGAGGCGTGACATATTCAACAGATTTTCGACCTGCCGGTTTAACCGTAACGAAGCTTTTGAAATTTCATTCACCAGCTCCTTCTTATTCATATCTGAGAGTCGGCTGTTTCCTGCCTGCAGATTATCGGTAGCTGCAATTATTGTAGAGATGGGAGTGCGCAGCTCGTGCGAGAGTGAATTCAACAATGTATTATAAAGCTTTAATGTATTCTCCTCTTCTTCTTTTTTATTGTCTTCTTTTTCAACCTTCCTGATCTTATGCGTTAAAACTGCGTTGACCATTGCAATGAAAAAATACATCAGCAGCATGAGCGCATCTTCTGCATTGTTTACATGAAACGTAAATTTTGGCGGAATAAAAAAGTAATCCCAGATGAGCGCGCTTAAAACAGCTGCAAGCATTACAGGAAAAAAATCGAAGAACATGGCGATGAGTGAAACGCTCACCAGCAAGATCAGAGCTACGACCTGGTACCCGATTAAGGAGGAGAGTGAATAGCACACTCCTGCAACCAAAACTACCAGGATAAAGCTGATACTGTATTGTTTGGTTTTGCTGATTCGGTTGAGGAAAAGTCGGGCCAAGGAAAGTGGTTTAATGCAAAGGTAAAGGAAGAACGAGGGCTCGTGCTTAAAATGATATAAAGATTGTATAAAGATTCTGCCATGCCTCATGTGTCAATTTTTTCCATCATCAGGCAGGTTTGCGAAACCTGCCTGATGATAATGCGAAAGCTGCCAATTGATTAAATCAACTGCCGCCTTGTGTGCGGATATTCCTGCCAGAATTATTCGACAACAAACGTTTGCGACCGATTTGTAGTACAGGTTGAATTTACATTTGTTTCCTGGCGATAAATTTTCAATGATGCGGTTCTTCCTGAACTTTTTTTTAACCATTACGCTATTTATTTTCATTGCAGGAAATGTGCACGCACAAATTCCGAGTAATGTAAATTATCCTGTGGCTTCGTGCGTGGGAATGGGCTGTCCGTCGCCGACAGCGATACCGACATTTATTGCAGCTTCTTATTTCGATACGATCAATGAAGTGATTTATGTTGGTGGTCCGTTCAACGACATGACGGGCTCACCGCGGAATGGATTAGCAGCGTTTAATGCTGTGAACGGCACTTTACTTTCATGGGCGCCGATTGTAAATAATGGCATTGTAAAAGCGATTGCAAAAAGCGGAGATACTATTTTTATCGGTGGGACTTTTTCGCAGATCAATGGAATTCCTCGCGGAAGGATTGCTGCACTCAGCGCAACAACCGGTGCATTGTTCAATGTATTTACAACCGGAACAGGGAGCGCAACAGATACAGTTATGGCATTGCAGATTTTCGGATCAAAAGTTTATGTTGGCGGTAGATTTACTTCTATCGCATCTGCATCAAGAACAAATATTGCGCGTCTTACATTCGGTGGAATTACTGAAGCATGGTCACCTTCTGTTTCAGGGCCCGTGAAAAAAATCGGTGTCTTCCCTAATAACATTGCAGCGCTCACGGAAAATTATTTGCTCGAATGCTCCGATATTTTTTCTATCCCGATTTCAACGGGCATCGCCACTTTACGCGCACGATCAGATCAGTACTCCTACATTTCAGATTTTGCAATGCGTGGCTCCGTTGCATTTATGGGTGGAAGTTTTTTCGGAATAAATGCTGTGCCGTATGAATATACTGCTGCCTGCAATCTCAGCACCGGCGCGCTTACTGCATGGAATCCTGTTATTCCTGTTTTTGCATGGGACCCGCGCACGCGAATAAATGTTGAGTATTATCGCGACAGCTTATTTCTCGGTGTGTTTGATGCATCTGCACAATTACCCTCGCATCATCGCTTGTATGTGAGCCATTATAATAGCGCGAATAATCTTAGACTATTAAAAATTTATGCTTCGAATCTTCCCGGGCTGAATGGTTATTACAATGATAATTTGCTGGTCGGCAATGCGCGATTAATTGAAGTGGAACGTTTTGGTCAGCACACTTCTTTTCCTGATGGTGCAATTTATTGTCGCTTCTTTTCTTTTTGTCTTCCGCCGCCTTCTATGCCCGGACCATTTTCTGCAGCGCCGACTCCTGTTTGTCCCGGTGATTCAAATTTTATTTACACAGTTACTCCGCTTGGATATTTCAGCTCGTATGTTTGGAGTGATAATAATTTGAACGTGACGGAAACAGGAACAACAAATTCTGCTTCTGTTGATTTTAATGAAAATTTTCTTGGTTCTGTGCAGATTCGGGCTGTTGGTATTACCTCCTGCGGCATCAGCTCTTCTTCTTTTCGTGGAATAGTTGTTTTCAGAAAGCCGCCACCGGTTTCAAATGCTGGTGCTGATGATACATTGAATTGCATTTCATCAGCTGTGATGTTGCACGGCTCTTCCACAACAACTGGCGCAACATTTACTTGGAATGGTCCTTCGGGAACAACACTTTCTGATTCTGTTCTTGCAACTATTCCCGGAACGTATGAGCTTATTGTGCACGGACCGAATGCGTGCTGGAAAAGAGATACAGCCATTGTGCTCATCGATACAATCCGTCCTGCGATTTTACCTTTCGGAACTATTACTGCGTTGAGCTGCAGTGATACGCTTGTTCTGCTTGATGCGTCTTCCATTTATCCTGCTGATTCGCTGTTCTGGTCGGGCCCGGGATTATTTTCAAATGCAAATCCGGCAAGCGTAAATCAATCTGCTAACTTTTTGCTTGCAGTGGTCAACAGGAATAATGGGTGCGCCAACACCGACACGATTTTTGTTCCGCAGAATTATGCTCCGCCTGCCGCATCAATCAGTTCTTCCGATACATTGCTGACGTGCGCCTTGCAAAATGTATTGCTCAATGGAAATTCACCTTCGCAAGATGTGACTTACCAATGGGCAGATACAAGCGGAACCTTTTTTGCTGATCCGATTTCTGTTTCAATTCCCGGTGTGTACCAACTGTATGCTACAGATACATTGAATGGTTGTGTCAATTCGGCCAATCTTATTTTTATTACTTCATGGACAACTCCGCCGGGAATAAATACGTTGACCGATACATTGAATTTGAATTGTTCTTATTCTTCTGTTCCGTTAAATGCAAGCTCATCCACAAATGGTGCAATGCTTAGCTGGTCGGGACCGAATTCATATTCAGCTGCAAATCCCGGAGCAGGAACACAAACCGGTTATTACGTAGTTGAAGCAATACATCCGCAGAATGGCTGTGTTTCATATGATTCAGTTTTTATTGATTACCAGAATATACTTGCTTTAATTTCCGTAAATGATACTTCAATTTGTTTTAGCTCGGGCGCAATTCTTCAAACGTTTCCTGTTGGTGGAACTTCGCCTTTTGTATTTGCATGGAATAATAATGGCGGAAATACATCTTTAGAAACGGTTTATCCGAATGACACGCTTGAATATATTGTAAACGTAACGGATGGCGCAGGCTGTTACGGATCTGATACAGTAAGAATAAATGTTCCTGATGCGATTAGTGATTCCACTTTATCTTTTCAGCCTTGTGATCCGCTGCAGCCAACAGGTCAAATTCAATTGTATGCAAGCGGTGGTGTTCCTCCTTATCAATATTCTTCCGACAATGGATTAAGCTGGAATACAACCGGCGTTTTTTCAAATCTTACTTTCGGAACTTATTATTTTCTCATCAGCGATTTTTTAGGTTGCACAAAAAACGACACAGCTGTAATTGATACAAACAGCTTGAGTCCAACACCTGATTTTTTAGTTTCGACTGGTCCATTGCAGGGTGATACAATCGTTGTAGTTGACATCAGCAATCCGCGTCCTGATAGTGTAACCTGGGATTTTCCTGCTTCTGCAATTGTGATTGACAGCAATATGTTTGCGCCTGTATTTATCAATGCAGATACAGGAGCATTTAATCTAACGATGCGTGCGTTTTATGGAAGCTGTGAAGTTGTTTATGTACGATCGCTGCAGGTTCATCCATTCGATAGTTTGTTTGCAAATCAATGGAACAACAATGGCATTGACTCGATTGTTTTATATCCGAATCCGAACAATGGCATTTTTAATCTCGAAGTAACGCTTCATACGAAACAGAATTTTGTCATCCTGATTTACGACGCAAGCGGAGTAGAACGCGGCCGACAAGAAGTTTTTGACGCAGATACCTGGACCGGCCAAATAAATATTCCGAATCCAATACCGGGAAATTTTGTGCTGCGGGTAATCGCCGAATATGATACACAACAAAAAATATTCGTGGTTACGCAATGAAAAACATACCGCAGACCTTTTTACTGTGCCTCCGTGCCTCTGTGGCGATAAAACCCTGCAGCACAATCTCTCATTTCAAGAAAACTTTGTGCCTTCGTGCCTTCGTGGCCTTCCTCCTTTTTTCCCCCGCAAAGCTTTTCTCGCAAAATTTAGAAAAGGTCGGCAAGAAAGACATGGTCACCGTAAGCGGCGGAATGAATTTCAATACTATATTCTACAACGCACAAGGTTTCGATGCGCGAAGAGATCCGTACACCTGGTATTTCAATGGAAATTTAAACATCACCATTCTCGATGTGAGCTTGCCATTCACATACAGCTATTCCAATTTACATGGAACGTATACACAACCCTTCAATATGCAAAGCTGCAGTCCGAAATACAAATGGATCCAGGCGCACATTGGTACAACAGCTATGAACTTTTCTTCCTACACACTTGCCGGTCATATTTTCACAGGAGCCGGAATTGAATTAACTCCGAAAGGATTTTATTTTGGCGCGATGTATGGAAGGTTTAAAAAAGCCGTTCAATACGATAGCGAAACTGAATCGTATGAGAATATGTCATACAAACGAATGGGTCTTGCAGGAAAAATCGGGTTTGACAAAGATGGAAATTCACTTGATATAACATATTTCACTGCGAAGGATGAAGCAGCTTCTTTATTATTTGTTCCATCTGCTGCACAACTTTCTCCTGCGCAGAATACAGCAGTCAGTATTTCGGGGAAGTCCAAATTTCTTAAATACTTTTCCGTTGAAGGTGAATATGCAATTTCCGGCTTGACCAGAAATATCTTTTCACCGGTGGAAAGCACCGATTTTAATGGATTCGAAAAATTATTGCTGCCGACAAAATCAACGACACAATTTTTCACTGCATTAAAAGCATCGGTCACGTTCGGACTAAAGAAATTTTCTCTCAGCGTAAAGCATGAAAAAGTTGATCCGGACTATCAAACGTTTGGTGCATATTATTTTAATAATGATCTTTCCAACTGGACGATTGCGCCTTCGTTCCGTTTATTCAAGGATAAATTTTCATTGAGCTTTAATACAGGCTGGCAGCATAATAATTTGGATGGAACAAAATTAAATACCGCCCATCGTTGGGTTGGAGCTGCGAATGTAAATTTCAGTCCATCGGCTGCATGGAACTTTACTGCAGCTTATTCCAACTTCACCTCCTTTACAAATCGCCGTTTGCAAACAGATCCCTTTTGGGTTCCATCGCCTGCAGATACGCTCAGCTTTTACCAGGTGGCGCAACAAGCGAATGCAAGCATTGTTCATTTATTCGGGAAAAATGCGGTGAAACAAAATATTGCTTTTGTAGCAACTTACCAGCTTACAGGCATGCAGCAAAACTTGTTGGTCAATGCAAATACAACTGTGCTGAACGGAAACTTTTCTTATTCTGTCCAGCTGACAAAAGCCAAATTTTCGATTTCCGCGCTGGCGAATTATAATCGTGTCGCTTCGGGAATATTGCTGACAGAATTATTCGGCCCTGGATTGCAATGCAGCAAAAGTTTTGTGAAAGGCGTACGAATTTCCGCAGGCTCAACATATAATCGTTCATACACAAATGCTGAGCTTACAGGAAATATTCTCAGTCACCGCGCGCAACTTTCTTATTCGCCGAAGCTGAAAAAGAAAATTTATGGAAAACCTTCCTTAAGTGTAAATGCAATTTATGTGAATCGTCTTCCATTAATTGCGACACAAACAAAAACCGGCGAGCTTACGGTGATGGCGAATATTGGAATTAATTTTTAGCCCTGCTGCATAAAAAAAGAAAGCCTCCACCTGGCAGTAGAAGCTTTTGGATGACGTGCTTTTTCTTCGCTTGCTGATATGGTTTATGAATCAGCCCAAGACTATGATAAATCTCATTTAAGAAAAGTACCCTGAGCAACGATATCCTGGTTGAATTAAAGCAATAAATATGCCTGTGATTAATTCCTTTGATTGCTAACATCTTGGAATGATTCCGGAAGAAGTTAAGAGGGGAAATTAATACACAGGCATGATTTTACTCTACAAGTTGGGTATTACTTAAATCAGCCGGAATGGATTTTTCCAAAGCGCAACTTGCGCGGAATTAAACTGAATAAAAGCTTAAGGAATTTTCTTCCGCTGCCGGAATGCAGATTAATTGTAGTGTGACCATAAACGCAAACAGGTGTGTTAGCGAACAGGATAAAGCGATTGTAATTTTTAAGATTTTTCATTTTGATTAATTTATTTAATGATTAGTAAAAAAGAATTAGCGTGACAACAAATGCAATGCAGAAAATAAAAACGCGTATCAATCCTGGTGCAGTAACATTTGCATTATCGTAACTGGTGTTTACGCTTATTGCAGTCGGTGCCGTGGTATTGAACATGGTTTCAAACTTCGTTAACTGTATTTTTCTTTTTCTCCTGCTTTTTATGTCAGGGGGAATCTCAACGACTCCCCCGATAACACCATGGCAAGGTGTTCTGTTCCTGGTTTTTGCTCTGAAAGCTCTCATGCGAGGCTCCTCTCTTTTTAGTGTGTGCAATGTCTGCAAGCTGAAGCATGTATGGCAGTGCTTACTCTTTTTTATTTATGTTTTTATTCATCCGTATGAGGATGACGATGATGTGAATGAGTAAAAGTGCGATGTGCATTTCATTTATTTTTTTAAAGTGTGTAGTAGCCCCCTATCTGCATGCTTCAGCTTGCAGATAGGGCAGCTTGCAGGTGGGGCACAAAAAAACCCGGTCACCATTTGGCAGACCGGGTTGCATTGAGCTGAATTTATTTTCTCAGCGATAAGGCAATAACGGTCCGTGGCAACACTGCTTTAGTGTGGCGACAGGCAGGAACATAATTCTTCCTATAGGATTTTCATCCGAAGAAATATTCCGGCTGCAGGAATGTTGCATGTGGTAAGTTAAATTCCGTTTCATTGGTTTCGGTTTTTTACAAAAGCAAAACACCCGACAAATTGCTCTGCCGGGTGTTGCGATGCGAATATATTTTGCATTAGCTTACACAGCAGGATAGACTTGTAACTACAGGAAGTGACTCGCTGCAGAGGTGAAATGTATTTTTGATTTGTTTACGCATTATTTTTTTGTGAGCGGCAAATATAGAATAAGAAACAGGTGTGATGCAAGTTTTTTAGAAAAATATTTTGTTAAGGAATGGAAATTTGGAAAATGGAAAAACGAAACTGGGAAATAAGGTAATTGGGGTAATTGGGGGAAAGGGGAAAATAGAAATACGAAATCGAGCATTACGAATGGAAGAGTGGAAAATAGAAATTGGGAAATAAGAAATTGAGTTGGGATACACTTAGCCCTTTACCCTTAATTACCCAATTTCCTTATTTCCCAATTTCCACTTTTCAGTACGTCGCAGTTATAATTCCATTGGCAATATAATGTGTGCCGCCGGATATTTTCCTGATTGAATAGGTTTTGTATTTTCCTTCAAGCGTTTCAATGCTTTTCAGCGATTCATATTTTGTGGTTTGTGTGGCTTCATCCCAGGTTAGAATTTCTACGTTGTTTACAAGACTGTTTAAATCGCTTACGTTTAATTTTCTCATGAGCGATGAAATGGAAATGAAACCGTAGCCTTTGAAATTCAACGGATGATCTTTTGTAAGGATAAGACTTTTTGTTTCGGTTGCAATTTTAATCATGCCAACATGTTCCTGTGATGCTGTAAGCTCAACGCTGGAAGCATGAAGTGTATTGTTTTCTAAATTGATACACATGATTGCATCGCTGGTTGCAATTTCTGAGATAGTTGCTGTAGCGGCAGCGGTTATACCAATGTTTGTTGACCGGGCTAAGCAACAACCTGTATAATCCAAATGTGAAATAGCTACGTCATCCCATTTCAATCCTTTATAAACGTCGACTATTTCAAATTTCAAATGTGCAGAGTCGCGGCCTTGCAGGTTTTCCGGGACAGGAAGCTCAAACGATTGCATTCCCATTTCATCTGTAAGCGTTAACAAACAAAATGGTTTATTATTGACATACACTTTAAATGTTTTCACACGCGAATTATTCATCCACGCTGTTGGTGAAGACTGGTAACCATTATAGATCACATTTACATTTCCTTCCACTTCAAACCATTCTCCTTTTCCATAACCTGCAACTCCTTCTACCCACGCTGTTTTAGGATCCTGGTCTGCAATATTGCTCAGTGAATAATTTTTTGCACCTTGTCCCGCCAGCGTAGAAGATGCGGCAAGCACATGTGTGCCCTGTGAACAATCGCTGTAAAAATAACCGGGACCATCATTTCCGTTTTCAGCAAGGTCTGCTTTTTCAAGCGCTACCCAGTCTACTTTTGTTCCGCCACCACCAATTGCTTTTACAACAGGCAGCTCTTGTGCTGTGGAAATTAATTGCAAACAAATGCATGCGATACTAACTACTGATTTCATAAAATGGAGGGTTGGGGATTATTTTAGCAATTAAAAAAAGCCGCTCTCACGAACGGCTTAGTATTCAGACGGGTCCTGGTTAATCTATGATGATTTGTTTTGAATATAATTCCTGCTCGGAGCAACCTACAATGGTATATGTTCCCTGCGCCAATACCGGGTTAGCATCTTTACACTGGATAGGATCGTTTGCATTTTCAACTTCTACTTTGGAATAATATTCATCGCCCATTGCACTGCGGACGATAATGAGCACACCTGTTTCATATTCTTTTGTATTTCCCTGCACGGGTGTAGTTGCATTTCCATTTGCAGAAAATTTTACGGGAACTACATTTGAATATACAACACGACCATCTTTCAATACTGCAGAAAGCCGGTAATACGATAGCCCGGCAAGCGGAGTAAAATCTGTTTCAATAAATTCAACAGGCTGATCGCTTCCTTGAACTTCACTGAACATTTCA
The DNA here is from genome assembly GCA_031412295.1 of Bacteroidota bacterium. GTDB lineage: Bacteria > Bacteroidota > Bacteroidia > Palsa-965 > Palsa-965. Next base: position 308,227 of record JANOCU010000005.1, read on the forward strand.
AATTCAGCTCCGTTTTTGGAACGTTCCACTTTGTAACCAACAATATCTTTTTTGTCGGGATTCCACGAAAGCAAAACCTGTGTGCCACGCGGAACTGCATTGAGTGAAGTAATAGTAGCAGCTTCTTTTGTTTGCGCGTTCACAGAAAGGGTAAGCGTGCTAAAAAGCGCGAGGGTAAGTAAAAAACGCATAGGGGTAATCAATAGGTATATAACAAATTTAACAAAACCTTTTTCCTGTGCAAGTCTTAACGAAATCATTTCTTAACATCAATATGCACAATCAGCGCTATCGTTAAACTTTCATTATCAAAATTCCGGTTGCGTGCCCCGGATTGCCTGTAGAATGGGGGTTTTACACTTTCGATTAATGAAGATTTATCGGGATTATCAACATGCATAGCGCGGAAATGGGACATCCGCAGTTACCTTTGTGGCATGAAAATCACTGCTTGCATTTTTATTGGCTTATTCCTGACAAGTTGCCTGTATGCGCAAAAACCTGCTGCACCTGCTGCGCGCATTGCCTTCTGGAATGTTGAAAATCTCTACGATACAATCAACGATCCGAAAACCGATGATGAAGAATTTCTTCCGAATGGTAAAATGAAATGGAGCTCGGCACGTTACGTTGGAAAGCTGAACAACCTTTCGAAAGTAATTCTTGCAATGGGAAATGGAATCGGCCCCGACATTTTGGGAATGGCTGAAGTTGAAAATAAAAATGTGCTGGTAGATCTTACAACCAAAACACCTTTGTCGAAACAGAAATACGGAATTGTGCATTATGATTCGCCCGACAAACGCGGAATTGATGTTGCGCTGATTTACAAGAAGAATAAATTTAAAGTGCTCGACTCAAAGACGATCTATGTGCCGATGCCGTCGGATTCTTCTTACACACGTGATATTCTATTGGTAAAAGGTGTGTTCGGTAAAAAAGACACTATTTATATTTTCGTCAATCACTGGCCTTCACGTCGTGGTGGCGAAGAGAACAGTGTGCCACGCAGAATGGTTGCGGCTCAGAAATTGCACGAGGCGCAGGACAGCATTTTGAAATTATTTCCGAATGCAAAAATTCTTGCGATGGGAGATTTTAATGATGAGCCGGATGATAAGAGTATTCTCAGTTTGAAATATTCAGAATTATCAAAGACAGGTTTCGTAGACCTGATGGATTCACTGAATGCTGCCGGCGATGGTTCTTATCATTATAAGAAAGAAAAAAATATGCTGGACCAGATCCTCATTACGCACAGCCTGGAAGAAGGAAAAGGTTTGATCATCCACAACGCACATATCTTTCGCGAGGAATGGATGACAGGAGAAAATTACAAAGGAGATCCTCCGGGGCCACTGCACATGTATGCAGGTTCAAGATACATTGGCGGTTACAGCGATCATTATCCTGTTTACGCTGATGTTTACCTGGTGAAGTAATTCAGGATTTTATTCGACGCGCACTCCAATTATGCAGACAGTCTAACCGACGCGCACACCTATTATGCAGACGTCATCGACCTGGTCGAGGTTGCGTTTCCATTCTTCAAAAGCAGCTGAGAGCTTACCTTCCTGCGTTTGCATTTTTTCATAGTTCATACTGAGCAATAATTCCTTGAATGGTTTGTACTTGAATTTTTTCCCTGTTGGTCCGCCGAACTGATCGGCAAATCCATCGGAAAAAACATAGAACAAATCACCTTTCTCTACCTTGATGGAATGCAACGTGAATTTTTTATCAGGCTCCTGGTAAAAATTGCCGATGAATATTTTATCCGATTTTACTTCATGTAATTCACCACTGCGGATATAATACATGGAGTTGAAAGATCCGGAATAATAAAGTGTTTGTGATTTTTCGTGGTAGGCACACAACGCAATATCCATTCCATCCTGTATCACTTTGTCCTCATGTTTCTGACGCAACATTTTTGAAATATTTTCATTGAGGAACTGCAGCAATTTATCCGGCATGATCAACTTTTCATCGTGCACGGCTTTGTTCAGAAAATTATGACCAACAACACTAAGCATCGCTCCCGGAACGCCATGGCCGGTACAATCAACCACTGAAAATAATTTGTAATCGCCCGATTCTTCAAACCAATAAAAGTCGCCACTCACAATTGCCTTCGGTCGAAACAGCACAAACGACTCGGGGAAAATGGATTTTATCTGCTCTTTGGAAGGGAGAATTGCATTTTGAATTCGCTGCGCATAATAAATGCTGTCGGTAATGTCTTTGTTTTTTTCTTCGATGATGTTTTTCTGGTGTTGAATTTCTGAATTCTGAACAGCAAGCAATTCTCCTGCACGTTTTTTTACGAGGTAACGATTAAGCGCTACGATAGCCAACAACAGGATAAGAATACCTACTGCTATCGCTGCATACAGGATCACTTTTTGTCGCTGACCCAGCGCATTAAGTGATTCAATTTCCCGCAGATTTTTTTCATTCTGCAATTGCGTTTTCATTTCCGATACCAGGCTGCTATTGTTCAAATTGAACATTGTATCCTTCACATTAAGCAGCTTTTTATGATAATCGAGCGCAACTGCGGGATCGCCTGTTTTTTCATGCAGTGCTGACAAAAAATTGTAATAGAGTTTTAAATTGTAATAATCTTTAAGCTCTTCTGCAATCAGCAACCCTTCCTTTAAGCAGGTAAGCGCTTCAGGATATTTTTTTTCTTCGAAATAGATTTGGCCTAAATGAACACCTGCTTCCGAAAGCCCCATTTTGGATCCGGTAGCTTTATAAATTGTAATTGAGCGTTGCAGCATGGCAACAGCAGAATCATAATTATGCCTGTAGAAATAAACAAGAACTCCAAGATGGTCATAAGCAGCTGCGAGGCCACGTTGATTATTGTACAATTGCGAAATGCGTAAAGCTTCCGTGAAGGCAAGCTCTGCTTTTAATGTGTCTGCTTTTTCAAGATATGTTGCTCCAAGGTTATTTAAAACAATGGGAAGCTTCTGATGATCCTTATTTAATTTGGTTAATGTCACTTTCGCCTCTTCGTAAAAAACAAGCGCTGAATCATGCTGGCCCAATACAGAATATACTGTTGCAATATTTACTTTGATGTACGCCACTTTCTCCGGCCTGTTTAATTTTTCGGTGATCTCAGCAGCGATCAAATAATACTCAATACATTTTTTGTTTTGACCCATGTCACCATACACATTCCCCATATTAGCATATACACTTGCGATTTGAGTCAGATCCCTGGTTTCTTCTGCACTTAATCGTGCTTTCTCGAAATAGACAATCGCCGAATCATAACTTCCATTCCCATACAGAGAAAATGCCATTGCCATATTCGCGTGAAACACACCTGATTTAAAGTTGAGTTGCTCTGCAAGCTCAAGCGCTTCGGCAGCATATTTTATTCCCTGTTGCGGATCATCAAGATGAATTTTATCTGAAAGGTGATTCAGCACATTTACCCTGTTGGTATCCCTGGCAGGTTTTAGTGCACGTTTTAAGCTGTCAATCACAGCTTGATTCTGCGCGAAGGCCAGGAACGGAAGAAGTATAAAAAATAAAAGTGCAGGGAGTTTGCGCATTAACAGGATGGTGGTTAGTGATGCATGCTGAGGTTTACGAATATACGAATTTGTGAAATGTACCAACTAAATTTCAAGGTAGTTGATGCGTATCTTTGCACTTCCTAAACAGAGCAGAACCAGTGGCGAAAACTTCCTTCGATTCTAAAGCGGCCTTAAAAAATCTCATCGACCTTCTGGCAATAGAAAAGGATGAAGATTACAAACAATACGTCGCGCAATTTGAGCGCAGCAGCATACAGGAACGCCGCAAGAATGGCGTAACGTGGTATCCTGTACAGATCACTTCGGAAGAATTGGGTTATGGCGATTATCTCAACATTGAAATCGAGCGCACTCAAGGATTACATGAATTGCACCAGTTCGGTGGTGGAAAAAATATTGAGCTGTTTTCGAATAGTGGTGAGACCGGATCAGAGAATTGGAAATTCCAGGGAACGATCAAACAAGTGTGGGCGAATAAAATGCGCATCTCTTTCAAAACGGATGAAATGCCGGGTTGGACAGAAAGAGGAAAGTTGGGAATTAATTTATTGTTTGATGAGAATTCCTACAGGGAAATGATCATCACGTTGCAGAAAGTAATGGATGCGGAGAAGGGAAGACTCTCGCATTTACGTGAAGTGTTGTACGGCGAAGAGAAAGCAAAATTTCAGAAGATAAATTCCAAAATTGAAATGCCCGGTCTGAATGTATTTCAGAATGATGCGGTGAAATTAATTGATGCTGCTGAAGATGTGGCGTTGGTGCATGGTCCTCCCGGTACAGGAAAAACGACAACCTTCATTCAAGCAATTCGACATACGCTGCAAACTGAAAAGCAGGTGTTGGTTTGCAGTCCGAGCAATATTGCTGTGGATTTGCTTACAGAACGATTGGTGCGACAGGGTGTGACTGTTTTGCGTTTAGGAAATCCGGCGCGTGTGTCGGAAGAGGTGATGAATAATACGCTTGATGTTAAGATGACAAATCATGCGTCTTACAAAGAGCTGAAGGAATATCGAAAGCGCGCGGAAGAATATTTTGCGATGGCCAAAAAATATAAGCGCAATTTCGGTCAGCAGGAACGTACGCAACGCAATTTATTATTTACTGAAGCAAAACAATTATTAAAAGATGCTTCGGCGCTGGAAGATTATATCCAGTGGGAGCAATTTGAAAATGCGCAAGTCATTGCATGCACGCCTGTGGTTTCTTCGGGCAGATTGATGCGTGAGAAAAAATTCCGCACTGTTTTTATTGATGAGGCAGCACAAGCATTAGAGCCGATGAGCTGGATTCCTATTTCGCGCGCTGATCGTGTGATTTTTGCGGGAGATCATTTTCAATTGCCACCAACAGTAAAATCTAAAAAAGCAGAAGATGGCGGATTGAAATATACTTTATTCGAACGTGTTGTAAAGTCGCAGCCGGAAGCTACAGCGTTGTTGCGCACACAATACCGCATGCACGATAAGATCATGCAGTTTTCGAATAAAATGTTTTATGAAGGAAAATTAATTTCAGATGATTCGGTAAAAGACAATCATTTAAGCTTTGATGAATCGGATGATTTGCTGGTAAAGCCTGTTGATTTTATTGACACTGCCGGTTGCGGATTTACTGAAGAACAGAATCCGGAAACATTAAGCATCTCCAATAAAGAAGAAGCAGATCTTTTGCTGAAGCATCTTGGAAATGTATTAGAGCAATATGAAAGAAGACCTGCAAAACCATTGAGCATCGGAATTATCGCACCGTATAAATCGCAGACAGAATATTTGAAATTACAATTAGAGGAGCAAGTGTATTTCAAAGATTCGCAAAATCATTTTTCCGTTCGCACTGTCGATGGTTTCCAGGGACAAGAGCGCGATATTATTTGCATCAGCTTAACGCGAAGCAATGATAATGGTGAAATTGGTTTTCTTGCAGATACACGCAGGATGAACGTTGCACTTACGCGTGCGAAGAAAAAATTAATTGTGTTTGGAGATAGTGCTACGCTTGCGAATAATTCCTTTTACAAATCGTTTTTGGAATATGTGGAAGAGATTGATGCATATAGGAGTGCATGGGAGCTGATTAATACGGATTGAGGCGTGGTGAAGTATGTTGTATTATTTATAATTCACCAGGAAGCAGGGTTTCAATTTGTCAAGGTATAAGGCCCTTTAACGTGATAATCTAACGGCCTGTCTGATTGCCATTTTAATGGATAAATATCGTCTGTTGAAATTTTTAATTTAGTCAAAAGCTCAGCATCTTCAATATTATACCAAACGTCATCTATACTTAGGTAAATACTTTCTTTATTGACGAAGTCAAATGTTGTAGTGTCAACATAAAAACTTGCACGAAATTCTTGACCATTTTTAAATATAATAGTTCCACCAGTTTGATATTTTCTTCCATCAAGCGCAATCTTGTAGTCCCGCCAAGATGTGGCAGTGCAAGGCCCGACAATTACCGAGACATCATCTTTTCCACAGAATGAAATTGGTACATTTTCAAGATCTTTTTTGGTAAACGGCATTTGTATAAGAATTTTCTTTAGTAAAAATTTCAATACAGGTGTCTGATAACTCATAATAGCTCTTGGGTGCTTTGTCCTTAATAGCTTGTTCCGCAACAAAAATCAGTATTGAATTTCGGTCAACTACTGGCCGCTTTGTCTTAACTGTCCATTCCTCAATTGTCGGAACATAGATAATTGCTACACATGGGCCACCGCCATATTCAAAAAACAGTCTTATATCGCCGAGCGCATCTTTGTAAACAACGTAGCCACCACGCCCTTCATTTATGTATTCTAATTTTCTGTTCCATTGTTGGTCTTTTATATCGATCATATCCATTTTTGATTGCTTTTAATGCTCACACACTATGTATTCTTTACTTTTCCTTCTATTGCAATTCTAATACATAATAGCGCAAAGAGGAATGTCATTGGGGTAAAAATGTAAGTCTCTGTACTTGTTTCTGCCACCAGGTTTCCAATTGTATTTAAGAAGAAGACCACGGCAAATATCCAAATAATAAAGGTCAGGACTTTTGCATTTATTTTAACTGGAATGTAACCTGCTTTTACTGCAATGAAAAAAATGATAAATAAATTTACGAGGATCGACATGATCTCAAAGCTTCTCATTTGTTCTACCGTTTCCAGTTTACCTCCCCACACAATATTAAACGGTATCAGCTGGAAGAGAATGCAAAGATGAAATGCAATCATAATTCCCAGCATTACTAACATTACATTAACTGCCAGTCTGAATGGTATGCGTTTCAACATCGAAATGGTGTATGAATTATTTATACTGCTCAAGCTTAAATTTTACTGCCGCTTCTTTTTAATGCTCCCTAACCATCAACACATCCGTAAAATTCTTCAGCACACTTTTATTTCCTTCATTCGCCTTCACACTTGCCAACGCCGCAATTCCGATTTCATAATGATGATGCATTTCTTTTTCTGCCGCCGCTTTTACATGCAGCACATCATACAGCGCTTTCACTGCTTCCACTTTTTCTTTCGCATCTTTCATTCCCGCTTGCGACCATTGCAATAATTCTTCCTGCTGGTACTTGTTCGCCGATTCAAAAGCTTTTAATAATAAATACGTTTTTTTATTTGCCACAATATCTCCGCCAACTTGTTTTCCGAATTTATCTGCGTCACCATACACATCCAAAATATCATCCTGCAATTGAAATGCAATTCCTACATGCTTGCCGAATTCATATAATTTTTTCGCTTCTTCTTTTTCTGCTTCTGCACATATCGCCCCGATCTCCAATGAAGCGGCAAGCAACACCGCTGTTTTTAATTCGATCATGCGCAGGTAATCAGCGATGGAAACTTTTGATTGCTTTTCAAAATCCATATCCAGCTGCTGACCTTCGCACACTTCCAACGCGGTTTTGGTAAATACATCCAGCACTTCAGGAAGAACATTCTTCGGACTTAATGCTAATTGACGAAACGCTTCTGTATACATTGCATCGCCGCTGAGAATGGCAATATTGGAATTCCATTTTGCATGCACGCTTGCTTTTCCTCTTCGCAGAGGAGCATTGTCCATAATGTCATCATGCAACAAAGTGAAATTGTGAAAGAGCTCAATTCCTTTTGCAGCGGGCAATGCGCAATTTACATCGTCGGTAAAAAGTCCTGCGCCCATTAATGTGAGCAAGGGGCGCATTCGTTTTCCGCCGAATGAAAGTGTGTAGCGAATCGGTTCGTATAAGCTTTCCGGGTGGGAGGGAAGTGATGCGCTGAATCCTGAAAAAGATTCTGCGAGCAGCTGGCTATACGTTGCAGGGTTCACGATCAGAGAATATAAGAAGTGTCGGCGAGCACACGTTTGATGCCTTCTTCAAGCGGAAGCAAATCGCGCTTGAGCAGCTGTTTCATTTTTGTTGTATCAGGCCTGCGTCTTGTCATATCACCTTCGCTGAGCGCCGGACCGTGAACGATCTTTGATGAAGAACCTGTAAGCCTGATGATAAGCGATGCGAGTTCAAGAATGCTGGTTTCTACTTCACTCCCGATATTAATCACATCATCCATTGACTCCTGGTGTGTGAATGCGCGAATACAAGCATCAACATTATCATCAACGAAACAAAATGTTCGTGTTTGTTTTCCGTCGCCGTTGATCGTGATCGGCTCATTTTTTAATGCGGCACGGATGAATCTTGAAATAACAAAATCAGGACTTTGTTTCGGACCGTATGTATTAAAGAAGCGGAAGATGGTATAGCTTAAACCGTATTCTTTAAAATATGCTTTCAAATATGCTTCTCCTGCATTTTTTACAATCGCATAAGGAAGACGCGAATTCAAAGGTGTTGTTTCTTCGTTCTGCGGATATTCAACCGGCTCACCGTAAACTTCAGATGAGGAAGAAAAAAAAACACGTTTAACCGAAGATGTTGTGGAAAGATTCAGGATGTGCTGAATGCCTTGTAAATCCTGCAGCACCATTAACGGATGATCAAGTGTACGCTGAACACCAACGAGCGCAGCATAATGAAAAACATATTCAAAATGATGCATCAAAAACACATCGGTAATTTTATTAAAGTTGTTTACATCCGCTTTAATGAATTCAATATTATCGTATGGAGAAAGAGGGATTTTTTTAATATCACCGGTGTGCAGGTTGTCGACGATCACCACGTGGTTTTTCGGATCTGCAGCGAGTCGTTCAACCATTGTGCTTGCAATGAAGCCTGCGCCTCCTGTAACAAGGATCTTTGTTTTTTTCTGTGCCGCGATTGCCATTGAAAATTTTTATACTATTTCATGTGATCAAATTTCCGTAAACAATTTGCCGTTGTCGACGAAAGCGCATTATTAAAACGCTAACGCAGGTTTAATAAATACTGGCCGTAGCCACTTTTCAATAATGGTTGTGCGAGTGCGTGAAGCTGTTCTTTTGTAATGAAGCCCATGCGGTAAGCAACTTCTTCAATGCATCCTACTTTTAATCCCTGGCGTTCTTCAATCACCTGCACGAATTGTCCTGCTTGTGTAAGTGAAGCAAATGTTCCTGTGTCAAGCCATGCTGTTCCGCGCTGGAGAATTCCGACTTTCAATTTCCCTGCTTCGAGGTATATTTTATTTACATCCGTGATCTCGTATTCACCACGCGAGCTCGGTTGCAACGTTTTTGCAATCTCTACAACACTGTTATCATAAAAATAAAGTCCGGGAACCGCATAATTCGATTTCGGAACTTTTGGTTTTTCTTCAATCGACAATGCTTTTCCTGCTGCATCAAATTCAACAACACCATAACGTTCCGGATCTGAAACGTGGTAAGCAAATACAACACCACCCTGCGGATTATTATTTTCCTGCAACAAACCACCGAGACCTGCGCCGTAAAAAATATTATCTCCGAGGATCAGCGCAACTTTATCATTGCCGATAAATTTTTCTCCCAACACAAAAGCCTGCGCAAGACCATTCGGCACAACTTGTTCGACATAGCTGAAATCGCAGCCGAATTGTTTTCCATCGCCGAATAATTTTTTGAAATTCGGAAGATCGGCAGGTGTTGAAATAATCAGGATCTCGCGAATTCCCGCCATCATTAAAACCGAAAGCGGATAATAGATCATCGGCTTATCGTAAACAGGCATGAGCTGCTTGCTCACGGCGAGTGTCAAAGGATGAAGTCGTGTTCCGGATCCACCGGCGAGAATGATTCCTTTCATGGGTTTTTGGTTGACATTTAGGTTTCATCAGGCAGGCTTCTCAAGCGTGCCTGATGAAACCTAAATCTGGTTATTCTTTCTCCTGGATGACGAGCTTGTCTGAATCGATGTCTTCTTCTTCATCGAAAATTTCGATCATTGGCTCTTTCAGGAATGCTTTGCTTGCCGCACGTTTTTCGAGTGAAAGCAAAATGCACGGAAGCAGGATGAGATTTGTTGCAAGCGAAACGATCAGTGTGATAGAAAGTAAAATTCCTAATGCAACTGTTCCGCCAAAGCTCGACAATACAAAGATCGCGAAGCCGAAGAACAAAATTGTATTTGTATACACCATGCTCACTCCTGTCTCGCGAAGAGCAAGTGAAACTGCTTTGGAATAATTTGCAGGAGAAAGTCTTCTCAGCTGTGCGCGGTATTCGGTGAGAATGTAAATCGTTCCGTCAGAAGCGATACCGAATGCGATCGAGAAAATGAGGATTGTAGAAGATTTAAACGGAATTCCGAGGAAGCCCATAATTCCTGCTGTGATGACAAGCGGAATTAAACAAGGTAATTTGGAAAGCACAACGATCCATACCGAACGGAAAAGCACAATTCCGAGCAGAAGAATTAAAACGATCGCGATGATAAGACTTACAAAAAGATGATGCAGCATAAAATCAAAGCTGCGGAGGAACATTCTTGAATTACCTGTCAGATCAACTTTAAAATATTTAGCAGGGAAAAGTGAATCAACAACAGGATTGATCTTTGCAAAAACACGTTTAGCAGAATCTGATCCGACATCCGCCATCTGGAAGCTGATGCGTGTGAAGCGGAAAGAAGTATCAAGAAATGCGCTGAGCTTTTGTACCTGCACCGAATCTAATTTTCCGCTGTTACCTTTTGGCTTAAAGTAATCTGCGATCGTGCTTTTGTCAATGAGATTATTCGGAAGACGATAAGCAGCTTTTCTTCCGTCCTTCAATGCCTGGTAAGCGAATTTTGTTGCTTCTACAACAGAAACCGGTTTTGAAAATTCAGGTCGGCGTGAAACAAAACGCTGAAGTGAATCGATGCTTTCTAAAACTGCACCTTCCTGGTCAAAAATAGTTCGCGGGCCAAGTGTATCGGCAGCATAATCTTTTGGATTCGGCGTAATACCTTTTTTTGCCAACTCTTGTTTTTTTGCAGCTGTCAATTGTTCTTTTACTTCGATTGCAACTTCAAATGGTAAAACGCCGCCGAAATGTTTTTCAAAGAATTTTAAGTCGGTATAAATCGGATCGTCTTTCGGTAAATCATCCACGACATATCCATTCACTTTAATGTTCAGGAATCCGAATACCGATACGATGGTAACAATTGTAACGCCAATATAAATAGCAGGGCGATGATTGTGAACAAGCTTGTCGATCATTGACATCAGCTTATTGATACGCTTTCCTTTTAAGTGCGTCATCTGTTTCGGCTTCGGTGCCGGAAGATAGCTGAAGATGATCGGCGTTAAAATAAGTGCAATGAAATAAGTCGTCATTACGTTGATAGCGGCAACAATACCGAATTCAACGAGCATGGAACTATTTGTAAAATAGAAAACACCAAAACCGATTGAAGTGGTGAGGTTGGCAAGTAAATTTGAAAGCCCGACTTTCTGCACCATGCGGGTAAGCGCTTTGGTTTTATTACCATGCAATAAATATTCTTCCTGGTATTTATTAATAAGGAAAATACAATTCGGAATTCCGATAATAACAATAAGCGAAGGAATTAACCCGGTAAGAATTGTGATCTTATAATCGAGCAGCGCAATTGTTCCAAGCGACCAGGCCAAACCAACCAGCACAACAACGATCGAGAAAAATACCGCGTTAAAATACCTGAAGAAGATAAAGAGGATGAGCGCCGTAATTAAAACAGAGAGCACAAGGAACAAAGTTGATTCGCCCGAAATTTTGCGCATATACTCTGTTCGTATATACGGCATCCCGGAAAAATGCATTTGAATATTATTTGCTTTTCCGAATTCAAGCGCTTTCTCTTTTATTTTCCCAACGATGCTGAGACGGTTTTTTGTGTTCAGCTCTTTCTGAGAGAACGTAACGACCATCACCGTGACATGCTCTTTTTTATTTATAATGAGTCCTTCATAAAAAGGCAAACTATAAATGATCTTTTTGATGCTGTCGACTTCTGCTTGTGTTTGCGGAAGCTGGGAAACGATTGGTTTATATTCAAATTTTTGCAGGCTGTCGTTCGGAAAAACATTAAATAGTTTTCCTGTCGACATTATTTCCTGGATGCCATAAATATTTTTAATTGTGTCGCCGAGGATGATCCATTCCCTGAATTTTTTCAGCTCGAACATGGTTGAATCCTGGAAGCCCATGATGAGCACATTTCCATCTTCGCCATAACGCGCTTTGAAGGCTTCATAACCGATGTAAAGTGAATCGTCGACAGGAAGAACGCGGGCGTAGGTGTAAGAAAGTGCAAGCTTTTCTTTAGCCTGCCAGATCATAAATCCACTTACGATGAGCATGACGACGAGAATCGAAACGCGGTTCCTTAAAATGAAGTGAGATAATTTAGCCCACATAGAAGGTCAAAATCACAATAAAAGTGTTGCCTGACGGCACTTTTGGAGAATGGGTAAAAGTAAGAATTTTAAGGTGAAGCACGAGATGTAAGCACAATAAATGCTTCTTATTGATTGCCTGGTCAAACCGGGTCCGGAAGGATTGGGGAACTGTGTGGAAATACATGTGTTGCAAGCATTTGGTGAGGCTCGCGGGCAAAATATTATTGGCATCTTTACAGGGAAATGCAGCAAATTTCCCTTCTACGACTCTTCCTGGTTTTTATTAAAATAGGCTTTACTGCGTTCGGTGGAAACATTGCCCTTGTGGCTGCAGTGCGAAAAGATCTGTGTGAACGACGGAAATTATTGAGCGATGAGCAGGTGTTGGATTTCACAACCCTCGGAAATATTTTGCCCGGTCCGCTTGCAACGAATGTGGTTTCTGCCTGCGGTTACAGCATTCGGGGATTACCCGGAGCGCTGTTGGGTGTGCTGGGCATTGTGCTTCCCGCGCTCGTGCTGATTTGTGTTTTGGCTGAAATTTATTTTCGTCACGGTCAATCCGAAACATTGCTGAAAATATTTGCCGGATTATTACCGGGTGTGGCAGCCATCATTGCAGCAACGGCATGGTCGCTCGCGAAAAAAAATATTAAAGATCCGCTGCAGGTTGTTATTTTGCTTGCAGCAGGAGCAGCAATTTTATTTTTCAACGGATTCCTTGTTACGCTTGGAATAATAATCGTTGCCGGTGCAATTGGGTATTTCTTTTTCAATGAAAAGAATGCAATCGCCGCGCAGAAGATCTCACAACCATCCGAAAGAAAAATATCACATGCTCCAGTGTTTGCAGTAACGACACTTTTACTTGTCGGAGTCTTAATTTATGCTTTTCATCCTGCCTCCTTATTCTGGCAAGAACTGCGCATGCTCGGACTAACGTTCGGTACGATGAGCGTTACATTATTTGGCGGCGGATATGTTTTTATTCCTGCGATTGAAAAAGTGGTGGTTGGAACGCATCATTGGGTTTCTTCTAAAGAATTTGCGGATGGAATTGCAATGGGACAAATTACACCGGGACCTGTTGCGATAACCGCTTCGTTTGTCGGTTACAAACTTCGCGGTGTTTGGGGAGCGATTGTTTCGGCCATCACCATTTTTTTTCCGCCGGCATTATTAATGTTAGTTGCGCAACAATTTATTGACCGGATAAAAAATCGCCCGGAAGTGGAAGCAGTTTTTAAAGTCGTTCGTCCTGCGGTGATCGGGATGATCCTTGCTTCGGTTTGGGTGATCGGAAAAAGTGCGCCGCAAGACTGGCAATCGCTGGTAATTTTTGCTACGATACTTATTCTTTCCATCTGGAAAAATTTCGACAGCATTATTCTCATTCCTATTGCAGGTGTGATGGGATTGTTGCTGCATATGATTTGAGAATAAAAGCATTCGCACATGAAAGCTTCGTAAATTAGTACACCAATTTCCACTGATGAAAGCTGCATTTCGCATAACCAGGTCGCTCACACTTTTCCGTGCCTGGAACGCGATGAAAGTGTATGCAGGATATCATTATTCCAAGCTGACCAAATCGCCGAATCAATGGGGACTTCCGATAAGCGTTTCCATTGAGCCCACAACATCCTGCAATTTGCGTTGCCCTGAATGTCCGAGCGGTTTAAGAGAATTTACGCGTCCAACCGGAATGCTGGATGAAAAATTTTTCCGCGCTTCCATTGATGAGATGAGTTCGCATTTGATGTACCTCACTTTTTATTTCCAGGGTGAGCCTTACCTGAATCGGAATTTTCTCGACATGGTAAAATACGCCGCGTCAAAAAAAATATTTACTTCCACATCCACCAACGCGCATTACCTCGACAGCGCAACAGCAAAACGCACAGTAGAATCCGGGTTGGAAAGATTAATTATTTCCATCGACGGTACTACGCAGGAAACGTATTCTTCCTATCGTGTCGGTGGTGATCTTGAAAAAGTTATCGAAGGAACGAAGCAGGTAATAAAATGGAAAAAAGAATTACAATCAGCAACACCGCATGTAGTATTCCAGTTCCTCGTTGTAAAACCAAATGAGCATCAAATCGAAGAAGTGCATCAGCTTGCAGAAAAGTTAGGTGTGGATGAAGTAGTGCTGAAAACCGCGCAGGTATATAATTATGAAAACGGAAATGATTTAATTCCGCAACAGGAAAAATATTCGCGCTACAAAAAACAAGCGAATGGAAAATGGACAAACAAAAACAAGCTGGAAAACCATTGCTGGAAAATGTGGAATTCCTGCGTGATCACGTGGGATGGTTCGATAGTTCCGTGTTGTTTTGATAAGGACGCTTCGCATAAACTAGGAACGTTAAAAAATTTATCGTTGAAGCAAATTTGGTTTAGTGAAGCGTATTATAAATTTCGCGGATCCATATTACGTTCGAGAGGTGAGATTGATATTTGTAAGAATTGTTCGGAGGGATTGAAGGTTTGGGGGGAGGGGATTTAGTTTACAGATACTCTCCCATCATTTATATAGCACGAGTTCTCCCCGCGAAAGCGTTTCCATTTGCAGAGACTTTCTCATCATTTTTATATTCCCTTTGCATTCATTGTGATCACACAATTGTTTAAACGCGACGCTCGCGTTTCCGTTTACAGATACTCTCTCACCATTTATATAGCAATTGTTTAAACGCGACGCTCGCGTTTCCGTTTACAGATACTCTCTCACCATTTATATAGCACCAGTTCTCTCGCGCTCTCGTTTCCGTTTGCAGAGACTCTCTCATCATTTATATTGCATCAGTTCTTCCCGAGCTCGCGTTTCCATTTGTAGAGACTCTCTCATCATTTTTATATTCCCTTTTGCATTCATTGTGATCCCCACAATTGTTTTAAACGCGACGCTCGCGTTTCCGTTTACAGATACTCTCTCACCATTTATATAGCACCAGTTCTCTCGCGCTCGCGTTTCCTATTGCAGATACTCTCTCCTCATTTATATTTAAGCAGTTCATCTCGCGTCAGCGTTTCTATTTCTTTTTCCACCCTCCTCCTCACACTAAAATTTCCATTTCAGGCTGGCCCACGCCCTTAATAACATTTCAATATTTTTTTTAGGCGTATCAAAAATTAAAATACATTTGCCACCCATTTTTAATTATAGATATATATGAAAGCTGCATTATTTAAAGGAAAATATCGTACAGAGCCTGAACGAATACAAGGATTTGATTATGGCACGGATGGCGCATACCTGATCACGCTGCGCAGTAATGAAGGGAAATATACTTTTTCAAAAGTATATAGCGCTGAATCACACTTGACGGAATTAGGAACAATCATTAATGAGGAGCTGGGAAAAACGTTTGATTTAAGAACGTATGCTACGGTTACAGAATGGATGATAATGCCTAATCACGTTCATTGTGTAATTTTTATTCATAAAGATTCTGATGAACCTGGACATTTAGCAGCAAAAGGATCCCATTTATTTTTTCCTGAAGGATACAAAAATAAGTTCGGGCCCCAACGGGAAAACCTTGCTTCCATCATAAGAGGAATTAAATCTGCTGTTACTTCACGTGCAAAGAAGACGGGATTAAAATTGCCTGTTTGGCAGCATAATTATTATGAGCATATAATTCGTAACGAGATTGAATTGGAAAGACTTATTAATTATATCAGGGAAAATCCTGCGGCATGGGAATTGAAAAAAAGGTTTCCTGAGATGTGAGATGGTAAGGAGAAGTGTGAATAAGGACTGCTTTCGGAGTACTAACATTTGAATGTAATGGAAGAAGCTGGTTCCAGGAGATGGGAAATTGTGGTAGGGAACAATGCATAGAAAGTGCATTGTTACAGAACAATTCCCCCATTATTGCACATGCACCAAACGCCCCGATCCCGAAATACTAACATCCAACGCAGGATTGTTTTTATAATACACATCGCCTGAACCGGAAATATGAACATCTATCGATTGCAATAAATTTAATTCATGTTTGCCTGAACCTGATACACGCACGTCGCCGGTATTGCCGGTTAATCCGAAGGCAAGCAAGTCACCGCTGCCGCTGATGCGACTTGTTAGTGATGTGCATGTTCCGCTCAGTGTGATTTTTCCGCTTCCGCTGATGGTGGATTCTACTCCGCTGGTTTGTATTCCAAAAATTGAAATGTTGCCGGAGCCGGAAATTTTTGCTGCGAAGCTGCCGGAATTCCAGCTGTCGGCGGTTTGAATATTTCCGCTTCCGCTGATGGCTGCGTAAACATAATACGGCGCATATACATCAACTGTTATTTGTGTATATGAACGAACATTATGCGAAAAATCGATCTTTAATACGGACCCGCGAATTTCTGTTCGTAGCACGTTCAGAATATTTTGCTGGCCGCGCATCACTACGCGATAAACTGAATCGACGTGCAGGATTACGTTTGCATCGGTGCAAAGCTCAACTCCGGTAAACGATGCGAGATTTCTTTCTTGTTCAACGGCGGAACCGCTTCCGTTAATAGCAAATGCATCACGATAGCAGCCGGTGGCGAAGGCAGCAAAAAAAAGAATCGAAAGGAACGCGAGAGTTTTGATATGATTGTTGGTTCTCATGGTAGATGGTTTTTGATATGACACACAACTACGTTTCTACCCCTATGCTAAATAATTATTCCATGAAAAATCATGTCAATTTATTCACATCCACACAAAAAAAACGCCCCGGAATCCCGAAGCGTTTTAGTTAATAAGAAATGGTATTTGTCAATTTATTATTTTCATAGAATTCCTCTTTTATTTTTTTGCCGCTTTCATCGTAAAAGGTCCATTTACCGGTTCTTTTATCCCCACTTACGTTATGATATTCTGTTTCAATTGGAACTTCATAATTACCATCGACTTTTAATTTTCCATTTTCAAACCATTCCTTGTAAGGGCCAACTCTTGCACCTTTCCAAAGATCATTTTGATTTTGTTTTGTCCCAATGGGATAATAACTTGTTATAGTTTGCCTCACACCATTTGGATCAGTTGGGTCAAACTTTAATTGGCCATTTTCGTAATATTCAACCCGGTAATGCCAGTTAAAATACTTACTAAGTGAATCGTGCGTATTAATATCCTTTTTAGATATCTGGCCATTTAAATAATAGCTAAGCATAACACAAGAATCTTCGTAACATTTACTCGAAAATGTAAGACGTCCATCGAGATGCCATGTTTTCATATCAAAACATTCTGGATCAGACTTTGGTCTATGGTATTCTGATTTTTGTTGTCCATTTCTATACCATGCCGCTTCTGAATATGAATTCCCATTGAACAAAACATAATAAGCTTTTTGTGTATGCGCATCATCATAAAAGAGTTGCCATTCACCTTTTCTATAAATTTTTTTTAGTGAATAGGAAGTATCAAGTTTATCGATCGAAGTCATTACAACTGAAGTGTCACTTATCACAGCTTTTTGTAATTGAGCATTCACATTCAGATAACAAATCAAAAAGCAAAAGGGTAGAAAAATTCGCATAATTCTAAAGTTACAGTTTTACCATCTCCACAAAAAAAAACGCCCGGAATCCCGAAGCGTTTTAATCTTTCAATTTTGAATATTGAATTAAACAGTCATAATCTCTTTCTCTTTCGATTCGAGATGCTTATCTACTTTGATAATAAAATTATCTGTCATGGTTTGAATTTTTGTTTCGCCTTCTTTTCCTTCATCTTCAGGCAAACCACCTTTGATTAATTTTTTTACTTCTTCATTCGCATCACGGCGTGAATTACGAATGCTCACTTTTGCAGTTTCTCCTTCGTTTTTTGCTTTCTTAACGAGATCTTTTCTGCGCTCTTCTGTCATTGGCGGAATAGAACAAATTACAATCGTTCCGTTGTTCGAAGGATTGAATCCCAAATTCGCTGCCTGGATCGCACGCGTGATCGGATCAAGCATGTTTTTTTCCCATGGCTGAACAGAAATTGTTCGTGCATCGGGCGTGTTGATATTTGCAACTTGTGTCAGCAACGTATTGTTGCCATAATAATCCACATAAATGCCATCGAGAATTCCGACGTTGGCACGACCACCGCGGATCTTTACCAGCTCCGTTTCGAGGTGACCCAAAGCAGCATTCATTGCTTCTTCGGTGCTGTCAATAATGAGTTGAAGATCTTCGTTCATGGCGCTAAATTAAGGAAAAAGGTGAAAAAAGTGACAAGTGACAAGTGACAGGTGACAGGTGGCAAGTAGCAAGTGGTGGGTCAAAGTAATTATTCTATTTTTTCACCTGTCACACGCCACCTGTCACCAGTCACAATTTTTTAAAATCCAACTAAGGTTCCGACAGGTTCTCCTGATACAACTTTTTTCAGGTTGCCGGGTTTGTTCATGTCGAATACGATGATCGGAAGCTTGTTCTCGTTGCAAAGTGTGAAGGCTGTCATGTCCATCACGTTGAGGTTTTTTTCGTAGACCTCGTTGAAGGTGATGGTTTCGTATTTCGTTGCTGATTTATCTTTTTCGGGATCAGCAGTGTAAATTCCATCAACACGAGTTCCTTTGAGAACAACATCTGCTTCGATTTCAATTGCACGTAATGATGCAGCTGTATCAGTAGTGAAATAAGGATTGCCTGTTCCGGCTCCGAAAATAACAACACGGTTTTTTTCCAAATGACGAACAGCGCGGCGGCGAATAAATGGTTCGCAGATCTGGTTCATTTCAATTGCAGATTGCAAACGTGTCTGCACTTCCATTTTCTCCAATGAAGATTGCAGCGCCATGCTGTTGATCATCGTCGCGAGCATTCCCATATAATCGCCCTGCACACGATCCATCCCGCCATCGGCAGCCTGGATTCCACGGAAAATATTTCCACCGCCGATTACAATCGCAACTTGAACACCGGAAGCAATAACATCTTTGATCTCACCGGCATACTGGCTCAGGATATCATGATCGATACCGAATTGTTTGTTGCCCATGAGCGCTTCACCGCTGAGCTTAAGAAGTATGCGTTTGTATTTCATAAAGGGTCAATGATTAAAAGGCAAAAAAAATCCCCCAAATAAATGGGGGAAGTAAATTAACCAAGAATGATTCGTTTGAATCCGGTAACCGTGAGCTCCTTATCGGTCTCCTGCACGTACTGGCGAATTGTTTTCTTGTTATCCTTGATAAACTCCTGGTTGAGGAGCGTTGATTCTTTGTAGAATTTCGTCATTTTTCCTTGCGCGATCTTTTCCACCATGTCTTCAGGCTTTCCTTCTGCACGGATCTGTTCTTTCGCAATTTCTAATTCACGCTCGAGTGTTGTTGAATCCACATCGTCTTTGTCGAGGGCAACAGGAGCCATAGCAGCAACCTGCATTGCAACATTTTTTCCCATCTCATCAGAAACCGATTTGTTGAATCCAACAATACAGGCAAGCTTATTTCCAGGGTGATTGTATGCAACAACAGAGGTAGCAGCAATCTGCTCGTATTTCGACAATTCGATTTTTTCACCGATACGGCCAACCATTTCAGTTACTTTTTCACCGATAGTTGTTCCTTCGTATGGAAGTGCAAGCAAAGCAGCAAGATCAGCAGGTGCTTGTGATAAAGCGATTTCTGCAAATGCATCAGCTGTCTTTTTGAAATCGTCATTGATCGCTACGAAATCTGTTTCAGAACTCAGCGTTACAAGAATTCCGCGACCGCCGTTTGTCAGAGCGACAATACGACCTTCTTTTGCATCACGGTCGCTACGGTTAGCAGCAACTTTCTGTCCTTTTTTGCGGAGAAGATCAATGGCAGCTTCGAAATCGCCATTGGTTTCGGTGAGTGCTTTTTTGCAATCCATCATGCCGGCACCTGTCATGGTGCGCAGCTTGTTTACGTCTGATGCAGTGATCGTCGCTGACATGTGTATAAAAATAAGATGCTTTTAAACTTGAAAAATTGCTTTGAGATTAAGCGCGGCGTGGACGACTTGGTCCGCCAGCTCCGCCTCCTGGTCTACCAGCTCCACCGCGTGGACCTGATTTTCCTTTGTCACCTGGCTTTTGTGCGCCGGCTGTAGCTGGTTTGCGCTTAAGAAGACCCGGCTTTCTGTCGCCACCTTTTGTTTCTTCTTCTTCGTCAGAAAGATTGAGAGCGCTTCTTTGCTCTTCTGTCATTTCCTCTTTATCTTCTTCTGCTTTGTCTTTATCAATTTTGCGCTCATCAAGACCTTCTGCAATTGCACGGCAAACGATTTCGGTGATCAATTTGATAGAAGTAGAAGCGTCATCGTTAGCAGGAATTGCGTAATCCACTTTGTTCGGATCAGCATTTGTGTCAACGATTGCGAAAGTCGGGATGCCGAGGCGTTTTGCTTCAGCAACTGCGATATGTTCTTTTACGATATCGATAATGAAAATAGCAGCAGGAAGACGTGTAAGATCAGCAATTGAACCTAAGTTGTGCTCGAGCTTAGCGCGCTCACGGGAAAGCATTAATTTTTCTTTCTTGGAAAGATTTTCGAATGTTCCGTCCGTAGCCATTTTGTCGATGCTGCCCATTTTGCGAACCGCTTTACGGATTGTCGCGAAATTGGTAAGCATTCCACCAGGCCAGCGTTCAGTAACGTAAGGCATTCCAACAGCTTTAACGCGTTCAGCAACGATATCTTTTGCTTGCTTTTTTGTAGCAACGAAAAGAACTTTTTTGCCTGAACGTGTGATTTGTTTCAATGCAGCACAAGCATCTTCAAGCTTAGCAACCGTTTTGTTCAGGTCGATAATATGAATGCCGTTCTTCTCTGTAAAGATGAAGGGAGCCATTGCAGGATTCCACTTGCGTTTGAGGTGACCAAAGTGAGCGCCTGATTCGAGTAGTTCGTTGAAAGATGTTCTTGACATGTATTCGAGATGATAGGTGTAAAACCGATTGAAAAATTAACGCTTGCTGAATTGGAAACGACGACGCGCTTTGCGGCGACCGAATTTTTTACGCTCCACCATACGCGGATCACGTGTCATCAGACCTTCTGCACGAAGTTTTGGTTTGTCCTCAGCATTCACTTCAACGAGCGCGCGGGAAATAGCCAAACGGATAGCTTCTGCTTGTCCGGTTACACCACCACCTTCAACGTTCACTTTGATGTCCCACTGACCGGCATTGCCTGTCAATGTAAGTGACTGAGTTACTTTGTTCTGGAGAACTTCTGTCGGGAAGTATTCCTTGTAATCGCGGTTGTTGATTACAATTTCGCCTGCTCCACGCTGCATATAAATACGAGCGATTGCAGTTTTACGACGGCCAAGTTTATTGATGACTTCCATTATGGGCGTTCTTTAACTTTTTTGAGATCAATTTTCTGTGGATTCTGTGCAGCTTGCTCATGTTCCGTTCCTGCGTAAATAAATACATTACGACGGAGACGATCACCAAGGCGTGTTTTTGGCAACATACGGCCAATTGCATGCTCAAGCAGACGCTCAGGGTTTTTGTCCAGCAACATTTTCGGAGTAGCAAAGCGCTGTCCACCAGGATACCCGGTGTAACGTACGTACACTTTATCATCCATTTTTGTTCCGGTAAAACGAACTTTTTCCGCGTTGATAATAACGACATTGTCGCCACAATCTACGTGAGGAGAGAAAGCTGTTTTGTGTTTGCCGCGAACCAGGTAAGCCACTTTGCTTGCAAGGCGACCAACGGTTTCGTTTTCGGCGTCAACCAGCAACCATGCTTTAGTAGCAGTTGCTTTGTTGGTTGAAACGGTTTTGTAAGATACTGTATCCACTTGATTTTCAGTTCAATAGTTGCAAATCCTTTGAGATGTTCCCTTTTACGGGGCTGCGAAGATAAACACAAAATCTGTCCTGACAAATTTATAAACAAATTATTATGGAAAATCAGGGGTTTGAAGCGAAAAAGAGTGCCTGAAATGGGGGAATGAGACAGTAAAATAAGGTATCAGGTGACAGAAAATGGTTCGAAACAGGACTTTATCGCTATTTTTGAGTACACACCCTGAATTAGCTCCCGATTAAACCTCTTTGGTTTCTCCATTAACCTATATATAAGGAAGAACTATGAAATCTAAAATCTTATTCTTTTTAAGTTTCCTTATTTCGTCAACCGGATTTTCCCGTACGGATGCTCCTGTTGTAAACCCATATCAATCCTATTTTAACGAGGCATATGAGCTTTATCCCAAAATTCCGCGCGGGGTTTTAGAAGCGGTTTCATTTACCAACACACATTTTAATCATATCACTCATATAGAAGACGAACAAGGTTCGTGCATTGGCTTACCGGCTGCTTATGGTGTAATGGGTTTGGTCCTCGACGGGAAAAATTATTTCAGGAATAATCTTGAGCTGGTGTCAGAACTTTCAGGTTACTCTGTTGATGAAATTATTAACGATCCACGGAAAAATATCCTGGGGTATGCAAAAGCATTTTCTCTTTCTTATCGTCCATTCCGGGCCTGGTACAGAGTTGTTGGACCGATGGAATTGACCGGTAATGCAATAAACAGCTTAAGCGAATTACCATTCAATTTTGAGGAACAAGGATTCGCGAATGCTACACAGCTGTATGGAATTTTTTCTTTCATGATTAATTCCGAAAATCAATTGCGTTATCATTTTCCAAATCCCAATTTCGATTTAGAAACTTACTTCGGTGATAATTATAAAATTCTCAGCGCAACTTCTATCACCATTTCAAAAGAAGAAATTAAAGATCGCGAAGGAAATGTTTTTCGTACCGGACCAAGTTCTCCAACTGTGCAGTCTCCCGATTACGCTCCTGCATTATGGGATGCTGCGCCTTCGTGCAATCACTCTAACGGAAGAACAGTTCCCGTCTCTGCAGTAACGCTTCATAATGTGGAAGGAAGCTATGCAGGATGTATTTCATGGTTTAATAATTGTGCGTCCGGCGTTTCTGCGCATTATGTTGTGCGTTCGAGCGACGGACAAATTACGCAGATGGTGTATGAATCGGATAAAGCGTGGCATGTGGGAAGTGAAAATCCGTACACGATAGGAATTGAGCACGAAGGGTATGCTTCTCAAACCGGTTGGTATACAGTTGCGATGTATACTGCTTCTGCAAATCTCTGCATTGATATTTGCGGAAGCGGTTATGGAATTGATCCGAATCGCACTGCATGGTGGCCGTGGGCGAATACAACTTATTATAATCAATCTTCCATCCCCGGTTCGTGCGCAAAAATAAAAGGACATCAGCATTACCCGAATCAAAATCATACGGATCCCGGTCCGAACTGGGATTGGAATTATTTTTACAAGCTCGTCAATCCTGCTCCTGCTGCTACAACATATTCTACTGCATCAGGAACGATTTATGATTCGGGCGGGGCAAGCGCAAATTATGTGGATGATGAAAGAAACATCTGGACCATTTCTCCCGCTGCGGCAACAAGCGTTTCATTAACATTCAATTCTTTCGCTTTAGAAAATACATGGGATTACCTTTATATCTATGATGGTAATTCGGTGAATGCTCCATTGATCGGTTATTTCACCGGAACAATTTCTCCCGGAACAATTGTTTCCACCGGAAGTTCATTAACGCTTGAATTCAGAAGTGATTGCGCAACGACAGGCGCGGGATGGAATGCGAGCTGGACAAGCAACAGCACTATAATTGTTCCTGCAAATCTTGCTGTTACTTCTTTGGCGTGTCCGAATATCGGTGTGCTATTGAATTGGGCGAACAGTGGTGCAGGCTGGTTCATTGACGTTTCCACTGATCCGACTTTTACGACGTACTTTAATAAAGATGTTTCGAATTTGACGAGTGTTGCATGTCCGGGTGGATTTTGTGAATTTCCATCGTGCGCAACGTATTTGAAATTCAAACCGAATACAACTTATTATTGGAGAATCTGGGATGGAACGTCGCATACAAATGGTTCGAGCTTCACCACGCCTGATTGTCAGTATGCAGATTTTAATTGTTCAGGAACGTTTAATGATGTTGGCGGACCTTCTGCAAATTACAGCGGCAACGAAGATTATATTTTTATGATCACACCTGCGAATGCGTTGAATGTAACGGTAACTTTCACCGGCTTCGATCTTGAAAATGGTTTTGATTCGTTGTATGCGTATGATGGTCCGAATGTAAATTCTCCATTGATCGGCGCTTACACCGGAACAAATTCGCCGGGAACAATTACTTCGACAGATACAGCCATCACCTTCCGTTTTGTTTCTGATCCGTTTGTAAACACAACCGGATTTACTTCTACCTGGAGCTGCACGCAATTGACAACGGGCATTGATGAAAATTCCAATGGGTTTTCGTTTACGGTTTCACCAAATCCTTTTTCGGATAATTTACACTTGAATTATTCGCTGCAGGAAAAATCGAATGTGGAAATTTCTTTGGTGGATGTTTTGGGAAGGCGAATTATCCTTTCGGCGAATCATTTGCAAAATGCGGGGAAACAGGAGATGGATTTGAATTTGTCTTCACTTCAGCTGGCGAAGGGAATTTATTTCCTTGAGATGAATGTGGGTGGAAAGAAAGTGGTGAGGAAGATTGTGCGGGAATAGAAATGCTTCATTAAATTTCCCGAAAACCATCTTGATACAACCGAACAGTTGCTATTTTACCAAACCCTCTGAATTTAAGGAAATCAATCTTGTAACTTTGAATGGTTGGGTCTTTTGTTTTAAATGTGGAGGCAAAAGCCTTTTCAATATCTAAGTAAATACGAATAAAGCCATCTTCACATTTGGTTTGCTGGCAATAAATCTCAAATTCCTCAGGAGAATGTTCTTTATATTTTACCTCATTTTCTGTAAGCATAATTTGAAACCAACAAGCGGGTTTGTTGTCAATTAAAAGATGGAGATAGGGCTTGAAATCTTCTATTGGTAATATCAACATCTCAAGATGTCGGTAATTTAATTGAAAGGTGTTTTCAATTAAATACTTGATTTGATGGTTTACGGGCTTATGCGATAATTTTCGTTTAAAATTTTCGTTTTCATTTAATTCGATAAAGTCTTTTTTTAATTGGTAATAATTTTTGATATCGATTGATTCAATTTCAGAGCTATCAAAATGCCAGTTTGTATTTCTACCATGCATATGACCTAAGTACTTATCCGGTCTATTAAAGAGATCTAGGTCTGAAGTTATGATATATGAATTACTATCAAGTATAACTTCTACTTCTTTGGATCGAAGTTTAGTATAAAATGAGAAAAAATAATCCCACGTATTATCTATAGCCTTTATGAAATAATTGGCTAATGCCTTAGGGAAGAAAAATTTAGGGACGGCCTTTGGTGCATAATTGTCATGTTCGATTGCCAGAACATTAAAATTATCTTGGATATACTTCGAATTGTTGTCTAAAAAATTATTTCGTAATAATTCTATTCGATGAAAATAGTTATTCGTATCCTGAATAGCTAGATTATAAGCCCTTGAAATATATTTTCCAACTTCTACAACCTCGGCACTATTAACTTTCAATTTATCAGTAATTATTTTATGGATGGATATTACATCATCAAACTCTTTAGGTGACTTTTCATACATGTAATGGTTAAGAATAATATTGGAAAGAAGCTCATTCGAAAATGTAGAATTTGTAGCATAGGATTTGATCCTTTCCCAAGGATCAAATTCAGTAGCGTCAGTTTTTTTTATTAGTAAGGTTACTGTCAAAGTGTAGTTTTCCCAATTGAGTGTTTCCCTTTGATTTGTGCCAAAATATAAGGGATAAAGGAAAATAATTTTTTCAAAGATGGAATCAAACAAGGACGGTAATTTTTCTTGCTGCAGAGATTCGGTCCATGATTTAAATTTATAAAGCAATTCCGACGGATTGCGATCAAAAAGACTTTTAATTTGTGTATTGGCTGTTTCTGAAATTGAGGATCCGATTTCAGAAACACGAATGTTTTCTTTGAAAAGTTGTAAACTAAAATAGGTTTGGAAATGAAAATAGTTAGAAATTGGTCTACCATGATTTTCTTTAAACATTTTATAGATTAACAATGCGGCAGTTTCATCGACAACAGATCCTAAAGCGTTATTGATAGATTTTAATATATCATTTCTGTCTTTAACTGGTTTCTCAGGGCCATCAAAAAGAGCAATAATGTTGTTACGTTTTTCATAGATAAGTTTAGTAATCTTGGAATCTTTGTAATCAATTAACTGTAAAAAAAAGAAGTGATCAAAATTAACCTCGCTTGATTCTATGGCCATGTATCTTAAGAATAAGACATTGGAAAATCTTTTAAGGTCTCTGAATGTCTCTAAATAATAGTCAATATTCTCATACTTAAATGCATGTTCAAATCCGACCTTTACATAAGGTTCTTCAATTCGTTTGGTTTTAATTAATTGAGCCAATACCCAGTCCTCTAAGTAATCCTTCTTCTTTTTTGGATCGATTTCAGGTAGTTTAAATTCAATATTGACAATTTTATCTAAAAATCTATCTGAGGAATAACTTGTAATTACATCTCTAATGGCATGCTCAAGAAATGGCCTATCGTAAGCCATTACATAAATAAAGTTCGGCAAATCTGCTACGGCTTTTATTAAACGTAAGATGTGAGGGATTTCATCTTTCTGAAGCCTATCCAGATCATCTACAAATACAATATGTTTATCTGAACTTTTCTTTAGGGCTCCGGAAAGAATGTCTTTTTGCGTTTGGATGTCCTTGTTCTCCTTTGAATCGAGTTTAATCTCAGACAAAAAGTCGGTTTTAAATATTTGATTTTCGACCTTGGCTAAAAGTTGCATATAGCGGCCGAATTCTTCATCTGCTACAGGATTATGAATACGAGATCTTATGAGGGAAAAAAATTCCGAGAAAATACTCTGAGAGGATTCATATAGCCATGGCGAAAATTCAATGATTTCAATTTTAGGAGCACTATTTAAATGTTCTTGATCTCGCATTTGGTTTTTCAAAAATTCCTGCATTAATCCAAAAAGTGAACTCTTTCCACTTCCCCAAGCTCCATTAATACCGATGACAAATGCTTTTTTAGTTTGTAATGATGAGATAGTCTTTGCAATCTCTTTTGCAAATATGGAGTATCCCAATTCATCAAGGTCGACGAGCTTTTTATCCTGGAATTCCGCAAGTTCCTGCAAGGAAAGGTCGGGATTGAAAAACCCATATTCAATCTTTTTTGTAAGTATCTCCTTTTCTGTTTTGCCTAAGAATTTAATAAATGGTTTTCTGAATTTGTTCACTATGTAATTCCAGGTTCGGGTAATTGTAAATACGACTAAAAATATGCATGTCAATAGATCAATAAAATAAACTTTGAATTTTGCACCAACAATATCATATGCCTTTGATGGGGGAAGAAATCTTAAAAGAACCCATGCGAACAGTACGGCAATCACTAACCACAAGGATTTTTTGTTTTTTCTATAATGCCTTTGGCCAATTATCCATGCAAGGAGCCCAGTAAACAAAAATAAAATGGAATAAAATATTACTCGTGAGTATCCACTCAAACCCATTGTATGCCACTGATCAATGAATAAATCAGATATAAATGGTTTGATTATAAATATTGCAAGTAAACAGAATAGGTAAAAAGCAACCTTTGCTGGTAAGTTTTTCATTATAGGGGCTTAAACTGTTAATAAAAGTAGTCAAAAGGACAAAGGCTTTTACAACAATCTAAACGAAGTAGTGCATACTTACTATTTCAAAAACTCTTCAATCTCCCTCTCAATATTCCTCTTTGCATTCACTTCATACTTTTCAAAAAATGCTTCGGTCTTATAGATGCGTTCCATTTTAAGGAAATGCATCATCGCTTTTTTACGACCGGGATTGTAAATGAGATCAGGGAAAAT
Source organism: Bacteroidota bacterium (assembly GCA_031412295.1). Taxonomy (GTDB): domain Bacteria; phylum Bacteroidota; class Bacteroidia; order Palsa-965; family Palsa-965. The sequence goes on from JANOCU010000005.1 coordinate 336,429, forward strand.
CGAATACTCTTTTCTTACCTGCTGACAATATTCTGCATACGAATCCCAATCTTGCCCGAGAACCGAAAGATCTGCATCGGTGAAAAAGTTGGTGTCGTAATCTGCGTTTTGCTGATGTGATTTTGTGGCGAGGATCATTTTCCTGCAACGTTCGATGGAAGCAGGCGGAACGCCAATTGCATTCATGCTTTTTTCAGCAAGCTCGGCGCTTTTTTCTTCGTTGTCTTTTTTTATCACATTATAAACAGCATCGTGATAAAAAACTGCGAAGAGCACTGCATCATAATCGTTGAGCTGCTCTTTATAAACCGTCAAATGATTTAATAAATTCTCCAGGTGAGAAAGCGTATGATAAAAACGTTTTTTCCCTTTGTAAGCCTGCTCAATTTCCGCCCACAATTTCTCAATGAGATTTTTGTCGGCAGTGTAACGTTGAATTAATTCAGTGAAAATTTCTTTAAGCATACAGCACGTTTACACTCTTATCCCGATCAGTAAAACATCATCGACTTGCTCATTCCTTCCACGCCATTCATCAAATTTACGTTCCATTATTTTTCTTTGTTCATCACAAGATAAATCAGAAACAGCAACTAAATCTTCTTTGAATTGTTTGTATTTATATTTCTTCCCTTCTTTTCCCCCGAACTGATCTGCATAACCATCAGTGAACAAATAGATCATGTCGCCGGATTTTAAATCACCCTGCAACGGTGTGAATGGCATTAATTCATTGTGATGTATGCCGACAGGAAATTTATCCGGATTAAAAATCGTCACTTCTTTATTTCTTACCAGCCAAACGGGATTGTTTGCGCAGGAAAGATCAAGCTTGGAATTATTAACAGAAAATGCTGCTAAAGAAATATCCATTCCATCTTTCACTTCGGACGTATCTGCATTTTGTTCGTGCGCCTGCTTGAGCGATGAAATAACTTTTTGTCGCAACAATGTCAACACCTCTTTTGGGTTTGTCACTGCTTTTTCATTGATGATTTCAGAAAGAAAAGCGGCGCTCATTACGCTCATAAATCCGCCCGGAACTCCGTGCCCGGTACAATCTGCTGCTGCGAGAAGAAATTTTCCGTCTTTTTCTGTGCACCACCAAAAATCTCCGCTCACAATATCACGCGGACGATAAAACACAAAAGCATCGTTGAAATGTTTTTTCAAAATTCCCGGTGAAGGCAAAATTGCTTCCTGGATTCGACGTGCATAATTAATGCTGTCTGTAATGTCTTTATTCTTTTCTTCGATAAGTGCTTTTTGTTTTTCAAGCTGCACATTTGTTTTTTTACGCAGCTGTGAGCGGTTGAATAAAACAAAGAGGAAAAGTATAAGCAATAAGCATCCACCGATGAGCGAAGCGAGAATTGTTCTGCTCAGCGTTGCATCTTTTTCAAGCGAAGCAATAAGATTTTCATTCTTTTCCGATTGATAAAGTGTTTCGAGCTCTCGTTGGTGGCGCAACACATTTTCATTCGTCAAACTGTCTTTCATCTTCGTATGACGCTTGAGCGCATCAATCGATTTTTGCAATTGCCCGCTTCGTTCGTAAAGATCGGAGAGTCCTTCCCACAATTCTTTTTCCTGCTCGATCATCCCGATTTTCCTGTAGAGGATCAATGCATCGAGCATCAATTTTTCTGCCCTGGTAAAATGCCCGCGCTTATTCAGCATGGCAGCAAAATTTACCATGGATTGAGAAAGGGAATAATCATTACCCATCGAATCAAGAACGGCAATGCTTCGATTCATCACAATGTCGGCTTTCACCGTATCACCATTTGCCTGGTATGCTTTTCCCGCTGCGGCGAGCGTAGATCCAATCTCGTTTTTGTCGTTTAATGCATACGCAATGGCCAGCCCCTTTTCACAAATCTCTACCGCCTTGTGTACGCTGTCAGGAAAAGCGAGATACGCCTGCCCGAGATTATTATAAATACCGACAAGGGCCGAACTATCGGCAGTGGCTTCTGCAATGCTTCGCGAGCGTTGTAAATATTTCAAAACTTCCGGGTAATCCTGCTGACTCATGTACACGCTGGAAATATTCATGGTCGCTATCATTATAGTGACATTGTCATGATTTTTTTCTGCAATCTTTAATCCGCGCAGGTGAAAGCTGAGTGCTTTATTCACATCGCCCATATCCTGGTAAATCGTGGCGATTGAATTACAGGCGTGCGAAATGCCTTGCTCGTTTTTTGTTTTTTCTGCTAACGCAAGGGCTTCATGACAATATTTTAAACCGACAGCCAGGTTATCGTAGCTCGTATCCCAGCCGATATTATCAAGGTATTTTATGCGAAGTGTATCGCTGATTGGATTGTTGAGCGCCTGCAATGATTTACGAAGCCGCTTTTTATCCTGCGCGAGAAGTCCGTTGCATAAAAGCAACAGGATAAATACCATGAAAAATTTCGGAAGGGTTAGCCTCATATTCCAAAAGTAAGGAAAGGAAATGAATGAAAACCGACTTGTTTATTCGCGATTAAAAAAAGCATTAGCGCCGGGAAAATCGTTTGCGTGATTTTTTATTTCACCGCATTCACCTTCACCACACCCAATTCTTTTCCGATCTTTTCAAATGCAACAAGCGCTTTATCCAAATGTTCTTGTTCATGCGCTGCGCTGATCTGTACACGAATGCGTGCCTGATCTTTCGGAACCACGGGATAGAAAAATCCGATCACGTAAATTCCTTCTGCCAATAATTTTTCGGCGAATGTTTGTGCAAGCTTTGCATCGTACAACATTACCGGAACAATTGCAGAATCACCTTCGCGGATATCGAGACCGGCTTTTTTAATTCCTTCTTTGAAATATTTTACGTTGCGTTCAAGCTTATCGCGCAAAGCAGTTGTTTCACTGAGCATATCGAAAACTGCGATCGAAGCGCCAACGATTGCAGGCGCAAGTGAATTTGAAAATAAATATGGACGTGAACGCTGACGAAGCATTTCAATAATTTCTTTTTTACCGGTAGTAAATCCACCCATCGCACCGCCCAATGCTTTACCTAATGTGCCGGTAATAATATCAACGCGGCCCATTGCGTTTCCTGCTTCCACTGCACCACGACCTGTTTTACCAATGAAACCGGTTGCATGCGATTCATCCACCATCACAAGCGCATTGTATTTATCAGCGAGATCACAAATTTTATCCATTGGTGCAACGTAGCCGTCCATTGAAAAAACGCCATCTGTAACAATGATTTTAAAACGACAACCAGCAGCAGCTTTTAATTGCGTTTCCAAATCATTCATATCGCAATTCTTGTAGCGGAAACGTTGCGCTTTGCAAAGACGAACACCATCAATAATTGAAGCGTGATTTAATTCATCAGAAATAATTGCATCGTTCTCGCCGAATAAAGGTTCGAACACGCCGCCATTCGCATCAAAACAAGCAGCATATAAAATCGTGTCTTCCGTCTGGTGAAACTTCGCGATTTTTTCTTCTAGTGTTTTATGAATATCCTGTGTGCCGCAAATAAAACGCACGCTCGACATACCATATCCGTGAGTCACAAGCGCTTTGTCGGCTGCAGAAATAAGTCGCGGATTCGATGAAAGTCCGAGATAATTATTCGAGCAAAAAATGATCACTTCTTTTTCGCCTGCCTGCCCCCCGTTGGCTTGCGCGCCGGCAGGCAGGTTCACTTTCACCACAGCACCTTGCGGAGTTGTGATGACACGTTCTTTTTTGAAAAGACCTGCTTCTTCGATTGATTTTAATTCTGCTTCGAGGTGTGCTTTTAAATCGCCGTACATAGGATAGAAATTTGTTGTGTAAAGATAAGTCTAAAATAAAACCAAATTCACTTATGAATAAAGCCACGGGACTTTTAATTGCGTGAATATTAAAGATCTCACGGAAATGGTACATTCGCAACATTGGCCCGAATCATAATATCGTTCGATTTTTCAATGATCGTTGCATGAAATTTAATTTGCGGTTGCTTTGTTTTTTATTTTGCATGGTTCCCGGCGTACCTGTTTTCGCTCAGCAACCATCTTACTTTCTGCTCGGCGAAGATCAGTTCGAAGGAGTACAGATCTATGACGTTATTCAGGATAACGCCCTGAATTATTGGATTGCTACTGATAACGGTATTTACAAATACGATTGCTATTTATTTACACGTATAGAATGCGAAGGCGTTCATGCATCGTCCGTGTTTGGATTTGTCAAAAATAATTCAGGCATTATTTATTGCCATAACCTGAATGATCAGATACTGCAGATCAAAGATGGCGTTTGTAAATTATTTTATGAATTGAAAGTGGAAGAACGCTCCGCCGATATCTACCTGTCCATCACTGCACGCAATGAATTAATGGTACTCACTAAAACTGCATTGGTGTTTGGTGAAGACGGGTTACTTATTAAATGCAACCGGCCGCGTTATAACTATTATGGATTTCCTTTTTTAACAGCCGGCGGAATAACGATTTGCCATATTGTTGATTCTGATTCCTTGCTGACCTATGAAAACGGCGTATTCAAAACGAGAAAGCTCCATAATGACGGCGGAACAGTGAATGGTGTTCTCAAATTTTTTACGTTATCCGGGAAAGTTTATGCCATCAGCACTGCGGGAAAGGAAATTTATTCTTTCGACGCTCTTGGTTATTCGCTGAATTTGAAATCAGCTTCTACGTTTGATGAGCACAAAGGATTTTTACGTTTCTATAATGAAAACAACCAGGTTTGGACGGCAGGAATTATTTCGGGTGTAAATGTTCTATCTGTCGATGACGATTTGAAATTGTCTGAAACCTATTATCCCCAATATCTTATTTCAGATGTGTATCGCGACAGTGAGGGGAATTTACTGTTGAGCACTTTCAATCACGGCATATTAATTATTCCTGATGCAGATATTCCTGATGTTTTGCCTGTTGCAGGTAACCGTTCGGTGGTCAGCATTCATAGTGATGATGTATTCGGTATTCTTATGGGAACGCTTACCGGGGAATTGGTTGCTTATAAAAACGGAAACTATTCTTCGCTTTCAAATTCCGGTTTGCGGCCGCTGCAGGCTGTTTTTAGCTGGCCGGAATTTCCATTTGTACTATTCGATGATGGAAATGTTAAAGCGCTGAATAAAAAAACAGGCGAAATTTTTGTCGTAACAAAAGGATCATTAAAGGATGCAACGTTTGTAGACTCGACAACAATTTATTTTGCTATGAACCTGGGTGTCCATAAAGTTACATGGAAAGGAGGAAATACATTGACATGTGAACCTGTAGAATCGTTGCGTATGCGCTGTTACGCGATTGAATATGCATCCGCAGACAAACTTATTTACGTGGCAACATCAGCCGGCGTAAAAACGCTCGACAGCAAATTAAAAGTCGCAGATGTGTATTTTGAAAGAAAGCCGGTATTCGCAAATGACATTGCAGCGTTTAAGGATGTTATTTATCTCGCGACGAAAGAAGGAATTGTTACGTGTAAAAATGGTAATCCTGTTGAGGTAATTAAAACCATTATCCAGGATAACGCAATCGAGGCGATGAAGCTGGATGTGTATGAGGATCGAATCAATGTCATTACAAGGGGTGGTTTCGGGATGTTCAATAGGAAAGGGGAGGTATTGATGCAATTGAACCGGACGAATGGTTTTTCAACGAACCGCATTTATGATTTTGAAGTCATTTCCGATATGATCTGGATCTGTCATGCACGTGGAATACAGCAGCTCACCCTGGATGCATTACATGCGCCCGCTGTAAAACCACTGATCAGCATCAGCTCGGTGATGGTCAATGACAAAGAGGTGCTGACGCTCTCCGGGGCAGCATTCACGAATGAAGAGCGAAAATTTAAGTTTTCATTTTCATCGCCTACTTTACGCAACAAACAGAATATCCGTTATCACTACCAGCTGAAAGGATATGATAAGATCTCGCTGACCTCTGAATTTGCTGATCATGAGATCGTGTATAATGCTTTAGCTCCGGGCGATTATACATTTGTGGTAAAGGCCGAGAACAAAGGTGTTTTCAGCGAGGCAGTTTATTATTCATTTACAATTGCGGAGCCATTCTATTTACGATGGTGGTTTTTGCTTGCAACAGCATTTGCTTTTATACTGGCTGTGGCTTTGCTGTACTCGTACCAGCTGAATATTCAACAACGAAAAGCGAGAATCACTAATGAATTGAATTTATCCAAGCTCACGGCAATTCAATCGCAGATGAATCCGCATTTCATTTTTAATTCGTTGAATTCGATACAAGATCTCGTTCTGAAAGGTGATGTGGATAATTCCTATTCTTTCATAACAAAATTCTCCAACCTCATCCGCAGAACGCTTACGTATTCTGACCAGGAATTCATCGAGTTCGAACAGGAAATAAAACTCATCGAACTTTATTTGTCGCTGGAAAAACTCCGGTTCGGAGATGGATTAATTTTCCATATCGATATTGATAATGTAGAGGACATTCTGATTCCGCCGATGTTGATCCAGCCGTTTATTGAAAATGCGCTCGTGCATGGACTTTTGCATCGTGAAGGAGAAAAACGATTATCCATTCGTTTTAAAATGGAGGAAACATTGCAATGTATTATTGAAGATAACGGTGTTGGCAGGGCGAAGGCGAAGGAAATAAAAATACGCCAGCGCTCAGAGCATGAATCTTTCTCCGGGCATGCGATCAAAAAACGGTTTTCAATTCTAAGCTCACGTTTCAAAGAAGAGCTTGGTTTCAAATACGAGGATTTGACGGAAAACGGTTTAGCATCGGGAACAAGAGTAACGCTGAGCATCCCGGTGAAGCATAAATATTAAAAACCGTTAGTGAAGTAATTCGGTCGTTCATGAACATTATAAGCTGCGTAAATTAGTACAGCATATCATTGCAAAAAATGAGTAAGATCAGGGCCATTTTGGTTGACGACGAAAAAAGCGCGCGGGATGTGCTTGAGAATTTGTTGCTGCGATTTTGCCCGGAGGTGGAATTGTGCGGGCGTTTTTCGAATGTGGAGGATGCTGTTGCCGGGATAAAGTCCGACAAGCCCGATCTTGTTTTCCTGGATATTGAAATGCCGAACTACGCAGGATTTGAGATCGTGCGATTTTTTGAAAAAATTGATTTCCATATCATTTTCGTGACGGCTTATGATAAATATGCTTTACGCGCGTTTGAAATTTCGGCTGTCGATTATTTGCTGAAGCCTATCGACATTGATCGTTTGAAGCTTGCAGTATCACGCGTAAAAAATCTTACAGATCTCAGGCAAAGTTCAGAGCGGATCTCTATGCTCGGGCAGACGCTGCAATCAGGTGAGATCAAAAACATTATGGTGAGCGAAAAAGGATCACAGCATGTTGTTGCCGTGAATTCCATTATTGCCATCGAAGCGCAGGAATCGTATTGTTTCATTCATACGGAAAATAAAAAATATACCGTAAGCAAAAATCTACGTCACTTTGAAAACATGCTTGCAGGAAATGCTGATTTTTTCCGCGTGCATAAATCGTGGATCATTTCGAAGAAGCACATCCTCAATTATTCCAAGTCCGACCTAGTCATAAAGCTCACGAACGGACTAACGGCGCGTCTTTCCAAATACAGGAAAGCGGATTTTGAGCTGGTGATCATAGCGTAAATTTTCCTTTGCTAAATTATTTTGTCCGTTGCTGAACTTTATTGTTAAAAGCATTTTCATGCGCATAAGTTTGTTTTGAATTTAAAACAAGCTCCATGAAAAAATTTTTACTCCTTGCAGTTTTCGGATTGCAGATCACTTTTGCAACTGCTCAAACTGTTTCAACATTAGCCGGTTCAGGAGTCCTCGGCAGCACTGATGGTACAGGCACTCTCGCTTCCTTCAACAACCCGGGAGGTATAACAGTTGATGCTTCCGGCAATGTTTATGTTGCAGATCAAACGAATAATAAGATCAGGATGATCACTTCTGCAGGCGTGGTAACAACATTTGCAGGATCAGGCACTGCGGCCAGTATTGATGGTACAGGAATAGCTGCCAGCTTTAATTTTCCTACAGGAATTGTAATTGATGCAACAGGAAATTTATTTGTTGCCGAATTTTATGGGCACAAAGTCAGGATGATCACTCCGGGCGGTGTTGTAACCACATTTGTCGGTTCAGGCACCGCGGGCAATGTGGATGGTACAGGAACAGCAGCCAGCTTTAATAACCCGACAGATATCACCATCGATGCTTCAGGAAATTTTTATGTTTCGGATTATAGTAATCATACGATCAGAAAAATTACTGCTGCCGGAGTTGTAACAACACTTGCCGGTTCAGGTGTAGCAGGCAACGCTGATGGCACAGGAGCGGCAGCAAGTTTTTTCCAGCCTCTCGGACTTTGTTGTGATTTAGGTGGAAATATATATGTGGCAGATTATTCAAATAATATAATTCGAAAAATTACTCCTGCCGGTGTGGTTACGACGATTGCCGGTTCGGGAGGATACGGTGGTGCAGATGGCCAGGGAACAGCAGCAACATTTGCATATCCGTATGATTTAGCTGTAGATGCATCCGGAAATTTATTTGTAACGCAAAGTGCAGGGATGATCAGGAAAATTTCTGCATCGAACATGGTAACAACTTATGCCGGATCTTTTGCCGCAACAGGCATCATAAATGGTCCCATAGCCTCAGCCATGTTTTATTGGCCGCAGGGAATTGCAATTGATGCAACGGGAAATTTATTCATCACCGAACAGGGAAATCATGATATTCGAAAGATCACTTCAATTTCAGGAATACATAGTGAAAACGACAGCCTCATTTTTTCATTCTTCCCCAATCCAACTACTTCTGCATTAACGATCCAAACTGAAGAAGTGATTGAAATTATCACCATTTACAATTTAATGGGCGCAGCAGTACAAACAGAAACAAAGAATACATTTTCTGTTGCGGAACTTCCTGCAGGAGTTTATATGTTCCAATTACAGACTGCAAATGGAGACAGTACTAGTCGTTTTATTAAGGAATAAATTTTCATACAGCAGGACCACGAACTCATCAGCAATAATACAAATCAACATGAAAAAATCGATACTTTCTACGCTATTGGTAATAGGCTTTGCATATGTAGCTACTGCGCAAAATGTAAGCATTCCAGATGCAAATTTCAAAGCATACCTGGTGGGTAATGCTGCCATTAATACAAATTCTGATACCGAAATTCAGGTAAGTGAAGCGAATGCCTTTACTGGAATGATTGATTGTCAGAGCCTCTCTATTTCTGACCTAACAGGTATCGAAGTATTTACGTCATTGACTAATTTGAATTGTCAATTTAACCAATTGTCAACCTTGGATGTGAGCAACAATACGGCGTTGACAAGTTTAAATTGTTTCATGAACCAGTTAATTGCTTTGGATGTAAGCAACAATACCGCATTGCTTTCTTTGTTTTGTAATAGAAACCAATTAACAGCTTTAGATGTAAGCAACAATACCGCATTGGGCAGTTTGGATTTCTATAACAATTCTATATCCGTTTTAGATGTGAGTAATAATACCGCACTAAATTTTATCTCAGCCAGCAACAATCAATTGGCTGTATTAGATCTTAGCAGCAATGTTTCTCTTACTTATTTAAATTGCTCATTCAATCAATTAGTCACATTGAATGTGGCCAATGGTAACAATGCCAATATGGGATCCTTTTACGCGAACAGCAACCCTAATTTAGCCTGTATCGAAGTAGATGTTGCAGCATACAGCACCGCCAACTGGACAAATATTGACGTGACCGCTAGCTTTAGCGAAGATTGTTCATCAATGGCAATCAACGAAGCGAACAATGCTCAGTTTTCTTTCTTTCCCAACCCAACTACTTCAACGTTAACGATTCAAACAAAAGAAGTAATTGAATTCATCACCATTTACAATTTAATGGGTGAGGTAGTTCAAACAGAAACAAAAAATACTTTTTCAGTTGCTGAACTTTCTCCAGGAATTTATTTGCTTCAATTACAAACTGCAAATGGAATAAGCACAAGCCGTTTTGTTAAAGAATAGTTTTTCAATTTTCAACCTAAAGAAACTCATCCTTGCTGGTGGGTTTCTTTTTTTATGACCTGTTTCACGCAACTAATTTTCCATTCCTGAAGTCAATCGTCCATTCCTGAGGTTTTATTCTTCAGCTATGAATATTGCAGTAATCTTGATAAAAATTAAATCACTCACAAAATCAATACAAATGAAAAAGTTATCTCTTTTTATTATGCTGGGTATGTTCACCCAAATTTCATTCGCACAAATAGATATGGCCACTTCGCTTCAAACGATCGGAGAAGGAGTGACATATACAGAGTATTGGAATGTTGAACCTGGTGAGGGAAAAAGCATCATCAGCGAAAAAAGATATGTTGCCACCTTAAAACCTGTTAAGAACAGATTCGGAAAAATAGTTGGCTTCGATGCTATTGACAAAGAAGAAGCCGGGAAAAAAAGGATTAGCTACGATTACATGTATAACAGTTTTGACAATTATACTCATCCATCTTACATGACAGCCGCTGCTGATCATGCCTATGTAATTATCAACGGGGCGATTTTTTACCTCGAACATTTCGAAAGCACAACTTCATTTGAGATTGATGGCATATGGGTTCCATCCATTCCGAAAGACAAAGCAAGCGATCCTGTTTTTAAGGGCGGAAAAATGGGCGAATTAAAATCTGTTGATCTGTTGAAGCTTGTGAAAGATTATTTTGTTGCAATGAAAAAGATCCAGGATGCAAACCCATATAATGAAACAGCGCAGGCCGAAGCGGATGCTATGAAATTTACAAAGGATTCAACACAGGTGATGTACAACCAGGTAAATTCTGATTATTGGAGTTCCCCTGAAGGACAGAAAAAACTCGGGCAAATGCGAAAAGCCAAAGTAACATTGGTAAACGATACCGGCGGTGATTTTTTGATCTGTTATGGATCAGGTGTTACACAGACGCTAAAGCCGGGTGAGAAAAAAGAATTTACATGCGATAATGGAAGAATTAATAAAGGAAAGATCAGGGCAAATTCCACGCAGCTCGATGATACAGGTATTACTATTTTGAATTTGGATGGAAACAATTGTGGCGCTACGATCAACGCTTCTACGCTTTAGCAATTTTTTAAAATGAAAAGGAAACGAACTCATCAGCAATGGTGAGTTCGTTTTTTTTATCCATTCCTGAATTGGATTGGCTGTTGCTGAACTTTATTGTCCGGGCTTTATTTACACATATATGTTTGCAATGGTTTAGATCGAGGTTTATCTACTCTCGGAGTAATCTCTGACTCTGGGTTTTCAAACCACACAAAAAATATTTAAAAAAAGAAATAATTCCATGAGTAACGAACCTTTGTACCACACCAAATCCGACAACATCAAATCCGAAATATTCCGGTTCGTCAGTGTGCGGCCCCCGGGAAGAAAAAAAACGACCGAAACGCTCTTCATTCACTATGACGAAGCAAGGTTTCTGGAAGTTCAGAAGCGGTTGTTTCCCAACCTCTGCGCGTTAAAGGGCGTTGACTACGAAGAATTGTTGAAGCGCCTGAAAACAATCATGCAGGGCCACAGTTCCTCACCTAATTTTATTCCTTCAATCTCAAACCTGGACAGCAGGTTTCCTGGCTTCGGTGATTTTTATGACTGGACCACCGGCGTAAAAACGGAAAACGTGTACACAGTTACGGCGAAGCTGGAAAATTATGCGGGAAAAACGGTTACCGCTATTGTAAACGACCGCCCCAGCCATTCGCTGCTCTGGGACAATTATTTCTATTTCGTTATTGAAGGTACGAATAGTGCAATGATCCAGGCATTGACCGAGTTTTTACGGGTTTATGCCATCGCCCAGGAATTGTTGAAGCCGGAAAGGGAAAGTATCAACAGTATGGAAAGGGCCAGCATCGTATTGCCCGATTGCATCCTTGCGATAATTGCCCCGGTAATGCCCGCCACAGGAACAGCTAAGCGGGTTGAAAAGAATACGGAGGCCGTAGCGGTTTCTGATGAACAGTTGGCGAATGACGTAAACCAGTTGCGGGCCGCCAAAGAAGAGATCGAGCGAAAATTAGCGGAACAGCAGGTCCGCGAAAGTTTAAAAACCGCGGAAGAAAGTGCCGTCCGCGATAATGCTGCCCTCGATAAGGAATTTTATGCGGGCCTTAGCAAACCAACGCTGGCCGCATTAAAAAATTTCGGGATCGATATTGGGCAGGTTTCAACCTCCGGCGCCATCGCCCGTTTGCAAAACGAAATCACAGCGCGGTATGAAACCGCCTTTTCCCGTGTATCTACCGGCACGCAGTATGTGTTGCTGGGCTCCCGCCTCGCGAAGGTGCCGCAGAGTGTGCCGGGCAACAATTCCCTGAAAAGCCAGCAACGATTGACGGCGGAGGAAGCTGCAAACCTTATCTACAATGATTGGTGGCAGTCGCAGGATAAGGCGCAACTGCTCGACATACAGATCGGGGATTTTAAGCGCGTGGAGCAGGAGATCAAATGTTATGTGCCGGGAGAGGTCGCACACATCGAGAATATTTTGGCCGGGGAGAAAAAAACGTACGAAACGCGGAGACTAACCCGCACAGAGGAGACAACAACGATCGAAACCGAAACCACCGAAGAGACCGAGCGCGATACACAGAGCAATGATCGGTTCGAGATGGAAAGGGAAACCGAGAATGTCATCAGCACCGATACGAACGTTACCGCCGGCATCGATGTTTCTGCCAACTATGGCGTAGTGAAGCTCAACGCATCCGCTGGTTTTTCAATCAATATCTCCACCGAAAATTCAACACGCCAGGCAACTGAATATGCAAAAAGCGTCACCGACCGCGCGCGCAATAAGCTGGTGAAACGGATCAGGGAATTACGTACTTCGACAATCATCAGGGAATTTGAAGACAAGAATTTTCACGGGATCGATAACGAAGAAGGCGGGGAAAATGTCGTAGGCGTATACCGTTGGGTCGATAAGATCTACAAAGCCTCGCTGGTGAACTATGGCAGAAGGATGATGATCAAATTCAACCTGGTCGAGCCTTCCGCCTATTACAAATTTTCGCAGTACAGCGATCCTTTTGCCAAGGTCGTAATTCCGAAATCGCCGGACGAGATTGCCGACAGCGGTCCACTTACACGGCTGTTGTCGTTCAAAAGCATTGATGAAAACAACTATGCGCTTTGGGCCAAAGAGTATGATGCGTCGGTAAATATTCCGCCTTCGGCCGTGGCCTACGTCGGGAAAGCGATTGCGGAAAAACTTGTGCCTACCGATGATAGTAGACCAAGCATCGATTTGGGAATCAAAATGGAGGATAGTCTTATTATTCCCGCCGGCTACGAAGTCGAAGTGATTTACGTCAGGGCGCGTATGAATGCCATTTACGGTGACGGCGCCCAGGCCGCGATCCATGTCGGGAAAGCGTATTTCTGGTACGACAATAATACTTTCCACGACAACAGCGAGCTGAAAACAGCCGGCGCGTGGAATGTCCCGATATGGGAGCTTGAATACGGAACCGGCGAGTCGGGCGTGTCTATCCCCATTTCGATCCACGGTAAGAACACCCATTCTTTTGCCTGCAACATTGTCATAAAATGCAGGCGAGCGGTCAGGGCTTACGAGAACTGGCAAAAAGAAACCTACGATGCCATCATGAGCGCGTATGAAACCAAACTGGCCGAAGCGGAATACGCAAAAAGCCAACTGGCCTCTAAAATCGGAATCCAGGTCAAAGGAAGGAACCCGCTGGTAAATAAAGAACTCATTCAAACTGAATTGAAAAAAGGATGTATCGAAGCCGTGCGCGTGTATACCAATCCGTGGCTGCAGCATTACATGAAAAATCTCGACAATTCAGTGCGCGAAATAGACACGCCTGGCGACGAATTTTTTGGAGAGCCCTATGTGGGTAATCCTCTCCGGCAGGCGGTGCATGGAAAGTACATCAGCTTCATGGAAGAATGTTTCGAGTGGGACCAGATGACGTATAAATTCCATCCCTACTTCTGGGGGCGCCACGAAAAATGGACTTCACTGATCAACCAAACAGACAACGATCCGTTATTCGAACAATTCCTGTCCTCGGGAAGCAGCACCATAGTCGTGCCTGTGCGTCCGGGATATGAAAAGCTGTTTGCCTTTTACATGCGCACCGGGCAATTGTGGCTGGGAAAAGATATTCCACTGGCTACAGAGCTGGACGAGTTCATCGACGAAGAACTTGGCGACATCGATCCACTGGCTGAGCCGATAGTGGAAGCATGCTGGAACATGAAGATCCCGACCAACGTAGTGATCCTGCAAAAGCAAGACGGAGGTTTGGATGAAACCGGCCTGCCCTGCTTCCAACTGAAATGCACCTGCGACCCCGCGAATTGCGGATGCGATGAAACGTGTGAATAACAAGGCAACATACAGCGTATGGCGAAATTAGATCCAGAAACAATAGAAAATCTCGTATTCGAAGGCGGCGGCGGAAAAGGCGTTGTTTACCTGGGCGTTGTGAAAGCGCTTGAAAGTCAAAAACTGTTGCCGATTCAAATAGACAAGAACACAGTATCGAGGGATTTGTTGCCATATTTTCTTGTCGACGAAGAGAATAATGCGAACCAAATAAAACGGATTTCAGGTTCTTCAGCCGGTGCGATAACTGCATTTATGTTGTCGATGGGTTGCGAGGCTAAAGATATTGTCAACGAACTAAAAGACTCCCAGCAGTTTTTGGAGTTCTTCGATCTGCCGAAGCAGATATCGAGAAACCACAGGGATGGCACGACCAATGCCCGCTCCAAACAAACAATACGCGAAGTGGCCTACCAAAGCAGCGAGGCGAATAACCTGAGGAAGGACCACAAGCATACAAGTCCGCTCAAGGGAACAGAAATAGAAGTGACCGATAAGTGGCGGGTCCAACAAGATCCATTTAAAATACCAAACCTCGCCCTTTCCTTTTTTAAATATTACTTCAGTTTGGATAAAAAGATAGCCGAAAGCAATATTCTTTCTGCCATTATGAACCGTACAATAGGAGATGATGAGTGGGCCAACTACAAAAAAATGTCCTACGTGCCGGCGGCAGTCATTGTACCAGGCTTGCCTCTCGATAATCCAAACGCTACTTTAACAAAACAAGCGATCGAAGCCGATTTCGTGTCGCACCTGCAACTGACGGGAGGATTTTTCCCGGGCCGCCAAGTCCGTTTTTTCTTCCATCGCCTCTTGTTTCGCTACCTCTACAAAATAGATGACGAGATCATCGACCTGATGCTTCAGCAGTATCCCAGGACCAGCGGCGAAGAAGAGAACCGTAACGACAGGAGAAACAGCAACGAGCGAAAAATGGTAAAAGATTACATTGATCAGAATTTCGCCAATGCTAGGACGAATGTCCGCATCGAACGTTTTATGAAGCTGAAAGAAGGCCTTCAGATCAAAACGCTGGATGAGTTTATTGATCTGCTAGCAAATATTAATCTCCGTGAATTCTTCTACATCACCGGTGTCGATCTGTCATTAACGGGAACGAATGTCACGCGAATGGCGCCCCGGATATTTTCGCATGCGCATACGCCACTGATGCCGATATGTGAAGCAGTCGCCATTTCTATGAATATCCCCGTATTGTTTTCCCCGGTCATCGTTCGAGGAAACGTCATGGATGAACCGCAGTACCGGGCGCTGCTTAATTACTCTGAGGTTCCGAAGGAAATAAAAACCAGTTGGCCTTATTCCAAGTACAATCAATATTACAAAGGCGCTTACGCCGATGGTGGAATGATCAATAACTATCCCATCCAGCTGGTACGTAATGAGGCCCGGTATGCATTCCAGGAATTCATATTACCCGAAAAAAAATTCAGGAGATCCGGAAATAAGTCCATCAGTAAATCACTGGGCTTCCGGTTGACCGAATGGGCCGGATTTGCTGACACGGATGAAAGTGCTGGATTGCAGAACCACCTGTCGCTGTTGCCCTATCTCAATAATGTCTTAGGCTCCCTACAGTTTTTTTCCGAAATCGGGCAACTCATCGACCAGGACGAACACGATGTAACAGTGGAAATCTATGTTGGAAAAATCGGCATGCTGGACTTTACGCCTAACAGGGCGGATGCTACGCTTCCTATTATGCGGGCTTTCTGGGATACGATAAATAAATTGAAAGGAGTATTAAAAATGGAATCGGAAGAGGCGTATGCTTTGGGTCGTACATTAAAGCCTGATACTGATGAGCTGACACGACTGATCAACATGCTGCCGGAATCAAAAGAAGCAGTAAGTAGAGGCAACTAAGCCAGTGGCCTCAAATCTATTTTCTTCTTGTGGAACATTCAGCACAAATAAAGTGGTGAAGCAATAATTTTCAACCTCTGCACAGTAAAAAGGAAGATCGAGAGGCCTTCCTTTTTTATTCCACGCAGCTTGATGATAGAGGTGTTATCAATGGTGAGCTTCTTTTTTTATCCATTCCTGAAGTCGATTGGCTGTTGCTCAACTAATTCTTTCCAGGTTTTTGCATCGTCTTATTATTGCATCAAATAGAAAAACCATGATTAAGAAAATAATTCTCCTCGCAAGTTTCATCTGCAGCTTAACAACAATAAATGCCCAAACATTTTCCTGGGCCAAAAGCCTGGGCAGCGGGAGCAACGAAGAAGGACGCAGCGTTGTGGTTGACGCCAGTGGGAATGTTTACTCTGCTGGTTATTTAACCGGTTCGGGCGATTTTGATCCGGGCCCTGGTGTTGTAACATTAACATCTGCCGGTTCTACTGACGTTTTCATTTCAAAACTCGATGCACTCGGCAATTTTGTTTGGGCAATACGCATGGGAGGAACAGGACCGCAAAGTGCTTCGGCAATTGCACTGGATAATTCAGGCAATATTTATGTTACAGGGAATTTCAACAATTCTATTGACATGGATCCCGGTCCGGGCGTTGTGAATATTACTTCACTCGGTGCACAGGATGTTTTTATAGCAAAATATGACCCGTCAGGAAATCATGTATGGTCGAAGCGCTTTGGAAGCGCATCTCATGAAGCTGCTTCCGATATTGCCATTGATGGTTCTGGAAATGTCATCACATGTGGAGTATTTACAGGAACCACAGATTTTGACCCGAATGCAGGTACTGTGAATCTTACAGCCATTTCAACAAGTGATGCCTATATATCCAAACTGGATCTGAATGGAAATTATGTTTGGGCAAAGCAGATCGGTTTGAACGGTTCCGGTATTCCAACTTCTTTAATAGCTGATGGTATTGGAAATATTTACATAACCGGTTATTACGAAAGCGCTACCGATTTCGATCCGGGCGCAGGAACATATACAATGACTTCTGCCGGAATGCAGGATGTCTTTTTTGTTAAGTTGGATGCAAATGGAGCTTTTAGCTGGGCAGGAAGCATGGGTGGAACTGTAGCTGATTATGGTCGTTCGATTGCACTTGATGCGACCGGCAATGTTATAATCACAGGCGAATTTCAAGGAACTGCTGATTTCGACCCCACGGTAGGAGTCTACAATCTAACTGCTACAGCTGTTAAGGATATTTTTGTTGCAAAATTTAATCCGTCTACGGCAAGTTTTACCTGGGCTGCCAGGGTCGGCGATACAAATAATGATGTTGGTTATGGCATAGCTACAGACGCGAATAATAACATATATGTGACCGGTGATTTTATTGGTACTGTTGATTTTGACCCGGGCGTGGGAAGCGTTTTAATTTCATCTAACGGAAATCAACGAGATTGTTTTATCCTCCAACTTGATGCCTCCGGAAATTATATGTGGGCAGGCGCATTTGGTTCTGCTTTCTTAGGTGATGCTTCCTTTTCAATTTATGTCGATGCTTCCACTAATATTTACACCACGGGATATTATCAAGATGTTGTCGATTTTGACCCGGGAGCCGGAACAAGTACTCTTACTTCTGGAGGACAATTGGACGCATTTATTCTGAAGATTCAACAATGCGCACCACCTCTTGCACCAACCAACACAACACCCACAACTTCATTAACTGTATGTGGAAGCGGTTCCACTACACTTACTGCAAGTGGCAACGGTATATTAGGTTGGTACACTGCTTCAACCGGCGGCGGTTATCTTGGCGGCGGTGCAAATTTCACCACTCCGGTACTGAGCAACACCACAACATACTATGTACAGGATAGCACTTGTACAGAAGGAGCACGAACTCCAATTACAGTTACGTTTAGCCCTGCAATGAGTTCTAATGTTTCTTCACAAACGAATGTTACGTGTAATGCAGGCAATGACGCAACCGCAGGAGTAAGTGTCAGCGGTGGTACGCCAAATTACAACTATCAATGGACTCCATCGGGTGGAACATCGCCTGCGGCATTTAATCTGAATGCAGGAACATACACCTGCACGGTTACCGATTCGGCGGGATGTATTCAAACACAAATCGTATCAATCACTGAACCTGCTGCAATTGATGTAACGATTCAAACAGGAGGAAATCTTATCAATGCCATTCAGTCTGGAGCAACGTATCAATGGATCGATTGCAACAATAATAATTTGCCGATTGCCGGAGAAATAAATCAAACCTATTCGCCTGTCCTCAATGGAAATTACGCAGTGATCATTACCATGGGTTCGTGCAGCGATACAAGCATTTGCTCAAGTTTCACAACCGGAATTTCAGCGAATGAATTAATGCAATTCTCAATATTTCCGAATCCAACAAACGGAATGGTGAATGTTCATTTAGAAAATTCCAATACCAATGGTTTTTTGGAAATATTCAATGCGACAGCTCAGCTTGTTTCTACGATTCAGATAACAAGCACAAACATGTTGATTGAATTACCGGAAGCAGCCGGAATTTATTTAATCCGGGTAAACTCAAATGGAAAAACTGAAAATGTAAGAGTGATAAAAGAATAAAATAATCAGGATTCAATAGTTAGAGCTAAAATTATTTGCCCGTTTAATGTCTTGTAAACGCTAATCTCTGATAATACCAAGTCGGAAATATCGTGGCCCCAAATACCATACTTACCGTCAGTTTGATTACGGTTATACGTTGTAGTTCTCTTATCAGCGGGAATTGTTTTAATTATAGCGGTTGATTCTTCCTCTTCGTAAATTTTATAATAATTTTCACTAATCTCTTTCAGTAGCTTCTCTCTCGTAAAGCCATTTTTTGATTCCAATTCAAATCTATATTCCTTTGTCAATGGATAATCAATTATAATAGTCACCTTACTCTCCGAAATCACGGTTTTATTTCCATCAACAAGTTGTGGAATGTCATTTTCGGGTTTTTCAATATTAGCCCAGGGAATCAAACCATCTTCAAAGACTTCTTTATCATCGGCCTTTACATTAAATGAAATCGTTGTTACTAATTCCCCGAGTGTGTTATTTAGTTTTTCCGAAGAAGCTTTTTCTCGTTCTAATAATATTGCATGGTAGTCCTTAGTAGTATCCCTGGAAGATGTTGGTTTTACTTTCGCATTTTGCACCTCATTGCAACTTAAAAAGATAATTGCCAAGAGAGATATAATTACATTGATTTTCATTTTTCCGAATAATTACTGCAAAAAAGTTACTTCTGGAATTATCTTTATTGTACTAATATACCATTATAGAAACCAATAGCTCCCAACTATGATTTCGTATATTCGCCCTTATTCGTAATTCGCTCCCATTCGTAATTCGTTCCCTTAATGAAAAAGAAAATTCTCCTTCTCGGTTCCGGTGAGCTCGGCAAAGAATTTACCATCGCTGCACAACGTTTAGGTCAGCATGTAATTGCTGTTGATTCGTACAATGATGCGCCTGCACAACAAGTTGCGGATGAACGTGAAGTAATTAATATGCTTGATGGTATAGCGCTTGATGCGATCGTTGCAAAATATAATCCCGATTTAATTGTTCCGGAGATTGAAGCCATTCGCACCGAACGATTTTACGATTATGAAAAGCAGGGCATACAAGTTGTTCCAAGCGCGCGTGCTGCTAATTTCACAATGAACCGAAAAGCAATTCGTGATCTTGCAGCAAAAGAATTAGGATTGCGCACTGCAAAGTATTCCTATGCAACTACATTGGAAGAATTTAAATCAGCAGTTGCTGAAATCGGAATGCCATGTGTTGTAAAACCATTGATGTCATCTTCCGGTAAAGGACAAAGCGTAATTAAATCTGAAAATGATATTGAAAAATCGTGGGCGTATGCACTCTCGGGCTCACGCGGCGATTTAATAGAAGTGATCGTAGAAGCATTTGTAAAGTTCAATTCGGAAATTACATTGCTGACAGTAACGCAAAAAAGTGGACAGACTTTATTTTGTCCGCCCATCGGTCACCGCCAGGAGCGCGGCGATTATATGGAAAGCTGGATGCCGCACCCGATGAGTGAAGCGCATATTAAAGAAGCGCAGGAGATGGCGGATAAAGTGACGCGCGCATTAACAGGAAGCGGATTGTGGGGCGTTGAATTTTTCCTCGCGGACGATGGCGTTTATTTCTCAGAACTTTCACCGCGACCACATGATACAGGAATGGTAACACTTGCAAATACATTGCCGCTGAATGAATTTGAATTGCATTTGCGCGCCGTTCTCGGTTTGCCGATTCCGGATATCAGCTTGCAGCAGGCGGGTGCTAGTGCTGTAATTCTTGCAGCGAAAGATGGTGTTCCTGAAATTTCCGGATTGGATGTAGCGTTGAATGAAAAAAATGTTGATGTAAAAATTTTCGGAAAACCATTTACGCGTCCGTATCGCAGGATGGCTGTTGCGCTTGCATGGGATAAGCCGGGAACTGATGTGAAGCTGCTCGTGGAAAAAGCAAAATCAATCGCTTCAAAAATAAAAGTTCATGCGTAATTGGGTAGCGGGTCAGTTTCATTTTGCTTTGTGTCTTTGTGCCTTCGTGGCAAACTTGCAAACACGATGAAACTGACCCACTATCCGTAATTGCAAAAAGCGCAGCAATGAAAAACAATTCCTAAATTGCTTTGATTAGAAATGAAATCCACATGAAAAAGTATTTTATCCACGCAAACGGTTCCAATGCCGGTCCTTATTCCCTCGAAGATCTTCGTGCAATGCGGATTCAGAAAACAACTCCTGTATGGTATGATGGATTAGGCAATTGGTCGAATGCAGGCGATGTTGCTGAGCTCCGCGCATTGTTTGCTTCGAACGCAGCCACATTTACGACTTCACAGAATTATTCAAAGCCCGGCACGCGTTCTACTTATGATTTTACGAAAGATAATTTATCAGGAAACATCGGCGCTAAAACACCAGGGAAAAACTTTGCAGTTATAATTGTTGTTGTGGTGTTTTTAATTGTTGGAATTGGTGGATTTGTTGCCTACAGAATATTCCAGCAAAGTCGGGCAGAAAGATTGCAGGCTGAGTTTTTTGATTATGAGGTTGAGAAGGAACAGTTAGAAAGTGAAACGCAGGCACTTATCGATTCGATGAATAAATCTATTGAAGAAGCTGTGCCACCGTCTGATTATGTAAGCCCAACGTATGCGGGGCGATTTAATGATTACAGCGGAGGGATTTTAAAAGTTACCGGTTCGGATGATCAGCATTTGATTGTTACGCTTGATTATGATAATAATGACGGTTGTAAGGGAGAAGTTTCCGGTGAAGGTTCTTTAATTTCAGAAAACCTGGTGCAGGTAAAAACTTCCGGTGGTTGCAAGCTTACACTAAAATACAGCGTTGGTATTGTTACTGTGGAAGAGTCTTCCGGATGTACCGGTAAGCATGGGTCAGGATGTTCTTTCGACGGAATTTATAGCAGGGAGAAATAATTGGAGTTGAGCGGAACACGGATGACACGGATTTGGCGGATAAAAACGGATAAAAAAATTCGCGGAAATCCGTCAAATCCGTGGCATCCGTGTTCTATACATATCACTGCAACCGGTAAAATTTCCCGGGCAACGATTTCACCAGGCCCGCAAATTCAAGCGTCAATAAAATAGAAGAAACTTTTCCCATTCCGTATCCGCTCGAGGAACAGATCTCATCGATGTAAACATTGCCATGATCGCGCAACGTTGAAACTATTTTTTCCTCTTCCGGATTTACAGGAATAATTAATTCTTTCTGCTGCGACTTTTTTGTCTTTTTGCTTTCGTCATCCCAGCCCATCGCTTTCAAAACATCACTTGCCGATTCAACCAGCGCGGCTTTATTTGTTTTGATCAATTTCAAACAGCCCGCAGAAGCAGCATCACCAACTCTTCCCGGGAAAGCAAAAACATCGCGGTTATAGTTCGACGCAAATTCCGCAGTGATCATTGAAC
This sequence comes from Bacteroidota bacterium, assembly GCA_031412295.1. GTDB lineage: Bacteria > Bacteroidota > Bacteroidia > Palsa-965 > Palsa-965. The sequence continues at coordinate 358,771 of JANOCU010000005.1, forward strand.
CACCACTTTCTCCCGATTCAATTACAATCGTCGCATCGCACATGCCTGCCACAATACGATTACGCATCGGGAAATTTTCTTTGTCAGGAGTGGTGCCGCTTGGAAAATCCGTCAGCAAACCACCTTGCTCAGTCATTTTTTTCGCAGTCGTTTTATGCGCTGAGGGATAAACAAGATCAAGTCCATGCGCAAGTACGCCGACTGTTTCCAATCCTGCATTCAAAGCCGCGCGGTGTGCAGTAATGTCAACACCATAAGCAAGTCCGCTTACAACAAGAATATTTTTATCCGCGAATTCCTGCAGCAATTTTTCCGTAAGCGATTCGCCATACTCGGTAATTTGGCGAGTGCCCACAATGCTTATAATCCGTTTTTGATCGAGCGAACAATTTCCCCTGAAGAATAAAACAGCCGGGCTATCATAACATTGTTTCAGCCGGTTCGGATAATCTGCATCGAGATAAAAAAGAATGCGGATATTTTTTTTCTCTGCGAATTTTAATTCCTGTTCTGCACGAAGCATCACTTCTTTATTGTGCAGCGCATTTGCAGTGGCCTGGCCGATATGCGGAATTTTTAACAAATGACTTTTCTTCTGGTGGAAAACTTCACCGGCAGTGCCACAATGGGAAACTAATCTTTTGGCCGAAACCGGTCCAATGCCCGGGAGCATGCATAATGCTACCTGGTAAATTCTTTCATCTAAACTCATATTGCGCCTACAAACCTTCTTATTATATTGCTAAACAATTAAAACCCCTGTAAATTCAAATCGATATTTCCCTAACGCGTCCTTAATATTCTACACAAAAATATAAAAGTATGTCATCAAATAAATTTTTGTGCGCATTCCTTTTTGTTTTTTTCTGCAATATCTTCTCCTTATCCGCTCAGCAAGCGTTTGTAAACGGCTCAGTGCACGATAGCGCTACGGGTGATGCACTTGTCGGTGTGGTGGTGCGTTATCCCGGTGGTGGCGCTGTGACAGATCTGACAGGAAATTTTAACATCGCTATTTCGCCCGGAACAATTACACTGAAATATAATTATTCAGGTTATCGTTCAGATTCTGTTGTGGTTAATGCAGAAGCAGGAAAAACGTCGCGCGTAGATGTATTGATGGTAAGTGAATCGCAGCAGCTGGACATCGTGGTTGTATCTGCAGGGAAATATGAGCAGGATATTGGTGAAGTTCCGGTTTCAATAGAGGTGATAAGACCAAAGCTGATTGAAAATAAATGTACCGCCAACATGGAAACGATCATGGACCAGGTTCCGGGTGTGACGATGACAGACGGCCAGGCGAATATCCGCGGAGGAAGCGGTTACAGTTTTGGTGCGGGCTCGCGTGTGCTGATGGTGGTGGATGATATGCCCATGCTTTCGGGTGATGCGAATGATGTAAAATGGAATTATTTGCCAATGGAAAATGTTTCGCAGGTGGAAGTAATGAAAGGGGCATCATCAACATTATTCGGTTCATCTGCGTTGAATGGTGTGATTCATTTTCGCACCGCTTATCCGACAAGCAAACCTGCAACAACATTCACCATGTTCAGCGGATTTTATGATGAGCCGCGTCGTGGTGAGCTTACGTGGTGGCAGAATGCAAATCCAACCTTCAGCGGAATAAATTTCGGTCATTCACGACAGATCAAAAACTGGGATCTTGTTGTGGGCGGACATTTATTCAACGACGATGGCTATCGTTATCTTGAAACAGAACAGCGCATGCGTTTGAATGTGAATACGCGTTATCGTTTCAAGAAAATTCCAGGACTTTCAGCTGGTGTGAATGTGAATATGATGCGCACCACCGGTGGATTATTTATTTTATGGTACGATGATACGCACGCTTACATTCCCGCTGACAGCACGATCCAGAATTTTAAAAATTACAGGGCGAATATTGATCCTTTCATTACTTATTATTCTCCGAAAGGTCATCGTCATTCATTGAAGACGCGTTATTTCAGAACGGATAATAACAACGATACAAAACAAGGATCAAAAGCTGATTTTTATTATTCGGAATACCAGTATCAATTCCGTTTCAAAAATAAAGTAACGCTTACTTCAGGATTGGTTGCGAATTATACCAATGTAAATTCTGTTTTATATGCAGATCATCATTCAACGAATATTGCTTCGTATGTGCAGGTGGATAAAAAATTCTTTGACCGTTTATTTATTACTGTCGGATTGCGCGGCGAATATTACAAGATCGATTCACTTCAATCAGATTTCGGTTTAAAATTCAGAGGTGGTGATACGATTGCAACACTTCCGTTCCGTCCTGTGATGCGCGCGGGAATTACTTACCAGGCGGGTGAAGCAACGTATTTCAGAATTTCTTACGGACAAGGTTATCGTTTTCCTGCCATCGCTGAAAAATTCATTCGCACTTCTGCAGCCGGATTAGAAATTTATCCGAATCTTGGTTTGCTTCCTGAATCGGGACAATCGGCGGAGATAGGTGTGAAGCATGGCATTCGTTTAGGCAAAGGATGGAAAGGTTATGCAGATCTTTCTATTTTCTGGATGCAATATTCGAACATGATGGAATTCACATTCGGCGCTTATGGTAACCCGGTTACTGATCCGTTTTTCGGTTTAGGATTTAAATCGATCAATATCGGAAGCACACGCATTCGTGGTTTGGATTTTTCGATCATGGGACAAGGGAAGATTGGTAAAGTGGATGTTTCGCTTCTTGCAGGTTACACATACATGGATCCGCAATCGTTACGCTGGAACCCGGCACGCGATACATTGTACCAAACTTCACCGGAAAACATTTTGAAATACCGTTACCGCCACATCGGAAAATTTGATTGTGAAGCGAGCTACAAAAAATTCTCTCTCGGATTAAGCATGCGTTGCAATACACGAATGGAGAACATCGATAAATTTTTCGAACAAGCGCTTCCCGGAATCAAGGCCTACCGCGATCGTTTTCAGCAAGGAGATTTGGTATTTGATACACGTCTGATGTACCAGGTAACTGATCGTGCAAGAGTTAATTTAATTGTAAATAATTTATTGAACCGTGAATACACTTCACGTCCGGCTGATGTGCAGGCGCCAAGAAATTTTGTGTTCCAGGTAACGTTGAAATTTTAACTCAATGCTCAATAAATAATATGAGAAAAGCGCTTTTTGTCATCGTCATTTTTCTGGCTTGTAGCTGTGGAGTCGGAACAAGCATTAAGAATGCACTCCAAGTCGGATCGAAAATTGCTGCAGAACTGGGAGCAAATAATTGTGAGATCGGCTATTCAACAAACACAAGCACGGGTCATGGAACAAGTAAAAAGGTAACAATTACACTTCAGGGATTAGGAGAGGAGCAGCAAAAGCAGCCGCGTGTTAAGGTTGCATCAGTGGCGGTTATGCTGTATTATCAAAGTTTCGATCCAAAAGAAGTAAAGTATGAGGATACAGAGGTTGCAATAAACGTAGGTCAGGATCGTTATGAAAAAGGTTTCCTGAAAGCTGATATAGAACGCGCATTCAGATTATTTAACCCAATCAATAATTTCTTTGAGATGGAAAAGAGCGGGGATTTTTCTTCCTGGCAACAATTGATCGACACAACTTTTATTTCAGATTCAACTTTTGCCGGCTTGAGAACTGCCATTACAGAAATTGATTCAACGTCAGGTGAATTAAATAAAGTTTCAATTACCGGTTTTGCTACAAATACATTTGAAGATAGTGGAGAACTTGTGACCACACTATGGGTAGAAACATTGAATGGAAAACAGTTTTCGGTTTATAGGTTCATTTTTATGAATGAAAGTGAGAAAATAATTTACATTGGGATAAATGAAGTTGATTGAAATAAATCGGCGATTTTGATTATTCAGCAATGCTATTCACAAACCCCTCAATCGTCACAGCATCCTCAATCTTAAATTCACCAATCCTCGTTCTGCGTAACACACTCAAATAAGCACCCGATTCCAACGACTTTCCAAAATCACGCGCAAGTGAACGAATGTAAGTTCCCTTACTACAGGAAACTCTAAAATCAACTTCGAGCGTTTTTTCCAATCTTCGAATCCCTCGAATATCGAATTCCCGAATTTCTACTTTCCGCGTTGGCAAAATAGTTTCATCGCCTTTACGCGCCATTTTATACGCACGCTTTCCATCTACTTTGATCGCAGAAAAAAGCGGTGGCGACTGATCAATTTCCCCAATGAAAGTTTTTGTTGCGGAAAAAATCATTTCATCGGTGATATGCTCGATTGGAAAATATGCATCCACTTCCTGTTCCATATCTGACGATGGAGTAGAAGCGCCGATGACAAATGTTCCGGTGTATTCTTTTTCCTGCGCCTGGAATTCATCAATACGTTTGGTGAATTTTCCTGTGCAGATTATGAGCAAACCTGTTGCAAGCGGATCGAGCGTTCCGGCGTGACCTACTTTTAATTTCTGGTTCAGCTTTTGTTTCAGCTGCCAGCGGATTTTATTTACCGCGTCGAAGGAAGTCCATTTGAGCGGCTTATCGATCAGTAAAACTTTACCGGTTACAAATTCGGATTGTGGAAGCTCTTCGTTCAAAATACAGTAATAGGATGAACGAAATAATGAATGATAATTACGGTTAGTCCGAGCACGATGCGGTAATATCCCCAGATCTTAAAACCGTATTTTTTTACAATGCCGATAAATCCTTTGATGGCGAAAATGGCGACAACAAAAGCAACAAGATTTCCAATGCTAAGCAATTGAATTTGTTCGCCGGTAAATCCGCCATGCGTGTCGTAATATTTATAGAGCTTGTAACCTGTTGCCGCGAACATAGTAGGTACGGCAAGGAAAAAAGAAAACTCAGCAGCAAGATCGCGTGTCAGCTTTTGTTGCATTCCACCAATGATGGTTGCGCCACTGCGACTTAATCCTGGAAGCAAAACCGCAAGCGATTGCCAGCAGCCGATGATAAAAGCTTTCGGAAGACTGATTTCTTTTTCCTGGTGGACAGTGTGCGTTTTGAAAAGATTGTCGATGAACAAAAATAAAATACCGCCACCGAGTAATGAACAAGCAATAAAAAGCGGGTTACCTAATTTATCGTCAATGTAATCGTTCAGCAATTTTCCGAGGATGAGCGCAGGAATAACAGCGATAAGCAATTTGAGATAAAAGCGGTAATCTTTAAAATTCAAAAACTTTTTCCAGTACAAAACCATCACCGCTAAAATTGCTCCAAGCTGAATGGCAACAGTAAATGTTTTTACAAAATCATCCGCAGCAATTCCCATTCCCGAAGAAACAAGGATCATATGTCCCGTAGAAGAAACAGGAAGAAATTCCGTTAAACCTTCAACGATCGCTAATAAAATGGCCTGGATAAAAGTCATAGGGAGAAAGGAATGTGCTAATATGCTGATTTGCTAATGTGACAATGGCTATTAGCACATCAGCACATTAGCACATTTTTTATCCTTGCGTTCTCGGTTTTTTCATGATTCCGAAAAGCACGATGCCGAAACCAATCAGCAACGTAACAGGTGCGATGGTGATGCGCTGTGTGTTGAAGATTTCAGGATTATAAGTTTCAGGAGTATCAGATCCGCCGCCAACCATGAGGAGGTAGCCGATGATGAGAACGATTACACCAACAATCATGAAAATATAATTGTCTCTTCCGAAAACGAAAGTGACAGGAGCGGCCTGTGATTCTTTGCGTGGAGAAGGAGTAGCAGCTTGCGGTCCTGATCTCTGAATTTCAATTTTCTTTGCCATGATAATTTATTGTTTAAAATTTTTAATTCGCATAAAGTGCATCTGTTCCCTGGCGGAGGAATTTTCTTACCGCTAAGGAAGTGCTGAACCATGTGATGACTATTCCAAGCACAATTTGCAATGCGCAAAGAATAGCAAGTGTTTCAACATCGGCCACTTTTATAAGGTTGAGCTCTTTGAAATTTTTATCCAGCACCAATACAATTCCTGTTGTAATAACAATTGCGATGATTGCACCGATAATGCCATTAATAATTCCACGTGTTACAAACGGCCTGCGGATAAATCGTTGTGTTGCACCAACCAAATTCATTGTGCGGATAAGAAAACGCTGCGAATAAATAGAAAGCCGGATGGTGTTAAAGATCAATCCGACAGCAATAAATAATAATGCGCCGCTGAAAATAAGAATGACCAGGCTGATGGAACCCATGCGTTCGTTCACTGCAGCAACCATGTCTTTTTGATAATAAACATCTTTGATGCGCGAATCTTCACGCAGACTTTGTTCGATCCATTTGATGCTGTCGGAATTTGCATAACCGGCGCGCAGGTAAATTTCAATAGAAGGCTGTAGCGGATTATACCCGAGTGTGCGGATAAAATCTTCGCCGAGATCTTCCTGTAATTTTTTTGCTGCTACTTCTTTTGAAACAAATTCCGTGCTTCTGCGCCATGCTTCTGCGTCAATGGATTTTTGAAGCGCCAGAACATCCACATCCTTCGCGTCCTGGTCGAGAAAAGCAGTGATCTTAATATTTTCTTTTACGTAAGTTGCAACATCCCTTGCTTTCAAAACAAGCACACCTAGCAATCCGAGCATCACCAGCACAAGCGAAATGCTTACGACGATGGTAACGGAGGAGGTGCGAAAACGGCGACGTGCGGAGACTTCTGACATAATTGCTGCGAAAATACTAAAAAAAGGGACGGGTGACAGGTGACATTGGACGGGTTATCAGAGAGAACGGTTAATTCTTGTGAATGAAAACAAAATTGTTAATGTGTTGATATTAATTGCATTCGCGATTGAATTAACTAACTTGCAGTAAGCAAACCTACACTCATGATTCAAAAAACTACTCTTCGCACAGGCTTAGGCCTTTTCCTGTTCCTTTTTCTTTTCTCTGCACAGCGCGTTTATGCCTGTCATGGCATCTCACTGATTTCGCCATCGGTATCGGCCGGTCCATCTTCCGTTACGATCAATGCAAGTTCGGATCCTGCTTCCTGCGGATGTGGACCTTATTACATGGAGGTGGAGCTTTCGATGACACCTGCGGGATTTACAGGTGCGCCACCGGTTTATACCAGTCCATCATGGGGGACAGCACCATGGTATCACAGCCTGCTCAATATTGCCGGTTATGGTCCACCGAACTGGTTGGACAATTGTGCGATGGAAGCCTACACTACGATCGTAATTCCTTATAGCAGCTTATGTTCCGGTTCAACATTTTACCTCAGAATGCGTGAACACGTGGTCGGCTCGAGCTCAACCGGGCCGTGGACTACAGCAACTTCCTTCACAACACCGGGAACTCCGCCAACTGCTTCAGTTACTGCAACTGCTGCTGCTTTCACAATTTGCTCCGGCGATTCTGTTCTGCTCACATCAACAGGAACAGGTTGCATTGGTGGGTATGATTATAGCTGGTCGCCTGCTGCATCACTTACAAATCCCACCTCCGCAGTGACAGCAGCAACTCCTACCGTTACCACAACTTACACAGTAACATTTACCGATTACGGGTTGAATCAAACGGCAACCGCAACAGTTACAATTAATGTCAACAGCAATCCCACTTCTTCATTGAGCACCATGATCGAATCGGGATGCAATGCCAGCAGCGGCACCGCGATGGTTTCTACAACTGGTGGCAGTGCGCCTTATGCGTACAACTGGACACCATCCGGAGGAACAGGCGCAACTGCTACGGGACTTCCATCAGGAACGTACACGGTAATGACAACCGACGCAAACGGCTGCATGCAATTTCTTACTGTAGTAGTTGGCGATTCCTGTGATTTCGTTTGGCCCGGTGATGCAAATGACGACGCAGTAGCCGACATGATTGACATACTGGATATTGCTATTGCGAATGGTGCAACAGGCACAACACGCGCGGGCGCAACGCTTACATGGATTGGCCAACCATCAGCAAATTGGGGAACGACATTGCTGAGCGGTACTGATTACAAATTTGTGGATTGCAATGGCGACGGTACGATTGACCTCAACGATACGAATGCGGTAATTGTGAATTATGGTTTTACCCACAATAACCGAATGGGAGAATTTCTCGCGGGCGGCGCACCGGTATTGGAGGTGGATCTTGCAGTTGATTCTTTGCTGCCCGGCACACCTGGTGTTGCGCGAATTTTGCTCGGCGATCAATCGCAGCAGGCGAATACTATTTATGGAATTGCCTTCACATTAAGCTTCGATCCGATGCAGGTGGATCCGATGTCGATGAGCCTTGACCTTTCTTCTTCGTGGCTTGGAACGGCAGGCGTGAATCTTACGGGAGTTCGTTACACTCAATCCGGTTGGGGAATGGTTGACGTGGTAATTACGCGCTATGACCATATGGACAATAACGGCATGGGCGAAATCGGGCGGCTGCATTTCATGACGACAAACACACTTACAGGAACAGGAAATTCACAGAACGTTCCACTCACAATTTCAAACGTTCGGATGGTTGATGCTACCGGTGCTATTTTGCCGCTTTCTTTCATTGTGAATGACACGCTTACCGTATTCGACGTGATGACGGGAATTGTATCGTCGACAGAAATTTCGGCGCTGACGGTTACGCCTAACCCGGGTCACGGACAATTTACATTACAATACAATGTTGCATCTTCCGGTGTTTACATCACGGAAGTAATGAACGTGCTTGGCGAAGTTGTGTATTCGGAACAATTTAACGCGCAGCAAGGTGAACAGCTTAAGGCAATTGATATTTCTGCGATGGGAAGCGGCGTATACCTGGTGCGTGTGAGTGGTGCGGGTGGTGCTGCTGTTGAGCGTGTGATGGTGAGGTAGCAATACTCACTTCGTTTATGACGTTTTTCTTTTTTGCATGAAGGATAGCAGTGAAAAGCCCGGACTGTGAAGGAACATTTTTTCATGTTTCCTTCACGGGAGGACTTGCAACGAATAGCCTGACCCGTGAAGGAAACGCGGAAAAGCGTTCCTACACGGGACATGCCCTTATAAAAGTTTGCACGCACCTGCCTGACGCAGCACAAGTCCACGCGGCTGCAGGCAGGGATTCAAAAGATTTCGCAGATCCTCCCTGTCACCTATCCACCTGTCACTCGTCACCTGTCACTTGCCACCTTATTTCAACAGATTTTTAAACCCCGGGCTAAAGCCATGGGTTATTGCTCACTTGTCTCCCGTAACCTCATTCCAAATTTCCCCGTCCCCCGTCCCCCTTTTTTCGTCCCCCGTCCCTTTTGTGTAATTTCACAGCCTTATGGAATACAAATTCAGTGAAATTGAGAAAAAGTGGCAGGACGAATGGAAAAAGCGTCACACTTACCGCGTAGAAAATCAAAGCGACCGTCCGAAATATTATGTGCTGGATATGTTTCCTTATCCTTCGGGCGCGGGATTGCACGTGGGACATCCGCTCGGTTTTATTGCTTCTGATATTGTAGCGCGTTACAAACGACTTGCAGGTTTTAATGTGTTGCATCCGATGGGATTTGATTCTTTCGGATTGCCGGCTGAACAATATGCGATTCAAACCGGTCAGCACCCGGAGAAAACAACGAAAGAAAATATTGCGCGTTACATCGACCAGATGAACATGATCGGTTTCTCATTTGACTGGGACCGTGAAGTGCGCACGAGTGATCCGTCTTATTACAAATGGACGCAGTGGATCTTTTTGAAGATTTTTAAAAGCTGGTACAATTGCAAAACCAAAAAAGCGGAGTCTATCGATTCGCTGATTTCAATTTTTGAAAAGGAAGGCTTTGATGGTTGCGATGATCGGATGCTTACGGGAAATATTGAGCACGATTTAAAACCGTTCACTTCGGAGCAATGGAAAAGTTTTTCTGAAAAAGAAAAGTCGGATGTGCTGATGCATTTTCGTTTGGCGTATCTCGATGAGGCGTGGGTGAATTGGTGTCCGCAGTTAGGAACAGTGCTTGCGAATGATGAAGTGAAGGACGGCGTTTCTGAGCGTGGTGGATATCCTGTAGAACGAAAACGTATGCCGCAATGGAGCATGCGTATTACTTCGTATGCAGAACGTTTGCTGAATGATCTTGATAAATTGGATTGGACAGAATCGATGAAAGAGGCGCAGCGGAATTGGATTGGCCGCTCGCAAGGAACATCGTTGAAGTTCGGAGTTTCGGGTTCGGAGTTCGGAGTTGAAGTCTTTACAACAAGGCCGGATACGATTTTTGGTGTGACGTTCGTAACGGTTGCGCCGGAGCATGAATTGGTTTCGCAAATTACTACTGGCGAATATGCAACTGCTGTTGATGCTTACGTTACTGCTGCGAAAAACAGGAGTGAGCGTGAGCGGATGGCGGATGTAAAAAAGATTACGGGACAATTTACAGGTGCGTTTGTGATTCATCCGTTTACCAATGAAAAAATTCCGGTTTGGATCGGTGATTATGTTCTTGCAGGTTATGGAACAGGAGCTGTAATGGCCGTTCCCGCACACGATTCGCGCGATTATGCATTTGCAAAACATTTTGATCTGCCAATAAAAGAAGTAGTGAGTGGCGGAGATATTTCAAAAGAAAGTTACGACGCGAAAGAAGGGAAATGCATCAATTCGGATTTTTTGAATGGATTGGATGTAAAGGATGCGGTGAAAAAAGCGATTGAAGAAATTGAAAAGCTTGGAATAGGAAAAGGCAAAATAAATTACCGTTTGCGTGATGCAGCATTTGGCCGCCAGCGTTATTGGGGAGAGCCGATCCCGATTTATTATAGGGATGGGATTCCATGTGCGGTGGATGAAGCTGATTTACCGATTGTATTGCCGCAGGTGGATAAATTTTTGCCTACGGAAAGTGGTGAGCCGCCGTTGGCGCGTGCAACCGATTGGGTATATCAACCTCACCCCCGGCCCCTCTCCGGGGGAGAGGGGAGCCTAAGCAACAGTAATATTGTCGCTGAGGCTTTGGAAGATTATTTTCCTAAATATTATACTTCTTCACCTGAAAAATGGAAATTTCTTAAGGAGCATGCTCGCTCACATAGAAAAAACGCGACTCCTGCGGAAAATGTTCTTTGGCAAGAATTAAGAAATAAAAAAACAGGTTACAAATTCCGTCGTGAACATGCGATCAGTATTTTCCTGGTTGATTTTGTTACCATTGAAAAAAAGCTGGTAGTTGAAGTTGATGGAAAATATCATGATGATCCGGAACAAAAAAAATATGATAATGAACGGACGCTTTTCCTGAATGATCAGGGCTATGAAGTAATTCGATTCACGAATGATGAAGTAATAAACAATACAAAGCAAGTTGTAGAAAAGATAAAACAGGCTTTAGCCACGAGGGAAGTCCTCCCCACGGGGGAGGATTTTGGTGGGGTCTACCCAATGGAGACCACCACCATGCCAGGATGGGCCGGTAGCAGCTGGTATTTCCTTCGTTACATGGATCCGAAGAACGAAAAAGAATTCGTTTCAAAGGATGCTGTGAATTACTGGAAGAATGTTGATCTGTATTTGGGCGGCGCGGAGCATGCAACAGGACATTTGTTGTATGTGCGTTTCTGGACAAAGTTTTTGTTTGACATGGATTATATTCCTGTTGATGAACCTGCGCAGAAGTTGATTAACCAGGGGATGATCCAGGGACGAAGCAATTTTGTTTATCGTGTGAAAAATGAAAATAAATATGTTTCTGCCGGATTAAAGAATAATTATGAAACAACGCAATTACATGTTGATGTAAATATTGTTGTTAACGACGAATTAAATATTGCCGCTTTCAAAAATCTAAAAAACAATGCGCTTGAAAATGCTGGTAAAGCAGAGTTTATTTTAGAGGATGGAAAATATATTTGCGGTAGTGAAGTTGAAAAAATGTCCAAGTCAAAGTGGAACGTTGTTTCTCCCGATTTAATGTGCGAACAATACGGCGCTGACACACTTCGCCTTTACGAAATGTTCCTTGGACCACTTGAGCAACACAAACCATGGAACACAAACGGCATCACCGGCGTATTTGGTTTCTTAAAACGGTTCTGGCGATTGTTCTTTGATGAAAGCGGAAATGTGCGCGTTACAAATGATGCTGCTTCTGATGCTGAATTGAAAGTGGTGAATCGAACATTGAAGAAAATCAAAGATGATATTGATCGTTATTCTTTCAATACCTGCGTGAGCCAGTTTATGATTTGCGTGAATGAATTGATGGAATTAAAATCCAGCAAACGCGCAGTGCTTGAGCCGTTGGTGATTGCGCTTTCTCCTTTTGCACCGCATATTTCTGAAGAGCTTTGGGAAGTGTTGGGCAATAAAGAAAGTGTGACCAAAGCAACTTTCCCAACAATCAACGAAAAATATCTGACCGATGATGATTTCGCCTACCCGGTGCAGATCAACGGAAAAGTGCGTTTCAATTTTACTGCTTCTGTCAAACTTTCACCTGCGGAAGTAGAAAAAGAAATTCTCTCCAGCGACGAAGCGAAAAAATGGCTCGAAGGAAAAACGCCGAAGAAAGTGATTGTTGTGCCCAAGCGGATTGTGAATATTGTGGTGTAGCCGCTGATTACGCAGATTAAAAGGCTGTTTTGTCGCCTCGGCTGTTTGTTGCCTTCGATTCGTTCGCTTTATTGATTTTTATTTGACTTCGTGTTGCTTTAATAAAAGCGAACACGCAGTCTGACAAGGGAGAAATTGCCTGCTTGAGTTTGATTAAAGAAAATTTCCCTTCTGCGACTCAGCTGTTTGTCGCCTTCGATACATTTTTTGTCAAGAAATATTTCAATGGAATATGAGATTTACTGACAAAAAACTCAGTCTGACAATGGAGAAATTTCTTTGAATCACTTTTAAAAGAGAGAATTTCCCTCTTGTCAGACTGAGTAGATTTCGTTTGAAATAATTATCGACGAAGAAGCCTTTTACACGAAATCGTATCGAAGGCGACAAACAACAAGGGCAAGCCAATGAGGAAATTTCCCTCTTGTCAGACTGAGTAGATTTCGTTTGAATTAATTGTTCAACGAACAAATGACTACACGAAATCGTATCGAAGGCGACAAACAGCAAAGGCGACAAAGCAGCATCCTGCGGGCAATCTCTCTCCTCACTCATCAATCGCCCACTCAAAATCATCCTGCAGTAACGGAAGTGTTTTCAAATTCACTTTCTCTAATTCCACATGCAATGTATCTCCGAAGAAAATGCCGTCGAGATGCAATGTGCTGTCTTTTCTTTCTGTGTAATTCAAATAAGAAAACGCATTTTCGCTTTTAATCATCAGCTTCTTCCGAACAGTATCCGTGAATAATTCAAAGCTCATCATCTCATCATTCATCTGCTGCAGAATTAAATAATCGCGGCGGTGGACAAACATTCTGCGCCAGCGGTATTCATCTGTTGTCAATGGTAAAAGTGTGTCGGAATTTTTTACGAATGTTTTTACTTCATACGCACCATGCAAGGGCGGACGCGGATCGAGATCGTCGTTATAATTGTTTGTGCGGATGTAAAGTGAAAGCGGATCAAGAATAATTGCTGCGATCACACTGATTTTTACAATTAGAAGAATGCGTGAATTCCTTTTTGAAAAAGCAGGTTGAAGTTTCTCCAGCGAAAGTGTTTTACCTGAAAAGAAAAATTGAACCAGCTTTTTCCCTTCGGGAATTAACAGAACAATACAAAGCAGCAATAAAAAAGCAGAATACAGCTTGACAGAAATATTGAATCCTAAATTGAGCGTCAGCACATGGAGCATTACAAAAAGCGCTACAACGGCTCCCGCAATATACGTGCGACGGAAAAGCAACAAGACGGGCGGGATGATTTCTGCTATTCCTGAAAACACAACATACAACCGCGATGTGCCCATACTGCTCCAGTATAAAAAATCACGCGGCACATTTCCGATAGTTGTGTAAAGCGTATTCGGTTCGGGTAAATAAAATTGCCATTTGAAAATTTTATTAAATCCGTAGCTGAACAATTGCATTGCGAGATAATAACGGATGAAGACAAAGAACCACTGATAAAGCTGCTGGTAATTCGCGCGGTTTTTATCAATTAATGTCCATACAAAAGCAAGCAGCAAAGAAATTACAAACAAGTTCAGCGCATGCAGGTAAAAACCAATGGTGTCGGATTGAATTTCATAGGTACAGGCCGGACTGAAATTGAAAAATGTTTTTCCTGTAAATGCTGCTAACGATTCAAAGAATGGCGCAATAAATTTTCCCGGGTCAGGCAAAAATTCGTGCTCGAAAGAAAATGAAGGAATGAATAGAATAATAAAAACGAAAGCGTACCTGAAGAAGAACTTTTTAGAGGAAGTCCATGAAGAGGTGATCGGATCAGGCAACATCTTGTAAAGCTATTTTTTTTCCGTTAGAACATTAACAATTTAGTTCCGCTGATTTTTGTAATTTGGTGTTCGCAGAAATAAAAAACCGATGAAAAAGATTTTAGCTTTAATTCTTCCCGCAGTATTCCTTTTTGCAGCAGCTTCGGCACAGACAAAAAGAATCGCGCTGCTTTCCCGTGGCGGAAAACTTTCATCCATGAACATGAAAAGCGAAGGAAATTTTGGGGAAACTCCTGAAATGATCAGGAAATACCGATTGAACTGGGATTCTGCTTACAGGGCCGACAGTATCCGGCTGTCCGACAGCATTAACCTGCATTATATCAAACCAAAAGGGCCTGCTGACACTAAAAACATGACGCCCAACCGGATGAATCCGACAAAAGCAGGAGGCTGGCTATCGAAAACAAAGCCATTTTAAAAGGTTTATTGCTGCTGTTTTCCACCTGTTTGCCCAAATCAACCACCTGCAAACTCTCTACGTACAGAACCGCGTTTTAACTAATTTTAGCCACTACCTGTTTTTATAGTTAAACTTCAATTTGGCACATGCTTTGAATGTTATCTGTCAAACGCCAATTAACATGAAACGTATCCTCATTTCCCTTTCACTTTTAGCCTTGATTCCGATCGCCGGTTTCGCTCAAACCGATGCTGTAACGTATCGCAAGGTGAACAATACTGCTTTCAAACGCGGTGAAGAGCTGACCTATCGTATCCACTACGGTGCGGTGAATGCCGGCGTCGCGATTATGACAGTGGACAATTCAGCAAAGCTTATCGCAGGCCGACCAACTTTGCATGTGATCGGAACCGGAACATCGAAAGGTGCGTTCGACTGGGTTTTTAAAATCCGCGACCGTTACGAATCGTATATGGACGAAGAAGCTTTGATGCCGTGGTTGTTTATCCGCCGCGTTGATGAAGGTGGATATAAAATCAACCAGAATCAATCGTATGATCATTCGCTCGGAAAAGTAAATTCCAACGGAAAATCATTGACAATTCCGAAATATATCCAGGATATGCTCTCTGCATTTTATTATGCGAGAACAATCGATTTCAGCAAAGCGAAAAAAGGTGATACGTACGCCGTTCAGACTTTCGTTGATGATGAAGTATGGGATTTGAAAATTAAATTCCTTGGAAAAGAAGTCGTGAATTCGGATGTCGGAAAGATCAACTGTTTGAAATTCTGTCCTGTTGTTCAGAAGGGCCGCGTGTTCAAAAAAGAAGAAGATCTTACACTCTGGATCAGCGACGATGCAAATCACGTTCCGGTGCGTGCGCAGGGAGAAATCCTTATCGGTTCTGTGAAAATGGACTTGATCAAAACTTCCGGATTAGGCACGAAGCTGAATATGGTGAAATAATAAAATGACATCTCTCATACAGCCTGTCGCGAAGAAATTCCGGCAGGCTGTTTTTTTATGGAAATAGCTGCATTCTAATACTTAATTTTGCAGCTGTCTCCTGAAGTTAAATCTTGTACATTTTCATATGACCGATATCAAGCCTGAAATCCTCGAAACACTTAAAAAGATCAACGAAAAATACAGTGCGCAGGGGCAGGATGCGTGCGCGTTCCTGAAAGGTTTCAGCCATATCAAACCTGTTTCGTATTGGGATTATATCGAAGTGGATACATTGCTTTCATTGCAGCGTCCGCGTACTGATTTTCCTGATGAAACAATTTTTATCATGTATCACCAGATCACAGAATTGCTGTTGAAGCTGATCGTGCATGAATTAAAACAAATCACCGATTGCGATAAACCGGAAGCTGCTTTTTTCAAAACTAAAATGGAGCGCGTTAATCGTTACGCAGGTGTATTGACACAATCGTTCAGCGTGATGCGTGAAGGAATGGATTACGAACAATACAATGAATTCCGTTTGACATTAGCACCTGCAAGCGGTGTGCAATCGAATCAATTTCGTGTAGTGGAAATTCTTTGCACTGATCTTCCTAATCTTATCAATTCACGTCAGAAAGGAAAGATGAAGGAAGATGCAAACATTGATGAGTTGTTTGAGGAATTATATTGGAAAGATGCCGGCCTCGATCGCAAGACAGGAAAAAAAACGCAGACACTTCGCAATTTCGAAGAGAAATACCAGGATGAATTAAAAGGTTTAGCCTTGCGCATGCAATCAAAAAATCTTTTGCAGCGTTTTAAAGCAATCGAAGAAAAAAGTCCCGGGCAGGAAGAATTGAAAAATGCGCTGAAGGCTTTTGATCATACCTACAATGTTGTCTGGCCGCTTGCACATTTGAAAACGGCTGAATATTATTTGAATTTCAAAGGCGAAATGAAAGCAGCAACCGGTGGAAGCGAATGGCAGAAATATTTGCATCCTGCATTTCAAAGAAGGATTTTCTTCCCGGAATTGTGGAGTGAAGATGAATTGAAAGATTGGGGAAATGTGGACGCGTAAGATTATTCCCAAACCGTTTTTTGAATGTGTTTAGATTGTGGTAGTTTTATATAGAGAAAAAACTCCAGCATGAAAACTCATTTATTTATTTTTGCTTTTACATTACTCTCGTTTTCCATTTCCGCACAAGACTGGTCGCCGGTTAATCTAACGGATAAGCATAATTACCGTCTCGATAACGACGATATCATTACGCAGACGATCTGGCAAACAAATTATTCAGTCAACGGCACTGACTCCACATTTCAACTTAACAAAACATTTTGTGATAGCTGCGTAACCATTGCCGGCGACTCTTTTTACGCGCAACGAAATCTTCCACGTTTTTTCGGCTATTCGGTTACAAAAACAGCAGCAGGCATTTGTAATTTTCGTGATCCCGGCAGCAAGATGATCAAATTGTATTCGCAGCTGAATGATAGCTGGCTATTTGATACTATCAATAATGTTACAGCGACTGTAATCTTTTCAGGAACAGGAAATGTTTTAGGAAATAGTGATTCAATAAAAACATTTTTGCTCTCGACAGCTGATACTGTTCAGCTTTCCAAAAACTATGGAATTACCATTTGGCCGAATGGGTATTCGCAAAACAGTTATTACAAACTGCAGGGAATTCACGGAAGAGATATTGGTGTGCTTGTTCCGCGCCTGAAAGATTATTTTGATTTCAATATCGGCGATATGTTCGAATACCAAAGCACGTACCAGTCATGCTCCGGGGGATCAACTATTAATCACCTTATCCGGAAATATACAATCACTTCCGTATATGTAAATGGAGATACAACTATTTATCATGCAAACGGTATTGTAAAACACGACTATACCACTTACAATCCGTGGCCTCCTGTTACAGGAATTTATTATTATCCACTCAGCTATGATATGTATGTAATTGATTCTGCGCAGCATCTTGGCAACCTTTTTAATGGTGAAATGGTAGTAAGTGATGGACGCACAATGGGTTGGTTTTGCAGTTCGGGTGATTATATCGGAGCAAGCGTTTATCCGTTTGGAATTCCACCACTGGCAGGCACTCGTTTGTTCGTGGATTCCATCGGTGTAGAAGCTATCGGCCTGGGAATTTATAATGATATTTCCTACCAGGATCTGATTACAATTCCGTTTGATTATTACCAGCCGATCCCGCAATCTACTGATACGCTGACACCGCAGAATCCACTCTATTCACTTACAAATCTTGCTGTGCTGAAAAAAGGTCTCGGACAAGTTGCAGGTTTCTTTGATGTGAATTTCGAGGGAAACTATTATGAGCATCTCTCCGCTTACCGCAAAGGAAATGATACGGTTGGAGTTTTTACAACAGACGACGTGCTGAATGGAGTTGAAATAGCAGCCAATGAAATTCCAACATTTCATGTTTATCCGAATCCGTCGGCCGGCATCATGACTGTTGAGTTACCCGCAAATGCAAATGCAGTTGTAACGATCATCGATCTGCAGGGGCGCGTGGTAAAAACAATTGCGAATGTAAGCGGACAAGTTTCCTTACAGACGGACGATGTGGCGGATGGCGTTTACCTGCTCGAAGTTGAATCGCCATTGGGAAAAAGCCAGCAGAAAATAGTTATCAGGCGCTGATTTGATTTTAATTTCTGAACCCGAGGAATAGCTGGTGAGTGGTTGTCCTGTATATTTTTTACAGTAACTTTAAGGTGAACCCAAATATCCCGAATGAGAACAACTCTACTTATTTTTTCTTTTGCTTTAATGTCTTGCAGCGTTGTCGCACAAAATTGGTCGCCCGTAAATACCACCGAGTTGTTCAATTTCCGTCTTGATAACGATCCTGTTATCACGTCAACGATAAGATCAACTTCGTTTTCCGCAACAGCAACTGATACCATTTTCGCATTAAACACAGTGATGTGCGATTCCTGCATTACGATTATCGGCGGACCAATACCAAGTTGCGATACCTGTTACGGATGGAAGAATAAACCGCAATTTTTCGGCAGAGAAATAGAAGTAAGAAATTCCGGTTGGTGTCATTTCCGCGATCCTAACAACCAGGTGATCAATCTGCTTGCTGCTGCAAATGATTCCTGGTTATTCGATACGGTTTCAAATGTAACTGCAACAGTGATCTCCTCGGTATTTTCATCCGTAATTGGTTTTCCTGATTCTGTAAAAACGATTTTGCTTTCTACAGGAGATACAATTCATTTTTCTAAAAATTATGGAATTGTACAATGGCCGAATGGATACGGACAAAACAGCTATTATCGTTTGGCCGGAATTCACGGACGTAATGTGGGAACGCTTGTGCCGCGCATGATGGATTATTTCAATTTTGATATTGGAGATTTATTCGAATATCATGGTACGAACTACTTTGGTTTTAACCCGGTGAAAGTGGTGTATGTCCGTAAATTTGAGATCATGAACAAAGTGATAAGCGGAGATACTGTTACTTATTCAGTTGACAGCTATGAAGTCGACACAAATTATACCATGCAATCCTCTACTTATATTTCATTTTCAGGACTACAGCAATTACAGCTTGTATTTATAGATTCTGCTGATCATTTTGGGAACTATTTTAATAATCAGCTAATCAGTCAATATAACAGAGCATACGACCCTTTTGTCTGGCAAACCATTAGCAATGGTTGGGGAGGCCCTATAGAGTACACTGATACTTGCTTTTATCGTTGTGATTTATTTCGCGATAGTCTCAATTTGCAGGGCATTCATTTTGGTATAGTTCCCGAGTATAATATTTATTGGTTCCCGATTTATTATTCGGGATCAATTACACCTAATACGGTTTCTGATACACTCATGGCAGTAGGCAATTTTGGTGAAACAACTACTTTCACTCTTACCGAAGGATTAGGGCAAACATTTTCTTATTGGTCCCAGAATTTCGAACATCAGTGGAGCGAAAAACTATGGGCTTACAGAAAAGGGAATGATACGGTTGGTGTATTCTCTGCTCAAAATCTCTTCGACGGAATCAATGAGCAGACTACGCACTTACCAATACATCTTTTTCCAAATCCTTCTTCAGGAACGATCAATGTTCAATTACCTGCCAATACAATTGCTGAAATGGAAATCCTCGATCTCCAGGGCCGAGTAGTAAAAACCTTCAGCAAACAAAGCGGGCAGATTACCTTACAAGCGGATGATTTAGCTGATGGGGTTTACCTCCTGAAATTTAACACGCCAATTGGTAACGGGCAGCAGAAGATCATTATCAGTCATTGATATTTATTTGTAAAAATGTAATGGCTCTTCTCTTGTAGACAGCCGTTTTCATTTAGTATATTTGTTAGTGTTGTATTCCCGGGTTTCGCCGTGCATTCCGGAAGTTGTACAATCAACAAATCTATTTTGATGTTTCCCCGAATTGTCGTTTTAATTTTTGCTTGTGCATTTTCTTCCATGAAGATCAGCGCTGCTATTTTAAGCGGGCGAATGACGGGTGCTGATGGCACTGCACTTTCCTATGCTGCAATTTATGTAAAAGGAACTTCGCAAGGCACCACAACAAACGACCAGGGATTTTACACGCTCGATCTTCCTGCAGGAAATTATACGGTCATTTTCCAGGCCACAAGCTACGCGCAGAAAACCTTGCAGATCGATCTCACTTCCGGGAATAAAACACTTGACGTAGTTTTAAACCCGACTTCAATCAGCTTGCCCGAAGCAGTAATCAGCGATGGTGAAGATCCTGCTTACCCGATCATTCGTAATGCAATTAAAAAGCGAAAATTTTATTTGAACCAGGTGGAAGCGTATTCGTGCGATGTGTACATCAAAGGTTTGCAGCGGATAACGGAACATCCTGAAAAAATAATGGGCATTGAAGTTGATCCCGACGGTGATATTGATACCGTTTCAGGAATTGTTTATTTATCGGAATCGGTTTCGAAATTTAATTTCAAACAAACGGATAAGGTCAAAGAAGAAATGATCTCTTCGAAAGTCAGCGGTGACAACCAGGCTT
The DNA here is from genome assembly GCA_031412295.1 of Bacteroidota bacterium. GTDB lineage: Bacteria > Bacteroidota > Bacteroidia > Palsa-965 > Palsa-965. Next base: position 379,511 of record JANOCU010000005.1, read on the forward strand.
TTTCTTACAATCGCGCTTCTGACATGATGTTTAATTTTTATGAAAACGTCATCGAGATTGAAGATTTAAGTGAACGCGGATTTGTTTCTCCGATTGCAAATGATGCGATGTTGTTTTACCGCTATCGTATGGTGGGAACAATTCTTGAAAATGATTCAATGATCAATAAGATCGAAGTGATTCCGCGTCGTAAAGCTGATCCTTGCTTTCGCGGATACATTTACATCATGCAGAATTCCTGGCGCATTCATTCCACTGAATTATATCTTACAAAAGAAGCGCAGATCGATTTCGTTGATACACTTTTGATCAACCAGACATTTGTTCCGGTGGAAAAAGACATCTGGATGGTGTTCATGAATAAGTTCACGTTCGATTTCGGCTTTATGGGCGTGGAGGGAAATGGATTTTATGTCGGCGTAAACAGGAATTATATTATTGATCCTGATTATCCGAAAAAGTTTTTTGACAATGAGGAAATGCATGTCAATGATGATGCGAATTTGAAAGATTCAATTTACTGGGGCGATGCGCGACCAATCCCACTTACCAGTGAAGAAGAGCGTGATTATCATAAGCGCGACAGCATCATGCGCGTGCGCAGCTCAAAAGAATATCTCGATTCCATGGACCAGCTTGGCAATAAGCCGAAGATCATGGAAATATTATTTACCGGTTATTTTTACCAGCGACGGTTTAATCAATTCAGCATTGGATTTTCTCCTGTTGTTACTGCATTCAGCTTTAACACTGTGCAGGGAGTTCGCACCGGAATTGATTTTGATATTAGTAAACGCTGGGAAAACAGGAAGGTGCTCAATATAAATCCATCTGCTTCGTATGGATTTTCGAATACGCGATTTTATTCTGATGTTGAAATGACGTATGTGTATAAGCCTGCGAAGTTTTCAAGAATTACTGTTGCGGGTGGATCTGCAACAGCGCAATTCAGCAATCGTGATCCTGTACCGGTTTTTATAAATACGCTTTACACGCTTATCGATAAACGAAATTACCTGAAGCTGTATGAGAAAAATTATGCGAATGTAGATTGGCATTCGGAAATCGTAAATGGTTTCAGGTTTAATGTTGATTTGGAATATGCGCAACGTAATCCATTACGAAATACTGCGCCGTATTATTGGGGTCCGTATCCTGAGCGGCATTTTACTTCGAACAATCCGCTTGCCCCGCGGAATTATAATTCAGATGCATTTACTTCGCACAAATCATTCGAGCTTAATTTACAGGCAACAATTCGTTACAAGCAGAAATATTACACGCGCCCTAATCAGAAAATAATTCTTGGTTCGAAATATCCAACGCTTGGAATTCAATACCGCCGCGGAACAAAAGGAATTTTCGGAAGCATTACCGATTATGATTTTGTGAAGATGAGTATTCGCGATGAGCTGAATCTTAAATTATTCGGCAAGCTTTCGTACTACGTCGGAGCAGGAAAATATTTGCGAATCGGTTATTTGCCGTTCATGGATTATTATCATTTCCTCGGCAATCAAACCATCTGGTCAACATTCCCGGTGCAGAGCTTTCAGCTTTTACCGTATTATCAATACAGCACCAACGATTGGTATTTGGAAGCGCATGCAGAACATCATTTCGGCGGATTTATCCTGAATAAAATTCCTTTGGTGCGACGATTAAAGCTGACAGAAGTTGTCGGCGTAAATTACCTTATGACAGATACTGTTCCTTCTTATTACGAATTCTATTTCGGCGTTGATAAGTTCGGACTCATTCGTGTTGACTTTGCTTTCGCATATATGCAAAATGCAAAAGTCAGCGCAGGATTACGCATTGGTCTACGATTACGTTAAATAAATCTCTTTGAAATGAAAAGAAAACTTTTTTTCCTGAGTAACCCCGTGCTGAAGCCATGGGATAGTAACCCCGCGCTGCCATTGGTTCTTAACCCTGGGCTGAAGCCATGGGTTATAGTGATGGCTTTTGTTGCGTTACCATTATTGTCTTTTGGTTTTGTCTACCCGACTTTCGATCGGACATTAGCCAATGGATTAAAAGTAATCGTGTGTGAAAAACCGGGTAATGGATTTGCTGAATTCGAAGTCTGGTATCGTGTGGGCAGCAAAGATGAAAAACCGGGCACACGCGGAATGGCGCACATGTTTGAGCACATGATGTTTCGCGGCACAAAAAATTTCTCGGGCGTGCAGATGTTGGAGAAATTAGACAGCGTTGGTGCAAACTGGAATGCTTACACTTCATACGACAGAACAGTTTACCACGAATATCTTCCAACGAGTGCAATCGAAATGGCAATGATGCTCGAAGCGGACCGAATGGTAAACCTGAAAGTAACGCAGGATATTCTGAACACCGAACGTGAAGTGGTAGGCGAAGAATATCGCAATGGCATGAGCAACTGGTACAGGAAGATGGTGCAGGACCGTTATGCATTTTTGTATCCTGCAAATCATCCGTACGAAGTTGATGTGATTGGAAATCTTGATGAGATCACAGCGTTCACGGCATCGCAATGTATGGCGTTCTATGATAAATATTATAGTCCGAACAATGCATTTATCGTGATTGTCGGTGATGTAAATCATGAAGAGATGTTTGCGCTTGCGAAAAAATATTTTGGTGGTATTACAAAACAATTGCCTGCAGTAGTGGCAGGCGATTCTCCCGACCTGATGACATCGCATGTGAAAACAACGGAGATGGAATTAAATTTTCCATTGCAGGATTATTGCTATTCATTTCCACAACCTCCTGTTTCGGATAAAGATTTTTTTGCTTTTGATATGCTGATGTCACTTTTTTTCAGTGATGAAAATTCTATTTTGAATGAGCGTCTTGTAAAAAATGAGCACAGCGCATTTGCCGTTGTTCAGTCGAATGAAACCTGGAGCTTATATCCTTCGCGCACGCAATTCGATGTGTTCATGGCACCACAGCCGGGAAATATTAAAGTGAAAAAAGCGATCAGGGAAGAAATGGATAATGTAATTGCAAACGGATTGCCACAGGAAAAAATCGATGATTACATTTCCAATTTCGAAGCGGATGAAATTATGGGCGCTTATTCTTCATCCGGAATTGCTGCGCAGCTGGGAAATTCAGAATATTATTTTCATGATTATCACCGCGCAGAAACTATGGTGGAAAATTATAAAACAGTAACTCAGGAAGATATCAAACGCGTAGCTGCACTTTATTTTTCCCCTGAGCACATCGACATGATCAATATTAAGCCGGCTAACTAAAATCAAATTCAACCTGTTGAAATAGTTAACGTCTTATCAAAACATTAGCAACATGAAAAAAATAATTTCACTTCGTCTTCTTTTAGTTCCGGCATTCATCTTGTTAATTTCCGCAGGCACAACATCACGTGATCCGTTTCCGGAAATTGAACGTTACAAGCTGGAGAACGGACTCGAAGTAATTTTCGCAGATTATGGCGAGTTGCCGGTTACTTCACTTACCTTTTTTATCAACGTAGGTAAGAAAAGTGAAACGCCCGGTCAGCAGGGACTTTCATCGCTTACTGCAAATTCACTTCAGCTGGGAAGCGAAAAGTATAATCGCGTTGAGCTTGATCGTTTGTTGTATCGCATCGGCGGTGACATCAGCTCATCTTCGAATAAAAATTACACGGTGCTCAACGGTGAATTTTTGAATAAGGATATTGAAACCGGCGTGGATGTTCTTGCATCGGTGTTGCTTCATCCCGCATTTCCTCAGCAGGATATTGATGAGCAGAAAAACTTTGAGCTCTCGCAAAACAAACCTTCTAAAATGGATATCGGCGCATTGGCGGAAGTGTACGGCGAATATTTTACTTACGGCACTGAACATCCCCTGGGACGCCATTTTTATGAAGCCCAATACAAAAAGATCACCGTAGCGCAGATCAGGGAATTTTATAAGTTCAATTACACACCCGGAAATACAAAGCTGGTGATCACCGGGAAATCGGATCACGAACAAATGAAAAACTTAATTGAATCTGCATTCGGTGGCTGGACAGCTGAGTTCGGTGAAGTGAATGGCAGCTCGTATGAAGTGCTTCCGATAAGGGCGAAGGAATATGCATTCATTGCTAAAGAAGGCGCAATTCAATCGTGCATTACCTGGTATAAAAAAGCGCCGCTTGCAGGAAGCAAAGATGTTGCTGCATTTTTATTGGCAAACGCAATTTTTTCTGATCATCTCGGAAATGAGATTCGTGAGAAGCGCGGATACACGTATGGCATTTACAGCTCGTACAGCGAATCGCAGAATGATGAAATTTTTCGTTCTCGCACACAGATCAGGAATGATGTGATGTTTGAAACGTTATCAGCATTCGACCAGGTGCTTGTTGATTTTAATAAAAACGGTGCGACAGAAAAAGAGCTGAAAAAATTTAAGACCATGCTCAGGGTAGATATCCTAAGCATTGAAGATCCGTCTTCATTCGCATCGTTGATCAATCCATGGGTGTACCGCGATTATTCAAAACGTAAAACGTACTTGCAGGAATTGGATGCGATCGACATTCCTGCGCTGAATAAAGTGATCAAAAAATATTTCACACCTGAATCGTACAAAGTGATTATTGCAGGCGATGCAGGTGTGTTGGCAACTCAGTTGGCGAAGATCAAAAACCTCCAGAAGTTAACACCGGCTGTTATTGAAACACCGGAATAATAACTTAATTTTGTACCACTAAAAACAGCAACCCCACAGTATCAACTTCACTAATCCGTACACAGTAGCTTTTTAAATGCAGCGGCTTAATTTACCTGTTTGCCGTAATTGCTTCTCCTGCGGTAATTCAGCAACATTAGTGTCCTAACCCAATTCATCAACTCCAGTTATGAAGCGTATTATTTTTCTTGCATTGTTTGCTATTATTGCGCAAACAGGATTCTCACAATCTATTTCAGATTCTATACGCACAAAGAAAAAAGGATCTTTTTATTTATTGTGGGGATACAATCGTGAAGTATATACGGAAAGCACTATTCGTTTCAGCAACGATGGAGATCCCACGCGTTTTGATGAATACGGCGTATATGATTTTACACTTTACAATGTGAAAGCGCACGATCGCCCGGGATTTGATGCGATAAAAGATGTTAAGAATTTCACTGTTCCGCAATTTAATTTCAGGATCGGTTATTATTTTAATAATGAAAAGGACTGGGGATTGGAATTAAATTATGATCATCCGAAATATATTGTGCAGGATTACCAGGTTGCACGTATTGAAGGAACGATACTCGGAAAGTATGTGAATAAGGATACGCTTCTTGATCCGCGCTACATTCACTTTGAGCACAGCGATGGTGCAAATTTTGTAATGCTTATGGCGATGAAACGCTGGAAGCTGCAAACAAAAAACGGCAAGCATAATATTGGTTTTGTTTTTAAGCCGGGAATCGGATTTGTATACCCGCGAACGGATGTGACGTTGTTTGGTCACCAGGTGAATAACAATTGGAAAATTGCAGGTGTGATTATCGGGGTTGAAGGAGCAGTGCGCGCGGAATTATACCGACATTTTATTATTGAGTTTGCAGGAAAAGTTGCAGGTGCAAATTATATTAATTGTCTTGTGCAGGGAAAAGGAAACGGAAAAGCAACGCACAAATTCGGAACGCTCGAAGGAATTTTATCCATTGGCTACCAGTTCGACTGGGGACATATGGGCCGCCGATGTAAAGGGATCTGGTAATCTGGTAATCTGGAAACTGGGAAATTGAAAAATCTTCGAGGAGTGAGATTTGCGGCAGAGAGATTTAGTGACTGCGTGATTGAAAAAGATCTTCACGAGAGAGATTGTGACAGACCGATCCAGTAATCTGTTAACTGGAAAATTGAAAAATCAAATCGTACATCGTACATCGTAATTCGTACATGTTTTCTGGCACGGGTTGACCGAAGCAGGTATCCTCATGGTGTAGATACGGATTATCTATCTGATAATCAGAGTATTTCAAAATAATTTACCTTTGCTGTAACTAATGGACTAACTCAACCGTCTTATTAGCAGACCGTACCTGACATGACCGTTCAAGAATTTAATCGCTGCGTTGATCTTTATGCTGATAACCTGTATCGCTTTATCCTGAAAAATGTAAAGGATAAGGATAAGGCGAGGGATATTGTGCAGGATACGTATGAAAAAATGTGGGTGAAAGTTTCGGAAACAGAAGCGAAGAATGCGAAGTCGTATATGTTTACCACCGGTTACAGAACGATGATTGATTACCTGCGAAAAGATAAACGCCAGGGATCGATGGATGAAGCGCCGATGATTGCATTATCGCACAACCGTCAGTATTCTGATCTCAAAGAAATTCTGAATGAAGCATTGAACAAATTACCCGAGATTCAAAAATCTGTTGTGCTCCTGAGAGATTATGAAGGATACAGCTATGATGAGATTGGTGAAATTTGCGGATTGAAGGAAGCCCAGGTGAAAGTTTATATTTTCCGTGCACGGACATTTTTGAAAAATTACATTGGAAGTATTGAAAAAGTGGTATAGCCGTAAAGCAGATCCTGCGGATCGCTATACGACTAAAGATGAATAAAAGTAAAATGAAAATTAACAACGGAAATTGTGAAGCGTGGTTCCTCGATTTTTATGAGGGAAATCTTTCGAAAGAAGGAGTGGAGGAGCTGTTTGCGTTTTTGGTTTTGAACCCGGAGATGCGCGATTTGTTTGACAGCTATGAAGAGGTTTCTTTTTCTCCTGATAAGCATATTAAGTTTGACTGGAAATCGGAGTTGAAGAAACCGATGGATGTTGTGCTTGGAATTAATGAATCGAATTACGAGGAGTATTTTGTTTCGCATGTGGAAGGTTTGTTGAATGCGAATGAAGAAGCGGAGATAGAAAAATTTCTTCTTCAATTCCCTGAGAAACGTGCGGAGCTTGAATTATTGCAACAGGCAGTCTTGATTCCGGATGAGCATATTGTATTTGAGCATAAGGCGTCGCTTCACAAATCGGTGCTTGTCAGCGCGGAAAACTTTGATGAAATGGCCATTGCTTCTGTGGAAGGTTTGCTGAACAGTGAAGAGGAAAAGGAACTGGCAGCTTCTTTATCTGCAAATGCGGAGCAGCAGAAAAATTATTCTTTATACCAACAAACAAAATTAAGTGCAGATGCTTCGGTTGTTTTTGAAGATAAAGAATCATTAAAACGAAAAGACCGCGGTGCATTCTGGTGGATCGTTGACACACGTTTTGCAGCTGCAGCGGCTGTTGCTTTACTGATCGGAATTTTCTTCTGGAATTATTCAAGCGAGGATTCGATTGATACCATTGCAAGTAAAAATGGTGTTGATTCGTCCAATATCGCAAAGTCAAATCCGAACTCAACTCCGAAAACCAATCGTGTTATTGCCCCGGTAAATCCTTCGCAGAATCCTGTTGCTGTTGTTCCGGAAAATAATTCTGTTCAGAAAGAAAAAGCCGAAGTTGTTATTCCGAAAAAGCAATTTGCTTCCACTGATGTTCTTCCTGTTGCTGTGAAAAACGCTAAAGAACAGATGGCGTTGATTAAAACTACCAATGAAAAACTTTCGCTTTCTACAAATGTAAATCCGCGTGTAGATTTTTCTGACACGTATTATTCCACTGCTATTTATTCTAAAACTGCTTCTGCTGAAACTTCACCTACTGCAAGCATTTCTCCGCGCCAGGCTGCAATGCGCTGGATGAAAAAGAAGCTGGATCGCGCACCTGTGAATGATGAGGAAGACGCTACTTACATTGCTGCAAATACGATTAACAAGAATGAGAATGTCAGTGGTTTTGATTTAACCAGCAGCGCAGTAGCAGCCCTCGGAAGTGCCACAGGTTCAAATCTTCGCCTTGGGCATGAGCCGGAAGGAACAGTGCTTACTATCGGGAAATATGAATTGTTGCTGAGCAGGAAATAATTAAAGAGAAAGTGTGACGGGTGACAGGTGACGAGTGACGGGAAAATGAAAAAAGGTAAAATCGTAAGAGAAAATTTCCAAATCGACTTTTTATATTTTAATGAAGGCTGTGACATTTAGTTTCGGCCTTTAGACTTTTAATCATCCTGCAAGGAGATTTGCTCTCTTGACTTCCCTCGTCACCTGTCACCCGCCACCTGTCACTTTTTTAACATTATTCAACACATCTCAAATCCCAATGAGAATCCGTAAATTTGTATGCTGCGTATATAGAGGAAATCAATACCAATGAACATGATTATCTACACTTCGCTTTTGCTGGTAATGCTCACAGGTTGTGCATCTCCTGATACAATACCGCTTAACAAAACAATTGCTGCAGATTCAATAAATAAAAATATGGATACGAATAAAGTGGTTAAAACGAATGCAGAGTGGGAGAAAGAATTAACTCCGGAGCAATACCGCATCCTGCGTGAAAAAGGAACAGAGCGCGCATTTACCGGTGAATACTGGGATAATCACGATAAAGGAATTTACAAATGCGCTGCTTGCAAAACTGTTCTTTTTAGTTCGAATGAAAAGTTTGATTCAGGTTGCGGATGGCCGAGCTTCACGATGCCGTTTGATTCTACTACCTGCGATTATCATGTCGATAATACTTACGGAATGAAACGAACAGAAGTAACCTGCAGAACATGCGGCGGACATTTAGGACATGTATTCGATGATGGTCCGGCTCCGACGTATCAGCGGTATTGTATTAATTCCGGATCGTTGATTTTTGAGGAAAAGAAAAAGTAAATGTGAAAATTATAAATTAGTAAATGTGCAAATTGTAAGGGAGTAAATGTGCAAATTGTAAATGTGTAAATGAAAAATCCTGCTGTTGTGGCGGGATTTTTCATTTAGCACTACTTGCTGATCGAAGTTCTGATTTAAAATTTGCGCATTTGAAATTTGCACATTCAATTGTTGTTTTTCATTGATGATATAATTTTGCCAAGAATCTTTTTTAGCTCTATAATATCTTCGGACAATTTTTCAGGATTCGGATAATTCCTTGAGTGGTGACAGATGTCTAACCAGTATTCTGTTTCTTCGGCTTCTTTATAGGAGATTTTTAATTTATGTACAAAGTCATTTTTACTCTCAGCACCTTGAGCTTCTCGCACATTTGCTCCAATGGAAGTTCCACTTTTAAGCACTTGTTTTGCGATCACCCATTTTTTCCGATCATCAAGTAAATCGGCAAACTCAACAATTTTGAGTGCAAATTGAAATGACTTCTTTACGATAACATTTTCAGATTGATTTTTCATAGTCTTACATATAGATTAATAAATAAAGGGCGGCAAACATAGTAAAAAAACTTAACCTGCAAATTTTAATTCAGTTCACCTCATCAAATCTCTCATTTACCTCTAATGAAAAGGTATTTTTAATTTACACATTTAAAATTTGCACATTTACAAACTAACTTCTTACCTCAGTCTGTCTTACGCCGTTAATTTGCACATTTAAAATTTGCACATTTACATTTACAAATCTCCCATTCATGAAAAAGATCAATTTACTTTTTTGTTTTCTCGTTGCAACACTTTCTGCAAACGCTCAGCTAACTCCTGAAATAACTTCCTGGGTTCTTAATCCGACAAATGCGACAGGCTACAACAATATTATTTCCGATGTGCAGACTGTTCAGTATTCTGCAACGCAGGTTTATGTGAGCTGCACTTGTATCCCGGGTTATTCAATTGGTCCATGGACTGCAAATCCGAATACGCCTGGTAATATGAATTTCGTTTATAAGATCACGCGGAATCCTGTTCAGAATACAGCAGCTCCGATTGCACCCGGTCTCGGACATATTGGTGTGTGGTCGAATGGTGTTTCTGTTTTTAATGCGAAAGACGGAATGAGCTATAACAATGCCGGTGTCTGGAATCGTGATGCGTTGTATTATGAAGGTGTAAGCTTTGACAGTTGTCTTGGACATCCTGCGCCGAATGGTGAATATCACAATCACGTCAACCCGCATTGTTTGTATGATGATACGGATAGTCTTACGCATTCGCCGATCATTGGTTTTGCGTTTGACGGATTTCCGATTTACGGCGCATACGCTTACACCAATACAAACGGAACAGGTCCGATAAAAAGAATGCGCAGCAGCTATGTTTTATCTTCGAACACAGCGCGCGTGAATGGCCCTGCTGTAAATGCAACTTATCCTGCAGGATGTTTTATTGAAGATTACGTGTACACCACAAACGCAGGAGATCTTGATGCGCACAATGGACGATTTTGCATCACACCGGATTATCCTGCCGGCATGTATTGTTATTTCGTTACGCTGAATGATACGTTATACCCTGAGTATCCATACGTGATCGGTACAACGTATTACGGAACTGTGCAGACGGGAAATACCGGTCCGAATGGCGGGCATAATACAATCACAGAAGCAACGACAGTTTATAACGGTGCTTCGTCGGTGAATAGTGAAAACGTTTCTCCGATTAAATTCACGCTGCTGCCGAATCCAACGCAGGACTTCGCCTATATTTATTTTGATCCTGCCAGCACAAATAATATCAGCGGAAAGCTTTACAATTTAAACGGACAAGTGATGGAAACGTTTTCGAATATGCAGCCGAGCATTATGTATCGTGTAGATATGACTGCGTATGCAAAAGGAATTTATTTGCTGGTGCTCGAAGCGGATGGAGTAGAAGTAACAGGGAGAATTCTGAAGCAATAATTTTTTTCTTAGTGCCTTCGTGCCTTAGTGGCGTAATTAATTTTTGTCACGAAGACACTAAGTTGCTTTAGATTTTATTTAAAAGGTGAACTGCATATTAGCACATTAACACACCTGTCTACCGAAGCATGCGTAGGTAGATTAGCAGATTAGCACATTTATTTACCGAAGCTAATTCAGCGCAGGTAGATTATTTTCTCAGCTTACCCCCCAGCCATGTTAATGGAAATGCAGCAATTGCCAATGAAATCGGATACCAGTGCTGCGATAAATCCCATCCTACAATAACACCAAGCGTTCCTAAAACAATTCCGATGATACCCAGTATTGTTACGTGACGCATTGGATTTGCAGGCGCTAAACGTGCAGTGATATATCCACCGATGATCGTATAAATGCCGCGGTAGAAAAATGCGAGAACAAGCATCCATGTTATGAATAATCCTTTGTTTTGAGGAGGAAAAACGCCGAGCTTTTCCAGGATAGCATCTGTTGCAACGCTTAAGATAACTACGGTGAGTAACCCTGCCAGCACTGCACCAATACTTTTTAATGTTTTCATTACAATACGATTTTGTTTGAAGCAAATGTATTGTAGCAGGATGAATCACGAGCGGTGTGAATGCGTCAATAAAGGGGAGGAATGCGACGCTGCATGAAATAAAAAAGGAGAAGCTTACGGGCTTCTCCTTTTTGAGTTCTGAACTATACCTCTTAGTCGTTCCTTGTTTCCGTGGATGATGGTGTAGCTATAGATGAGAACTTATATTTTGAGTTTGATGATGTAAAGTAACGGCAGGATTTTTCGTTTTGATTTTTAATTCGATCAATTGAGAGAAAATAGTTATCAATTGAACTATTTTAACCGATGCTTTATTTTAGCAAAATAGTAAACATAAAAAAAGGAGAAGCTTACGGGCTTCTCCTTTTTGAGTTCTGAACTATACCTCTTCGCGCATCTTGTTTCCGTGAAGGCTTATAGCTATAGATGAGAACTTATATGTTGAGTTTGATGATGTAAAAATAGTATGACAATTTTCAGTTTAAATTATTTTTCGATGGATTGTGAAATACTTTCTGTCATTTGCAGAAAATAAGGAATGTTATACAGTAAGCACTACAACATTTCAGAAAGAGTTTTTGTTTTGTTTTATAAACTCAAAATTCAATGCATTCAAATCATCTTCGTATTCCAGGAAGGAATTAAACAGGACATCCCATTTCGGATTAGCTTCGTCTTCTATCTTTTCTATCAACGATTGTCTTTCATTGATATCGGTTGGCACCTTTCCCCCGGGGAATTCGTTAATCGCTGCTTGCAATAGCCCGAGGGTTTTATTTGCACCAATCTGTTTTAATGATTCCAATACTTCATGAACAAAGTTTCCACTTGAATTCCAAAAGAAATATTCAAAGCCGCCATGATTAACTTCTCTTTCAAAGATTTGATTGAAGAAGAATACTTTTTGCTCTCCACTGAGTAATTCAATATTGTCGCCAAGATTGGACAGATCAGATATGTATTCATCTAACGTGATAATGGAATTGTTTACATCTTCTGAATTTAGAAGTTGTTCGAGGTTTGGTTTATTAACAGCCATAAGGAGAAATTATTTTAATTCAAATGAGCTTAAAACCTTTTCTGCAATTTCTTTAAAAGAGTCAAATTTTTCTTCTTCACATGTAAAAGTCAATACATACGCATGATCGTTATAATACCACCAATACGATTCAAACTTTAGTTTAAATTGTCCATGACTTCCAGTATAAATTACTTTATGGTATTCAGTGTTTTTGGTTTTAATACGTTCGCTCTCAAGAATTTTACCGTCAGGAAAATATGTGGGAAGTTGATTTTCTGACATTTCAACATATTGATTCGGATCAGAAATTTTTTCATGTTGATCTTGCACCAATAGATTGATATTCTCGCGAAACGGATCAGGATTAGATTCAAGAGGAAGGAACATGGTCAGGGTTGGGCCATTTAAATTTATTGTATGGCCAACCGTATTAGTTTCCTTTGCATCCCAGGAGGAAGGGTACTGAATAGTATAGTGAGCATGGTCGATCGTTTTCCAGCCCTCAATTGTTTTGTGTTCTTGGGTTTTTGTTTTGTTTTGAGATCATGGTTGATTGCAAGCGAGAAAGAAAATTAAAATCGGAAGAATGATTTTCATATATCGCAATTTATAAAAAAACACACAAACAATTACGCAAAAAAAATGGGAAGATCTCCGGTAAGATCTTCCCATTCTGTATTAAACAACCAATTGAAAATTTCTTTTAATTTGAATTCAAATCCTCAAATATTCGAATCCTGAATCTTCTTAGCCCACTCATCCATCGCTCCCTCCATCACATCCAACGGCATCACACCATATCGTAACAGCTCATCATGAAATTCACTCAACTTAAATTTATCGCCAAGCTGCTTCTCATACTTCGCTCGCAGCTCACGGATTTTTAACGCACCAATCTTATACGAAAGCGCTTGTCCCGGTATCGCCATGTATCTTTCGATTTCTGCGGTTGCTCCTTCTGTGCTAATGGCTTCGTGTTCGGTCATGTAGGTGATTGCTTCTTCGCGCGTCATTTTTCCGGTGTGCATCGCAACGTCGACAACCAATCGAATTGCACGATGCATCTCATCGCCGAGCGCGCCCATGTATTGGTATGGATCGGTGTAGCAGCCTAATTCTTTTCCGAGGCTTTCGCAGTACAACGCCCAGCCTTCGCCGTATGCACCGTACCATAAGAAACGGCGGAACATTGGCAGACTTTCATTTTCCTGCTGCAGCGACATTTGATAATGGTGACCCGGAATTGCTTCGTGCAAAAACAAACTTTCCATTCCGCCTGTCGTGTTGAATTTTGTTGCGTCGACGATTGGTATGTAAAAAATTCCCGGGCGTGATCCGTCTGCGCTGCCCTGGTTGTATTCTGCGCTTGCACTTGCTGCACGGAACGCTTCTGTCTGGCGGATCTCGAATTTTGTTTTTGGTACGCGGCCGAACATTGTGTTCAGCTTCGGATCGATTTTAGTTTGTATCGCGTGATAAGCGTTGAGCACTTCTTCCGGCGTTTTGTAAGGCATGAATTGCTTATCTGTTTTCATGAATTCAAAAAATGATTTCAGATCACCTTTGTAATTCACGCTCACCATTGTTTTTTCCATTTCAGCAGAAATGCGTTTTACTTCTGCTAAGCCGGTATTATAAATTTCATCCGGTGTTTTATTTGTCGTTGTCCAATAACGGATGAGAAAATTATAATACGCATCACCATCAGCAAGCGCATTGATACCGGTTGTGGTTCTTGCTTTCGGTAAATATTCATCTTTCAAAAATGAACCGAGCTTTTTGTAAGCCGGATTAATAGTTGAAGTGATCAGCGATTTATATGCAGTTGTCAAACGCTCTTTATCCACTGCAGAAAAATCCGCCGGCATTTTATTAATCGGACCATAGAATAAACTTTTTGTCGCGTCTGCAGATTGGATGTCATTCATCTGCGGCAACATTTTTTCTACCAGCAATTTTGGTAAAACAAAATCTGCGTCCATACCTTTTTTGAAATAGACAATTGCGCTGTCGGCCCAAACGGAAAATTCTTTTGCGCGTGCAAGCCAGTTGTCATAATCTTTTACTGTTTTGAAAGGCTGATTTCCTTCACCGCTTCCGAGCTGACCCATTGTAAGTGGCAAACCCCAAAACTGCTGGTACGGAATATAATTATCATGAAAGCTGAGTCCTTCGAGGCTGACTTCCATTTCACGTTTAAAAATATCGTAGCTGATGCGATCGTTTTCGTTTAATGAATCGCGGTTGAATTTTGAAATGTCTTCTAAATTTTTCTGCCAGAATGTTTTCAGCTTCGCGCGATAGCTATCGGTGAAGTCGGCATACAATTTATCGTTGTAGCGATTATCACCTGTTGCAGTTGCATCAAGAGGAAACAATTGCAAACGCTCTTCATAATACGTGCTGAATAAAGTAGCGAGTGCTTTGTTGTCTTCTGGTTTGGTCGTTGAATTTTCCGCCGGCTTCGGTTCAGAAGTGCACGAGCAAATAAATGCAAGAAGCAGTACAGGGAAGAGGAGCTTTTTCATAAGTGGAGTAATATGTATAGGGTAAATATACCTGAAATGTAAAATGATCCGGAAGCGGGAAGATGAAAGGAGGGAAATAAGGAGAAGCGGTTAAATGAAGAAATGAGAACGTGCTAAAAAGAAATGAGAACGTGCTAAAAAGCGAAAGAAGCCTTACGGGGCTTCTTTCTGTATTCTGATCATAGTTACTTTTTTTCGCTCCTTGTTGCCTCAGATTTTTTCTGTAGCTCTGATCAGATGATATTTCTTATTCTTATTTTTTATTGAATCAAAGATGAGATATGTTTCTAAGTGTGAAATAATATTTCGATTATTTGTTTAATATAATCTACAGATTGCAGAGATGAACTGAAATGTTGTTTTGAAAATTATTCTCATTACCATATTGCTCATTGTGCATTGTTAGTTTGATCCGCCGTGGCGGATTTGTTCCGTACAAGAGAAATTCTCATGGGCGAAAAGAATGTACAATGCCAAACTAACAATGCACAATGAGCAATGACTAATCCAATTTCCCAGTTACCAGATTACCAGATTATCAAATCCCTCATAAAGTTAATGGTCATATAAAATGAGAAAGAGACCGCTTCTCCCCAGAACGGTCTCTTTCTTATGTCCGTTTTATTCGCCGCTTAAAACATTGTAGAATACCCGTAGGTTTCTTAAACGGCGATTAGTAAAACGGTATATAATATGTTTACTGAAGCAAAGAAACGATATGTAATTTTTTCACTGAAAATATTTCGATGATTTGATTAATTCGTTCTATCGTTAGAATAGAAAAGAGGAAAAGTTGGTTGAGGAAGTTTTTTTATCATTAGGCAGGTTTCGCAAACCTGCCTAATGATAAAAAAATCACGATTTACCCCAACGCAAAAAGAGATCGTTTCTCCCCAGAACGATCTCTTTTTATATGTCCGTTATTCGCTGTTTAAATTACATTGTAGATGTCCCTGTTTAAAGAGGTTTCTAAACTGCGTTGTAAACGGTTGTAAAAGGATTACGCTTACAAAGAAATAGAAAGAAGCAATATAAAGCTTTGTTATTCGACCGCTTGAGTGCTTTAGGAGATGGATTGCTACAAGAATATATAATCCATCACATAATTTATGGTTTACCACGAAAAAGTAAATCGCTTTGTTGTGTCAACATGATAAGACTTAATTGAGAGTTCGGATAAAAAAAAGAGACCGTCTCTCCCCAGGAACGGTCTCTTTATTGTGATTCGTTTTCTCAGTGCTTGAACTTACATTGTAGATATGAAGTAAGCACCGGTTGTAAAAACGAAATGTTATTTACATGACAAAGATGATAAATGTTGTTTCAAGCTGATTTATTATTCGATCATTTGTGAAGATTTGAAGATGGATTACCGAAAAAAAGTGATAGGTTATTAGTGATTGGTAATTGGGGGAAAATAAGTCGCTGCCTGATATTTTCTCGCCATAGTACAAAAAAAAAGAGACCGTCTCTCCCCAGGAACGGTCTCTTTATTATGATTCGTTTCTCGTTGTTAATTATGCATTGTAGATATGCAGCTAATCAACGGTTAGTAAAACGAAATGTAGTTTTAACACTACAAAGAAAAAGAAATGATCAGCAACGGATTATATTATTCGACTGTTTGTGAAAAAATGAAGATCGATTGCCAAAAGAATTTGTTTGGCTTAAAAATCCAGTTAGTCTCGGACCAAAAACGGCATAAAAAAAAGAGACCGTCTCTCCCCAGGAACGGTCTCTTTATTGTGGTTCGTTTTCTCAGTGGTAAATTGACATTGTAGAAATGCGTTTAATCACTGGTTATAAAAACGAAATGTTATTTTAACGATACAAAGAAAATGCATTTCCACTCTCGAAATTTTAATATTCGATACCTGGACACGTTTTGGCGATTCTTGGTAGAAATGGACGATTATCGGTTCGCGCAGACTTTTAAGTTAGGTGTACATCGAATACTAAAAAGGGGCTGCTCTCCCGAAACAGCCCCTGGTTGCTTGTTGTTGCAAGCAATATGTTCTTTTGTTAATGCGTTACAGACAACTTTTGTGTGTTAACAGCATTACCATTCCGAACCCGGATGAAATATACACCCGCTGCAATTGAAGACGTTGCAATCGTTGTGCTTGATGAAGAAGGTTTGAGTGTAGTGATCACTCTTCCAAGCATATCTGTAATTTCAATCTGGGTTGCTGTTGTGCTGGTCTGAATCGTAACTGTTGAATTTGCAGGATTCGGATACAGGTTGAACGAAGGTGCAATTTCTGTTGGTGCAATTCCCGCAGGCATTGACGGATCGATTACAACCGAATCATTTACTGTTGCAAGTGAGAGATAATGTTGTGAAGCAGTTACAGCGGTCACATTTGTAACATCGATATGACAAATCGCGATACCTGAAAGATTATCTGTCGTGACGATAAGGAAAGTTCCGATCGTTCCGTTTCCGCTGGTATTGATGTGGTTGTTTCTGCACTCTGCAACTTCAACACTTCCATTGCCCTGGAAATATTTCCTGAAATCAAACATATCCAAACCATTTGTTCCGAGCCAGGTGGAATTGAAATTGATAAATGTGAGTGTGGTATCAATTAATCCCGCATCCGCAGTGAGCGTAAATGAAACTCCATAGATCGAATCAACAGGAAAGGCTGTAGTGCCAAGTCGCACATCAACAGTTACCAAAGTTTGCAATCCAACAGTATCGTAATTAGCAACCAGGTAAAGCTCAGGCACTGCTGTCGGATTTATTACCGGAGCTAAACGGTATGGATGTGTATTGCCGTAATTGATTGCGATCGGAAGTGTATCATTCATGTCAATGATTCCATTTCCATCTGCATCACCATGTTTGTAATTGCAGTTTACATAATTCTGCATCCAGTCTGCCATCGGTTGCGCATACCAAAGATTACTTGCATTCGGACGAGTTGCACCTGTAGCGCCATAGGCTAAACCGATCTGCAATACATCTGCATTGTTTGCTGTAAGATCATAATCACAATCGCCAGGCCACACATTATTCACCCACGCATACGTACCGCACGTATCCAAAACCTGTACATAGCTCGTTAGCGAACCACAACCTGTAAATGTTGCAATACCCAAATAGTATCCCTGCTGCGTTGCCCAATACGTTTGTGTGTTTTGATTTATAAAAGAAACATTGCCGGCAGTATCCATATACGATTGCCAGTTATAATTCGCGGCGCCCGCAGCAAGTAGAATTTTCAGATGTGTATTACCAGCTCGATTCAAAATCTATTCTTTTAAAAACGTATTTTGAACTGGAAGAAACGGAATCTTTTTTCTATCACGCCACTGCATTCCGCACATTCCTGAAGCGGAACAAATTAATTTCAGATTATCAGCGAACGATTTATTTAAACCTCATCCGCTATACGTCGCAGCTGATGCGTGCGAAGGGAATGAAGAAAAAGATCGGCGTTATCCGTAAAAAAGTGGAAGAGAATCGCAATGTGGCGGATTTGCAATGGCTGTTGAGCAAGATTGAATAAATGGAATGCCGTGTTCAGGACTTATAATTTCATTTGCACATCTGCACATTTATAATTTTCTCATTTAGTACCTTTGCCCCATGAACGTATTACTATTAGGATCCGGTGGCCGCGAACATGCTTTTGCGTGGAAACTTTCGCAAAGCAAAAAACTTTCTAAACTTTTTATCGCTCCCGGTAATGCAGGCACTGCTTTATGCGGAACAAACGTTCAAATGTCCGCCACCGACTTTCCTGCAATCCGCAGTTTTGTTTTAGCAAACGAAATTAAAATGGTCGTTGTCGGACCCGAAGATCCTTTAGTGAATGGCATCGTCGACTTTTTTCTAGCTGACGAATTATTGAAATTGATTCCTGTTATCGGTCCGCCGAAAATTGGCGCGCAGCTGGAAGGCAGCAAAGATTTTTCAAAGCTGTTTATGATGAAGCATAATATTCCGACTGCGGCTTATGCAACATTTACAAAAGATACACTTGAAGAAGGCTATAAATTTCTTGAAACACTTTCACCTCCTTATGTTTTAAAAGCCGACGGACTTGCTGCAGGAAAAGGCGTTGTTATTCCGCATACACTCGACGAAGCAAAAGCAGAATTAAAAGCAATGCTCGCCGATGCTAAATTCGGAGTAGCAAGCAGCAAAGTAGTGATTGAAGAATTTTTAAGAGGTATTGAGCTTTCCGTTTTTGTTTTGACAGATGGCGAATCATATAAAATGTTGCCTGCTGCAAAAGATTACAAACGTATTGGTGATGGTGATCAGGGATTGAACACAGGCGGAATGGGCGCTGTTTCTCCTGTGCCATTTGCAGATGCCGCGTACCTGGAAAAAGTAGAAGCGCGTGTTGTGATTCCAACCATTGAAGGTTTGAAAAAAGACGGCATTCCGTATTCAGGGTTTATTTTCATTGGCCTGATGAATGATAATGGCGAACCGAAAGTGATCGAATACAATGTGCGCATGGGTGATCCGGAAACAGAAGTTGTGATTCCGAGAATTAAATCGGATTTGCTTGAAACATTTATTGCTGTAGCAGATAAAAAATTAGCATCACTGAAATTTGAATTGGATAATCGTATTGCAACAACGGTGATGATGGTTGCGGGCGGATATCCCGGCAATTACGAAAAGGGAAAAGTTATATCAGGATTAGAAAATGTAAAAGACGCGATCGCTTTCCACGCCGGAACAAAATCGGAGAATGGAACTATTGTAACCAACGGTGGAAGGATCATTGCATTCACTGCTTTCGCAAATACGATTGAAGATGCAGTAAAACTTTCTTATGAAGCAGCGAATGAAGTAAAGTTTGAAGACTGCTATTTCAGAAAAGATATTGGGCAGGATCTGATGAAGTAGACATGGGGAACGAATTACTCCGGGGAACGAATTACGAATCAAAACGAAAGTACGAATCATAAGATGCGGGGTTCGTCAATTAGATTGATTGTAATTCATTAACGCAAAGCTTTTGTAGTTTCGATTTGATTCGTAAACCGTTCCCACAAAAAAAGCCTTCCCGCATTCACGGAAAAGCTTTCTATATATTTTTAATCTGCGCGAATCTGCGCAATCAGCGGCTTATTTGTAAGTCCCGTTACGCTGAGCAGCCTTATTGTATTTGTGCTGCCACATAATCCACCAGAAAAAACAAATGAACAGGATAACGATAAAAATTTTATTCGGGGTGATGGTGTTATAGGTCCACTCCAGCCCATGAAAAAATTTGTACGAAAGTCGTGCGATAGTGTAAAAGAAGCCTGAATGTTCCATAGCGTGGTTTTTTGAGTGCCCAAAGTTAACAATTCATTGAAATCAGGGAAAAAAAGTTGGCGGAAAAAAGGAGTTGGTGGTCGTTGGTGGGTTTACTTGAACATTGTGCATTGTTTGTTTGGCATTGTACATTTTTTTCCTTCGGGCAAGTTTCTCATTGTAAGGAACAAACAATGCCAAACAAACAATGTTCAATGAACAAGGATTAATAATTTCCCAACCACCAACTTTTCCCAACCACTACCACCAACCTTTTTCACCACCAACCACCAACCTTTTCAGCTATTTTTACAACCATGTTCATCTCTACCACGCGCTCGCACTCGCCGGTTTCACTGGTTTTGATCCCTTTGCTCGGGATTCTCCTCTGGCTGCCCGGATTTTTGCATCCTTCCGCGCCGGTTGAATTGGTGTACATGCCGTTCTACTCGGGGCTCGACACTTTTCTGCGCGCTAACCCGCTTTTAAGTGTTATCCTGGGATTCCTCGTTTCCATGGGAGAAGCTTTTTTGCTGAATTATATTATTTACCAGCATCATATTCTTACTAAAAGATCGTGGCTGCCTGCCCTGATGTTTGTGGTATTCTCTGCCTGCACACCCGGATTATTATGGCTTCATCCACAACATCTTGCGGGAATTTTCCTGCTGGGTGCATTACATTTATTGCTCGCCACCTACAGGAGAGATAAAGCGTTCGGATCGGTATTTAATTCCGGAATTCTTATCGGAATAGCCGCGCTTTTTTATCTCCCATCCATTATCTTTTTACTTTTCGCGATCGTTTGTATCATATTGCTCCGCCCGTTTATCTGGAGAGAATGGATCATTTTAATTCTCGGAACTACCGTAGCACCGATTTATGCCGGCGTTTATTATTTCTGGCACGATCAATTACGTGAGGCCACACACGAACTTATCATCGATCCGATAGTAAACCGCGATTTTTTCCTGAAGCTGCCGGTGGAATATTATTTCCTTACCGCCATGACCGGCTTAATGCTTTTTGTGTCCGCAGGACGCTTTTTATCAGGCGCCGGGACCTCCACGCTAAAAACGAAAAAGGGAATTTCCGTCATGCTCTGGTTCCTCGTTTTTTCACTTCTCGCCATCATACCCGCTCAGAATAATGCCGTTGCAGGAATTATTTTCGCCATTTACCCGCTTTCCCTTTTTGCCTCCAACTATTTCCTCGTAGCCAGAAGACTCTGGCTTGCCGAATCCATCTTCATCCTCCTCATCCTAAGCATCGCCATCTCCTACCTCATCTGAAAAAATCTGGTAATCTGGTAATCTGGTAACTGGGTAATTAACGCACTTGCTTCCGCACTCATATATTACCTTTATCAACCAATCACCAATCACCTCGTTCTCATTTCAATTTCCCAGTTACCAGATTACCAAATGAAGCGTCGGCTTTGTGTGCGGGCCCTTTTTTGTTATCTTTGTAATTCACAAATACACTCCATTTACCAATGAAATTCGGCGTTGTTGTTTTTCCGGGATCGAACTGTGACCAGGACATGATTTATGTGCTGAAGGATATCATGCAGCAGGAAGTAGTGGAGCTCTGGCATAAAGACACCGATCTCCAAAACGTGGATGTAGTTGTATTGCCCGGCGGATTTTCTTACGGCGATTATCTTCGTTCAGGAGCTATCGCACGTTTCTCTCCGATCATGACAAAAGTGATTGAGTTTGCCGGTAAAGGCGGTTATGTTTTCGGAGTTTGTAATGGATTCCAGATTCTTTGCGAAGCAGGTTTATTGCCGGGAGCATTGTTGCATAACGACGAAAGGAAATTTATCTGCAAAAATGTTTTTATCAAAGCGCAGACAAAAGATACATTGATCACACAAGCAGTTCCGCAGGATAAAGCATTGAAAATTCCGATCGCGCATGGTGAAGGAAAATATTTCGCGGACGAAAAGACTTTGAAAGAAATGAATGCTAACGGACAAATACTTTTCCGTTACTGCGATGAAAACGGAAATCTTTCCGCTGAAGCAAATCCGAATGGAGCAACAGAAAACATTGCAGGGGTTTGTAACGCAACTAAAAATGTATTTGGAATGATGCCGCATCCTGAGCGCGCCGCTGATCCTGAATTAGGAAACACGGATGGCAAATTCCTTTTCAAATCATTATTGAGTTTGGTGAACGCGTAGACTAGGTTCACATTTTAAACCGCCATTTCTCTCCAGATGGCGGTTTTTTTTTGCCTTTCATTCCAATCCACCAGGCGCGGAAAAAAGCTGGATGCGGCTGATTTATCCGGCAATTTTTAGCTACATTACTAAACCGAAAGCGAAAAATTTCCGGGTGTACACTGCTGCCTGAACACGGGAGATTTTGGAAAGCACGATTTAACTGCTTCATGAAATGAACTAGGTTTACATTCACAATCAAACGTTGACTATGAAAAATTACTTACATGCCTTGATCCTGTTTTCCTTTGCAACAACTTTTGCAATCGCGCAAGCACCAATTATCGGAACACCGCAATGGGCTGCACTACACAGCCAGGCTTCACGGAATGATGGTCCTGTCATTAACCCGCTTTCCGGTAATGATACGCTTACTGCGGTTTACAACAATACGGCCTGCGGATTAAATTATGTAACGGTTTCACAGCGTTTAGGACAACGTTTTATTCCTCTTGGAATTCCACAGCCTGCTCCTTTTGTTGTAAATATATCGCCTTGTGCAGTAATACAACAAGCCTTTTTGTATACCGAAGTGCTGGGAGTGACGCCTTCGGTCACAGCTAATATTACAAATCCTGCAAGTGTTTCCACCTCCTTCAACATGACAAACATTGGAAGTTCGGTCGATGTTTGCTGGGGAATGAATGGCACACATGTGTGGCGTACCGATGTTACTTCCTGCATTACCGGTTCGGGAACATACACACTTAGCGGTTTGCCAACTTCTACCTCACCGAATTTTTCAACGGTGGATTGCGAAGGAGCTACCCTGGTCATTATTTATGTTGATCCTTATGCGTCTTATACCGGCACACTGAAAATTGATGATGGCTGTCATACTGATCCAGGCGGCAATTTAAATCACACCATGACAGGATTCAGCGCTTGTGCCAATTCTACATTCGCGAATAGCTTCATGATTGTTGGTGATATGCAAATGCCGGGGTACACTTTAAACATGAATAATAGTAGTGTAACTCAACCGCAATGGGATTGGTGGAATGAAATTTCCGCATCAACAACAGTAACCAATGGTCAAAGCACTTGTAATTTTGATCTTGGTTCCAGTGGCGATTGTTATACGCTTGCAGTCGCAGGTCTGTATTTTCAAACAGGCTGTTCTGCATGTACACCACTTATTTCCCCTGTTTCTTTAGTTACAACTTCAACACCTGATAATTGTAATGGAAATGGTACAGCAACTGTCTCTGCAACCGGCGGAAGTGGAACATATACTTATTTATGGGTGCCGGGTGGTCAGACAACTTCCAGCGTGTCTGGTCTTAGCGCCGGTACTTATACGGTTTATGTAAATGATGGAATAGATTGCAGCTCGGCGCAGGTTGTAATCGGATACACAGGGATGAATCTTGTCATGTCCGCAATACCTGTCGCTTGTAGCAGTAACGGAACAGCTTCTGTGTCTGTCACCGGTGGGCAAGCTCCTTATACTTATTTGTGGAATCCTACAGGAGGAACATCAGCAACAGCAACTAATTTGGCTTCGGACAGGTATTATGTTACTGTTACTGATAATTCTGGTTGCATTATGACAGACTCGATCGATGTTCTTCCTTCCCCGGTCCTTGTAGTAGTCATGAATAGTGTTTCAGACAGTTGTGGAAGTGGCAGCGGATCTGCGGAGGCATATCCAATGGGAGGGACTGCTCCTTATACTTACTTGTGGGCGCCTGGAGGACAAACCACTCAGATTATCACTGGCCTGGCTGCTGGTAATTATACCGTTACTGTGACAGATTCAATTGGTTGTACTGATACCGCATCGGTCACAGTCGGGGTGATGTATATAAATTTATCCGGAGGATCGCAAATGGTCTATTGTGGCGATAGCATCATTCTTTATCCTTACATCGGTGTTCCTTATCCTGCCAATGCGGTTGTAAGCTGGTCACCGTCGACTTATCTTTCCAATCCAAACATTCAGAACCCTGTTTGTAATGCACCCGTTTCCATCACGTATACATTGAGCGTAACATATGGATGTCTTACAGCGACCGATATGGTAAATGTGATTGCTAATCCAAACAATAATTACTATGACCAGGTTTGTTTTGTAACTGTAGATACAGCCTTGAATAAAAACGTTGTGATCTGGGAACGCATCAACTCTCCGTCAGCAGGTAATTATAATATTTATCGAGAAACTTCCGCACCCGGTGTTTACGCACTTATTGCTACACAACCGATTTCGCAGTTTACCACATTTACAGATATGACTTCAACACCATCCACAAATGCGGACAGGTATAAGATCACTTCTGTAAATCTATGTGGCGATGAATCGGCTCCAACAGGACATCATCGTACTATTTTCCTGGTTAGCACGCAAAATGGTCCGGTTTGGGATTTAGCATGGACGGCTTACGAAGGACTTCCTATTGCAATGTATAATATTTATCGTGGCGCTTCAGTTGGTACAATGACATTGCTTACTTCTGTAAGTGGAAGCACATTTACCTATACAGATGCAGCCCCCCTTACCGGAATAAATTATTACATGGTAGAAGCAGTTCATCCATTCGGCGGTTGTACTCCATCATTGCGACTTTCAAATCCGCAACAGGTACTTGATAATTCCAGCTTGTATTCCAATATCAGCATGGCAGTTCCAACTGGAATCAGCGAAAATGATTTTTATGGTGTTTCATTCACATTGCTTCCGAATCCCGGCAATGGAAATATCCAACTAAACATTTCACTCGTTCAGGCGCAGGAAGTCCGCGTGATCGTTTATGATAATCTTGGACGGAATGTTTATTCACAGAAGGAAAATGCAAGTGCAGGAACTTATTCTTCTACAATGAATTTATCATCACTCAGCACCGGCGTTTATTCCGTACAAGTATTAACTACGAATGGATTTGCTGTAAAACAACTGGTGATAGAATAAATCTGAAATTTGAATTTGTGAAGCGTCGTTCAGAAAGCCTTCACTTTTTGAACCGTCATCGCTCCCCGATGACGGTTTTTTTTGCTTACAAACGAAAGTTTTGTTCTGTGGACAGGTATAAACATGGTGAATGTTGGAGATGCATTATCTATGCGGAACCCTTACTTTCATATCGAAGTAATTGCATTGAATTAAATAACCCCCTATGAAAAATATTGCCCTCTTATTTTTTGTTCTCATCACCACACTTTTATCAGCGCAATCTCCGAATGAAGGAACGAAAGCCTGGGCTGAACAGCAACAACTGCGTAATTCAAATCCAACAGTCCAGGATGGAAATGGCGTATTGGGATTCCTCTACGATAGCACTGCATGCGGATTAAATTATACGCAGGCATCTGTTAAGCTCGGACAGCGATTTCCGAATCCCGGAGTATTGCAACCTGCATCTTTTCCAATTACAGGAATTCCGTTTTGTGCACAAATTGATAAAGCGTGGTTATGGTGTGCAGGTTCGGGAAATGGGGTTTCAATTACTGCAACCGTTACGAACCCGGTTGGCACAACAGCAAATTTTCCAATGACCATGATCGGGCAGGACCAGGATATGTGCTGGGGTTATGCAGGGAGTTTTGCATACCGTGTTGATGTAACAAGCATTATCAGTGGAAATGGAAATTATATGATCAGTGGTCTACCAACATTACCAACTCCTGGTAATGATATGGATGGCGCAACATTATTTATCATCTATAAAGATCCTACTGCTACTTACACAGGAAGCATTCACATTGATGATGGTTGTGTTACAATTAATGGCGGAACAGCAACGCATCTTATGACCGGATTTAATTCGTGCGCAAATTCAACAAGTGCTGATGGATTTATGCTGATCGCTAACCTCCAAATGCTTGGCACTTATTTGTCAGTTGATGGAGGTCCTAATACACAGATTGCTGAAGACTGGTGGAATTTCGCATCACTACCGGCAAGTATCGGATTGTCGCAAGCCACCTGCGATTTTAATGTGAGCTCAGGAGGAGATTGTTTTTCAATTGCGATGGCCGGACTTTATACACAAACCAATTGTTTTTTGTGTACACCGACAACAGGTGGACTTACAATTACAAATCCATCCACAACAACAGCAACCTGTATTGGAAACGGTGCTGCTACTATTGCAGTAAGCGGAGGAAGTGGAAATTATACAATCAGCTGGAACACCAATCCGCTTCAAACAGGATTAACTGCAACGAATCTTTCTGCCGGAGTTTATACTGTAACTGTTAGTGACAGCACTGCAGGAATGTGTGGTGCTTTGTCTGTTACAATTCCATATGCAGGACCTGTTCTTACAACAAGCACAACAGGAGTAAATTGTTCAACATTAGGTTCTGCAACTGTTAATGTGAGTGGTGGAACTTCACCTTATACATATAGCTGGTCGCCGCTGGGAGGAAATGCTGCTACGGCGACCAATCTTCCTGCAGGAATTTATACTGTTAGTGTAACGGATAGCACAGGATGTATAATTTCATCTACTGATACTGTGCAGAATAATTCCAATCTTTCTGTAATAACATTAACCACTCCTGATAGTTGTCCTTCTCCTGCAGGATTTATGCAGGCAATAGTTTCCGGGGGTCAGCCGCCGTACACCTACAGTTGGATGCCGGGCGGACAAACAACGTCATCTGTTTCAAATCAACTTGCCGGAACGTATACTGTTGATGTGACAGATTCTGCAGGATGTGTAATTTCTTCTGTTGTTACCGTTGGACCTGCAACGAATCAAACAACAGTTGCTATTACAGGAACTAATTTTTTCAATTGCGGAGACTCCATACAGCTTTTAGCGAATAGCCCTTATTCTCCCGCAACATTTGTTTGGTCGCCTTCGACTTATTTGAATAATCCGAATATTCAAAATCCGGTTGCAACACCTTACGCACAGATCACCTACACAGTGACTGCAACATCACAATGCGGAACAGGAACAGA
The DNA here is from genome assembly GCA_031412295.1 of Bacteroidota bacterium. Lineage (GTDB taxonomy): Bacteria > Bacteroidota > Bacteroidia > Palsa-965 > Palsa-965. Next base: position 406,720 of record JANOCU010000005.1, read on the forward strand.
TACATTCACCTTATCTCCTTCTCCTGCTTCGAATACAAATAACGAGCTGATCTGTTTGGTTACTGTTGATACTGCAATAAGTAAAAATGTAGTTATCTGGGAACGTAACAATTCACCTGTCGGAGGAAGCTATACAATTTATCGTGAAACGAATTCAACAGGCGTGTATGCAGCAATCGGTTCGCAACCAATTTCAGCATTCACAACTTACACGGATTTGATTGCTGATCCGAATCTGTATGCCAGCCGTTACCGGATAACAACTGTGGATTCATGCGGAATAGAATCAGATTTGTTTATGCTGCATCACAGAACTATTTTCCTTCAGCTCAGTAATGCAATTCCTGCAGGTTATAATTTATCCTGGTCCATGTATGAAGGAGCTACAATTAGTAATTATGAAATTTATCGTGGCTCAAATCCCGGGATGCTTTCTTTAATTGGAACAGTATCTGCGAATACATTTACTTATACCGATGCAGCACCGCCTGTTGGTCCACAGTTTTATGTTGTGTTGGCCTTGCCGAATACAGGAGCATGTGTTCCATCACTTCGATTGTTGGATGCTGCGGCGATGAGAAATACAAATCCGGCTGTTCAAAGTACGCTGGGCTCATTGTCGAATATTGTGCTTACAACAGAAGTAAGTGTCAATGAAAACAACATCCTGGAAAATTCGATGAACATTATTCCAAATCCGGGTAATGGAAATTTCCAGCTAAGCATGTCACTTGCACACGCGCAGAAAATCGAGGTGCTCGTTTATGATAATCTTGGACGGAAAGTTTATTCTCAGAATGAAAATGCAAGCGGGGGGAATTATTCTGCCACAATGAATTTATCTTCCCTCAGCAGCGGCATTTATTCCGTACAAGTAATTACTGCAAACGGATTTGCGGTAAAACGATTGGTGATAGAATAAATTTCAGAAATCTAATTTGTAATAAAGCGTATCCATCGGGTTAGCAGTATAATCCGGTGGCAACTCTTTCTTCTGAATTTCTACAAAACCATTTTTGAGATAAAATTTTTGAGCTGCAACAAATTGATGCATCGTTCCAAGATAAATCCGTTTTACAGAATTTTCATGTGCCCATTTAAAAGCAACATCCAGCAATGTTTTAGCAGTAGGAAAACGATTGCCACGGTAAGCAGGATCAACCATCATTCTTTTTACAACGGCATTATGATCGCCGTATAAAGTAAGTCCGATAGTTCCGATCACTTTATAGTTGTCTAATGCAACCCAATATTTTTGTCCGGGTAAATTGTAAACATCAGGAAGAACTGTTGAATGACGTGAAGTGATCTGTTCTGCGAATTCTGCCTGGATGCGAATCATCATTTCATCGATGCGTGGTTGAAATGATGGATGATATCCGACAATGTGAATGGTTTCCATGAAATGAATTTACTTTTCGTAAAAATGCATTTCTTTCAAATAATTCCAGACAGGTTCTGTAAAATAATAACGAACGTCTTTTTTATTTTTTATCGCCTCACGTAAAAACGAAGAAGAGATTTCAACCATCGGTGCTTCAGTAAAAGTGACAGAAGGATGTGTTTTTAAATTACCACCAACTTCTCCCGGCCGCGGATAAACGTAGATTTTATAATGTTCTAAAATGAATTCGTAATTTTTCCATTTGTGAAACGAACCGAGATTATCGGAACCCATGATCAGTGCAAATTCATGCTGGGGATGTTTGTCTGCAATATGTGCAAGCGTATTTACCGTGTAAGAAGGTTGAGGAAGCTTAAATTCAATAGTGCTTGCTTTCATTTTGGTATGCTCACCAATTGCAAGACGAACCATTTGCAGCCGGTGATTATCATTCAGCAAAGTCTTCTTTTCTTTCAGCGGATTATGCGGGGATATTACAAACCAGATGCGTTCAAGCTCTGTAAATTCCAGCATGTAATTCGCCAGCACCAGGTGACCAATGTGAATAGGGTTGAAGGAGCCGAAGAAGAGACCTATTTTCAAAATTGGATTACAGATTACAGATTAAAGATTACGATTGAAGTTTGATATGAAATTCAGTGGGTAATCTTTCAGTGACTTACTCCGTTTTCGCGGGCCAGAAATTCATTGACAGTTTTCTGCGCTTCGTTCACTGCGCGTTCCAGCTCATCGTTTACGAGAACGGTATCAAAACGTGATTCGTAAGAAAGTTCGCTGGCTGCTTTTGCGAGACGCATTTTTATTTTTTCTTCGGGTTCTGTAGCGCGACAACGAAGCCGTTCTTCCAATGCTTCCATAGAAGGCGGGCGAACAAAAATAGCAAGCGCTTCAGGTCCGAATTTCTTTTTGAGATTTAGTCCGCCTTTCACATCCACATCAAAGATCACGTGATGTCCTTTTCTCCAGATGCGATCTACTTCATCCAGCAAAGTCCCATACATCTGGCCGGGATAAACTTCTTCCCATTCCACAAACTCATCTTCATTCACACGTTTGCGAAATTCATCTGCCGAGAAAAAATAATAATCCACACCATGACTTTCATCGCCACGTGGAGCGCGACTGGTTGCAGAAACAGAAAATTCAAGTGTTGGAATTTGAGCCAGCAAGCGATGAACAATCGTAGTTTTCCCCGCCCCGCTCGGAGCTGAAAAAATTATCAATTTACCTTGCGAATTCATGTTACGAAGATAATCAGTTTCGGGGTTTTGTGAGATTCAATGTTTGGAGGGTGATAATTTTTTATTTTTTACTTTTTCCCTTGAACATTGTACATTGTTTGTTTGGCATTGAGCATTCCTTCCAATGTGAAATTCCCTCGCAACAAAAAAACAAACAATGTCAAACAAACAATGTACAATGAACAAGTCTGTTTTTAACCCGAAACCCTGAACCCGAAACTAAAGAACATTTAAAAGCTGCTCTTTTATCTTCTCCAATTCATCCTTCATCTGAACAACAATCATTTGAATTCCTGCATCGTTTGCTTTTGAACCGATCGTATTTATTTCGCGACCGATTTCCTGGGCGATAAATCCGAGCTTTCTTCCGGCGCCGGGTTCTTTCATTGTTCCGATAAAATAATCGAGGTGTGTTTGAAGACGCAATTTCTCTTCCGTAATATCCAGCTTCTCTAAATAATAAATAAGCTCCTGCTCAAAACGATTATTGTCGATCTGGTCGGTTGCTGCTGCTTCAGATAAATGTTTTTGCAAACGTTCACGCACCGCAATCGCGCGTAACGGATCAAGCACTGCAACTTCTGCTAGTTTCTTGTGAATGATTCCGATGCGTTGCGAAAGTTCATGCGCTAAAACACCACCTTCATCTTCACGGAATTTTCCGAATGCAGCAAGCGCCGAAATAAATGCACGGTAAACTTCCTTCCATTCATCTTCATCCAAATCCTGCTTGTCTTGCTTCAACACATCCGGCATACGCATGATGAGCGATAAAAAATCTTTTCTATCATCACCGAGAGATTCTGCGATTTTTTTCAGCTCATGATAATATGCAGTAACAAGCGAAGTATTTATTGTAGCAAGCGCAGCTTCAGATGTTCCTTCTACAAAAATGGAAACATCGATCTTTCCGCGCTCAGCAGTTTTAGAAAGTTCAGAGCGTACTTCCGATTCTTTTTCGCGGTACACCGAAGGCATGCGAATATTCAGGTCAAGCTGACGTGAATTGAGTGAACGGATTTCCACCGTTACTTTTTTCTGTGGTAATTCACAAACAGCTTTGCCAAATCCGGTCATTGATTTCATAATACAAAGTTAATGGAAAAGATGTGCGGATGGGAAATGTGCTGATGTGCTAATCCGCCGCGGCGGAGCTAATGGGTTAATGAGAAGGATGTGAATTCACACCTTTCCTTTTTTTATTAGCTCCGCCGCGGCGGATTAACCCATTAGCAAATTAGCACATTATTGAGTTGTTTCAGTTTTTTTGTTCTGACTTGCGAGCATTACACCTGCAAAAATTAAGATTGCGGAAACAATTTTTTGCCAGGTCAGTTCATCTTTTCCGAGCATCAAAGCGATGGCTGCAGCCATGATGGGTTGCGTGTAAATGTACGCGCTCACTACTGTCGGACTTAATGCTTTTAACGCAAATACATTCATGAGATAAGCAATGAATGTTACACCAACGATCACAAATAAAATATCGAAAATAACTCTGCCGTCGAAGGAATTCCATTCTATCGTTGTGACATCATTAAATCCAAGCGGAACAAGAATGATTACGCCGAAAAGAAAAACCCATTTCAAAATTGTTACGGTATGATATTTTTTCATCAATGGTTTTACGAGCACGAGAAAGGTTCCCCATGAAAGCGCGTTTATAAAAATGAAAAGATTTCCCAATGCGGAACTTGATTTCTCTTCTGAAACCGTATTGCTCAGAATCAGTAATGCCGCGCCGCCGAGCCCGATTAAAATTCCGGCTGCGCGTTGCCACGTAATTTTTTCTTTCAGAATTATATTTCCGAGAATAAGCACCAGCAAAGGAGAGGTGATCATGATGATCGCGCCGCTGATTGGTGAAGTGAGGCTCATGCCCTGGATAAAAAAGGACTGATTGATGGAAACGCCGCAAAGAGAAAGATAGGCAAGCTTCCAGATATCTTTTCGTTCGACTTTTTCGCGGATAAAAATTCCGGTGAGCCAAAGAAGTGGTGTTGCACCAATAACACGCAAAGCAACAAAACCTGCAGGCGCAATATGTAAGGGAGTAACTTCTTTAATGATGGTAAATCCCGCTGCATAGATCACCATCGAAAGAAAAAGGCAAATATGCGCAGCCAATGTTTTATTCACGGAACAAAAGTAGGCAGTTTTCTAATCAATTATCAGATCAATAATTACATTTTGACTACTGACTCCAGACTCCTGGCTACAGTTCCTTTTTCATCGCTTCTACATTCGCCTTTGAATTACCGATGTAAATTTTATTTCCATTGATCACTACAGGACGTTTGAGGAAGGTGTATTCTTCTAAAATATATTTCCGGTAATCTTTTTCCGTGAGCTTCATTTCATTTAAACCCATCGCGCGGTATTTTAAAGCGATGCGGCTGAAAAGTTGTTCGTATCCGCCCGCCATCTTCGCCATTTCATCGAGCTGCGCAGGAGTAATTTTTTCTGTTTTGATGTCTTGCATCTGAAACTTTTTCTTTTCGAGATTGGTTTCTTTAAGAATGCGAGCGCAGGTGGAGCAGGAGGAGAGGTAATAGACTTTTTTCATATAAATTGCGTTTTATGAGCATGACTCAGAACGCTGCAATATTACTATTGTTTTTTCTTTCTCTTTTCTCTTGTTCAGAAATTAAGAAGCCGGTTGCAATTACTGAAGGGGATTTGGAAGGTTATTGGGTGAGTGGATATTTGTTGCATAATACGGAGTTGAGTAGAAGTATTGCTTCGGAAAATTCTAAGAAGCCCAAAGTTTTAATGTTGCGGTTGAAGAATACGGTTAATGGATTTGCGGATACTTCGTACCTGCTAAAAGGGAATCAATTGTTTTATAGAACAGCATTACCAAACCTGCTTAGAAAGGAAACAGGTGGTGATCTCGGGGAGTTTCATCCATTCCTAATAACTTTCCTCACTAAAGACAGATTAGTATTACAAGACATTAAAACGCTTGAGGAGACAACCTATTACAACATCAATAGTATGCCGGATTCGGATGAGCGATTTACAGAAATTTCGTTTGGCTTTGAAATATTGATTAATGATTCGTTCACCTTTAGGAAAAGAAAATTTGCTAATTATAAACTAATTAATGATTCACTTGTATGGCAGGAAGAATATTATCCAAATCAAAGTATAAATGAAACATGGAGAAAGGATCTTGACCTGCTTGTGAAACGAATTAACTGGAAAGCAGCTTTATTTCTTACAACCGCAAATAAACCACAAACAAAAAAAATTGGTGAATTCAAATTATTAATTCCACAAGGCCCGCGAGCTCACATGCGAATTGAAACAGGCAAGCACGAAGGCGAATGGCGGTTTACAAGTCAATTCGTTTCCGATCCGGCTCTCGCAGTTCTATGTTCTGAAATCAGAGCGTATGAGAATTACTGTTATTATAATAACTTTTTGCTTTTAACTCACGGCTGTGGTGGAGGTGAGTAGCTTATGAGCCAACTATTACTATCTGAGGAATTCCTTTACGTTCATGAACATGATTTGTACTGATGTGGCTATCTGTGTTCACACGTAAATCCCGGAAACCAGGCAGGTAACAAAACCTATTAATTGATAAAATAAAGACACAACTAATTTTCCCCGTCAATAATAAACCGGAATTATTTTAGTACGTAACCCTCATTCTCGTAGAGAAATATTCCGTGCTTGAATTGTTAACCCAGGGTGCGTTGCAAATAATTACATCGTAAACGTCCGGAGTGATATGATTTATATAAATGTTAGATCCGTAATCCAATACACCTGAAACTGTTCCATTTGTAAAAGAAACCTTGACAAATCCAGGCGACATGATTTGACTAGTTGTCGTTAAAAAGGGATATCCTCCTGTATATCTCATGGTGGAGCCAAATATATAGGTCACAGTGAAGCCATTGCTTGTTGTGGCGTCGATACGATTGCTTGGTGCCGATATGTTCGAGTAAGAAAATGTTCCTAATGCTCCAAGGTCGACTGTATTTAAAGCAGGCATGCAGGGCGAGCTCATGATACTGGGCAGAAAGAGGCTGTCTGCAGCAATCGTATTTCCATAACTGTAGCCATCATCATTCACAGCCCATGCACGGAAATAATAGGTAGAATCAAAATCGAAAACAGGACCATTGTCCCACAAATCGTATACTACCGAAAAAGTGTCTCCACGTAAAGTTGCATCAGCGCGGTGATCGGATATTCCAGGATTGTTATGTGAATTATAACAAATGCCCACATTGTCAAATACACTCGTTCCTGAGGATTCAATCGTTCCCCGTATAAGTAAAGTGTTATCCGGTTGAATTGTTGCAGAAACAACAGTGACTTTCGGAAGATCAGCGGGGTACTTCGGATCTTTTTTGCAAGCGCTTGCCATTAGAAGAAAACAAATGGCAAGCGGTAGGAGAAATTTTGGTTTTATCGGAAAATGTATCTGCATATTAAGAGTTATTTAGCAGCGATTAGTAATTCAAATATAGTCAGGAAGTCGTACTATAACTATCTTTGCTGCTCAATAAATCAGACAACTATGTTCGATCACAGCAAATACGGATTCGGTACAAATGCAATTCATGCAGGACAAGAACCCGATCCAACCACAGGCGCAATTATGACGCCGATTTACCAGACATCAACGTACGTGCAGGAATCGCCCGGCACAAATAAAGGATACGGTTACGCACGCGGAAAAAATCCGACACGTGTTGCTTTGGAAGGTTGTCTCGCAGCATTAGAAGGTGCGCAGTTCGGATTGTGCTTCAGCTCAGGAATGGGATCGATGGATGCGGTGCTGAAATTGCTACGTCCCGGGGATGAAGTTATTACTGGTGATGATTTGTATGGCGGTTCGTATCGCATGTTCACAAAAGTGTTTGCGAATTATGGAATCAAATTTCATTTCATCAACATGGCGGATGCTTCCAACATCAGGAAGTATGTGAATGCGAATACAAAATTGCTTTGGGTGGAAACACCAACGAATCCAACCATGCAGATCATTGATCTCGCTGCATGTGCCGCAATCGCGAAAGAAAATAAAATAATTTTTGCTGTCGATAATACATTTGCTTCACCGTATTTGCAAAATCCGCTTGCATTGGGAGCTGATATTGTAATGCATTCGGTGACAAAATATCTCGGCGGGCATAGCGATGTGGTGATGGGCGCATTATTGCTCAACGACAAAACACTTTACGACCAGCTTTATTTTATTCTCAACAGCTGTGGTGCAAATCCCGGACCGATGGATTCTTTCCTCGTGCTGCGCGGATTAAAAACATTGCACATTCGCATGGAGCGTCATTGCTTCAACGGAAAAAAAGTAGCGGAATTTTTAAAAGGTCATCCGAAGATTGAAAAGATCTACTGGCCGGGATTCACAGATCACCCGAATCATGAAATCGCGAAAAAACAAATGCGTGATTTCGGCGGAATGATTTCGATCGTATTAAAAAATGCCGATCTGAAAGAAACATTCCGCATCGCATCTTCTTTCAAGGTTTTTTCATTAGCGGAATCGCTCGGCGGAGTTGAATCGCTGATCAATCACCCTGCAACGATGACGCATGCTTCCATTCCGAAAGAAGAACGGGACAGGGTAGGTGTGGTGGATAATTTATTGCGACTGAGTGTTGGTATTGAGGATATAGAAGATCTGCTTGCGGATTTGAAGCAGGCTTTGAGTTAGGGGATTTTTTGTTTGTTCGAACAAACAGCCAAAGATTTTTTTATGCTTCCAAAAATTTAAATCCAGCCATTTCCTCATTAATTCCATAAGCAGAAAATTCAAGCGACATAGACGCAGCATCGCCGTACAAAAAATTAAAGATGGGATGATACTCAGTTGTATCCTCGTGCTTTTTATAAAATGTATTTAATGTTTGCATGTCAATATTTGCAGCTGGCTTTTTTCTGACCACATTCTTAGCTACGAATTTTTCCTGCTCAATATGTTCTTTCAACGTTTTTGGTTTCGGGTTCGTTAACCAATAAACAGTGCGATAAACATATTGTGCTGTTCGCTCAGCAATTAATTCTTCAGTGAATTCTTCGCTTGTCCAGAAAACGGGGACGCAGAAATTACGTGTTACAAGCGCGTTGATTTTAAATTTGCTGTCGTAATCGTGCGTGTAGCGATTTGTCCAGCCACCTTTCAAATCATCGGATAAATTAAGCGCAACTTTAAAAATAGCCGGATTTATTTCTTCGTACAAGCGATTATTTAATTCGGACAGCGTGTTCTGAATTATTTCTTCAGCATTCAGCTTTTTTAATTCGGTCAGCTTTTGAATGGCATGTTCTTTTGCCATCGGATTAAACCCGCCAATGGGAATTGCCATATCATCTTTGGTATCGCCACGAAGCATTTTTAAATACGCTTCGAAACGTTCTTTTGACAAAGACATTTTATACAGCTCAAGCATGATATCGGTGACAGGTAGAAGCTCAAATTTCATTGTGAAGTTTTTTTTTCTCCTGCTGAATTATCTTTTTGATCACTGCAATCTGCCCTAAGTGATAATGCGCGTGTTCAATAATACCATGCAGATTCCTGTAATAATTTCCATACTTCTCTTCGTAGAAATTTTCCCCAAGCTTATCATCCGGCAGTTGCTCAATTAAGTTCGCGAAGATTTCAGCATCTGCAACTACCTTATCCAGGAAATTTTTCCAGTCTTCGCGCGAATGAATGGGCGGATGATCGAAGCTGAATTTATCGTGCGCGTTTAAGGGTTTGTTCTGCAATACATTTGTAGCCGCAGTTACAAAATAATGGATGTGATAAGTAAGCGTTGCAATTGTATTTAAGGAATGCACCTGCGTTGTAGCTTGCTGCCAGGTTACGTCAGACAAATTATCTTTAAGGTTCGACCAGGTCCAGTTGCCGCCGAAATAAATTTCCCTGAAATGTTTCGCGATTTGTTTTGTGATCATCATTCGTATTTTTACCTTCCGAAAGTTAGAATGAAAGCAGCATTCGCTCCAAGTATTAATGATTAATTTGAAGACTATTAATTGAATCTATGAACTACTACTTCATCACAGGTACATCACGCGGAATCGGGAAGTCGATTGCGGAACAATTACTTGCTGACGCGAACAATTTTGTTTTCGGAATCTCGCGCACGAATACGATTTCGCATGAACGATTTACATTTCATGAAACTGATCTTTCGAAAGCGGCTGAGGCGAACAACTGGAAATTTCCTGTGCTGAAGGATGCGGATAAAATTTGTCTTGTAAATAATGCAGGTGCAATAGGTGAAGTAAAACATGCAGGGAAAATGAATGCAGAAGAAATTGCAAGCGCTTTTCATGTAAATCTTATTGCACCGGTGATGCTGATCAATTCTTTTTTAAAATTTTATGATTCAGCGGAAGTGCAAAAAGTGATCATAAATGTAAGTTCAGGTGCAGGGAAAAATCCGGTAGACGGATGGAGCGTTTATTGTGCAACAAAAGCCGGACTCGATATGTTTACAAGAACCATCGTTGAAGAGGTGAAAATAGACGGTAAGCGGAATGTTTTTGCGTTTGCAGTTGCACCGGGGATTGTGGATACGGCGATGCAGGATCATATCAGATCGTTTTCTACTGCGGATTTCAGCCGTTTGCAAAATTTTATCGATTACAAAAACACAGATCAGCTGGCTCATCCTGACTTTGTTGCGCGGAAATATTTAGCTATCTTAGAGCACCCTGAAAAATTCAAGGATGTCCTTTTTTCAGTAAAGGATATCTAAGCCTAACTCACACCAATACGCTAAGTACACCAACATGAAACAGAAATTTAAACTGCTGGCTGCTGCTGCTTTATTTGCAGGTTCACTTCATTTATCTGCACAAATCATTCCTGTAGGACCAGATGGATTAAAACATTGTGGCACTGACGTGGAAATGCACAAAGTCTTTGCTGAACATCCCGAACTTAAAGCTGAATTTGAAGCGCGTGAAGCTATCCTTGCTGCACAAGACGCTGCTATTTTCCGCACTGAAAATCCAACTGTTCAGGGTGGCGGACCACCGACCTATATTGTTCCGATCGTGTTTCACATCATTCATGATTATGGTTACGAAAACATTTCTGACGCGCAGGTAATTGACGCCGTAGAAATTCTTAATGAAGATTTCAGAAAAAATAATGCGGATACAACTGCAATCGTTGCAGGATTCCAGGGCATTGCAAATGATGCGCTGATTGAATTCCGTTTGGCGAATATTGATCCGAGCGGAAATTGCACTAACGGTATTGACAGAGTTGCATCTTACGAAACATACATCGGCGATGATGGCTCAAAATTAAATTACTGGCCGCGTAACAAATACCTGAATGTTTGGGTAGTGCGCGACATTGAAAGTGGTGCTGCCGGTTATGCTTATTTACCGGGAACAGCTCCGAGCGCAGCAGTGGATGGAATTATTATTCTTTCAACCTACATCGGAAGCATTGGTACAGGAAATCCGAGCACCAGCCGCGCGCTTACACATGAGATCGGGCATTTCCTGAATTTGCAGCACGTATGGGGAAATACAAATAATCCCGGAGTTGCCTGCGGTAATGATGGTGTAACGGATACGCCGGTTACTAAAGGATGGACCACGTGCAACCTTACTTCAAATGATGTTTGTAATGCGGGTGTTGATGAGAACGTTCAGAATTTCATGGAGTATTCATATTGCACACGCATGTACACCACAGGTCAGCGTACACGTATGCATAACGCGCTTACAGCTCCGGCGGGTCAGCGTAATGGTTTACCGTTGGCTGCAAATCTTACTGCAACAGGTGTAAATAATAATCCACCGATTGCATGCGCACCTAAAGCAGATTTTATTCCATTCGATAAAATATTCTGCTGCGAAGGCGCTACAGTAAATTTCACGAGCCAGGCTTATAACGGACAACCAACTTCATGGAGCTGGACTTTCCCGGGAGGAACACCGGCTACATCAAATGATTCTACTCCGACAGTTGTGTATAATACTGCAGGAACATATGCAGTAACCTTGATCGTATCGAATGCTGCGGGTTCAAATTCAGTTACACGTTCGGGACATGTGAATGTTAGTTCTTCAACTGCTACTTATGGTTTCATCCAGTATGTAGAAAGTTTTGAAAATCCCGGCACATTCACTGCTGATTATACCGTGATCAATCCGCAGGGAAATGGTTGGGCGCGCGTAACCAATGCTGCTGCAACAGGAAGCGCTTCTGTAAAGCTGATCAATACAAGCTCGATGTTCGGAACAGCAGATGAATTTATCACACCATCGATTGATATGTCGGCAATCAACAGTCCTGTATTTACATTTAAGATTGCGCAACGTCAGCGCAGTTCAGGTGATTTGGACAGGCTGCGTGTTTATACTTCCACGAATTGCGGACAAACATGGATTCAGCGTTATTCTAAAACAGGTACTCCACTTTCAACAGGTACTGCAACGACATCAAGCACATGGGCACCGACTGCTGCAGAGTGGAGAACAGAAACGGTAAACATTAATTCAATTGCAACTAATCCGAACGTACGTTTCAAATTCACTTTTGACAGCGGCGGTGGAAACAGCATTTATCTTGATGATATTAATATTTTAGGTGTAACCGGAATTGATGCTCCTGATGCAGGTATTCAGCAGTTCGGTGTTTACCCGAATCCGATCCAGGATAATTCAATTGTTTCTTTCTCATTGGATGATGCGCAAAATGTTTCGTTGCAGCTTTTCGATATGAGCGGAAGAATGGTGTTGGATATGTACAACGGAGATCTCGCTGCAGGTCAGCACCAGTTTCCGATACAGACAGCAGAAAAATTAACCAGCGGAATGTATTTCGTTCGATTGACAACAGCAGAAGGAAGAACAGTGACGCAGAAATTGGTTGCGCAATAGCATGTAGAAAAAAACAAAAAGTAAAAATCCCAAATTCCAATTTAGTGTTGGAGTTTGGGATTTGTTTTTGGAATAATTGCATCAATAAAAAAATCCAAATCCCAATGGTGCTCATTGGAATTTGGATTTTTTATTTTTTTGAAATTTTATCGCGCGTTATTTTGATTTAAATCCAACCAAAATAGAAACACATCCTGTTGCAGTTCCATTTCCCATTTCATTCTTCCCCCCATTCACTTCAACTTTCAGATCAGTTGTTGTCTTTACTTTAAAATCCCAGACATCGGTATTGTTGTGCTCTTTGCTGTCGAAGATCACTTTGCCATTCATATCGCTAACAACGAAAGAAACATTTTCAAGTGTTTCTTCTGCGCAGATGAGAATGCGATAATCCTGCCCGGAATAAAATGTGAGTGTGCTTTCCATTTTTCCACCTTCTTTTAACATGACAGAATTCATCTGCCCGTTATGAATGAAAGGTGTGATTTTAGGAATACATTTTTTTCGCACCCATGTTTTACTGCATTGTGCTGCAGCATCACCTAAAAGTGCAATAGAAAAAATGAAGGCTAATAGAATTGAGCTTCGCTTGTGACGCATAGGAATGGGGTATTCAGCACTCTTTCAGAAAACGTGCCAAACTTTTGTACGTCGAAACAAGCGCAAAGTTTCAATTGCGGTTGACGATGCCGTTGCGAATGGCACTTATCTTATCGAGAATATTCTTGAACTCCAGCGCATTGAGGCTAACGGGACCAACTGAAGATTCATCACCGATTGTTGTAACACCTGATTCAGCGTCTGTGCTTGTTACAGGTGAATTCGCGGATGTTTTCGGAAGTGCATCATACAACGCTTTCAATTCACGCAGCTCTAACAAAACAGGTTCAACATCGGGATGATTCTGTTTGTCGAGCAATACAATTAGTTTATCAAGTGAAGAACGTTGTTCAGCGATGCGAATGCGGATATCATTGTTGTTTGTTTCTTCAGCGACTTTGCAGGCAAGATATAAACCTTCGATCCATCCGCCTGCAATCATCAAAGCAGAAGCCTGCGCCTGGTGATTTTCATGCAGCAATGCATCGCAATCCCAATACGTATCTGTAATAATGCTCAGCACGCTGTCGCGGTTATTCATATTCGCTTCCATGCGTTTGCTGCGATCCAAACTGAATGCCGGTGAAACATGTAACGCATCAGCAAGTTTGCCCGTGCAATCCATGTACAACATCGTCTCTGCATGCTGATCAAAAATTCCGGCGAAGGAAAGATCTGTTCCGTACACGCCAAGGTTCAACGCTTGCGATGCAGTAGTAGAATAACGCGAAACATTTTGCGGAAGATTTAAAAGTCCGGCATTGTATTTTGCGCCTGCATCTTTTAAAAGTCCTGCGGTTTCTATCGGCGAAGGAACATACACAAAAACATTTTCAGCCGATACCACATCCTGGTTCACGTCGAGCGTTGAGGAATCAATTACACCAGCGGTTGCATCGCCATTCGAATCGGAACAGGCGCTGAACATTCCGCAAGTCAATGCGAAAAAAAGAAGGGGTGTGGAAAAGCGTTTTTGCATAAAGAGATTAACGGGGGGCCGTAAAGATACTCATCTAACGTATAGACTTATGGTTTAGATACAGGTGAATGGGAATTTTCTTCTTGAAAGGTGGGTGTCTGCCGCGGCGGAGGTGGTAATGAAATGGTTGGTGGTCAGGAAAAGTTGGTGGTTGGTAGTTAAAGGTTGGCAGTTGCCGGGATTTCCTTTTAAATGCCATCAACTTTTTTCACCACCAACTACCAACAATTTTTTTAATGTGCTTCTAACCATGTTTTGCCTACGCCGATTCCTACTTCTACGGGAACTTCTAATTTCAGCGCAGTTACCATTGCTTGTTCGATGACAGGTTTTACTGCTTCCACTTCATTCAGCGGAACATCGAAAACCAATTCGTCATGCACTTGCAGAAGAAGTTTTGTCTGGAAATTATTTTGCTTCAGCGCGGCTTGCACATTGATCATTGCTACTTTGATCATGTCTGCGGCTGTTCCCTGGATCGGTGCGTTGATGGCGTTGCGTTCTGCGAATCCACGAACTACACCGTTGTTGCTGGTGATGTCGCGCAGGTATCTTCTTCGTCCCATCAGCGTTTGTACATAACCATATTCACGGGCGAAGTTGATGGTGTCGTCCATGTATTTTTTCACGCCGGAAAATTCGCGGAAATAATTTTCAATCAATTCTTTTGCTTCACCTCTCGGGATGTTGAGGTTTTCAGCAAGACCGAATGCGCTTTGACCGTAGATGATTCCGAAGTTGACACTCTTTGCTTTGTAACGCATTTCTTTCGTCACTTCTGCTTCCGGAATTCCGTAAACGCGGGCGGCAGTTGCAGTGTGAATGTCTTTTCCTTCGCGGAATGCTTCTGACATATTTTTATCGCCGCAGATAGAAGCAACAATACGCAGCTCAATCTGTGAATAATCGGCGCTGAGCAATACATGATTTTCATCGCGCGGAATAAATGCATTGCGGATCTGTCTTCCTCTTTCTGTGCGAATCGGAATGTTCTGCAAATTCGGATTATCAGAACTCAAGCGACCTGTTGCTGCGACAACTTGATTGTATGAAGTATGAATGCGCCCGGTTTTTTCATTGACCAATTCAGGAAGTGTATCGATGTAGGTGTTTTTTAATTTCACCATTTCACGATACTCCAGAATTTTTTCAATGATCGGATGTTTTTTTGTCAGCTTTTGTAAAATGTCTTCACCGGTTGCATACTGACCTGTTTTGGTTTTCTTCGGCTTCTCTGCAATCTTCAATACTTCGAATAAAATATCGCCGACTTGTTTTGGTGAAGAAATATTAAAAGGTGTTCCTGCTAATTTTTGAATTTCATCGTCGATTGCAACAATTTCTGTTTCGAGTTCGGCTGAATATTTTTTCAGTGTTGCCGAATCAATTTTAATTCCTTCGCATTCCATTGCAGCGAGCACAGGAACAAGCGGCATTTCCACTTCATCAAAAAGCTGCTTTGCATTTGCTTCTGCTAATTGCGGAGCAAAAACTTCCATCAATTGCCAGGTAACATCGGAATCTTCTGCAGCGTATTCCAGGATCTTTTCAACCGGAACATCGCGCATGGTGATTTGATTTTTTCCTTTTTTACCAATGAGCGCTTCAATGCTCACCGGCGAATAATTCAAATACGTTTCTGCGAGCACATCCATTCCGTGACGCATATCGGGATTTAATAAATAGTGCGCGATCATGGTATCGAATAGCACACCTTTTATTTCAATGCCGTATTTTTTTAGCATGTTCAAATCGTATTTTACATTCTGCCCGATCTTTACTGACTTTTCATTGGCAAAAACCGATTTGAATTCATCTGCGATTTTTTGTGCTTCAAGTTGATCAGCGGGAACAGGAACGTACCAGCCTTCGTTTGCTTTCCAGCTGAATGAAAATCCAACAAGCTCTGCAGTAAGCGTATTCAGCCCGGTTGTTTCTGTATCAAAACAAAATCGATCGAGCTTTGAAAGGGTTTCAATTAATTCAGTTCGCTTTTCAACGGTGTCGGCAAGAAAATAAGTGTGCGGAACCGTTTCAATGGTTTGATAATTTTTCGTTTCATCCGCTGTGATATCTTCTACATCAGTTCCGGTGTGTCCGAAAATATCCATTTGTCCCGCAATCGTTTTTTTGCCCGGGCCATCTTCTCCCAATGGTTTTTCTTCTGCTTTCGGTAATTCTTCACCAAGCAATGTGACTGCAAGTCGACGGAATTCCAATTCAGTAAAAAGCTCTTTTACTTTTTCGCGATCGATTTCTTTATAGCGTAATTGTTCTTCATCCAACGGAACAGGAACATCGGTAATAATCGTCGCAAGCATACGCGACATGATTGCTGCTTCTCTTCCGGCTTCAACCTTTTCTTTGAGTTTGCCTTTTAATGTGTGCGTATTGGCAAGCAGGTTTTCAATTGTTCCGTATTCTTTGATCAACGCAAGCGCAGTTTTTTCGCCGACACCTTTTATGCCCGGAATATTATCAACGCTGTCGCCCATCAAACCGAGAATGTCAATCACCTGGTCGGCGCGTTCAATTCCGTATTTGTTTTTTATTTCCAAAATCCCCAGCTTCTCAGGAGGTCCGCCTTTGTATCCCGGTTTGTAAATGAAGATCTTTTCCGAAACAAGCTGACCAAAATCTTTATCCGGCGTCATCATGAACGTATGGAAATCATTTTCCTCCGCACGTTTCGCGAGCGTCCCGATGACATCATCCGCTTCAAATCCATCGAGCTCAAGCGCAGGAATATTGAGCGCATCGAGCAATTTGTAGATATACGGAATCGCCTTTGCAAGATCTTCCGGCATTTCCTGGCGATGCGCTTTATACGCTTCAAATTCGGTATGTCGATGCGTAGCCGCCGCAGTATCAAATACAACTGCAATATGTGTAGGTTGCTCTTTTTTGATCACATCGAGCAGTGTATTCGTAAAACCGAAAATCGCGGATGTATTTAAGCCCTGTGAATTAATGCGTGGACTGTTGCTGAATGCAAAATAAGCGCGGTAAATAAGCGCATATGCGTCGAGGAGAAAAAGCTTTTTTGTCATTGGGAAACCAGCCGTTTTTGGCGGGAAACGAAGTTAAGGAAAAAGGTGACGGGTGACGAGTGGCAAGTGACATGAAAAGAGATGAAATAACTTAAAAATTACAAGAAAATGGTTGGCACTTTTCACTCTTCCCTCGTCACCTGTCCCCTGTCCCTTTTTCCTTGTCCTTTAATACCAAACGGCCGGTTACATTACTGTACCCGGCCGTCGGCGGAAACTACTACTAAGGGAAATCTTAACGTGAACCCTGGAGGGAGCCGTTTTGCTGTTCGTACCAGGTATTGTATTCATCACAAACCTGTTTCATTTCAGCAATGTCATATTTTTTGTCGTCGTTCTGAACGCGGGTAACGAGCTCGGTGTTGTCGGCCATTAATTCCGCAACTGACTTTTTAAATTTTCCTGATTTTGCTTTTGATATTTCTGCAGAACCGGTTTTCTCGATGTAATATTCTGATTCCACTACAACATCAGGTCCGCGTTGCAATTCGTACTGCCATTCGTAAAGATTGATGCGACCTGCTGAGATCACTTTTACGAATTGCATTTCGCCATCGATTTTGCGTGCTACGAATTGTGTGCTTTCAAAACCGAACTCTTTTACTTGTTCTGGTTTGTATGTTTTTGTTGCTTCACCTTGCTTCAGAGCAACTTTCTGGAAAAGCGGAAGTTCTTTTTTGGTGTTAATGCGGATATCACCCTTCACTGAATCGCCGGAAATAAGAATCACATAACCACTTTTGTAAACCGTTTCTGCCTGAAGTGATGCAACTGTTCCTGCAGAAAAAAGAAGTAAAAAGGCTAAGAGTTTTTTCATGGTAGTCAGCGTTGAACGAGTTGGTTATGCATGGATCCGAATTCAACGGAAGCCAAAGAAAACGCATACTGACCTGAAAAGAAAGGGCTTGTGAATATCTAGGGCGGAATGTTGAAAAGTAGGGGGGATTGTTGATAAAAGGGGTGATTGGTGATGAGTGATTGGTGGTTAGGAGGGAAGGGTGGGAGGGGAAAGGTGGTGATAATAGCTCTGGTTATAAGAGTAATCCCTTTCCTTATATTCGTTTTCATGAAAGCAAAAGATATAAATACAAGCATTATTGATGGATACCTGCGAATGTTTGACAACTTAAACGTTGTTTCCAAGTTAGATCTTATTTCACGCCTTTCCCTTTCAATAAAATTGAAAGAAAAGCAGAATGTTTTTAATGAATCATTTGGTGCTTTTGAGTCTAAGCGATCTGCTGACCAAATTATAGCGGAAGTTCATGCGAGCAGGAATTTCAAACGTAAGATTGAAAAGTTTTAAAGCGATAAAAAAAGGTTGATCTGAAAGGGTTTGGCAAATGTTGTTTTTCGCAAGTGGTGATTTTTTTATCATCAGGCAGGTTTGCGAAACCTACCTAATGATAAAAAAATCACCAATCACCAATCACCAATCACCAATCACCAATCACCAATCACCAATCACCAATCACCAATCACATTTCATTATAAATCACATCCACCAAAACTTCACCCACAATTCTTAACGTATTCGCATCAATCACTTCCATGTTATCTTTTGTCGTGTGATGCCATGCGGGATAGCTGTTGATTTGGAAATCCCAGTGTACGATGTCGATGGTTGGAATTCTTGCGATCTGGTTGACGAAAAGATGATCGTCGGTGGTTTGGGGAATGAGACGATCGACAAAAATTTCGCTGTAGCCTAAACGCGCGGCGGAATTCCAGACTTTATCTACGATGGTCGGCGCGTATAAATATCCCGTTCCTTCTTTCGGGAAGATCGGATTTTTACCTCCGACCATATCAAGCAGAATTCCGAAACGTGCTGAATAACCTTTCGGCATATTCTGCGCCCAGAATTGCGTACCGAGACACCATGTTGCTCCGCTTCCGCCATTTAATCCACCATCTTCAGTGTCTGAAAATAAAAAGTCGACACCGATATTCGGATCTTTTTCCTGGATAATTCTTGCCATCTCCAATAAAACTCCTGCGCCGCTTGCACCATCATTCGCACCATCAAAAGGATCTTTGCGTTTTGAAAGATCCGGATCTTCATCTGCGAACGGGCGTGTGTCCCAATGCGCGAGCAATAAAATGCGCTCTTTTCTTTCCGGATGAAATTGTGCGAAAAGATTCAGGATCGGAACTGTTCTTCCGTCGATTGCAGTAGAGCCTGTTGTACTTTGTTCAATAACGGAAAGTCCGTACGATTTTAATTTGCTGAGAAAATACTTGTAGCATTCCGTGTGTGCTTTTGTATCAGGAATACGCGGACCGAAATCAACCTGCGTTTTTACAAATGCAAAAGCAGAATCGCCACGGAAAGCAGGACCTTTTACACGCGCTTTCGGCGGATCTACAATTGTGGAATCGGTTTTGTCTTCACCCGGTTCAGGCGTACAGCTTGCGAAAAAAATCGTTGCGCAAAAAAAGAAATAGATTACATGTTTCATGTGTTCAATGTTCTGGGTTCCGTGTTCCGTGTTCTGGGTTTTGGTTATTTGTGTTTAGTTTTTTTATTTTTCCTTGTTCATTGAACATTGTTAGTTTGGCATTGTTTGTTTTTTCTTGCGAAGAGCATTTCATATGGCAAGAAAGTTCAATGTCCCACAATGTTCAATGAACAATTTTTAAACCCGAAACCCCGAACCCGAAACCCGAAACCATTTAACTTTTTATTTCCCAGCCTGTTCCTTCTTTTCCATCTTTTAACACGATGTGCAATTTTGCAAGCTCATCGCGCACAAGATCAGATGTGGCGAAATCTTTTTTGCCTCTTGCATCCGCACGCATTTTGATGATCAGCTGCATCAATCCGTCAGTTACCTCTCCCGCACTTTCCATCACATCATCTTTCAATCCGAGAATATCCTGTACGTATGTTTTCAGCAATGCTTTTAAAGCATCAATTTCTTTTGCAGTGAGCGTTTCTTTTCCATCGTTAACGGAATTAATAATACGGACGGCATCGAATAATTGCGCCACGAGCACAGGCGTATTAAAATCATCATTCATTGCATCTTCGCAACGTGTTGCAAATGAAGAAACGTCATAGGAAGATGTTGCTGATGGTTTTAAT
The DNA here is from genome assembly GCA_031412295.1 of Bacteroidota bacterium. Classification (GTDB taxonomy): domain Bacteria; phylum Bacteroidota; class Bacteroidia; order Palsa-965; family Palsa-965. Next base: position 426,980 of record JANOCU010000005.1, read on the forward strand.
TTATCAATCAAACGCAACGCTTCCATTAATTTGCGGAAACCTTTTTCAGATGCGGTTACTGCTTCGTTCGAAAAATCAAGCGTGCTGGAATAATGCGTCTGCATCATAAAAAAGCGAAACGTCATTGGCGAATAACCTTTTTCGAGCACAGGATGTTTGCCTGCTAATTTCGCTTGTGATGGTGTTGCGCCCGGAGAATCTGCTGCTAATGCTTTTCCTGTAAAAAGTTCAACAGGTAAAAAAGAATTGTTCAGCGACTTCGACATTTTCTGTCCGTTCACCGTAAGCATATTCGTATGAATCCAGAATTTCACAGGCGCCTGCCCGCAACATCCGACGTTTTGCGCAATTTCATTTGTATGATGTGTAGGAATCAAATCCATTCCGCCACCGTGAATGTCAAATGTATCTCCCAGGTATTTTTTGCTCATTGCTGAACATTCAATATGCCATCCGGGGAAACCTTCGCCCCATGGAGAATTCCAGCGCATGATATGTTCAGGCTTTGCTTTTTTCCATAATGCAAAATCGAAAGGTCCGCGTTTTTCATCTTGTCCGTCGAGGTCACGTGTATTGCTTCCCTGGTCTTCAAGAATGCGCCCCGAAAGAATGCCGTAATTATTTTCCTTCGCGAATTTTTCTACATCAAAATAAACGGTGCCGTCAACGATGTACGCATAACCACGTTTGAGAATTTCTTCCGTCATTTCAATCTGCTCGAGAATATGCCCGGTTGCAGATGGTTCGATGCTTGGTGGTAATGCATTAAACATCGCCATCACTTCATGAAAGCCGAATGTGTAACGCTGCACAATTTCCATTGGCTCCAATTTTTCCATGCGCGCTTTTTTCGCAATACGATCTTCACCTTCGCCCTGCACTTCATCCACAAGATGACCAACGTCGGTAATGTTGCGCACATAACGCACTTTATAACCAAGATGCGTGAGATAGCGAAACATCATATCGAAAGAAATGAATGTGCGGCAATTTCCTAAATGCACATCGCTGTAAACGGTAGGACCACAAACATACATGCCAACGAATGGCGCGTTGATGGGTTTAAAAAGCTCTTTCTTGCGTGAAAGTGTATTGGTGATATGTAGCTGGGACATATGGCAAAGTTAACAATAACCCAATGCTTCAGCATTGGGTTACATGCAGTGAAAAGCCATTGGGTTACATGCACTATAAAGCCATCTGAGCCCACAAAAAAAACGTCCCATCAAATTGATGAGACGTCCAGAGAAATTATCTTCAAAATTTATTTATTTGCATCCGCAGGAATCGGGGCGTCGCCAACATATTTACCACCGCGATATAATTTGATCTGGATCAGCAAACCATTGCTGTCGTAGATCCTTGATTCTCCATCGACGAGACGGTAAAGATGAAATGTTCCTTTTTTAGTAACCTGTCCATTCGCATAAAGCGTGTGTGGTCCGCCTTCGCCTGAAAATGACCCAGTTGGTAATTTTTCTTCTTTTTTCGCTTCCGGTGCTTTGTCGCCTTCGCCATTAATCACATCATCTTTTACAGCTTTCGTACCTGAAACAGGCGGATATTCTTTTGTTTTGCTGTTGTCAATTGCTCCGCCGTTGAAAAAAGTTTCGCGGAGTAAATTGCCATTTGCATCGTATTCTTTTTTCCAGCCTTCTTCTTTTCCGGCTTTTAATGTCACTTCAATCGCTAAAGTGCCGTTCGGATTGCGGTAAACCTGTTTCCCGTCGCGCTGTCCGGAAGCATTGTAATTAAACGACTGGCGTTCTGTTCCGTCTTCGTAATAAAGTTTGTAATCGCCAACCCAACGAACGCCAACCCAGGTACCTTCTTCTGCTTTTGTACCGTTTTCGTTGTATTTGATAGCATGCCCGTTCGGACGGTTATTGACAAATGTAAATTCGCTTTTATTTTTTCCGTTCGGATAATATGATTTCCATATGCCGGTTTTCTGACTGTCTTTATAAGTTCCTTCTTCCACTTTCGCTTCACTCGGATAAGACTTATCCTTCTGCATTTTTCCGAAGATCGTCCAGTGTCCCTGGCGCTTACCGCTCGGATCGGTATAATTCTCATTCGATGCTTCCTGGCTAAAACCAGTCACAACAGCACAAAGCATGAGAAGTACGAGGAGAGTAGCTTTTTTCATTCGTGGGGCAGGGTTAGTGCGCTTTATATTTAACGAATCGATTATAATAAAGTTACGAATTTAGAGTTCGGAACAGGATAATTTGGACGAGGGCAGGAATTGATAAGACGAAGGCAAAGAAGAACCCTATAAAAGCAAAAAAAGCCTCCCAAAGGAGACTTTCTGCCCGGTTTTATCCGAAGAACTACTTGTTTGCGTCGGCAGGGAGGGGCCCGTCACCAACATATTTTCCTTCTTTGTAAAGTTTTATCTGGCGCAGCAATCCATTGTTATCATAGATACGCTCTTCGCCGTTAACCAGTTTTTTCTGGTGGAATGATCCTTTCATCGTGATCTGTCCGTTCTTATAAAGGATCCAATCGCCTTCTCCGTTGAATGTACCTTTATTAGGTTTGAAATTCGGATCTGAAACCACTTTTGCTTCCTGCTTCGGACCTGTTTCTTCAGGTGCTTTATCAGGTTTGGTCGTATCGTAAACTTTGGTTTTTGCAGGGTCGATTGCGCCATCAGCGAAAAAAGTTTCGCGAACCAGGTTTCCGTTGTCGTCGTATTCTTTTTTCCATCCCTGCTCTTTTCCGCCTTTCATGTCAACGGTGATCGCGACTTTTCCATTCGGATGGTAATAGTTCTGGGTTCCGTCGCGCTGTCCTAACTGGCTGTAGTTAAAAGACTGGCGTGGTGTTCCGTCATCGTAAAAAAGTTTGTAATCGCCTACCCAGCGTGAACCAACCCATGTTCCTTCTTCCGCTTTTTTGCCATTGTCATTATACATGATGGCGTGACCGTTCGGACGATTATTAACGTAAGTAAGCTCGCTCTTTTTAAATCCATTCGGGAAATATTCGACCCAAACACCGATTTTCTGGCTGTCTTTATAACGTCCTTCCTGCCATTTGGCTTCGGGAGCGTAGGACGCGTCTTTTTTATCTCTGCCGTAAAGTGTCCACGGACCTTGTCTTTTGCCTGAAGCGTCTACTATATTCACACTATCCCCGGCAGCAGCATATGCATACCCGGACATCGAGACGATAAACAGCAGTAAGAGCGTAATTTTTTTCATCTGTCGGCTGTTTGCGGGACTAAAGTCCCGTTCAACTTTGTTAAATTTCTTCAAGTTTACCACAAATCACGCCATTAAGTTGCGCAACTTCGATTAATTCCAATAATAATTCGACGAATAAGGAAAAAGGAGAATGGTGGTTAATCTTATGGTCTTGTACGGTGAGGCAGGATCAGGGTTTCAGATTTTAACAGTGTTTTTTTGCAATTGTATGAGCATATCCGCGCTCATTGTTGATAAATCAAATTCCGGTTTCCATCCCCAGTCTTTCCTGGCTTCGGAATCATCGATACTTGCCGGCCATGAATCCGCAATTTGCTGGCGGAAATCCGGTTTGTAGCTGATTTTGAACTCCGGGATCGATTTGCGGATCTCTCCGGCAATATCTTTTGGTGAAAAGCTGAACCCGGAAAGGTTGTAAGCTCCGCGGATCTTGATCTTTTCAGCCGGCGCCTCCATAATTTCGATTGTCGCGCGGATTGCGTCCTGCATGTACATCATCGGCAGCACGGTATTTTCCGACAAAAAGCATTCGTAAGACTTGTTCTTCAATGCTTCATGGAAAATATGAACTGCATAATCCGTTGTACCGCCACCGGGAGCCGATTTCCAGCCGATCAATCCCGGGTAACGAAGGCTGCGGGTGTCGACGCCATGCTTTTTGAAATACCATTCGCACCAGCGCTCGCCGGTTTGTTTGCTGATGCCGTAAACCGTGCTTGGCTCGATAACAGTGTATTGTGGTGTATTTTCCCGCGGTGTGGTCGGACCGAAAACTGCGATGGAGCTTGGCCAGTAGATCTTCTTAATATGTCCTTCGCTGGCCAGCTCGAGCACATTAAAAAGACTTTCCATATTGAGTTTCCAGGCGAACATCGGCTTTTGTTCGGCGGTGGCAGAAAGCATCGCGGCAAGCAAATACACCTGGGTGATCTTATGTTTTTTAATGAGCTCGAATAATTTCACTTTATCAAGCGCATCCAATGTTTCAAACGGACCGCTTTCCATCACTTCCTTCGCCGCATCTTTTAAATCGGACGCCACTACGTTATCATTCCCGTACCTGGCCCGCAATTCCATCACCAATTCCGTCCCGATCTGCCCTGACGATCCGATTACAATTATTTTTTCCATTTAATGTTTGTTTTAGAGAGAAGGTGCTAAAGTTAGGTAGGAATTTGATTTATGGGAAATTTCAAAAAAGGGAAAGGGGTGACAGGTGACAAGTGACGGGTGAAAAAATTGGGACGGGTGACGGGTGACAGGTGAAAAAACGAGCAGGTGACAGGTGACAAGTGGCAGGTGAAAAAAACGGGAAAGGTGGCAGGTGTCGGGTGGAAGTGGAAAAGAATTTGCAAGGCTGCCTGATATGAATCAGTAAATTCCAATGCCAGACTTTTTACCTTTGCATTCCCATGTCAATCCTATACAACAGAGTTAACCGTGATGAAATGCGTAAGCGTTTGATGGAAGAGCCATTTAAACGTTTGACGCTTTCGTTTTATAGGTATGTAATTCTTGATGATGCGGAGCAAATGCGCAATACGTTGTGGAGGGAATGGAATAAATTTAATGTGTACGGGAGAATTTATCTGGCGCGGGAGGGAATAAATGCGCAACTGAGCGTTCCTGAACATTTTTTTGAAAGCTTCAGGGAACAACTTTTTTTGCACCCGGAATTTAAAGATGTGCCGTTTAAAATTGCAGTGGAAGATGATGGAAAATCGTTTGCGTGGCTGACGATAAAAGTGAAAAAAAGAATTGTTGCGGACGGATTGCCGGATGATACGTTTGATGTGACGAATGTGGGCAATCATTTGAATGCGGCGGAGTTTAATAAAGCGATGGAAAATCCCGGTACCATCGTGGTGGATATGCGCAATCATTATGAAAGCGAAGTCGGCCATTTTGAAAATGCGATTTTGCCGCAAGCGGATACGTTCAAGGAAGAATTGCCGATGGTGGTGGAGCAGCTGAAAGGAAACGAGGATAAAAAAATTCTCATGTACTGCACCGGTGGAATTCGTTGCGAAAAAGCGAGCGCGTTTTTAAAGCATCATGGTTTTAAAGATGTGAATCAATTGTACGGCGGAATTATTGAATACGCGAAAGAGATAAAGCAGGTGGGAATTGAATCGAAATTTTTAGGAAAAAATTTTGTGTTTGATGAACGGCTTGGTGAGCGGATAACGGAAGATATTATTGCCACCTGTCACCAATGCGGCTCAACCTGCGATGAGCATGTAAATTGTTCGAATCTCGAATGCAATTTGCTTTTTATCCAATGCGAAAGCTGCGGAAAGAAGATGGAAGGCTGCTGCTCTGAGCGATGTGTCGATTGGAAAAACCTGCCCGAAGAAGAAAAAATAAAATTGCGCAACGAAGGAAAACCATTTGTTGCCGTTTCAAGATATCATTCGCGGTTAAGGCCGGTGCTGAAGGAAACAAAACTCCCTGAATAACCCGAATAGCAGTGAAAAGCCCGGAGTTTCATCTGCTTGTCGTCCTTCGGCTGTCGCTCAGGATGACAAGCAGATGAAATGAGGACTTGCAACGCCTGCCTGCCGACGCGCTTGCCGGTGCTGCTGCAGGCAGGAATAGCAGGAGCAATGTTCCTAAAGATCTGAAATGCTTCCGTTCCTTAATCTTTAATTCTTTCTTTTCCAGGTAAATTATCCAGTTACGAGATTACCAGGTTACTAAATCCCTTCTAACTGACAATTCTCATTTTACAGCATTCTTCGTAACTTTACATTTACAGAAAAACACGTTTATGCCGATTTATCACAAGCTTGGAACTTTCCCGCAAAAGCGACATACGATCTTCGAAAAAAAAGACGGTGGCCATCATTACGAACAGCTTTTCGGCACGGAAGGCTTTTCAGGATTTTCTTCTTTGTCGTATCATCTTCATCGCCCGACGCAGATAAAAGAAATTCTGAAATCGGTGGACGTTACTCCGAAAATTGCAATCGGGAAAAATATAAAGCCGCTTTTATTGCACGGATTTAATGTTGCGCCGACCGAAGATTTTTTGGATGCGCGTAAAGCTATGTTGGTGAATTCGGATTGCGTGATTGGACTTGCTGCGCCGACAAAAAGCATGAAGGATTATTTTTACAAGAATGCAGATTCGGATGAAGTGATATTTATTCATCATGGAAAAGGCAAGCTGAGAACTTTTCTCGGAACAATTCCTTTTGAATACGGCGATTACCTCGTTATTCCACGCGGCATGATTTACCAAATGGAATTCGAAACCGAATCGAACCGCATTTTTTATGTTGAAAGTCATCAGCCGGTTTATACACCGAAACGTTATAAAAATTCTTCGGGGCAACATTTAGAACATTCTCCATTTTGTGAACGTGATTTTAAGTTGCCTTCCGACCTTGAAACGTATGATCAGAAAGGCGATTTTCTTATCAAGGTGAAAAAAGAAAATATGCTGCATGATATAGTTTACGCCACACATCCTTTTGATGTAGTTGGTTGGGACGGATACAATTATCCATGGGCATTTTCGATTCACAATTTCGAGCCGATCACAGGTCGCGTACATCAGCCGCCACCGGTGCACCAGACATTCGAAACTTCATCGTTTGTAATTTGTTCTTTCTGTCCGCGCTTATACGATTATCATCCGCGCTCCATTCCTGCTCCTTACAATCACAGCAATATTGATTCGGATGAAGTGTTGTATTATGTTGACGGAGATTTTATGAGTCGCAACGATATTAAACACGGACACATTACTTTGCATCCAAAAGGAATTCCGCACGGACCTGCGCCTGGAGCCATGGAACGCAGCATCGGCCAGAAAGAAACCGCTGAGCTTGCTGTGATGGTGGATACCTTCCGCCCGCTGATGGTAACGGAAGAGGCGATGCAGATTGATGATGGAAAGTATTATAAATCGTGGGCAGAGTAAAGTTGTCAGTAGTCGGTTGTCAGTAGTCAGCAAGGAAAAGTCATTTATAACCCATGGCTTTAGCCCGGGGTAAACAAAATAACATGTCGAAAGTATCCAGCTTAATGAAAAGTGCAATGGCCATGTGGTCGCAGAAGTGATTTGAAATCACACTATTTTCAATTACCCAGTTACCAGATTATCAAATTACCAAATCCTTCCATCATGGCAAACGAAATTAAAAATGTAGAATACGGTCTCGAAAAAATCTTCGAAGGCGCGCAGGATTTCCTTCCTTTATTGGGAACAGATTACGTCGAATTTTATGTGGGCAATGCTAAACAAGCGGCTCATTATTATAAAACCGCTTTCGGATTTCAGTCGCTGGCTTATGCGGGACTTGAAACCGGTTTGCGCGACCGCGCTTCTTATGTGCTGGCGCAGGATAAAATCCGGATTGTGCTGACAACTCCACTCAACAGCAGCTCGCCGATCGGTGAACATATACGTAAGCATGGTGATGGTGTAAAGATCATTGCGCTTTGGGTTGAAGATGCAACAAAATCATTTGAAGAAACGACCAAGCGCGGTGCAAAACCTTTCATGGAACCGACCGTTGAAAAAGATGAATTCGGTGAAGTGATTCGTTCCGGAATTTACACTTACGGCGAAACGGTTCATCTTTTTGTAGAGCGTAAAAACTACAAAGGAATTTTTCTTCCGGGTTACAAAGAATGGAAATCAGATTACAATCCAACTTCCATCGGACTGAAATTTATCGATCATATGGTTGGTAATGTGGGCTGGGGTGAGATGAATAATACGGTGAAGTGGTATGAAGATGTGATGGGATTTGTGAATTTTCTTTCGTTCGACGATAAACAAATTCACACCGAATATTCTGCTTTGATGTCGAAAGTAATGTCGAACGGAAACGGCCGCATTAAATTCCCGATCAATGAGCCGGCAGAAGGAAAAAAGCGTTCGCAGATTGAAGAATATCTTGATTTTTATGAAGGTCCCGGCGTGCAGCACGTCGCTATTGCAACGGATGATATTATTTCCACCGTTAAACAATTGCGCGCGCGTGGTGTAGAATTTCTTTCAGCGCCACCGCATGCGTATTACGAGGAAATTCCAATGCGTTTGGGCGATCACATGAAAATGATGAAGGAAGATATTGCTGAAATCGAAAAGCTCGCCATTATGGTGGATGCTGACGAAGAAGGCTATTTGCTGCAGATTTTCACCAAACCTGTTGAAGATCGTCCGACGCTATTTTTCGAGATCATCCAGCGAATGGGTGCGAAAGGTTTCGGCGCAGGAAATTTCAAAGCGTTATTCGAATCGATCGAAAGAGAGCAGGCGAAACGAGGAACATTGTAATTCTCCCGATAGCTATCGGGATCAACATTCAAAATTCCGGATTCCACTCATTTCAGAGTTGGGATTCGGAATTTGCATTTTTTGGAGCTTTTGTGCCTTTGCTTTTCGTAATTTCATCGCTGTAAACTTTTTATGCAAAAACGGAAGAAACTACTTACGATCATTATTGCGTTATTGCTGATCACTGCTATGACTTTATATTGGCATAACAGCAGGAGCAGCATGATGCTTGCGAGTGTAAACTCTTCGAATGGCGCGCAATATTCTGTAGAGCTACCGAAAAATTTTATTCCTGCACATTTTAATGACACGCTGCCGGAAATGTCGCTGCAATACGAAAATGCAGATCGTGGTTTGCATATTCTCGTGATTGATGAATCGAAAGCAAAGATCATTTCATTCGGTCTCGATTATGATCTTGATACGTACATGAAAATTGCAACGCGCGCGCAGGATAAAGATGGTGTTTACGTGAATAAGCCTGTAGCGATAAATGGCAACAAAGCATTACAAACAGAGATCAAAGAAACTACGAACGGAAAAAAGCAAGTGTACAAATTGACCTGCATCGAAACGCAGAAATTTTTCTACCAGGTTTTAATCTGGACCGACGAAGACAAATTCGATTCCAATAAAGATGATATGGAAGAGATGATAAATTCATTTAGGGAGAGTGGTAAATAAAAAGAGGCGATAGTGTACGAAAAACGAAATAAGAACGAAAAAGTACGAAGAACGAAATGATGGGGTAAATGTAAAGCGGAAGAGTGAACTTTTACCTTTCGTATTTTCGCCTTTTTTCGTTTTTCGTACACAATAAATAGAATAAGATAATCACAAGAAAATAGTTTATATAACTGACATGGACAAAATTCAAATTCTTTGGGCTGATGATGAAATCGATTTGCTCAAGCCACATATCCTGTTTTTAAAAGAAAAAGGTTACGAAGTTTCAACTGCTACGAGTGGAAATGATGCAATTGATCTGATTGCGAAGCAGGATTTTGATATTGTTTTCCTTGATGAAAATATGCCGGGACTTTCGGGTCTTGAAACATTGACACGAATCAAAAACCAGAAGAATGATATTCCCGTGATCATGATCACCAAGAGCGAGGAAGAGAATTTGATGGAAGATGCGATCGGCTCCAAGATTGCAGATTATTTGATCAAGCCTGTAAATCCGAACCAGATTTTATTGGCGCTGAAAAAGATCCTTGACAATAAAAAATTGGTTAGCGCAAAAACTACTTCCGGTTACCAGCAGGATTTCCGCAATATCGGCATGACGCTCAGTGATCGTTTGTCGTGGGAAGAATGGACAGAAGTGTATCGCAAATTGATCTTCTGGGAATTGGAATTGCAAAAAACTGCTGACGAAAGCATGCATGAAATTCTCGCGATGCAAAAGCAGGAAGCGAATGTGGCGTGGGGGAAATTCGTTGAGCGTAATTATATCGATTGGCTGAACGGAAAAGATAAAAATCCGCCAACACTTTCACACACACTTCTTAAAAACAAGCTTGCACCTGAATTAGAAAAAGAAGGCACCGTATTTTTCCTGCTGATCGATAATTTGCGTTACGATCAATGGAGAGTTTTGCAGCCGGTTCTTGCGCAATATTTTAAAGTAGAAAGAGAAGAAGTTTTTTGCGCAATCCTTCCGACAGCAACGCAATATGCGCGTAATGCTTTGTTTGCTGGAATGCTTCCATCTGAAATTGAAAAGCGTTTTCCGAATTTGTGGAAGAACGATGATGATGAAGGTGGAAAAAATATGCACGAAGAAGAATTCCTTGCTGCGAACCTGAAACGCATGAACAAGGATGTGAAATTCTCTTACAACAAGATCACGAATCACGCTGCCGGAAAAAAACTTTCTGAAAGCATTTCCAATCTCATGGCGAATAAGCTGAATGTGATCGTTTACAATTTCGTAGACATGCTTTCACACGCGCGTACGGAGATGGAAGTTATCCGCGAATTGGCAGATGATGAAGCTGCTTACCGTTCATTGACACTTTCCTGGTTTGAACATTCTCCCTTGCAGGATATTATCAAACAAATTGCAGAGAAAAAATGCCGGTTGATCATTACAACAGATCACGGAACGATAAAAGTAACCGAGCCGACGAAAGTTGTTGGTGACAGAAATGTCAATACCAATTTGCGTTACAAGCAGGGAAAAAGTCTTGATTACGTAAAGAAAGATGTATTCGAAGTGCGTAATCCAGCTGATGTTTATCTGCCGAAAAATAACGTGAGCACAGCCTACATTTTCGCCAAGCAGGATATGTTCTTTGCGTATCCGAATAATTACAATCATTATGTAACTTATTATAGGAATACGTTCCAGCATGGAGGAATTTCATTGGAGGAAATGATCATTCCTTATATTGTGATGAGTCCGAAGTAGGAATTTGCTAATGTGTTAATGTGCTAATTTGCCAATAAAACACATGTGCAAATTGGAAAATATGTGAATGTGCAAATGAAAAAGTATTCGCTGGAATCTTTAGCTGATCTGGATAAAATAGCCTCGGAATTCATTGCGGACTTTTCTTTATCAAAAATCTTCGCCTTCCACGGCGATCTCGGTGCAGGAAAAACTACTTTCATCAAAGCCATCTGCGCTTCACTCGGAGTAAAAGATGCCATGTCGAGCCCTTCTTTTTCGCTGGTGAATGAATACCTTGACGAAAATGGAAATTCCATTTACCATTTTGATCTTTACCGTCTAAAATCGCCTGAAGAAGCGTTTGAAATAGGTATGGAAGAATATCTCTACAGCGGAAATTACTGCTTCATCGAATGGCCGGAAAGAGCGGAGGAATTATTACCGGAGGAGACGGTTCATGTAATGATCAAAACCATCGGCGAAACGAGGGAAATAACTGTTGGGAAAATGGGTAATTAGGGTAAATGGTTAGAAACAATTACCTGTTACCCGAATTACCTTACTCCTTAATTCCCTCAATTCCCTCAATTCCCTTAATTCCCTTATTCCCTTATTCCCTTATTCCCTCAATTCCCTCAATTCCCCTTCCCCTTTTTGCCGTATCTTTAACCTTCAATTCCCTCTTAAGAAAGCACACACTTTCCACTATGATGAAAAGCTCCCGCGACGTTATCCAGTCACTTACCCAGAGCGCAATGATGCCTCAGGAGGAAATGCTTGAAGTGGCGAAAAAGAAAGGTCATTTAAACATCGGCATTCCAAAAGAAATCACCTTCCAGGAAAATCGTGTTTCACTCGTTCCGGATGATGTTGGATTGCTTGTTAATCATGGTCACCGCGTTATTGTAGAAACCGGTGCAGGAAAAAATGCCAACTTCCAGGATAATGATTATTCCGAAGCCGGCGCACAAATTGTTTATAATCCAGAAGAGCTTTATAAAAATGCGGAGATCATTCTCAAAGTTGCTCCGCCTTCGCTTGAAGAAATTGAATTGATGCAGCCGAAACAGACGCTGCTTTCGACATTGCATATCCCGGTTCAGCCGGAAAATTTCATCAAAAAATTAATCGACAAAAAAGTTACCGCTCTTGCTTTCGAGTGGATCCGTGATGAAGACGGTGTGTTTCCTGTTATCCGCTCGATGGGCGAAATTGCAGGTGGCACTTCTATTTTGATCGCTGCCGAATATCTTTCGAATGTCAACAATGGTCAAGGTGCAATTCTCGGAGGAATTTCCGGCGTTTCACCAACGGAAGTTGTGATCATCGGTGCAGGAACGGTTGGTGAATATGCTGCACGTGCGGCTCTCGGACTGGGTGCAACAGTAAAAGTTTTTGATAATTCTGTTTACCGTTTGCGCCGTTTACAAAGCTCACTCGGCGTACGTATTTTCACTTCGATCATTCAGCCGAAAGTGCTTGGGAAACATTTAAAAACGGCTGATGTTGCCATCGGCGCGCTTCGTACAACGGGAGGAAGAACTCCCTGCGTGGTGAATGAAGATATGGTGAGCGAAATGAAAGTCGGTGCTGTTGTTATTGATGTCAGCATAGACCAGGGCGGATGTTTTGAAACTTCCAAAGTAACAAATCACACGAATCCTGTTTTCCGCAAGCACGGTGTAATTCATTACTGCGTTCCGAATATTGCTTCGCGTGTTTCAAGAACTGCGTCTTATGCATTGAGCACGATTTTCGCTCCTATTTTGCTGAACATCGGCGAAGAAGGCGGACTACAAAACATGCTTCGCGTAAACAGCGGCGTTCGTCATGGTGTATATCTCTACAACGGAATTCTCACCAATAAATATCTCGGCGATTCATACAATTTGCCGTCGACAGATATTGATCTATTCTTATCAGCATTATAGAAAATTAGTGGTTAGTTCGGAGTGGTTAGTTCGGAGAAAAAAAATCCGTAATACAACATCTCCGAACTAAACACTAACGACTTCGAACTATCACCGAACTAAAAACTAAAAACTCCGAACTAAAACCATGACGTGGGGCAGACGAATTAAATTATACTTAGTAGGTTTCGGGATCGGAATTTTTGTTTGCTGGCTGATGTTTTTCAAGAATGGAGGAAGAGATCTTGGTGGATGGTTGCCGGGTTCGCGTGTATTGAAATTTATAGGAATATCTAAAAATATTGAAGCAGATTCGTTAATGCTTTGCAAATTAAAATGCGAAGGAATTACGATGGAAGAAATTCGCAAATCGACAATTGATGGTGATGTTGATTTCGGGAAAAGCCAGACCGATAAAGAGCCGCATCATGAATACGATGTAAAATTGAAGATAGACGGGAAAGATCTTGAAATGTATTTTTCTACCAACATGAAAGATTCGACTGTGAAGCTGTTGCAAGTGTATCCGCCGCTGGATGGTGCGAAATGTGGTTGTAAATAATAACAACGCATGAACGAAGAAAAAACAAACCTCCATCCGCGAAACGCGCACCGGCAGTCGTACGATTTTACTGCGCTGGTTAAAACTGCGCCTGAGCTTGCAGAATTTGTAGTCACCAACCGTTACGGAAATCCAAGTGTCAATTTCGCAGATCCGAAAGCAGTGAAAGCGCTCAACCGTGCATTGCTCCTGCACTTTTACAAGCTTACGTATTGGGATATTCCGGATAATTATCTTTGCCCGCCCATTCCAGGCCGCGCAGATTATATTCATTATACCGCTGATCTGTTACGCGCCTTTAACGACAATGTAATTCCGATGGGAAAACGTGTTGCTGTAATTGATGTCGGTACCGGCGCAAACCTTGTTTACCCGATCATTGGCAATAAAGAATACGGCTGGAAATTCGTCGGCTCAGAAATCGATCCGATTGCAAAAGCCGCTGCGGATAAAATTATTAATGCGAATCCTAAGCTCACTGCTGCAGTTGAATGCCGGCTGCAAAAGTCAACGTATAATATTTTCAAAGACGTAATGCTTCCCGGTGAGCAATTCGATCTTTCTGTTTGCAATCCTCCCTTTCATGCATCCGCGTATGATGCAGATATGTCTACGCAACGCAAGCTTGATAAAATGGGCCGCGGACATGAAGAGCTTGTGAAAAATTTCGGCGGACAAAGTGCAGAGCTGTGGACTCCCGGAGGAGAAGAAGCATTCATCAATCGCATGATCAAAGAAAGTATTGGATTGAAGAATGACATTTTCTGGTTTACTACGCTTGTATCGAAAAGAGAAAGCCTTGACAACCTTACAGAATCGTTGCGGGCTGCGAAAGTTTTCGATATGAAAGTTGTTGGCATGTCGCAAGGACAAAAGATCAGCCGCATCATTGCATGGACCTTCCTCGATGAAGCCGCGCAGAAGGAGTGGAAAATGAAACGCTGGATAACGCAGCAAGAAAAGTAGTTTTTTCGAAATACTTTTTCCCTTTTAATCTGCGCCATCATCAGGAACCTTTACGGCCACAGATTGCACAGATTCGTGGTACGAAAATCGCCGATTAGGTGCTTTGTTTTTAATCAGGTTTTTACTAATTTCACTTTCCCGAAACTGCTTCTTCCTACCAATGCAGCTTTCGGTTCCTGAAAGTACAATTATTAAACCCAATTCATGAAACAACTCCGACTTATCCTGTCTGCGACATTTTTAGCTGCGAGCTCATTTGCTTTTGCGCAATCACAAGGAATTTCTACAATGAAGGAATTCCACGGGAACGAAGCAGCAGCAATTTTTCCCGGGAGCAAAACAGTTTTGATCAACAAACAATCGCGCGTGCCTTCGTTTATCGTAATGCGCCCCGATGTAACGATTCCTTCTTCCGAAATTTTCGAACGTTTACGCACACCATTAAAAATGGGATTAAACGATGGATGGAAACTCCGCCGTTCTGATAAAGACAAAATCGGATTCGTCCATTATCGTTTCGATCAAACCTATGCAGGTGTAAAAGTGGAACAAGGCGAATACCTCGTGCATGAGCGTAATGGCCGCGTAGAAAGCGTGAATGGAATGTGGATAGATGGAATTGAAATTAATACAACAGCTGCATTGACTGAAGCAGCTGCATTGAACTATGCGATGATCTACACCGGTGCGCAGAGTTACAAATGGCAGGATGTAGGCGAAGAAGCGCATCTCCGTGAAATTAAAAATGATCCGACAGCAACATGGCTTCCGAAAGGTGAGCTCGTGATTGTATGCGCGAATAATGATGTGTACAAAAGAGATTTGCACCTTGCCTGGAAGCTCGACATTTATGCGTCTGTTCCTGTGTCGAGAAGATATGTTTATGTAGATGCACAAACAGGAGCAATCGTTGCAGTGAAAGAACGCATGCACGATATTGATGTTCCTGCAACAGGCGGTACAATGTATAGCGGAACACAAAGCTTTACTTGTGACCAGGTAAGTGCAAATAATTATCGCCTGCGTGAAACTGCGCGTGGATTAGGTGTCCGCACATTAAACGCAAACAACAGCACGAACACTGCAGGTGCAACTGATTTTACAAATACTACAACAACATGGACCAGCACTGCAAACGATGATGATGCTGCGCGTGATGCACACTGGGGCGCTGAGCAGACGTATGATTATTTCTGGCTCGAGCATGGACGTAATGGTTTGGACAATGCAGGTTTCCAGATGATCTCTTACGTGCATTATGATTCGAACCTGGATAATGCTTATTGGGATGGCTCTTCGATGAGCTATGGTGATGGTTCGCAACAGCCGGGTGGATTTAATCCGCTTGTTTCAATTGATGTTTGCGGTCATGAGTTCAGTCATGGTGTAACCGAGTTTACCTGCAACCTGGTTTATCAGGATGAATCAGGCGCGATGAATGAATCGTTCTCAGATATCATGGGAACAGCAATTGAATTTTATGCAAAACCTACCACGGCTGATTTCCTTATCGGTGAAGAGATCACTGTGAATGCAAATTCTGCTTTGCGCAATATGCAAAACCCGAACCAGTTCGGCGATCCGGATACTTACGGCGGTACAAACTATTACACAGGAACCGCAGATAACGGCGGCGTTCACACCAACAGTGGCGTGCGTAACAAATGGTTTTACATTATGTGCCAGGGCGAAACAGGTACCAATGATCTTGGCGACAGCTATAACGTGACCGGACTTGGTGTTACAACTTCCGCTGCGATCTGTTTCCGCGGACAAACAGTTTATCTCGTCAGCTCTTCTGAATATGCAGATTGCCGTGTGGCGGATATTCAGTCTGCAATTGATATTCATGGCGCTTGCACACCG
Source organism: Bacteroidota bacterium (assembly GCA_031412295.1). Lineage (GTDB taxonomy): Bacteria > Bacteroidota > Bacteroidia > Palsa-965 > Palsa-965. The sequence goes on from JANOCU010000005.1 coordinate 443,187, forward strand.
GAAGTAACCGCAACAACGAATGCATGGTATGCTGTAGGTGTTGGCCCGGCTTATTCAGCTGTTGTGAATGCTGCTTTTACTGCTGATATCACTTCATCATGTAATTTGCCATTGACAGTAAATTTCAGCAACAACAGTGTGAATGCAACAAACGCTACATGGTATTTCGGTGATGCAACAACAAGCACTTCGTATTCGCCATCGCACACTTACACGCAGCCGGGAACATTTACCATCTCGCTTGCTGTGAACAGTGCTTGCGGACTCGATTCAACCGCGCAAACTTCTTACATCACGATCAATCCGCCGGCTGCACCAACAGCAACAGATCAAAACAGCTGCAACCCTGCTTCGTTTACACTCACAGGAACCGGAAACGGTATACTCGAATGGTTCGCCAACCCTACAGGAGGAACTGCGCTTGCAACAGGAAATTCCTACACCACACCGTTGCTTAATAGCACAACGACGTATTATTTGCAAAACCAGGTGCCACAACCTCCGGGAAATGTGGGTCCGGTAAATAACAGCTTTGGTACAGGCGGACAGCACAACAATACTTCGACGCAATATTTGGAGTTCACTGTGCTTTCACCATGCACACTTGCAACAGGTATTGTAAATGCAGGATCAACAGGAAATAAAACATTCCGCCTGTTTGATAATGCAGGGAACCAGATCAGCACACACGTGGTGAATTGTCCTACAACAGGCGTTCAAAATGTAACAGTAAATATTCCTCTTATTCCGGGCACGTATCGTCTCGGCGGGACATCGATGAATCTTTACCGTAATAATTCAGGCGCGAGTTATCCATACACGTTGAACGGTGTGATCAACATCACAGGCTCATCCGCCGGTAGTGATTTTTATTACTACCTCTACAATTGGGGAATTACATTGCCTGCTTGCACAAGCGTACGCACACCCGTCATCGCAACGATCGGCGCAGCGAATGCATCATTCACAACAGCATCGTATGATACCCTTTGTTCCGGTCCGGGATTTGTCACACTTACCGGTGGAATTCCTTCGGGCGGTGTTTATTCCGGTCCTGGTGTATCGGGCGGAACATTTACTCCTTCCGTTGCGGGCGTAGGCACACACATGATCACTTACACCTATACAGATTCTGCGAATTGCACAGCAGTTCTCAATGCGCCTGTTGTAGTTGAAACTTGCCTGGGCATTTTTTCGCAGTATGAGAATAACGGAATTTCTGTTTACCCGAATCCTGCAAATAGTTTTGTAACAGTTGAATTACAATTAGGTACTTCGCAGGATGTGGAAATGAATTTGATCAGTATGCTTGGTCAAACGGTTTACACTTCGAAAGGCGAACAATCTGCAGGTGTTACAAAAGTGAGCATTAACACTGCTTTCATGCCACGCGGAATTTATCTGTTGCAGGTGAAAACAGAAAGTGGTGTCCAGGTGAAAAAAGTAGAATTGCAGTAAGAGAAAATAGAAAAAGGAAAATAGAAAAACGGGAGCTGTTTTGGTTCCCGTTTTTATTTGAATAATTGATTAGAAAACCATTTTAAAGAAACTGAAATGAAAAACATTCTTTACATCGCAGCGCTCACAACAGCAATGATCTTTTCATCATGCGAAAATACAGAGGCGAATAAAACTGCAGAAGATTCAACTGATTTAGATGTACTGACCAATTCGCCTGGTGGTTCGGATGTATCCGTGATGCCGAAAGAAATGCATTCCGATTTAAATGCAACGGATGAAGATGGTAAGAAGCAAGGGAAATGGATCATCTATGGAAAAATGAGCGGAGATGCTGCATTTAATCCGACAGCAAAATTTGAAGAAGGCAATTACAAGGATGATCTGAAAGATGGTGAATGGATTCAATACAATCCGGATGGAACTGTAAAGCGCACCATTAAATTCACCGAAGGAAAAGAGGCGAAGTAATTACTGAAATTACTTCTTGATAATTGTTCCCGTCGCGGGTTCATTAAACGCAGGTGATGTTGCGGAAAAGCGATACGAGTTTTCACCTGTTGAAGTGATCGTGACGGTAAGCACTTTTATTTTCTTCCAGTTCTTTTTGTCGCCCTTCACCGTAGTTTTTACGAGGCGTAATTGATACGTGCAATCGCTGATCCATGTGACGCTCATCTTCACATATTTTCCTGTGGCCGGATCTGTTTCGATTTGAAATTTGTCATCGCGTGTAATGACGATATTCGGCTGGCTCTTCACATAAAAAGTGCCGGTGCGGAATTGCTTGCATTCGGATGCGGTTGGTTCTTGGGCAGACAAAGAAAATGTTACGAAGCCTGACAATAACAATAGGAGGAAAGCGATTTTTTTCATTGTGGCGTTATTGATGCTGTGAGTTTTCTCTCGCAGATTTTCGCAGAGAACGCAGAAAGATCGCAGATTTTATTCTACGATCTTCCTGCTAATTTAAACTATTTAATCTGCGTTCCGCCGCGGCGGACAGCGGCTACTTTCCGTGGCACTGCTTATACTTCTTGCCACTTCCACACGGACAAGGATCGTTCCTTCCGATTTTCGGATCAATGCGAACTACCTGCTGCACTTTTTCCTGCTGCGTTGGCATTGGCGGAGCGCCTGGAGAATTGATCTGCTGCTGTTGCTGCTGCGGACCACCACCAACTTCTTCGCGTGTGGTTTGCAATTTCGGCTGACGAACAGGAGCGCGCTGACGTGCTTCCTGGATTTGATTGCCGTCGTTGTTCGGAAGATTTGCTTTGAAAAGGAACGCAACCAATTCACGATTCGTTTCATCCACCATTCGTTTGAAAAGATCGAATGATTCGAATTTGTAAATGAGCAACGGATCTTTTTGTTCGTACACAGCGTTCTGTACAGATGTTTTCAAATCATCCATCTCGCGCAAATGTTCTTTCCATGCATCATCGATCATCGCAAGGATAGCGCCTTTTTCAAATGTCAGAACAAGCTCGCGGCCTTTTGTATCGTATGCTTTTTTCAGGTTGGCAACAACTTGCAGTGTTTTGATACCGTCAGAAATCGGTGTGACGATGTTCTCATATTGCGCACCCTGGTTTTCAAAAACTTCTTTGATCGTCGGATACATTTTCGCAGCAAGCGTAGCAGATTTTTCCCTGTAATAATTAAATACCTGGTCGCTGATCTGTTCAGAAAGATCACGAATTCTTCCTTTTAAGAATTCATCTTCACCAACCGGCGCTTCCATTCCGAAAACGCGGATCATATCCAATTCAAACTGCGCGTAATTCTGGCTCTCGTGATTATTTGTAACGATGCTGTCCACAACATCATTCATCATATTCGAAATGTCGAGCTGCAAACGTTCACCGAACAATGCATTGCGACGACGCTTGTAAATTACTTCACGCTGCGCATTCATCACGTCATCATATTCGATCAACCGCTTACGGGTTCCGAAGTGATTCTCTTCCACTTTTTTCTGCGCACGCTCAATGGAATTCGAGATCATCTTGTGCTGGATCACTTCTCCTTCTTCCAAACCGAGACGATCCATCAATCGCGCAATTCTTTCTGAACCGAACAAACGCATCAAATCATCTTCAAGCGAAACAAAGAATTGTGAAGAACCCGGATCACCTTGTCGGCCTGCGCGACCACGAAGCTGTCTGTCAACACGACGAGATTCGTGACGTTCAGTACCAACGATTGCAAGACCACCTGCCTCTTTTACTCCCGGTCCAAGCTTAATGTCTGTACCACGACCGGCCATGTTGGTAGCGATCGTAACAGTTCCTGCCATACCGGCTTCCTGTACAATTTCAGCTTCCTTCTGGTGAAGTTTCGCGTTAAGTACATTGTGCTTGATGTTACGCAGCTTCAACATACGGCTGAGCAACTCAGAAATTTCTACTGAAGTGGTACCGACAAGAACAGGTCTTCCGGCTTTTACACATTTCGCACATTCTTCGATAACTGCATTGTATTTTTCACGTTTGGTTTTGTAAACCATATCCTCTTCATCCTTACGCGAAATATTGCGGTTGGTAGGAATGGTAACAACATCCAATTTATAAATCGTCCAGAACTCCTGCGCTTCCGTTTCAGCAGTACCGGTCATGCCCGAAAGCTTGTGATACATCCTGAAATAATTCTGAAGTGTTACAGTAGCATACGTTTGTGTCGCAGCTTCGATCTTCACATTTTCTTTTGCTTCGATCGCCTGGTGTAATCCGTCAGAATAACGACGGCCATCTAACACACGACCTGTTTGTTCATCAACGATCTTAACTTTTCCATCGCCAACGATATATTCATCATCACGCTCAAACAAACAATATGCTTTAAGCAATTGCTGCATCGAGTGAACGCGTTCTGATTTTACGTTGTACTCTAGAATGATCTGCTCTTTTTGCAACAGGCGTTCTTTCTCATCAGGAAATTGTTTTTCCAATTCAGAAAGTACAAGGGAAAGATCAGGAAGAATAAAGAAGTTCTGATCTTCTGCTGTATTGGAAATAAGATCAATTCCTTTTTCAGAAAGCTCGATGGTGTTATGTTTCTCATCAATGACAAAAAACAATTCAGCATCCACTTTATGCATTTCACGCTGGTTATCCTGCAGGTAAGTGCTTTCTGTTTTCTGCATCAATGCACGAACGCCGGGTTCACTCAGAAATTTAATCAGCGGTTTGTTTTTAGGAAGCGCGCGGTGGCAACGAAGCAATTTCATTCCACATTCTCTTTCCTTCTCTTTATCTTTTTGAATTTCCGGGAATAATTTTTTCGCGTCGGCAAGAATTGTGTTTACGTAAGTACGTTGTGCCGCTACCAGCTTTTCAACTTTCGGCTTTAATTCACCGAACATATGATCATCACCTTTCGGAGTCGGACCTGCAATGATAAGTGGTGTACGCGCATCATCGATCAATACAGAATCGACCTCATCGACAATTGCATAATGATGTTTGCGCTGAACCAATTCACCCGGCTCACGCGACATATTATCGCGGAGGTAATCAAAACCGTATTCGTTATTTGTTCCGTAAGTGATGTCGGCTAAATAAGCTTTGCGGCGTGAAGTAGAATTCGGCTCGTGCAAGTCGATACAATCAACAGTGAGTCCGAGGAATTCAAACAATGGCCCGTTCCATTCCGCATCACGTCGTGCGAGGTAATTATTTACGGTTACCAAATGCACTCCGCGTGCAGGAAGCGCGTTGAGATACACAGGAAGTGTAGCAACGAGTGTTTTTCCTTCACCGGTTGCCATCTCCGAAATTTTTCCCTGGTGCAAAACAATTCCACCAATGAGCTGAACATCGTAATGAACCATGTTCCAGGTTACTTCATTGCCGGCAGCATCCCATGTATTTAACCAGGTTGCTTTTTCACCGTCGATGATCACATTCTTTTTGCGCACTGCAAGGTCGCGGTCATGTTGCGTTGCAGTAACAACGAGCTCTTTATTCTCGGTGAAGCGGCGTGCAGTTTCTTTAACAACAGCAAATGCTTCAGGTAAAATTTCAAGAAGAACTTCTTCAATACGTTTCACCATTTTTTTCTCAAGCGCATCGATCTCGTTGAACATTTTTTCTTGTTCTTCAATATCTACACCTTCCGCTTCAGCAGCTGCTTTGAGGGAATTGATTTCGTCTTGCTCTTCTTTTACGAATTCAGCAATACGCGCGCGAAACTCCTGCGTTTTATTGCGGAGCTCGTCATGAGAAATGGATTTATACGAATCGAAAAAATCGTTGATCTTCTTAACGTATGGAGTAACTTCCTTTACATCGCGCTCGGATTTCGATCCGCCGAAGATTTTGGAAATTGATTTACTTAATGATTCAAACATGGCTTAAATGGAATTTATTAAGAGGATAAGCCTCTTTTTAAGGGATTCAAAAGTAAGGAATTATCAGGTGGAGAAACTGCAGCTGCATATATAAGTCGGGGCAAAGCTTTCACATCAAAGGAAAGTTTGTTCCGCTAAAATCAAGCTGCAGAAAAATAGTCTATTCCCTTTTAAGCCAGGAGCGGATCTCTTCGTAGTGCAACCGTTTCACCGATTTGCTGAAGATTTCCGAATAAAAAGAAGAATTATTTACACCCGCAATAAAAACAGCAGGGTGATGAAGAGAAATATCGTGAGAAGAAAAAGCGAGGTGAAGACTTTCAAGAATGTTCTTAGCATGGTCCGCATCGCTAACCACCACGCGAAGCTCGTTGATGTTGCGCCTTGAAAGTTCGTACCCTTTAACAGAAAGCTGCTTTGTAATTTCCGTCGCATTTACCGGCGACATACATGCGAACATCAGCACACACCCGGTCAAAGTGACCAGGAAAGGAAATTTTGATTTCCCGCGTGTATGTTTTTTGCTCAGCATAATAATCAGTTGAAATTACAAAGCAATTTCCATTCCGCAACCCGTAATCTGCCATTGTTGCGTGAAATGCTGAATCGGGTGGGGAAATTGGCAGAGAAAATCGCATTAGGCTGACAAAAACCAGTGCGCTTTTACTTTATTACGCAAGTTTTGTATTACTCCTCTTCATCATCAAGAAATTCTTGAGGATGAAGAGTTTCGTACATTGTAATTGGTTCTTCTACTCGGGGACCAAATTTATTCTCTGGGTCAAAATCAGAGAAGGCCAATTCGATATTGTCAATGTCTGGATGTTTCTTGTTAAACATTACACCACAATATGTATCTCCAACTTTTTTCCTGTGATAATTGATTTTTTCAATTAAAGGACTTTTATTAAACCATTTGGAAAATGCAACAGACCGATTTCTTGCCTGTTCATCTGCTGGGGAGCAAACATAAGATATAATTGACCATGGGAATTCTTTGAAAATGTTGGCTACTAACCAAATGACAGTTTCACCAACTTTTGGGTCATGTTTGCGATTAAATTTTTCTTGGGGTGTATCAGAAAGAAATCCCATGTATACAGCATGTTTATCAAGTTCTTCATCTGGAAACATGTTTTTACTGAAGTCAAAATAAACTTCATAAACCTGGCCAGAGTCTGTTGTAAAACGATAGCTATGGGATTGCTGAATACGGGTCGTCAGATAGGGGGACAGTGACAAAATTTTTGGTTAATTCAGCCGGAATTTCTTCTCCCGCTTGTATATACTTATTAATTGTTGCAAATTTTTCTCCAATAGCCTCCACTGCATTAATATTAATGCGAGAATGTCCATCTGATAAAGACATTTTTGATGCTACTTTCATTGTTTTTGCAATATTCATAATCGCTATACGAAATTAATCAAAAAATAGTTTAGGATAATTAGTGATGCACCTTTTATCCAGCAAATATTGCCTCATCTTATGACCTGCCTAAATTAAGGCTGTTTTAATCTATAGCGCTTTACGCGCCAGTCTGAAATACACAAGGGAACCATTTAAGTTCCCCTGAGTTACGGCCTTGATAAGAATGGTATTGTCGAACGAGAATTAATACTCATCCTCATTAAAGAAGAAGTCTTCCTTGGTCGGGTAATCCGGCCAGATTTCTTCAATTGTTTCATACGATTCGCCTTCATCCTCAATTTCCTGGAGGTTTTCAATCACCTCCATCGGAGCGCCTGAACGAATGCCGTAATCAATCAGCTCTTCTTTCGTTGCAGGCCAGGGAGCGTCTTCAAGATATGATGCAAGTTCTAGGGTCCAATACATAGCACTAAAGTTTATTTGATGTTATTAAAAACGTGGAATTCGGAGGTTTCTTGCAAGAATTGCCCCAAATTTTCCGGGTACTGTAATTTCTGCAAAAGTATAAATATCTGCACCCGTTCGACCATCTGCTGATAATTTTTACTAATGATTATTTCTTTGATTGTCAGCCAATTGACAAAATATTAACAAAACTAAGGTTTGGCATAGGGTGGAAGGTCTGAAAAGATGCTATCCGAACATAACAATTTGCTAATCTGCTAATGGGTTAATTTGCTAATGGATTGAATTTGTGCTTGTTACTTTATTAGCAAATTAACCCATTAGCACATTTCCTACATCCTTGGCTCCCACGGAATTTCTTTCGCACCGAGGTCCATCGAAAGTTTTCTTGAAAGCGTAAATAAATAATCCGAAAGGCGGTTCAGGTAATGGATCACGGTTTCGTCCACCGGCGAAGTTTCTGTGAGATGGATCACGCATCTTTCTGCGCGGCGGCAAATACATCTTGCAATATGACAATGCGAAACAATTTCATTTCCACCCGGCAGCACAAAACTTTTCATCTGCGGCAGCACAAGATCCATTGCATCAATTTCTTTTTCAAGCAGTGTTACATCCGTCTCTTTTAATTCCGGCAATTTCATTTTCGATTTCTCCGGATCAGCAGCAAGCAAGGAGCCGATCGTAAATAAACGATCCTGCACTTCTATCAAAATCGTTTTCACATGCTCTTCCGAAATCGTATCACGCAAAAGTCCGATCCACGAATTTAATTCGTCCACCGTTCCATACGCTTCAATTCGGATATTATGTTTCGGCACACGCGTTCCTCCTATGAGAGAAGTTTGTCCTTTGTCGCCGGTTTTGGTGTAAATTTTCATAGAGGGAACGAATTACGAATCAAACGAATTTACGAATAGGGGAACGAAATACGAATCAAACGAAATTACGAAAGATGTTTCAGGGAAAAACAAATGAACAAAAATCAAAGAGGAATTTTACAAATCTGAAAAGTAAAAAATACAACTACGAAAATGAATTTAAGCAAGGCATTTTCTATTCGTACATTCGTTTGATTCGTAATTCGTTCCCCCGCTTTAATGCTCCGTACTCAAAGGAATATTCACCTCCCTGATGTCGGTATTCATAAAATCATTCTCCACCAATCCATCTTTTACTCTCACAATTCTATGCGCGTATTTCGCGATATCTTCTTCGTGCGTTACTACAATGATGGTGTTGCCTTGCTTGTGGATCGTTTCGAATAATCCCATGATCTCCACAGATGTTTTCGAATCTAAATTTCCCGTTGGCTCATCGGCGAGAATTATTGCAGGATCATTCACCAGCGCACGTGCAACCGCAACACGCTGACGTTGTCCGCCGGAAAGTTCATTCGGGCGATGAAGCATCCTGTCTTTTAATCCAACCTGCTCCAGCGCATGTTCCGCTTTTTGCTGGCGTTCAACTTTTGAAATGCCAGCATACACCAATGGCAACATTACATTTTCCAATGCTGACTGACGCGGAAGCAAATTGAAAGTCTGAAATACAAAACCGATTTCTTTGTTTCGCACTTCAGCCAATTCATTATCGCTCATGCGCGCAACAGAAAGTCCGTTAAGCACATATTCTCCGCCCGATGGTGTATCCAAACAACCGAGAATATTCATCAGCGTAGATTTTCCGGATCCTGAAGGACCCATCAACGCAACATATTCATTTTTGAAGATCTTCAATGAAATATCGCGAAGCGCATAAATCGTTTCGCTTCCCAGGTTGTACACGCGGGAAATGTTGCTGAGAGAGATTATTTCATTTGCCATTAGAAGTAAAGGTAGCCACACCTGCCTGCTCCTGCAAGTGCTTTGCGCGCCGGAAGGCAGGGATTACACAGATTACGCAGATTGGATTCAAAAAATTTGACTTGATCGGCGGAAATAGTGTGTGTAAATAATCTGCGTGAATCTGCGAAATCAGCGGCTCAAAATTTCAGCACAAAATGCTCTTTCTCTTTTTGCTCGGCCCGGAAAAAAACCAGGCCGAAGTGAAAAAGATCAAGCGTTAAACGTACCTGCGAATGCTGTTTAATTTTTTCCCAGGCACTTTCCATTTCTTCCGACCAGTGAATATCGTCGAAGACGAAAAGTGTGTTGTTGTGAATAAATGGAAGACATGTTTCAAAATATTCCAGCGTTGGTTTTTCGCGGTGATTGCCATCGAAAAAAACGTAATCTAATTTTCCGAGGTCTTTTAATGCGGCAGGTAATGTATCTGTAAAATTACCTGTGCGAATTTCTACAGGAAAATTATATTTCTGAAAAGCAGATTTTGCAATTCTGGCAATTTGCGGACAACCTTCGAGCGTGATAAACTTTTCAAATTTCGTGGCTGAAGCTTCGTGCAAGGTTGTAATGCCAAGTGAAGTTCCGAGTTCCAGCATTTTTTTCGGCTGAAAACGTTTTACAATACGATGCAGCAGGAAACCTTCCTTCGGCATTTTAGCTGCTTTCGCTGCGATGTCAGCAATTTTTCGCGGACCTGAATTTCCTGTTCCGAGATCAGTAACATGGATGATAGAATTATTGACACGGCATTCTGTTCGCCATTCTTCAGCGATGTTGTCAGAAATATCTTCATTCCGGTTTCGTGGAAATGTTTTTGTGACGAGATCAAATACAAACGGAGAGTGCACGCCATGTTTGCTCGCTGCATTTCTGCGGTAAGATAAAAATGCTGAGATGAAATGAAATCCTGACATTTTTATTTCCCGATTTAGTGACGCGTTCTGCTCAAAAAATATCTGCGTAATCCCAGCCTGCAGTCGCGCGTGCTTATACGGCGGCAGGCAGGAGTGTCCCTATTTAACGCTGGTGGTCGTCCATTCCGTCCGTCGATTCATCTGCCGGTGTTCAGGTGTATCATTCGGAACTTTTGGTTTTGTATCACCATAACCTTTATACGTCATTCTTGTCGCATCAATTCCGGTAGAGACGAGATAATCGTACACCGCTTTCGCACGGTTAGAAGAAAGCAGCAGGTTCGATTTTTTGTCACCGACATTATCCGTATGACCCGCAAGCTCAATTTTAATTTTTGGATTTGCCTTGAGCCAGCCCGACATTTTATCCAGCTCAGCTTTTGATTCGGGCTTAAGATCATATTTACCCGTTTCAAAAAAGACATTCTTTAATTCATTCGGTACCGTATCCACACCAATCGGTTGCAAAGGAACATCCATCCGGAAAGGTTTGCTTGCATCGGCCACTTTTTTCAATTGAAATGTTTCGGAATAAAAATTATAACCCGCAGCATTCACATTCAATGCATAATTTTCATTGACAGGAAGACAGACTAAAAATTCGCCCGTTACTGCATCAGAGAAAGATGTGACGACTGTTTTTCCTGTTGAAAGATTGATCAATTCAAAAGATGCATTGCCAACCGGCTGCAATGTTTTTTTATTGAACGTTTTGCCTTTCATGAACGTCACAGGAACCGGCTGAAATTCTTTCGGAAGGTTGAACATATAAATATCCTGGCATCCTGTAGATCCTTTTCTGTCTGAAGAAAAATAAGCAACTTTCCCTGCGCCATTCACGATCATTCCGCTTTCATCACCTTCTGTATTGATCGGGTAACCCATATTAACAGGCGTGCCCCATTTTCCGGTAACAGTATCGCGGCGACAAACATAAATATCAAGTCCGCCCATTCCTGTTAATCCGTCAGAAGCATAATAAAGCGTTTGATTATCGGGATGAATATAAACCGCTTCTTCGTTACCCGGTGTGTTTACTCCGGCACCTAAATTAATTGCAGGTCCCCATTTTCCGTCATTACCCAAAACAGCCATCCAGATATCTGCAGAACCGAATCCGCCCTTGCGATGAGAAACAAAATAAAGTGTTTTACCATCGGAAGAAAACGAAGGCTGCGAATCCCACGAAACAGTATTTACAGGCGCGCCAACATTTTGTGGTTTAGACCACACACCATTTACTTTCTGTGAAAAGAAAATATCACACGAGCCGAAACCAACTTTTCCATTTCCATACCCATCATAACCCGCACATGCAGCAAAAAATAAAAATCGTCCGTCAGCTGATAAGCTTGGCGCACCTTCATTATCATTGGGCGTATTGATTGGCATTCCTAAGTTTTGTGCGACGCTCCAATTTCCGCTTTCGTCTTTATAGCTGATGTAAAAATCTTCCTGGCCCTCAACCATTATTCCTGTATTCACATTTCTTGTTTGTACGTTTCGCGTAAATAAAAACGTTCCGTCATCTGCAGTAACATTCGGAAAATATTCGCAGCCTGCAGTATTCATTGCTTCACCCATATTGATCGGGTTGAACGGTATCGGGTGTGCGAGCGCGTTTATGGCGAAGTTGCAATTTGCAAGACCCTGCTGCGCGGATGCAATTGTATTCGGTGAAGCATTCGGGCGATGTGTATCGAGATACGTTTGGAAATCTTTTTTCGCATCAGCATATCTTCCCAGGCTTATTTCAGCCATCGCACAATCGTAATAGCTGCTCGGAAAAAAAGTCGGATTGATAGCGAATGCTTTTTTAAACTGGTCTATTGCCTGCGCCCATTTACGTTCCGACATCAGCAAATTCGCTTCAAGCGTATACGCTTCCACAAAACCCGGATCTTCTTTTTTCGCGATCTCAAGCTGCTTGTATGCATTCGGCATATCATAGATCTCCGCATAATCCATCGCCATAAAATAAGCCTTCTCTGCTTTTTTCGATTTGGTAGAAATGGCGCCGGTAGGCTGCGCCTTGCATGTAATAGAAAAGCAGATGATCGAAAGCAGGAGAATGAGTTTGTTCATGGGAAAAGGTGATTGGTGATTAGTAATCGGTAACCGGATTTAGTTAATGATGTGACTGTTTTCCCAATCACCAATCACCAACAACCAATCACCTCTTACGGTATATTCATGAATTTATGCGTTTGCAATGAAATATTCCATTTCGGATTTTTCATTACATAATCAATGATCAATGGTGTCATTTCAGTTGCGCGGCTCCATTCGGGTTGCAAATAAAGCAGCGTATTTTTTTCAAGCATTGCAGCATTTTCTTCCGCCCACTTGAAATCATCTTTATTGTATACAATCACCTTCAATTCATGTGCCCTTTTGAAATTTTCAGGCTTCGGAGGTGAATTTTTTTTCGGCGAAAGACAAACCCAATCCCATTCGCCTGTAAGTGTATACGCTCCTGACGTTTCGATGAAGGTTAGTATTTCATGCCGTTTTAATTCTTTCGTTAAATAATCCAAATTAAACGCAGACGGTTCGCCGCCGGTCACCACAACAGCCCTTGCAGGATATTGCAACGCGTGCTCAACGATCAGATCCGCAGAAGTCAGCGGGTGCGTATTTGCGTCCCAGCTTTCTTTCACGTCGCACCAGTGACAACCAACATCACAACCACCAACACGAATAAAATACGCAGGTTTGCCGGTATGAAAACCTTCTCCCTGTATCGTATAAAATTCTTCCATCAGCGGCAGAATTTTTCCTTCGTCAAGCAATTTTTGCTGATCGTAATCGAGTGTTGCGGGGATGATGTTTCCTGTATAAGCCATTAGCAGGCATAAAGGTACAAAGAGCGTGTGGTTTTAATGGAAATTTGAATAAACAAGCTCGTATACTTTGTCAGTCATTGTAAGAAAAAGTGAATCTTTGGTATCAATTTATTAATAAAATGTAACACTCTTTGCATTATGAGCAACACCCCCCTGCAGAAATACTTCCTATTGAAGTAATTATGAATAAAATTTATTTGATTCGCGGCCAAAAGGTAATGATTGACAGAGATCTGGCAGAATTATACGGCGTTGAAACAAGACGCCTTAAAGAACAAGTAAAAAGGAACATGGAGCGTTTTCCCGAACATTATATGTTTGAACTTACCATCCAGGAGAATGAAATCTTAAGGTCGCAAAATGCGATCTTAAGACATGGGGAACATTCCAAATACTTGCCTTACGCATTTACCGAGCACGGTGTTCTGCAGCTCTCTAATGTTTTGAAAAGCAGACAAGCAATTAATGTTAGTATAAAGATCATTGATGTTTTTGTAAAGTTACGGGAGATGCTCGCAAACCATTCAGAATTGCGAATAGAAGTGGAGAAGATCAAACGAAAGCTGGATAACCAGGATAAAAACATGGAAGTTGTTTTTCAATACCTGGATGAATTATTAGAGAAAAAGGATAACCCGGGAATACGGGTAAAAATTGGTTATAAGGTTCCAAAGAAAAAGCCTGCGGCTAAGCCAGCGAAGAAAGCATCAAAGGGCTAATTCCGCTACTTTTATTCCAATGAAATTCAATCACCCCGTTTTTATTTACACAATTCACCTGCTTTTTTGGGTGACGTTGTTGGTTTTGGGACGGCATGCTGCAATCGGTGATTGGGGAAATTATTATTACGGCGCGCATGCAAATCTTGCGGGATACAAAACACTGATTTATGATCCGGGAATGTTTAATCAGTATGTTGATTCGTGGCAGGGTGAAAAAACATTTCTCAGCTATACGCAGGTTCCACCGCTGAGTTTAGCGATCTATTTCCCATTTACATTTTTAAAAGCCGGGATCGCGAAGCTGGTGTTTATCTGCTTCACTTATTTGATCTGCGTCTTTTCGATCAAGTATCTTTTCAAAAAATTGCAAATCGATTTGCTGTGGTCATTGCTTTTGCCTTTGTTGTTTTTTCTTCCGTTCCGAAGCAATGTCGACCTGGGACAATCCTATTTTTTATTGGTAGCGCTTCTTGCCGGTGGATGGCTGGCACGTGAAAATAAAAAATGGATGCTCGCTGCATTTCTGTTTGCATTTGCAATTCATTTGAAAATTTTTCCAGCCATTGTATTGCTGTGGTTTCTCGTGGAGAAAGACTGGAAAATGTTCGGTGCGACAGTTGGTGCGGTTTTGCTGTTGTTTGCTGCAAGTCTGCCTTTTGTTGATTGGGAAATATGGAAGTATTACGGAACTGAAATTCTGCCGCGACTTGCAAAAGGTGAGATCACCAATACGTATGCGACAAATTACCAAAGTGTTCAAGTTTTATTAAAAAAGCTTTTTGTTCCTGATCAATTGCACAATCCGGGTGCGCCATTCAATTCAACAACGCTATTTCAATATGGAAATATAACCTGGTCCGGAATTATTTTGGTCATCGCTTTTCTTTTTTCGTTTGATAAAAAACAGCCTTCTTTCCTGCGCTTTTCCATTTGGTTAACAGCCGGAATATTGATCAGCGGGTACGGAAGCACGTACGGATTATTGCTACTGATCTTTCCTGCAATTGCAATAATCAATCATGCAATAGTAAGTCGTAATACAAAGCTTATGTTGTTGTTTTTAATTGCGCTGGTCGGCAACATCCCGGTTTTGTGGATCATGAAATTTGTTTTCCCGTTTTCTTTCCTGCGATTGCTATTGACTATACTGCTTTTTGCCGGAATGATTTATGCTTTTCGTCCGCGCTGGAATAAGCTGGCGCTAATTGCATTAATAATCCCATTTTTCTCATTAGTGAATGACAAAATGCAAGACAATGGAAGCAGCTATTTGCTCAATGTAGAACCGTCACTTTTAATTACTGACTTTTTTGAAAATGTAAATGAAAATAAAATTCAGTATTCGTACAGGGATATAAATGGAATGCAAAACGGCGAATTTATTTTCCCTGAGAAAATGCAATATTGTGAAGGGGTTTTAAGCATGGATGCACATCACATTCTTTGTAAAGGGAAAGAATATTATTTCCCCGATGAACGAATTTCAAATGCTTTATTGATTAACGGAAAAACGCTTTTGTATTTATCAGATAAAAATCGCGGTGTTGGATTTTACACGATCCGCAGAATGGAAATCCGCTAACTTTTTTTAAGCCAGCTGATAATTGCAGGAGGAAGCCAATTTCGTGCAATATTTTTCCGCAGTTCAGTTCCAGACTTCCTGTTCAGTGTCGAAAAAATAATGTCAATTTCATTCGCATTAATTTTCGTAAACGTGGTTAGCAGGTAATGCGAAATGCTGAGATAACCTTTGTGCGCTAACAATAATGCTGCTTTTAATGCGCGTTCCCTTTGTTCGTTTTCAGGAAGCAAATTCATATTGTAAACGTAAATCGCATCACCGCCACTTGTAGCACGCGGATTTTCAACCAAGCTATTATTGGTTTCGACCGGCGAAAAAGCATGTTGATTGATTTTATAATCCACCAATAAAAATCCTGCATTGCGAAGAAACTGATCGATCGTTGAAAATGTTGGTTGAAATGCATAGACGGGCTGCATGTTCACTTCCACTTCAATAATGCCGATGCGTTTGTTTTTAATTAATTCAGCAGCGCCGTTCAAAATTTCGAGCTCCGTTCCTTGTGTATCCAGCTTTAAATAGTCAATGGTATTATCATTAAACATTGCATCCAGCGTAACACAATCTATTTCTAATGTACACTCCGTTTCAAATCCTGCAATCCATTGATCAGACTGCGCCATCCTGCCGAAATGTTTCCTGAATTCTTCCCGGTCAAAAGAGAGAAACGAGCTGAAGCTGCGGTTGCGTGTAAGATGAAAATTTCTTTTTCCGCCAACAGAAGAAAGCGCGAATGCATGAACGATATAAGAAGCGAAAGGTGTTTTAATATTCTTCAGCACATTCGCTTCTTCTGCATCGGGTTCAAACGCATGAACGCTTAGCCATTTTGAAAGATGCTGAAAGTTGACAACGCCATTTCGAGCGCCGGCATCTACAAGTGTAACCGGATTTTTTTTGAGAAAAGAAATTACATGATCGGGGAGCGCCATTTTTATTATCCCCGCAACGCATCAATCGCCAGCCACGCCATCAATCCCATTCCTGTTTCCAATGCTTTTTCATCAATATCAAAAACAGGCGTATGAACTCCTGCTGTAAATTTTCCATCAGGCGATGAAGTTCCCAAACGATAAAAACACGCAGGCATGCGTTGGGAGAAAAATGCAAAATCTTCTGCGGTCATTCTTTTTTCAAGCTCCACCACATTTTCTTTTCCGAGATAATCTTCCGCAGCTGCACGTGCACGTTCTGTTACTGTCGGATCATTCACCAAAAACGGGTAACCATTTTCCACCCTGAATTCACAGTCGCCACCCATGTCGCGCGCAACAGCAATGGCAGTCTTCTTTAAAAATTCATGCGCTTTTGCTCTCCACTCTTCATTCATCGTGCGGAATGTTCCTTCTACCAAAACATGATCAGGAATCACATTTGTTGCGCCCATACCCACGATCTTTCCGAATGCTAAAACAGTAGGATGTTCTGCCGCCGATCGCAACATTGTTTTTTCATCCATCAAAAACTGGTGCAACGCGGCGATAATAGTTGATGCAATTAAAACCGGATTGACATAATCCGCCGGCATTGCTGCATGTCCGCCTTTGCCGATCACCGTCATGTACAATTCATCTGTCGAAGCCATGTACATCCCGCTTCTGAATCCGACTTTTCCTGCAGGCAAATTAGGAAAAACATGCTGCGCGAAAATGGAAGATGGTGTTGGATTTTCCAGAACACCTGCCGCAATCATCAGTGATGCACCACCGGGAGCTTTTTCTTCGCCCGGCTGAAAAATTAATTTTACCGTTCCTTCAAAACTATCGCTGAGCTTTTTTAAAATATGTGCAACACCAAGCAGCGAAGACGTATGCACATCATGTCCACATGCATGCATGACTCCTTCGTTGATCGATTTATACGGAACATCATTTTTTTCAGCTATCGGCAAAGCGTCAAGATCTCCGCGCAGTGCTACTATTTTTGAAGACGGATTTTTTCCCTCAATGAGCGCGACGATTCCTGTGTCAGTCATTTTTTGAAAAGGAATTCCTAATGCTTCTAATTCATCAGCAACAAAAGCAGCAGTATTGAATTCCTTAAAAGAAAGTTCAGGGTGCGCATGCAGGTGACGGCGAATGGTAATCACACGCGGAAGCAATTCACGTGCTGCTTCCTGTACTTCCGTTTTTAAAACGCTGAATTCCGCCATAAAAAATTTAGAAATCCAGGCTAAAAGAAAGGTAAGTGACTCTTGGAAGAATAATTCTGTCTTCAACACCCCAGGCCCAATCTACACGAACAAAATATCCCCAGAGACGTGTGCGCAAACCAAAACCATAACCGCCGATAATAGGCTCAGTATGATTTTTAAGAATAACCTTGATCGGATTTCCCGGTGCGCCGATGATTGTTGTGTTCAATGAATTTTGCGGATCATACGGACTTTTTCCTGTCCATGCAGTTCCGACATCTCCGAAACCGATGACCTGGAAATTATTGATAAAATCAGAACGCAACGGACGATTGAAAAGATAGCGGAAAAGCGGGATGCGCACTTCACTGTTGATCACCGCAAACGAATTTCCGTTTCTTCCGTTTTGCCAGAAGCCACGCATTGGTGTTACAAGAGTTTGATAAGCGTAATTCTGTGTATTAGAAACATTGACGCTGTTATCAAATTTCGGTGTCAGCCAATTGTCGACGCCGCCCATGTAATACACTAGCTTCTCGCGACCGAATGAAGTGGCGGCAGAAATACGGTTACACCAGATAATTTCCCTGTGTATACGCATGTAATGACGGAAGTCAAAACCAACTGCGTACAAATCATTTTTCAAACGGTGATTGCCGGCAACTTTTGCAGTGATCAAACTGTCAATTCCCTGGAATGTTTCCGCGAATACTTTAAAACGAACGCCATTGTATAAATTAAGTCCGCGTTTAATTGTATTGTCAAACACGAGCTCAATTTTTGCATTCGCAGAATTGGTGTACGTATTTTTTGCCAAAAGATTAGCGTAATCCGTTGCAAGGAAAATGCGCTGGTCATTCCTGTAACCTAAAAATCCGCGCGCGCTCAAAACTTCATTGAACGGATATTTTAAACCACCACGTGCTTCGTGTGTATATACTTTGCTTCGTGTTCCGAACCCGCTTACATTAAGGAAAGCCTGGCGGTGAAGCATCATTGTTTTGTCCCAGCGACGTGTGCGGTCTTCGTAATACAAAACATATTCATTGCTTTTCAAATCGCTCGACAAACGAACGCCGCCTACAATTTTATGATCTTCCAGCAGATCCGTCATGCCAATCTTCAACAATCCTGTAAATCCGGGATTGAGATAAACAGGAGAAGATCCTCCCGTGAATCGCTGGTAACCTGCATTAAGAAAACTATTGTCCAGCTGACTTACGACATACTCGGTGCTGAATTGAATTTTATAATTCCGTGCAATCGGTAAAATGAATTCATCCACCGGTGCTTTTACAATAGTGTCGCCACCAAGTGTGTCATTTCCTGTTTTCGCAACAGGCGGAGACGGAACAGTTGTTGGTTTTTGTCCGCCTTCAAACTGGTAGTTATTGATGTCAACTTTTGCGCTGTCCTTTTTGTTTTTGTCGCGCTCAGACGGCGACTCATAAACTTTCACCGTTTCCATTGGTTTTCCCTTTGGCTGAGGTGCTTCTTTTTTAGCTTTTTCTTCCTGCTCAATTTCTGCTTCTACCGCTGCAAGCTCCATCATACGATCGCGGTGCGCGGTATTCTTCAGCTTCGTTGGAGTAAGCGCTGCAAAATCTTTCAGCTCTTGTGTATAGATCCAATATTTTCCCTTGTGATAAATTACTTCTGTCAGCTTATTTGCACCAGGAGAAATATCCTGCTCAATAATTCCATACTGGTAATTCGTGATCGGAATGCTTCTGGCGAGGTAACGGTAATGTGCGGCAGTATCGATATAAGCAATCGTGCTGTCGAAATAACCAACATAACGATTATAAATTCCGTTCTGATCAGAGAGAAAGCTGAAGTGCGTGGAATCCCATGGTTGTGCATGCAGCTCATTTACGCCCGGTGTAGAAGTGATGCGGCGTAAAACCGGCGAGCGCGTTTGCATATTGTAAGTGAACAGATCAAAAGAAGTAACGAGCTTCGTATCCGGGTTCACTTTTACATTGAGCGTATCGTTTGTGCGGTTGGAGCTGAAGATGATGCTACGCCCGTTGTCCACAAAACGCGGATGCAGATCATCAAAAATATCATTGGTGATCGGGATGGCTGAACCGCCTCCGATATTGTAAATGTAAATGTCTGTTTTCCCATTTTGCACCGCCGACATTACAAATGATTTTCCATCGGGCGAATACGCGTAGTCGAGAATCTTGATAAAATTGTAAACGGGCCGCACCACTTTTGTTCCGTCTTCTACATCATAGATCACTAAAAAAGTATCACCTTCTTTTTCGTAGATATAAGAAAGTATTTTTCCACTCGGGTGCCACGCAATCAACGGATACGAATAATCATTTACGCGATCGAGCTTCTGTCCTTTTTTCCAGATGCGTTTTGTTTTTCCCGTCTGCAAATTCTCGAGGTATAATTTAATCTGCCCCATTTCATTGGAAACAAATGTCATGTAACGACCATCCGGAGAAATTTTCGCATCGCTGTAAACTTTTGTAGATTTTGGTTTGCCAATGAATGGAGCTGATGAAGGCAATGTGCGTGTTGTATCGTTGAATGAATAACGTTGCTGGTAATAATTCATCCATTCCATCGTAAGCACACGCATATTCACACCGAGCACAAATAAAAATGAGCTCTCCACATTCCTGCTCACTTTTGTCATGTAAAGAATATTCGGAATTACAGCCGGACTATATTTTTCACCGATGTAATACCAGATCGATTGTCCTGCATACAAAGCATCTTCGCCGGTGAGGTGATTGAATTTTCGGTAGCGTCCCGAATTAATTCCATCACGCACGCGATTATCTGTTTCACTGTTCCAGCCTTTCGCAACATAAGAGATCAACCCTTTTGTATACCATTCAGGCAAATTCAAAAGCGTCGAATTTTTTACCATATCGCGCATATTGCCACCGTACATCATTTGATTAATGAGCACTTCAGCAATCCCGGCGCGTATCTGTTCCTCTAATGTTATGTGATCGTTTTCGTAGTAGAGAAAAACTTTTCTACCAACAATTCGTGTAACGCCGCCCACATTCGTGCCATCATCCGTATTTAAGCCTACGTTACTCTGCTTAAAATCTTCCTGCTTATTATAAACGATAAACTGTATGCGATCGTCAACAGTATAATCAAAAAACTTTTCGATCTCGGCAATATGACGTTTGGCAGCACGCGCTACATAAATAGCAAGCTCTTTTCCGCCCGTGTTGTAATACACTTCATATTTCGGAAATTTATAAAAGTTCCATTTGAAATCCTGGTATTGCACACGGTTCTGTCCAAAGTCAGTTTGCGAACCGTTATAGAATTGTCCGAATGAAAAATACGGAAACAGGAAAGCGGCGAGCAAAATAAAAGTTCGCTTCACCGCTATAGTCGAAAATACTTTTCTAAATTTTTTAATCATAAAAATCCTCCATCAGGTAAAGCAAGTTATGAGGAGGATGTACTTGCAGTTCCGGTGAACTATAAAGTTAAGGAAAAAAGGAATTACGATGTACGAATTACGAATTACGATTTAATGTGTGATTTATTGTGAAATCTGTTAAAAAATGAATATTCTGCAAAACTTCATCTCTGGCGACAAATCGTACATCCAACTGCGCAAAAAAGCTTCGTTGGATAAACCGTAATTCGTACATCTTCTACCGCCATGCTTATCTTTACAAATATGATTACCATAAAAACCTTCCCTTTCAACCCTTTTTACGAAAATTCGTATGTGCTGTCCGACGAAACCGGCGAATGTGTCATTATCGATCCCGGTTGCCATAATGAGGAAGAGGAGGAGGAATTGAAATCTTATATCGAACAAAATAAGCTTAAGCCTGTAAAGCTGCTCAATACGCATTGCCATATCGATCATGTTTTCGGCAATCCATTTGTTTCAGAAACCTGGAATTTACAGCTCGAAATTCATCCGCTCGATCTGGTCGTGCTTGAATCGTATCCGCGGGTTTGTGAGATGTATGGATTTCCAATGAAAAAGCAGCAGCCCGAAGCGGTTTGTTCTTTAAAAGAAGGAATTCCGGTAACATTCGGAAGTACAACGCTGGAAGTTTTTCTTACGCCCGGACATTCACCCGGAAGCGTTTGTTTTTATAATGCAAAAGAGAAGTTTGTCATCGGCGGCGATGTGCTTTTCCAGGGAAGCATCGGTCGCAGCGATTTACCCGGCGGCGATTACGAAACGTTATTAAAAAGCATCCGCCAGAAATTATTTGTACTGCCCGACGATGTTACTGTTTATTCAGGTCATGGTGGTGCTACGAAAATTGGAGTGGAGAAGAAGACAAATCCTTTTGTGGGAGAAAATGCAGGGTGATTAATGTGCTGATGTGCTAATCGGTTAATGTGCTAATATCAATTATGGCATGTTGTGAAGGAAACGCGAAGGGCGTTCCTTCACAAGCGCGCTATACGTTGCAAGTCCTCCCGTGAAGCAGAGGCAAGCTCACTTCACAGTCCGGGCTTTTCACTGCTATCGCTCATGCAAAAAAAAGGCGCGAGGCGTCGCGCCACTACAATAATTGTAATTTGCTCTTTGATTTTTCCTTGTTAATTGTCCATTGTTAGTTTGGCATTGTGCGTTCCCTTTTTTCCTTCCAGTTATCTCCCATACTCAACCACATATCACTCCATGTGGATATTTCCTCTGTTTTATGTGGAATATGAAATGCTCCTGCGTTCTATATGCAGAACTCAGAACCAGCATCTAACCCATAAAAACCAATACAATGAAAACCATTTTCCACTATCTCCTGCTCAGCGTAATTTTTCTCGCTCCATGCAGTTTAAAAGCACAGGATCTCACAACAGGTGATTTAAAAATTACAGTGTATGATGAGCTAAGTCAACCAATGGTTGGTGCAATTGTTACCATTGTTTCTTCTTCCACCCCGCTTGGAGCAGCAACCGATCTTGATGGCGTTTGCACATTCCGCGCTTTGAACCCGGGACTATATTCAGTTGAAGCAAAAATGACCGGCTACAAAAGATATGTAAAAACCGGGATCACAGTAAGCGCAGGGCAAACTGCATATGCCGATTATCCAATGCAGGTATTGGTTTTTGAAGGCGATACAATTTTTACAGTTGTAGCTGAAAAAGGAATGTCAAAGACATTTACAACCGTGCAGAATATTGATTCCGAGCAATTGAAGCACAGTGCAGCAGGAAGATCAAATTTGCTTAGTCTTATCGAAGGTGGAAATTCACAGCTGAGCATTGGAAAAAGCGGCCAACTGGTAATGCGCGGTTCACGTGAAGGCGCTTCCACTATGTATATCGACGGCGAAAAAGTATATGGCAGCTATGGCGTTCCCGGCGGATCAATTGAAGGAGTTTCAATTCTTTCCGGTGGCATTCCCGCAGCATTCGGCGATATGTCGGGCGGTGTTATTATTATCACAACCAAAACGTTTGAAACCGGCTACAATACAAAAGTTGCGATGTATGATGCCAGGATTGAAAAAGAATTAGCAGAAAAAAATGCAGCGCTCGAAAAGTCCGGAAAGCTGATTGAAAAAGACGGAACCATCATCGAAAAGGAAACCCCGGTTCCTTCAACAGAAACTCCACAAACTCCCGCTCCCGCAGCCGATCCGAACCAACAAACTCCTGCACCAACACCAACTCCTGCGCCAACTCCAACTCCCACCCTTGTGCCAACACCAACTCCGGCAGTAACCCCTGTGCCCGTAGATGGTGGCGGGAAGTAAAAAAGTTGTCTGTTGTCAGTAGGCGGTAGTCAGTAGTTAGTGTCAGTTTTCCGCAAGAGGAGACTGATTACTGACAACTGACTACTTTTCCTTGTACCCTTTTTCCACCAATGGAAAATTCTGATTTTTAATGGTAAAGTAGCCGGATATAAAAAGTTCTTCCGTACGGAAATCGTTTTATCTTGCGTAACCTAACCTTCCTCTATGAAATCCATGAAATTCAGTTTTCTCTTTCTCGCAGCTGCGACTTTATTTTCTTTCTGCGGCGAACCTTCAACACCTGTCAATGCAGGCAAAGATGTTTTTGCTGATAATATTGACACAACTGCAAATCCGAAAGACGATTTTTTTCAGTTTGTAAACGGACAATGGTTCAAGAATAATCCGATCCCGGGTTCTGAAACGAATTGGGGAATCGGCAAGATGGTAAACGAAGAGGTTTATAAAAATCTGCGCAAGATCAATGAAGAAGCGGCGCAGGCAAACGCGGCAAAAGGAACCGACACGCAAAAGATCGGCGATTTCTGGGCGACAGGAATGGATTCTGCGAATGCGGATAAATTGGGTCTTGATCCTTTGAATAAAGAATTAAAAATGATCAGCGATTGCAAAGATGTGAAAGACATTGTGCAAACGATGATTGTGATGGAGCCGCTTCAATGCGGATTTTTCTATGGCGGAATGTATATCGGGCAGGATCCGAAAAACAGCTCGGTGATGGCGATGCAGATCTGGCAGGGCGGATTAGGATTACCTGATCGCGATTATTATTTCAATGCAGATTCTTCTACGATGAGCATTCGCCGGGAATACAGGAACCATCTTGTTGAAATGCTTTCGATCATTGATGGTGAAGTAAAATCCACTACAGTAGATTATGAAAAACGCGCTGATGCAATCATTGCTTTTGAAACAGGGCTTGCTTCAAAATCACGTACGCTCGAAGATCAGCGGAATCCATATTTGAATTACAATAAGATGTCGATTGACGCTGCAACAAGCGTGCTTACACCTTCTATCAACTGGCGCGAATTGGCAAAGACACATGGCGTTACAAAAATTGATTCTGTAATTGTTGGTCAACCGGAATTTTTAGCCAACCTCGAAAAATTATTAAAAGCAACGGATATCAATACGCTGAAAGATTACATGCATTTTCATTTGGTAAGCGCGTATGCATCTTATCTTTCTTCAGAAATTGACAATGAAGATTTTGATTTCTTCTCCAAAAAACTTTCGGGTGCAAAAGCACAACGCCCGAGATGGAAACGTGTTTTGGATTCGGAAGAAAGAGCAATGGGAATGGTGCTCGGAAAATTATTTGTGAATGAATATTTTCCTGAAAAAACAAAAGAGCGTTACAATAAAATGGTGGAAGATATTCGTACCGCTTATGCTGCACGCATTAAAAAACTGGATTGGATGAGTGAGCCGACAAAAGAGAAAGCGCTTGATAAATTGTCGAAAATGTCGAAGAAAGTGGGTTACCCTGACAAATGGAAAGATTATTCAAAGCTTGAAATCGGCAGAAATTCTTATTGTAAAAACATGATGAATTCTTCACGCTGGCATTTCGATGATATGGTTTCGAAATACGGAAAGCCTGTTGACCGCACCGAATGGGATATGACGCCGCAAACATATAATGCGTATTACAATCCTTCAAATAATGAGATTGTTTTACCTGCTGCAATTTTCACCATTCCCGGTTTTCCTGATTCACTGATCGATGATGCGGTAGTTTATGGTTACGCCGCAGCTTCAACAATCGGTCACGAGATCACACACGGATTTGATGATGAAGGAAGAAATTACGATGCTGCAGGAAATTTAGTAAGCTGGTGGACATCGGAAGACTCTGCAAAATTCGAAGCGCGCTCTTTTATGATGGTGCGCCAGTTCAACGAGTTTGAGCCGCTTCCGGGAAAACATATCAACGGACAAGCTTCTTTAGGAGAAAACATCGCGGATTATGGAGGCGTACTTTTAGGAATTGATGCGTTCAAATTAACCGAGCAATATAAAAAGGGAGAAAAGATCGGTGGTTATACGCCAATGCAACGTTACTTCATGGGTTATGCATTAGGATGGATGACGCAACAAACAGAAAAAGAGCTCGCAAAACGATTAATGACCGACGTACACGCCCCCGCAAAATGGCGCGTCAACGGACCTTTCTCTAATACACCAGAATTCTACGAAGCATTCGGAGTAAAAGAAGGCGACAAAATGTGGAGAGCCGACTCAGTAAGAGTGAAAATCTGGTAACCAAAGGCCCTGATCATGAAAGGGATCTGGTAATCTGGTAATCTGGTAACTGGGTAATTGAGCGAAGGAAAGATTTAAGAAAAGTAAAATGCCACATTGAACGTAAGTTCATGTGGCATTTTACTTTTAAGTTTTTTTTAATTTCCAAGTTACCAAGTTACCAGATTACCAGATTACCAGATCACGTGCAGCGCGATTTCTCTTCTTGCAGACTTACTAAATCCCTGGTCGTACGGTGGCTACTTTCTGGAGGATGACCCAGTTTAGTCCTAGCCCTGCGGATACACGTACTTCGTTTAGTGAGCGGGAAGGTCCGGTGATCGGGCGGTAGGTTCCCATTAAATATTCTGCTTCGATGAAGAAATGGAAAACGCGCTGACCGAAAAAGTTTACGCCAACACGCGGAGCCCAGACCGGGTCGAGGTGGCCGGGTATCTCGTAGTCCTGGAGTACAACGCCGTCGCCACGTGTAATATCTACAGGATAAATTTGTGCATAGTTAATTCCTCCCGTAATGCCGATGAACGGATCGATGCCCATTGTTTTAAGAAAATGATACGAAGCACCGACTTGCAGCGAATGGTTGTGTTTCAGTCCGCCTTTTGTGTTCTTGTCTTTATTCACAAAATAAAAACCATCGCCGCGTGTGGAGAAATGTTCTGTCCAGTAATATTCTAATGTACCGTGCAGGTAAACATTTGTGCGTCCGCTTGAAATTGCTGCTGACTTATCTCCTGAAGTTCCTGTTACGCTCCATGCCGGTGTGATGGTGAGCTGCGTGCGTAACAATCCCTGGAGATCGTTCATTGAAAATGTATTGACGTCAGCAGGCGCTGTTTGTGAAAACAACAATCCGGATGAAAAAACAAAGGCGATGAGAAATAGTTTTCTGCGCATTGGGAGTTGCGAATTTTTCTGCGTTAGTTATTGTCCGGTATAATTAGTTTCCACCACCGGTATCCGTGTTTGCTTTTCCGGCGCCGCCTGCTTTTCCGTGATCGCGCCAGAGATCGGCGATGCGGATATTTAAGCTGCAGGTAAGAAATAAATGTCCGTCTAATCCTGCATGATCATCTTCTTCAACATGCAAAAAAGCATCGCCATTTGCTGCAGTGCGTTCTTCCGAAACAAGCTCTTTTCCTAAGTGAAACATGTACTGCGCTGAAAAAGAAAGATCGACACGTTCGCTGAATGGAATGTGCATACCTAGCCCGCTTTGTATTGCCGAGCTCCAGCGGCTTGCAGCATATCCAACCTGGTAAAACGGATTATTTCCCTGCACGCGTGTATAATCGAAACAATGCCCTGCTAAAAAATAAGGTTTCGGACGATATTTTTTAAATGGCTTTTGTTTCGGCAAATAAAACATTACCGACCAGCCGATATGAAAATCGGTGCGTGTGCCGATTCCTCCAACGTCAGACGTGATGTAATCTGCAAACCATTCTGAATTCAGAAAATCATAAAAGCGAATCCGGAATTGTCCGCCTGCACCGGTGCCGATACCGTTACCATCACCGCTGAAAAGACTTGCGGTGGACCGAACGCCAAGCGAAAATTGTCCGCCCACGTTCCTGTTGGGTTTCCTGTTTTGTGCCTGTACAGCAATTGCTGCGAGAAGACACGTGCAAATAAGAAGACGTTTCATGGATAGGGATTGAGGTTGGCTAATTTACATGAAAAAGTTGGTGCGGGAAAGGTTGGTGGTTGGTGGTGGAAAGGTTGGTAGTTTGTAGTAAAAAGGTTGCTAGTTCTTTTTTACTACCAACAAAAATTACCACCAACTACCAACTCTTCCTTAATTTCGTTTCATGGCTGAAGGATTTGAAAAGAAACAAACGGTTTACACGCAGCACCAGGCATTGGTGAAAGCTGAATCGTGGTGTGCTTACCAGGAAAGATGCCAGCAGGAAGTGCGTGATAAAATTTATTCGTGGGGATTACACGGTGATGAAGTGGAGAATGTGATTTCGGAATTGATCTCGAAAAATTTTTTGAATGAAGAACGTTTTGCAAAAGCATATGCAGGCGGAAAGTTCCGCATCAAGAAATGGGGAAGAGTAAAGATCCGCATGGAATTAAAACGCAGGAAGCTGAGTGAGTATTGCATCAAAAAAGGATTAGCTGAAATTGATGAGGATGAATACCTCAAAACATTGCAAAAGCTGGCGGATGAAAAGATGCGGGCTACGAAAGAAAGAGAATCGATGAAGAAAAGATATAAGGTGATGAGCTTTCTTGTTTCGAAAGGATATGAAAGTGATTTGGTGAGAGCTGTTGTTGGTGAATGTGAATGAGACTTGAGATATGAGACAAAGGAGAATTTGTTTTTAATCGAAGAAGAAATATTTTGGAATAGCCCTGATGGAGGCATTGTTGGAGCTCTTTTTATTTTTTTATTGTCGTCCTTCGACTGCCGCTCAGGATGACAATAAAAAAAATAAAAAAGCGACTGCCGAGAGCAGGAGGGATGGTGATGGTGAAGAAGATGCTTATGCTCCTGAATTTTATTTCAACAGCTTTGCTTCTTTCATTACTGCTAATGCCTGGTCGAGACAAATTTGTGAATCGTAAATAGGTAAACGGCGCTTGCATTGTTTTCCGTGCGGACCTGCGTAATGAACGATAAAATAATCGTAGCCGAACATTTTCTTTTTATAATCGACACCAACAATATCGGCGATCATGATTGTTTTGGTAGCGGTGAATCCTGCAGTGCGGAAAAATGAAACGATGAGTGTGAGCAGTAAAAGGCTAATGGTAAAAGTGATGACGTAATAATGCGTGATGATGGTCATGATGAGAAAAAAAGTGAGGATCAAAATACCAACGAGCTGAAATGCAAGCATTAAATATTCCGGTTTTCCTGTGGGCTCCGGCATTTTTTCGGGTAAGTCGCGTTTGCCGATAAGAAGACGTTCGCTCAGCACATGGCAATACTGCGCATCGGCTAAAACAAAATGCGCATGAGTTGGTTCATTCATGGCGCAAAGATAATGGTCGGTATGACACCGAACTGGTCAAGGAAAGAAATCTATTGGGAATTGGGTTCATGAATTCGAGGAATCAGCACATTCCCAAATTGCCACATCAGCACATTCTTTTGTTACCTTTGCGCCATGATAACTACAGACCAGGTTAAAGCACTGCTGGATCGCAAGGACGCGTTGAGGAGGCATCTTTGACATTGATGGAAAATTGCGCAAGATAGAGGAAGAAACAGCCATCACAGAAGTTCCGGGATTCTGGAACGATCCCAAAGCGGCAGAAAAGTTGCTTAAAGAAATCAAAAAAAGAAAAAACTGGACGGAATCATTTTTCGCGCTCGAATCGGCTATTGACGATCTCGGTGTGATGTATGATTTCTATAAATCCGGTGATGCTTCCGAAGAGGATCTCGACACTGCTTATGCGGAGACGATGAATCAAGCGGAAGAGCTCGAATTTAAAAACATGCTCAGCGGCAGGGAAGATCATCTCAGCGCTGTACTCACGATCAACTCCGGCGCCGGTGGAACAGAAAGCTGCGACTGGGCGGCGATGATGATGCGCATGTACACAATGTGGGCCGATAAGCACGGATTCAAAATAAAAGAAGTCGACATACAGGAAGGTGAAACTGCCGGGATAAAACAATGCACACTCGAAATCGAAGGCGATTATTCTTTCGGTCATCTGAAAGGTGAAAATGGTGTGCATCGTTTGGTCCGCATTTCTCCATTCGATTCAAACGCACGTCGTCATACTTCATTCGCTTCGGTTTATTGTTATCCGTTGATTGATGATACAATAGAAATCGAAGTGAATCCGGCAGAATGTGAATGGGAAACTTTCCGTTCAGGCGGTGCGGGCGGACAAAACGTAAATAAAGTAGAGACTGCTGTGCGCCTTTATCACAAACCTTCGGGCATCGTGATCAAGAACCAGGAGTCGCGTTCACAAATGACGAATCGTGAAAATGCGATGCGTTTATTAAAATCGCAATTGTACGAGGCTGAGCTGCGAAAAAAAATGGAAACGGTGCAAGCCATTCGCGGCAACATGAAAAAGATCGAATGGGGCAGCCAGATCCGCAACTATGTTTTGCATCCGTACAAGCTCGTAAAAGATCTGCGCACCGATTTCGAAACATCAGACGCGCAAGGAGTGCTTGATGGAAATCTTGATCCGTTTATAAAACAATACCTGATGGAGTTCGGTCCAAGCTGGAACGTCGGGTAGGCCGTTCACTATCTCCAGGCTGAAGCGTGGAGATAGTTAGCTTCTCGTTCAGCCTGGAGACCTTACAGGATAGACACCATGGCAAAAAAAGAAAACATCCAAATCTGGCACAAAACCACTTGTAGCAAAAGCTGCGAAGTAATGAGCCTGTTGAAAGAGCACAAGGTGAAGCCGGAAATTTTTCTTTATGCTGAAACGCCTCCGACAGAAGAAGCAATAAAAGAAGTGTTGAAGAAGCTGGGAATTAAAGCGGAAGAATTAATCCGCAAGAAAGAAAAGATCTACAAAGAAAAATTCGCAGGCAAAAAGATGTCGGAAGAAAAGTGGATCAAAGCAATGGTAAAATTTCCGATCTTGATCGAGCGGCCGATTGTTATTAAGGGGAATAAGGCTGTGATTGGGCGGCCGACGGAAAGGATTTTAGAGATTATTTGAATTTGAAATAAGTATATTAGTTGACGCATGCCTGATCAAAAAAAGTCCGTTTTTATTAGTAAAGCAATACTGGAAGGATATCGCTCTATTCAGCACGCGGAGGTAGAATTCTCTCCCGGGTTGAATATTATTATTGGTAAAAACGGGAGTGGTAAAACAAACGTTCTCAATTTTCTTTATCCTTTTGTAAGAGGTCATTTTGATAATGAAATCCGTTTTGCCAAAGGAATCATTCATCTGAAAGGAAATTATGAGCATATTATTTCAATAGAATCATCAACGGATATTTATGGAACGCAAGAAGAGCAGCAGCCTTACTTTACTCTCATAAGCAATAATAAGCCAGTAAATTTTGATGAATTTGAAGAAACGCGTTTTCATGCGGATTGGCTTGAATTATTCACTGAAGTGGAAAGGCAAGAACAAGTACCAATTGCCAGTGAATTTGTTCGGTACGGCCTGGTAACTTCTCTTGGCCTCTGGACCGAGGCGATGCACTCTTCAGTGAAACTTAAAGTTAAAGGTGAGATCCAACGCCAGGAAACAGGACGATTATTGGCATTTGGACTTAAAGATTTTCACGTCAATAACTTTATACGATCATTCCGGTTACTTTTCAGTGGGAGTAAAGAGCCAATTTCTACTTCAGAATTTGGAAAAGTTCTGTTGGAGAAAGCGGCTGAACTTTCGAAAAGACTAACAGAAGTATTAAAAGATTATTCGCCTATTTCCGACGTGCGCTTATCTCCGAATACTGTAGTTTCACATTCAAAAGAGATCAATGAAATCTCGATAAGAAATTTGACTTTTGAATTTTATTCAGAAAACGCGTGGCGATCTTTTACTCAACTGTCTGATGGCACAAAACGAATTGTTTTTATGCTTTCTGAACTATCAAATTATTCATTTTCTAAGGAAACAAATGATATTTCTAATATTCAATTCATCGAAGAGCCGGAATTGGGAATTCATCCGCATCAATTGCACCAACTGATGTCCTTTTTAAAAGAGCAGTCTATTGAGCAACAAATTATTATTACAACTCATTCACCACAAGTTTTGGATATACTTGGGAAAGGCGAGTTGGATAGGATTGTAATTTGTGAAAATGACATTGAAAAAGGAACTCAGCTTCGCCATATGACAGATGAGGAAAAGAAAAGTGCTGAGAAGTTTATGGAGAAGATGTATCTCAGTGATTTTTGGAGGTATACTGATTTTAACGATAAATAAGTATGTTAAGAATTGGAATGATAGGCGAATCCGAATATGACCGCGCTGCTTTAAAAAATTTGCTTAGCAGGTATTATAATAATCTTCAGTTTGTTCCTTTGTTAAAAAAAGTAAGAGGAACTCAACTCGATCAGGAAAAGACTATTGATATCCTGGAAGATGAATTATATAAAAAAAACTTAGATATAATAATTGTTCAACGTGATTTGGATGCACCGGAAGGTGAGCAGAAAAACACTCAAATACGTAATGCATTTTTTATCAGCATTGCAGCTAAAGCATCAGCCAAATCTTTTTTCGTCTTACACGTTCAAACACTTGAAGCTTTAATATTAGCAGATCTGGACGGATTTAATAAGAAGTATAAAACGACTGTTACTTTTAACAGCAATCCAATGTTCCAGGAGAAGCCTAAAAGATGGCTCCGTGATAAATGTAAAACGGGTAAGTATGAAGCAAAAGACAGCCCGGCTTTATTTGAACAACTTGACATAGAAAAACTAAAAAAACAAGTAAAATATTTCCAAACTTTCATAACTGAATTCGAAGAATACCTTAAAAACGCTGCATAATGACAACCACCGCAACACAAAATTTCCGCATCGAAAAAGACACCATGGGCGAAGTGAAAGTTCCTTCCGATAAATATTGGGGAGCTCAAACTGAACGTTCAAGAAATAATTTTAAGATCGGGCCTGAAGCCAGCATGCCGAAGGAAATTATTTATGCGTTCGCTTATTTGAAAAAAGCAGCTGCTCATGCAAACACTGATCTCGGTGTTTTAGATGCAGCGAAACGTGATATGATCTCTGAAGTTTGCGATGAAATTCTTGCAGGTAAATTAGATGATCAATTTCCATTGGTGATCTGGCAAACCGGCTCGGGCACACAAAGCAATATGAACGCAAATGAAGTGATCGCTTATCGTGCGCATGTCATCAGCGGAGGAAAATTAACCGACGAGAAAAAAGTGTTGAATCCGAATGATGATGTGAATAAATCGCAATCATCCAACGATACCTATCCGACAGCAATGCACATCGCTTCTTATAAATTAGTAAGCGAAGTTACTATTCCCGGATTGGAACGTTTGCGTGATTCACTCGATGTAAAAGCGAAGGCATTTAATCACATTGTAAAAACAGGCCGCACACATTTTATGGATGCAACGCCGTTAACTGTCGGACAGGAATTTTCCGGTTACGTTCAGCAGATCACGAACAGCATTCGCGCAGTTAGAAATGCGTTGGAAATGGTGAGTGAATTAGCGCTCGGCGGTACAGCTGTCGGAACAGGATTGAATACACCGAACGGATACGATGTGCTCGTGGCGAAAAAAATTGCTGACTTCACCGGTTTCCCATTTGTAACAGCGCCGAATAAATTTGAAGCGCTTGCTGCGCATGATGCGATGGTTGAATTATCAGGCGCATTAAAACGTTGTGCTGTTGCGTTGATGAAAGTCGCAAATGATATTCGTATGCTCAGCTCTGGTCCGCGTTCGGGTATCGGTGAAATTATTATTCCTGATAATGAACCCGGCTCCTCTATAATGCCCGGAAAAGTAAATCCGACACAGCCGGAAGCTTTATCGATGGTTTGCGCGCAGGTGATGGGAAATGATGTTGCCGTTTCTATCGGCGGATCGAACGGACATTTTGAATTGAACGTTTTTAAGCCATTGATCGCAGCAAATGTTTTACAAAGCGCGCGATTGATCGGTGATGCATGCGTTTCATTCGCAGAAAAATGTTCAGACGGAATCGAGCCGAATTTACCGGTGATCAAAAAGCACATGGAGAATTCATTGATGCTTGTAACTGCACTCAACACACATATCGGTTATTACAAATCTGCCGAGATCGCGAAAAAAGCGCACAAGGAAAATAAAACGCTCAAAGAAGCCGCTATCGAATTAGGCTACGTTACCTCTGAAGAATTCGATCAGTGGGTGCGTCCGGAGGACATGGTTGGGACATTGAAATAATCTGAAAAAGGTTGGTGGTTGGTGGTCGGTTTTGTTGGTGGTCAGGTAAAAAACTTACTTTATCACCAACCTTTTTTACCGCCAACTACCAACCTTTCCTCCAACTGGTCACATATTTTATACAAGAGGTACATTCCTTACATTCAAGAATGACCGCGCCTTCGTATCTTTACATAGACCTACTGAACAAGGCATGAAGTTTCTGCGAAAAATTATTATTGTTTTATTTTTAGCGCTTTGCTGCCCGGAATTTTCTTTCGGACAAGATACTGCTGTCTATAAGCAGCAGGAAAATTTCAAACGCGAAATCATTATCGGCGATAAGCGTTTCCGTGTTTACAATAATTGGTTCAGCGGTGGCGGTGGAGTAGCAGGGCATACTGCAAATCCATACATGCAGGTGGTACTCGCTGTGAATATTAATTTTCACATTAAACGTCAATATTTTCGTCTCGGTGGAATGATGTCGGGACAGGATTTCGGTTTGTGGAATAATTATCAATTGCACGGCGGCTGGATTCCTTATCGGAAAGAAACTGAAAAGTATAACCTTGCTTTTGTTGGTGGCATCGCTTATTCAACCGGGTATAAATTTATCAGGGCTCCTGATGTGTATGATAATAACCATCCGTATTTGGAATGGGGTGGTTACGCTGAAGTGCAATACATTCGAAAGATCTATTTTGATGTTGGAATCGGAGGAGCTTTTTTTGTTAATGTGAATGCAAAAAATTCCATCATCGGTATTCGTGCGGATATATTTTTGTCAAGCGCTTTCAAAGGGTATGTGAAAGGCCGTGAACCGAAGCCAAAACAATTCTAGAATTAGATTTTTCCGATACTATTTTATTTTTCTTCGCGTTATAAAAGCATGAAAAGAATCATCCCCTTAACGTTGCTTTTTATTGTGTCTGTTTTGCTTTTCATCCATGCAGCTGATGAAGATGAAATTGCAAAGAAAAAAGCAGCCGACGATTACCGCAAAAGTTTTGTAGCAACAGAAATTACAACGCCCGAACAAATTGGATGGACCGGCAAAGGAACATCGTGCAAATCAGGAAAGGTTTCTGCGCAAACGTATACGAATGCGTTGACGAGGATAAATTATTTCCGTCGTCTTGCAGGCGTTTACGATAAGGTGGTTCTTGATTCCACCTGGTGTAAATATGCGCAGGCTGCGGCTGTGATCATGAATGCAAATGATGCGCTAAGCCATAATCCTTCTGTAGCAATGAAATGTTATTCTGCAGATGGAAAGATCGGTGCTGCAACTTCTAATCTTTCCTCCATCGTTGAAAAAAGCATCACGCTTATCATTGCAGATGAAATCCAGGACGGAGGCGAAGGAAATGCGGATTTAGGTCACCGCCGCTGGTTGCTGAATTCTGATTCACATAAAATGGGATTCGGTGCTACGCCCGGCGCGTATGCAGTTCGTGTGTTTGCACCTTATGATGAAGTTCCGAAAGACACTTCCGTTTTTCGCGGAGCTGTTCCGGAATATTTCGGTTATCCCTTCCGCGGATTTATTCCCTTCCAGGTGGTTTATCCGAAATGGAGCTTTGCTGTTCCTGCCGGCGCAGATTTTTCTGTTGCAACAGTAGAAGTAAAATCAGGCGACAAAATATTTCCCACTACAATTGTAAGCCGCGGCACAAAGAAATATGGCGATCCTACACTTGTGTGGACAGTGAAAGGTATCAAAGAAGATTTCGAATATAATTATTACGATATGGCCGGGAAGAAAAAAGGATTTGAAACGCTCGGCCTCATGAACAAAAAGATTACCGTAAAAATTTCAAATGTAAAAGTGGCCGGGAAAGTAAAATCGTATTCCTATTCGTTCACAATTTTCGACCCAGACGAAATAAAATAATACAGATTTAGAAATCGTACATCGTACCTCGTAATTCGTACATTTTTTTCACTTCCTGATATAAATTTTTTCCTTCGATCTTTTTCCTGAAGGTTCGATATCGTAAAGGCTGTCTTTTGTCAGGATGAATTTTGCGCTGAGCTCGAGTGCCATTACGTTCAAGGTATCCGTGTCGGTAGGTGCAAGCTCAGGAAACAATTCCTCAGCATCATATTTTCTTCCGTCAGTAAATTGTTCCATTACGAGGAAGCTGTCATTCTCCACATGCCATTTACCGACAGAAACAAAATATTTTATTCCATCGCTGAGTAATTTCTTTGCTTTGAAAAGCATTACTGAATCCGGGCGAACGGTGAGTGTGATCGTGTTATTATCCCACGGCAAAACAGATTCCCATTTTCCTTTCGGATCAATCGGCTCTTTCATTTTTGCTTCCTCTTTACAGGAAACAAAAATGAGCGCAGGAATCAAAAACAAAATGAAATTCCTCATACGAATTTATCTCCCTTGGCAATTTTCACATCGTTAACAAATGTGCGAATCTGTTGCTCGTCCTGCTTTTTACAAATGAGAAGAATATTATCCGATTCGACCACGATATAATCATCCAGTCCTTCGATGACAACTAATTTATCATTCGGCACATGAACCACGCAATTTTTTGAATTGTAAAGCATCACCTGCTTGCCAACCATTGCATTGCCATTCGCATCTTTTTTAATGTGCGTATAAAGTGATCCCCATGTTCCGAGGTCCGACCAGCCAATGATGGAAGCGCGCACAAAAACATTTTTCGCTTTTTCCATGATCGCATAATCAATAGAAATGTTTTTGCAACGTGCATAAGCATCTCTCAGGAAAGCGCTTTCTTCCGGCGTATTCCATTTCCCTTTTCCTTCACAGAAGATCTGCGCCATCTCCGGCATAAGACTTTCAAATGCATTGATAATGCTCTGCACACTCCACACAAAAATGCCGGCGTTCCACAGGAAATCTCCGCTTTGCAGGAAAAATTTCGCCATGTCGAGATCGGGCTTCTCTGTAAATGTTTTTACTTTTTTAATTCGCTTGTCTTTTTGCGGCGGTTCTGATTCTACATACTGAATATAGCCGTAACCTGTGTCAGGACGTGTTGGACGAATGCCGATGGTGATAAGACTATCTTCACTCGCCGCCATTGTCATGCAGGAGCGGATCGCTTTCACGTACGTATCTTCTTTCGTGATCAGGTGATCAGAAGGCGCAACGACCATTACAGCATCCGGGTTGGTATCGTAAATTTTCCATGCTGCATAAGCAACACACGGTGCAGTATTTTTTCTTGCAGGCTCGCAGAGAATATTTTCATCCGGAATATCGGGCAGCTGTTCTTTTACCAATGAACGATAGCTTTCATTCGTCACCACGTAAATATTTTTTACGGGACAAATGTTCAGCGAACGTGTAAAGGTGGATTGGAGCAATGTTTGCCCGCTACCCATTACATCAATAAATTGTTTCGGATGGGCAGTGCGGCTCATTGGCCAGAATCTGGTTCCGACGCCGCCCGCCATGATAACACAATAACGATTATTTTTCATTAGAGAATCCGATCGGGAAATCAGGAAAGTTTTGTGAGAGCCTTGTCGAGACTCTCAATAATTAATTTCACATCTTCAAGCTTGCATGTTCCGACAGAAAGACGGTACCAGTCAGATTCAGGAGATGCGCCAAAAGCGTAAAAAGGCACGACAGCCAGTTTCGCTTCGTCAAGAATGTATTTCGTTACATCCTTTGTTGTTTCCAGGGTCTTTCCATCTTGTGTTTTTTGTCCGTGCAAAGAAAATTGTATTGTAAGATAAATTGCGGCTTGCGGTGCAATTGAATCTACTCGGAATCCTTTTTTCTTCAGCGATTGAAATCCATTATGAAACGCAACAAGACGGTCATTTACTTTCGAACGAATATCATCAATGAACGAATCGTATTGATCAAGGTTCTCGAGAAATTTCGCTGTTGCAACCTGTTCCGCTTTCGGAGCCCATGCGCCTACGTGCGAAAGAATTGATTTCATGCTATCGATGATCGGCTTTGGTCCCATTGCCCAGCCCACACGAACGCCTGTTGATGCCAGTGATTTTGAAATGCCGTCAACGAAGATCGTGTAATTACGCATTTCAGGACGAAGAGAAACAGGATCGTAATGTTTCACTTCACCGAATGTCAATGCCCAATAGATCTGATCGTACAAAAGATAAAGTGGCTTTTGATCCGGCCCGCGGCGATTATTTTCTTCGAGAATAAGATCGCAGATCTCTTCAAGATCTTTTTTGGTGAAGGTTGTTCCGGTTGGATTTAACGGCGAACATAGAGCCACCATAGCAACTTCTGAAAGATGCGGCGCAAGATCTTTTGCGGTCGGCATGAAATTATTTTCAGGAGTGGTTTCTACGAGCACTTGTTGCGCGTAATCACCGGTGCTCAAATGTGTGTAGTGATTATTATTCCAGGAAGGAACAGGGAAAAGAATTTTATCACCCGGATCGATCAGCGTTCTGTAAATCGCGTAGATCACAGGACGCGCGCCACCGGCAATGAGAATTTCGTTGTTCTCGTATTTTAATCCCTGGCGTTTTTCGATGAGATTAGAAACTGCTTTGCGCAATTCAAGCACGCCATCAGCAGCAGGATAATTTGTTTCATCGTTATTGTACGCCTCAATAATTTCCTTTTTTAATCCGGCAGGAATAGGAAAGATCTTCGGATTAAAATCGCCGATGGTGAGGTTAAAAACCGTTTCGCCATTACGGATCTTTTCGTTGACTTCCGCTGCCAGCTTGATGATCTCTGAACCGATAAGTGTGCCGGCCATCTCACTGACAGATAGTTCACGGGCTTGTGGTAAAACAGTTTTGCTCATAATTAAAAATGGCTTTTCAGAGCCGTCGTAAAGATAGGAAATTGATAAGGTAAATGGGCTAATTTATGAGGATAGGAATAATTGTTTTTTCAGTGGTAAATGATACATGTAAAGGGTTAGATATAGTGTA
The DNA here is from genome assembly GCA_031412295.1 of Bacteroidota bacterium. Lineage (GTDB taxonomy): Bacteria > Bacteroidota > Bacteroidia > Palsa-965 > Palsa-965. The sequence goes on from JANOCU010000005.1 coordinate 481,650, forward strand.
TATAATTTATATCTTGTCACTCTACATCCCAAACCATTTGACCAGGTTTCTCCTCTTCTTAATCCTGCTTTTGATTTTTCCTGCAGCTGTTTTTGCACAGGAAGGATCGGATACTACGCTGATAAAACGTCCGCAGTATTTCGGAATTTTTATCGGGCGGCTGCAGTTTACAGAAGCGAGTCATTACCTCTACCAGGGCGAGCCTAAAGCAATTATCGGTGTGCAGCAGGTGATCCGCTTAACTGTGGGTGATGCGATGCATGCGGGATTATTTTTCACTTACCCGTTTATGAAGCGAATGGAATGGGATGCAGGATTCGGCGTTTTTTCTTTCAGGCGCCAAAAAGTTATTGCTGAAGTAACAAATGTTTCAACCGGTTATTCCAATTCTATTGTTTCAATGCACACGTGGATTGATAACCGAAATCTTGTAGTAACCGAATTCAAATCTCATTTTTCCATCATCATTACACAACGCGATAACTACAGCCTATTATTCGGTGCAGGAGGCTGGCTTGCATCAAATAGCATGGAATCAAAATTGAATCCCGGAAGCGTAGGAGTGGAAGTGAATTTCACCGGTTATTATCGCTACCACAAAAATTCATTTGTACAGCTGCACGTTTCTCCCGGCGTAATGCGAAATGGTTATTACATCAATTTCACACTCGCTGCCTGTTATCAAACTCAAAAAACAATGCGCGCCAAACCGAAGCATTATTATGTGAGAACTTATGACCAGGAAGACTGAAAATGATTACCGATTACGGAATTACTATTACGGAAGTACAGATTGCAGAATTCCTGTTGAAGGGAAATTTGATTGTTTAATGGATTAATCATTGGTAATCGGTAATCCCGTAATCCGTAATCACTTTTTCCGACGCTGTTTCTCTTTAATGATCAAAGACAATTCCCTTCCCGTTTGTCCTTTTACAGAAGTATTTTCCTGCGCGCGACGAATTAAATACGGAAGCACTTCTTTCACCGGACCGTACGGAACGTATTTCGCAACATTGTATTTATCATCCGCAAGATTGAAGCTGATATGATCGCTCATACCGAGTAATTGTGAAAAGAAAATATGCGGATGATCGTGCGCAATTTTTTTTCTGTCGAGCTCTTTAACGAGCAACAACGAACTTTCTTCATTATGCGTTCCGGCACAAACAGCAATGCGATCAATATGTTCCACGCAAAAAAGTAAAGCGGCATTGTAATCGCTATCCGTATTTATTTTTGCATCCTGGATCGGCGAAGGATAATTCATTTGCGATGCACGTGCTCTTTCTTTTTCCATGTAAGCACCACGCACCAGCTTCGCGCCGAGAATATAATTTTGCTGATTCGCCTTTTCGAAGGAAGATTTCAAAAAAGCAAGACGATCTTTCCTGTACAATTGAAATGTATTGTAAACGATCCCTTTTTCTTTATTGAACTTCGCCATCATCTCATCAGCAAGATCATCAATCGCCTGCTGGATCCAGCTTTCTTCTGCGTCAATGAAAATTGGTTTGCTGTGCTTGTGACCTGTCGCGCAGATCTTTTCAACCCGCTTACGGATGCGTTCGAATTCGGCAGCTTCTTCGTATGATAAAGTTTCTTTCGCAGTGACTTTTTCAAGTAAATCGAAACGTGCAAGACCCGTTACTTTAAAAACGCAAAACGGAATATGCACATCATTTTTTGCGCGTTCAATAGTTGCAATCGTCTCCGCGCAACATGCATCAAAATCCTGTTCCGATTCTTTTCCTTCTACAGAATAATCGAGAATCGTACCGATGTTAAACTTGCCGAGCGTTGCAACAGTTTTGTTACATTCTTCGATCGTTTCACCACCCACAAATTGTTTGAAGATCGTCGCTTTGATCATTCCTTTTATCGGGAGATGAAGCTTAAGCGCGAATGTTGTTAAGCCTTTTCCCATTTTCACAAACGCCGGACTTCCAATCATCCTGAAAAGCCAGAACGAACGACGAAGATCAGCATCAGATTTACCGGAAAAAGCGATTTCAGTATTGTCGAAAGAGACCATATTCTTGCACAAAAATACGATTCAAACACATTCAAGATTCAAAATTCAAAATTAGTCTGACGGTTAGTGCTTTTTATGATTTTCAATTTTGAATCTTGAATTTTGAATCTTGAATTTTCCCATCTTTGTTAGCTATGGCAAGTCCATTAAGCACAATCCTTTCCCCTCATTACTCCATCCAAATCGGCGATGCTGCTCTTGATCAGCTGAATTCCTTCCTGAAAAAAAATAAATTTTCGAAGATCTTCATTCTTGTTGATGAGAATTCCCTGCAGCATTGTGTTCCGCAGCTGGTTTCGCGTGTGAAGAAATTGGCTGAAGCGGAGATCATCGAGCTCGAAAGCGGTGAGAAAAATAAAACAATCGAAGTTTGCCTGAATGTCTGGCGCGTGCTTGGTGAACTTGGCGCTGATCGTCATTCGCTGCTGATCAATTTGGGCGGCGGCGTCATTACCGACATGGGCGGATTTATTGCTGCAACCTTCAAGCGTGGAATTGCATTTGTAAATGTGCCGACAACTTTGCTTGCGCAGATCGATGCTTCAGTTGGCGGAAAAACAGGCGTTGATCTCGACGGATTAAAAAATGAAGTCGGTGTGTTCGCGAATCCGAAAGAGCTTTTTATTTTCCCGGGATTTCTCCGATCACTTCCCCGACGAGAAATGTTATCAGGATTTGCAGAAGCCTTCAAGCACGGATTAGTTGCAGATGCGGAATACTGGCAGAAATTAATTACAGTAAATGTTGCAGATGATGTTTCATGGGATGAAATTATTTTGCGGTCCATTCGCATCAAATCAGAAATTGTAGAAAGCGATCCGTTTGAAACCGGCAAAAGAAAAGTGCTGAACTTCGGACATACTGTTGGTCATGCGCTCGAAAGTTTATTTCTCGAAGGTGGTGAAGCATCACTTTTGCATGGCGAAGCAGTTGCTGCAGGAATGATCTGCGAAGCTTGGATGTCGAACCAGCTTGCAGGATTAAAAGAAGATGAGCTGGAAGAAATTACCCAAACGCTGCTGCAGCATTATGGCGGAATAAATATCGACAGCTTAGACGATCACCGTTTAATTGAGCTGATGCGTCACGATAAAAAAAATGAGAACGGAGTAATTTATTGTACACTACTCGACGCCATCGGTAAGCCGGTCATCAACAAAAAAGCAGTCGCCACAGATATCATCGAAGCATTAAATTATTACCGCGCGATTTCGCAAAAGAACGCCTAAAAAAAATCCCGGAACTCACAACTCGAAACTCAGAACACGCCACCCGAAACTCGCAACCCGCAACCCAGAACCCGAAACTTAAAAACCAATCATGTCTTTTTCCCTTACCATCCCCAAAAAATTAAAAGGTGAAGTAAAGCTTCCGCTGTCAAAAAGTGAATGCAATCGATTACTCATCATTCGCGCAATCACCGGAACTGATTTTTGGATACCTGAAGTTTCAGATGCAGAAGACACTGTTTCACTCGGAAGAATTATTGAAGAATTAAAAACACATGAAGATGGCAACACATACGATGTAGGTCCTGCAGGAACAACTATGCGTTTTCTTTCAGCGTTACTTTCTTCCATACCCGGCGTTTATCATCTCACAGGTTCCGATCGAATGAAAGAACGACCAATCGGCATTCTTGTCAAAGCGCTCGAAGATATTGGTGCCGATATTGAATACGCGGAGCAGGAAGGATTTCCACCGTTGAAAATTTTCGGCGGACCATTACAAGGTGGCGAAATTGAAGTGGATGGCAGTGTGAGCAGCCAGTTTATTTCTGCGTTGCTCATGATTGCGCCAACCATGCATAATGGTTTAGTCATTAATTTCAAAGGCACAATTGTTTCGCGTCCGTATATCGACATGACGGTGCGCATCATGGAGCGTTTTCATGTGTACCCGATCTGGGCCGGAAATTCTTTAGCAATAAGCAATCAACCTTATATTATTGATGATCCGTTAAATCAATTTCGTGTTGAAGCAGATTGGAGCGCCGCGTCGTATTGGTATGCAATGGCAGCGTTGTCTGATGAAGCCGATATTTTTCTGCCGGGATTATTACAAACAAGCATGCAAGCCGATTCAGTTTGCGCAAAAGTATTTCCGTTTCTCGGCGTCACAACTACATTCGAAGAAGAAGGAGTTCGCCTTACAAAAAATCATTATCGTCCCGGCGCATTCGCTTTCGATTTTGAAGATTGTCCAGACATTGTGCAGACCGTTGCAGTCACAGCCGCCGCATTAAAAATTCCAACATTACTTTGCGGATTAAATACATTGCGCATAAAAGAAACCGATCGGGTAGAAGCATTAAAAACAGAGCTGCTCAAAATCGGTGTTGGCTGCGAAGAACCCTCACGCGGAATTTTAGAGGTAAAAGCATTCGACGGACAAGTAGATGCGCATTTACACATCGAGACGTATCACGATCATCGAATGGCGATGGCATTTGCGCCGTTAGCAATAAAATTTCCCGGCATGACGCTTGAAGATCCTGATGTTGTAAAAAAATCTTATCCGGGATTCTGGGATGAGTTGAAGAAAATTTCAGGTTAACAGACGAGATCAGTTAGCATAAATTTCCAGGATTTCGTATCTTTAATAAGTGAAGAAAACAAAAGGACAGTTACTTGATTTTGAAGTTGGAAGTCTAACGAATTCTATCAGTACACTATTTCAGGAGATAGCTTTCCGACTGATGTTTCTTTGCTCTTGAAGGATGAACTGTTACAAATCCGGAAAAATAAAGGTTGGTTATTTGATTGGAAATATGAGGTAAAGCAAAATGCAAGGGAGGTTTACAAACTTACTATAACAAATAATCCTAAGATTATTCAGGGTTTGATAAGTTTATCTATTCATACTGATCATGTTTTTATTCACCTGTTGGAAAACGCACCATTTAATCGCGGCAAAGAAAAAATTTATGAAGGTGTTCCGGGTAATTTGGTTGCATTTGCATGTAAGTTATCATTTCAAAGAGGTGGGGATGGATTTGTGTCATTTGAATCTAAAACGCGTCTTATTGAATACTATATAAAGAGTTTAGGAGCACATCATTTTGGAGGACATTTAATGGTGATTGATAATATCTCCGCTCAAAAATTAGTTGATAAATACTTTAAGAATTTTAACCAATGAAACCAAAAAAATCAATAGAATTAGATGTAGATTTTATTCAAAGTAAATCTCTGACAAAGTCTGAGTCAATTGCATTAAGTGCATTCATCAAGGAATTGAAATTGCGAAAAAAGAAAAATTTATCTCCCGGAAAAGGAAAGAATCAGATCGCTGCATAGACGACTATGCGGACTGTCTATTTGTTTCTTCTTTTATTCTGCCTGTCAAGCTGCAATTTTCAAACAGGAAATACTGTAACTCACGGGCAGCCCAATGTTAGTGTTGAAGCCGCACTTAAACAAGTTACCGAAGTCGACACCAACTTTAAAACCATCCATATTTTTGTAGCGCTCTGCGATAATAAATACCAGGGCATTGTTCCGGTCGGTGCTAAAATGGGAAATGGTCAGGACCCGAATACGAATTTGTATTGGGGGTGGGGATACGGCGTTCGCACACATTTTAAAAGGAGCACAGAGTGGAAATTCTTACGCATGCAAAAATTGGATTCAATTAGATTGGAACGAATCGTTTTTAAGCACGCAACAAAAAATTATTATCTCGTAGCCGATGCGTATGACGGACAATATATAAAACAATGCACCGAAGAATTTCTTCGCAGCTGTTCAGGGCAAAACAAAGACACCATTCAAATCGATAGTAGAACAATTGGTATTTCCGGAAATTCAAAATTGCTTTGTTACATCGGTCATGATGGACTTATGGATTTTCAGCTAACAGAATCATTTGCAAACACCGATAATAAAACGCGCGATTGTATTATCCTCGCCTGCATCAGTAAAACTTATTTTGCGCCACATCTTAAAGAAACAAAAGCGTATCCGTTGTTATGGACCAGCAACCTAATGGGACCGGAAGCTTATACAGTTCATGATGCGATTACAGGTTATGTCAATAACGAAAGTCACGATGAGATCAGAACACGTGCAGCGTTGGCGTATTCAAAATATACAAAGTGCAGTTTTAAAGCCGCAAGAAATTTATTGGTGACAGGTTGGTAATTTAAAACAATAAATAAGGTTATGGCGTGCCCCTGCGGGTCGTGCTTTCCGCGCTACATGGTAGCTTGCTGCAATCACTCACGCAAAAAATCGTAAATTCAGTTGGCGTTGCAAACACAAATACAATGACACCAAAACAAATTTTACAAAGCTGGCTCGAAGCATTTAATAAAGCGGATGCAGAAGCAATTTCAAATCTGTATTCAGACGATGCAATAAACCACCAGGTAGCAAACGAGCCAATAGTTGGTAAAGTCGCCATCAAAAAAATGTTTGAAACCGAATTCGCCAATGCAGAAATGCTTTGCATCGAAGAAAATATGTTCGAAGACGACGATTGGGCAATATTAGAATGGAAAGATCCGAAAGGCTTACGCGGCTGCGGATTTTTCCACATCAAACACGACAAAATCATTTTCCAGCGTGGCTACTGGGATAAACTTTCCTTCCACAAGCTGCATAATATTCCCTTGAAATAGTTCTAACCATTGGAAAATTTAAAAGTTACACGTATATTTGTTGTGTAAAATACACGTGTCATGACAACGAAATTAACATTAACGATAGAGCAGGACGTAATCAAACTTGCAAAGGCTTATGCACAAGGAAAGGGGAGGAGTTTATCAGAGCTTATTGAAAGCTATTTGAAAACCCTGACTACAAAAGCTCCTGATGATAGCGAGGTTTCCCTGAGAGTAAAAAAATTAAGTGGTTCAATCAAGTTATCAAAGGGGTTTGACTACAAGAAGAGTTTACAGGATGAGCTGTCAAAAAAGTATTCAAAATGATGTATTTTTTTGTAGATGCTAATGTTGTAATTGATTTTTTAGCCGACAGAAAGCCTTTTTCCAAGGCTTCTAATAAGTTGTTTGATTTGAGTGACAAGGGAAAAGTCAAGCTATTTATATCTTCTCTTTCCTATAGCAATATTTATTACGTTGTAAAAAAATCGACAACACATAAGGGAATGATTACGATATTGAGAGAGCTGGAATTAATGACAGAAACTGTCGATGTAACAAAGTCGATAATCAAATTGTCCCTGGCGTCAGATTTTAATGATTTCGAAGACGCAATTCAATATTATGCTGCAATTTCCAATAAAAAAATAAATGCAATTGTTACGCGGGACACAAAAGGATATAAAAACAGTGAGCTCGCAGTTTTAACGCCGGAAGAAGCGGTTGGTTTAGTGGAGAGTGAAAAAAGGTAGCATGCACTAACTTTATCTCAGACCACCAACCTTTTTTACCACCTACCACCAACCTTCCTAAAGCACATTCACTTCCCGCTCCAGCATCACCCCGAATTTTTCATTCACCGATTCCAGCACCTTTGTAGAAAGATCATAAATTTCATTTCCCTTCGCATTCCCATAATTCACCAGCACCAACGCCTGGTTTTTATGAACGCCGGCATCACCAAAACGTTTTCCTTTCCATTCACATTGCTCAATCATCCAGCCCGCAGCTAATTTGAATTCGTTGCCTGATGGATAAGAAACAATTTCCGGAAAATCTTTTTTCAGCTGCGCATGTTTCTCCGCATTCACAACCGGATTTTTGAAAAAGCTTCCTGCATTACCAATCACTTTCGGATCAGGAAGCTTGCTGCTGCGGATATTTATTACGGCTTGAGAAATTGCAGCAATGGAAAGCTCTTTTACGCCCATTGCTTCCAGCTCTTTTTCTATTGCACCGTAGCTCGTATTCAACGCCGGTTTTTTCTTCAGCCGGAATGTCACTGACGTAATAAAAAACTGGTTTTTCACTTCATGCTTAAAAACACTTTCGCGGTAACCGAATTTGCATTCATCTGCAGAAAAAGTTCTAGTATATCCTTCAGCAATATGATACGCCTCCAGCTCATGAAAAACATCTTTCAACTCAACACCATACGCGCCTATATTCTGCATCGGTCCCGCACCAACACTTCCCGGTATCAAAGAAAGATTCTCCACACCCGCGCGATTATTCCGAATGCAATCCATCACGAATTCATGCCACACTTCTCCCGCGCCTGATTTCACATAAATAAAATCAGCATCTTCCTTTACAATTTCAATTCCCTTTAATTCATTCCGCACCACCAGCGCATCCACATCTTTCGTAAAAAGAATATTGCTTCCACCACCCAAAATAAAACGCGGCTTATTTTTCCATTCCTCCGAACCAAACAATTCGCCCAGCTGCTCTTTCGAATTCACAGCAACAAACCACCGCGCACGCACATCCATTCCGAACGTATTCAGTGGTTTGAGAGAGCTATTTTCTTTAATCAGCATAAAAGTGGGAACGAATTACGAATTGGACGAATTTACGAAATACGATGGTTTAACGACTAATGAAAGTTTCGATAATCCATTCGTATATTCGCCCTGATTCGTAATTCGTTCCCTGTGAAAAAGGCCATCGTCTCTGTTATCAACGACCTCGTCACCGATCAGCGTGTGCATAAAACATGTACTACTTTGGCCGAGATGGGTTTTGATGTGTTGCTCGTTGGTCGCAGGAAGCATGATAGTCTCCCGCTTGCCGAACGAAAATATGCAACGCATCGTATGAAGTTGTCTGCTGAAAAAGGGGCTTGGTTTTACATTGCATTCCAATGGCGGCTTTTCTTTTTTTTAAGAGCGAATAAAGCAGATGTGTATGTGTCGAATGATCTTGATACGCTCTGGCCGAATTACATTTTATCGAAATGGCGAAAGAAGCCGCTCGTATATGATGCGCATGAAATTTTTACAGAAGTTCCTGAATTAGTAAACAGGAAATTCAAACAAAATACCTGGAAGCGACTCGAGCGAAGAATTTTTCCAAAGCTCAAGTATGTGTTTACCGTGAATGAATCTATTGCGGATTGGTACGAAAAAGAATATGGAATCCGCCCCGAAGTAGTGCGGAATATTCCACGAAAAATAACTGCGCACACCAGGCAGCTCACAAGAAGTGAAGTGCATTTACCGGAAGATAAAAAAGTGATCTTGTTGCAAGGTGCCGGCATCAATGTGCATCGCGGTGCGGAAGAAGCGGTGGAAGCAATGCAATATATCGACAATGCAGTATTGCTTATCATCGGAAGCGGCGATGTAATTCATCAGCTGAAAGAAATGGCAGAGAAAGAGCATCTCGAGGGCAAAGTTATTTTCGTGAGCAAGCTTCCTCCTGATGAATTGCGTGCGTGGACTGCGCTTGCTGATATTGGTTTGACGCTCGACAAAGACACGAATATCAATTATCGTTTCAGCCTTCCGAATAAAATTTTCGATTACATCCACGCAGGAATTCCTGTGCTTGCATCCGATCTTGTAGAAGTGCGTCGCATCGTGGAAACCTACAACATCGGCAGAATTACTCCTGATCATCAACCGCAAACAATCGCGAAAGTGATCAATGAAATGCTGTACGGACCGGAATATCTGACCTGGAAAAATAATACGCATAAAGCAATGGAAGAGTTGACATGGGAGAAGGAAGAAGAAAAGATCAAAGCCGTTTATTCGCGGTTTTTGCAATAGATCGGTGTGAATTCACAGAATCTGCTTCGAATTCCAACAAAATCAATCTCAATACCACATCGGATCGTACATCTTACCGCGCAATTATTAAATTTGCACACCTTATCAGACCCGGCTTAAAACGTACATCGTAAATCGTATCCGCCGTGGCGGACGTACATCCTTTTTTCCTTGCAGAAATCAATTCATATTGTATCCTTCGATGTTCCATTTCCGCCTAGTTATGGTGGTGTGATCGATGTATATTATAAAGTCAAAGCATTGAAAGAGGCAGGCGTTGCTGTGCATTTGCATTGTTTTATGTACGGAAGAGAAAAGTCTGATGATTTGGAAAAAATTTGCGCTTCGGTAAATTATTACAACAGGCAAATGAGTAACGCACTCCTGTTTTCTAATTTCCCATTCATAATAGCTTCTCGTCGTTCGCCCGAATTGCTTGCGAATCTTTCCAAAGACAATTCACCCGTTTTGTTTGAAGGATTGCATTGCTGCGCCTATCTCGATGCGCCGGAATTAAAAGGGAAAAAGAAATTTGTCCGCACGCACAATATCGAGCACGATTATTACCGCTCACTTGCCGATGTGGAATCTCGCATGCTCAAGCGTTTTTATTTCCGTCGCGAAGCAAAAAAGCTGGAACGTTTTGAGAAAAAATTAGCACTTGCAGATGCTGTTTTAGCAATTTCACCTGCCGATGCAAAATGTCTTTCTTCGCGTTACAAAAACGTACATCATGTAATGGCTTTTCATCCGTATGAAGAAGTGGTCATTCAACCAGGACGTGGGACATTCGCTTTGTACCATGGTAATTTAGAGGTTGGTGAAAATAACCAGGCTGCTCTTTTTCTTGCGAAGGAAGTTTTTAATTCGCTCGAAATTCCATTGGTAATTGCAGGTAATAATCCATCAGAAGAGTTAAAGCGATTTGCTAAAGAGAATCGTAACATTACACTGAAAGCAAATATTTCCACTGCCGAAATTGATCAGCTCATTGCAGATGCTCATGTAAATATTCTTCCAACGTTCCAGGCAACAGGAATAAAATTAAAATTGCTTGCTGCATTGTTCCGTGGAAGATTTGCACTGGTCAATTCTCCAATGGTGGCGAATACAGGATTAGAATCCGTTTGTATAATCGGTGAAACTGCGCCGGCTTTAAAATCGCAGCTGCTGAAATTGTTCCGTGAAGATTTTAAAGAAGAAGAAATTTCGAAGCGAAAAATTTTATTGGCAGAAAAGTTTTCTAATAAGAGGAATGTAGATAAGATTGTAGAGATGATTTAGAATAATGACTATGAAAATGAATAGTACGACAAGCCGCAAGTTTCCGCTCGTCAATACTATTCTTACAATTTCCATAAGTCTTGTTTGGCTGATCAACGGACTTTTCTGCAAGCTTCTTGATTTTGTTCCGCGACATAAAGTAATCGTGGGAAGAATACTCGGAATACAGCAAGCCACAGTTTTTACAAAGCTCATTGGTGTTTCAGAAATTCTAATGTTCATTTGGATCATAAGCAGGATCAAACCACGCTTTTGTGCCATTGCTCAAATTAGTATTATTGCAACGATGAATAGCATCGAATTTTTCCTCACGCCTGATCTTTTATTGTTTGGAAGGTTCAATTCACTCATCGCATTGTTTTTTATCGCCGTGATCTTCTATAATGAATTCGTATTGAATAAAAATCTCAAATGATGTCGCTGAAAGACCATCCCTTTGCTGTAGAAGCATTTTTTGAAAGCTCTATCGTACTAACGTTCGCAGTGCCGGTGGAAGAATTAAAAGCGCTTTTACCGGCTTGCCTCGAAGTGGATACGTTCGAAGGCAAATGGGGATTTGTAGCTGCAGCGATGGTGTCAACTAAAAATCTTCGTCCGAAAGGTTTTCTTGCGTTTATGGGAAATGATTTTTTCCTGATCGGTTACAGGATATTTGTCCGCTACAAAGACGTACGCGGAAAGAACCTGCGCGGATTATACATTCTCAAATCTGAAACGGATAAAAAGAAAATGTCATTCTTCGGAAATATCTTCACGCATTATAAATACACAACCACAGATATCAAGCTGACTAAAACAAATGGAAATACTACAATTCATTCTGAAGCGTCAGGATTGAATGTGGAAGTAAAAACCGGGAGTGATGAAATTGCATTACCTCAACATTCCCCTTTTAAAGACTGGAAAGAAGCACGACGTTTTGCCGGACCACTTCCATTTACATTTACAGTGAACCGTGAAACAAATGAAGTGCTGATCATTGAAGGTGTGCGTGAAGACTGGATTCCAAAACCGGTCGAAGTAATAAAATACGACATTGGTTTTCTGAAAGAAAAAGCATTTAAAGGAATGGTCCTGGCGAATGCATTTATCATTGAGCAAATTCCATATTATTGGAAAAAGGGAAGAAAGGAAATATGGAAACCGTGAAACGTAAACCTTTCCAGGGCGTCGGAAATATTGTTCGCTTTAACTGGCATTTTTATGTGCTTGCGGTAGCATTGCTTGTAGCTGCAGTCTCCGGGCAAAAATTCCTTGCTGCTCCTTTCGACCAGTTTGTTTTGTTATTTGCTTTTGCTGCCTTGCTTGGAATGTTTATTTCCTTAATTGTATCCTGGTATGTTTATGACAATTCAAATTTGTATTCATTGGCGTTTCTTGAGAAGATGAACATTCCTTCCGAAGCAAAGTTGGTAAGCATAAATGCCGGCTTCGATGAAACCAGCGCGATCATACAATCAAAATTCTTGAATGCGTCATTGACGGTTTTTGATTTTTATGATTCTGCAAAACACACAGAAGTATCCATCGAGCGCGCCAGGAAAGCATATCCGCCTTTTCCGGGAACAAAAATAATTCAGACTTCTGCAATTCCATTGGATGCGAATTCAACTGATGTTATTTTTTTACTTCTCGCAGCACACGAGATCCGCGACGATGAAGAACGTGCAGCCTTTTTTCGCCAGCTGAAAAATGCATTAAAACCAAATGGAAAAATTGTTGTCATGGAACATCAGCGCGACTTCAATAATTTCTTTGCTTACAATTTTGGATTCTTTCATTTTTTTTCCAATGCTGTGTGGAAGAAAACATTTGCTGCATCAGGTTTGCAGGTTGAGCAAGAATCAAAGCACACTCCATTTCTCTCCCTTTTTATACTCCAAAAATAATGCAGCTTCAATTTCAAATAATTGGTTTTGTCTTAATCCTGCTGGCGGTTTTTCACATCTTCTTTCCTAAGCGGTTTGAATGGAAAAAAGAATGTCAAGATCTCAGCCTGCTCAACCGGCAAATGATGTATGTGCACACTTTTTTTCTCGCGCTTACCGTTTTCCTGATGGGAATTTTGCTCATTACTTCGGCAGAAGACCTGATCGGAACATCAATCGGTCGCAAGGTTACTTTTGGATTCGGAATATTCTGGATCGCGCGTTTATACGTGCAGTTTTTCGTTTATTCAAAGGAATTGTGGAAAGGAAAAAGATTCGAAACAATAATCCACATTTGCTTTGCCTTGATGTGGGCTTATTTCTCTTTTGTGTTTTTGTACACGCCAATCGTTGGTGAAATGATGATAGCCGCCAATACTTGTTCTTTCCTTTTTCCTTGTTAATTGTACATTGTTAGTTTGGCATTGTACATTTTTGCTATTATGACAATTTCTCCTGCAAAAATCAGATCGCCACACTTCGGCAAGCACAGTGCAGGCTCCGGCACAAAATCACAGTAAAAATTCAAAGGATTATTAAACGCTGGCCTTCACTGCCGAAGAATCAAAAACTTCCCCATTCTCACATCTCAAAATCCGGCTTGGAAAACTATTCACCACGTGCATATCATGCGTAGCAATGATGACTGCAGTTCCTGTTTTAGAAATATCGCTGAGCAATTTTATAATCCCGATCGAGGTTTCAGGATCTAAATTTCCTGTGGGCTCATCAGCTAAAATTACTTCCGGGTTATTCAGCAATGCACGTGCGATAGAAACACGCTGCTGCTCACCACCAGAAAGCTCATGCGGCATTTTATGGCTTTTCGTAGCAAGTCCGACTTTATCCAACACTTCCTGCGCGCGATCGAGCATTTTCTTTTTGTCTTTCCACTGTGTCGCGCGCATCACGAAAAATAAATTCTCATTCACGCTGCGATCGTACAACAATTGAAAATCCTGGAACACGATACCGATCTTGCGCCGAAGGAATGGAACTTCCCTGCGTTTAATCGTTGTAAGATCAAATCCTGCAATGTGCATCGTTCCCTGTGCAAGCGGAATATCCACGTAAAGCGTACGCATCAACGAACTTTTTCCGCTTCCTGTTTTTCCAAGCAAATAAACGAACTCGCCTTTCTCAAGTGAAAAATTCACATTCGTAAGCACCATGTTGTGCTTTTGAAAAATAGAAACTTTCTCAAGACGAATAATAGAATCGGCAGCCATAAGTAGTAATTACTGCAAACCTAAGAAAATGTCGCGACCAACAGTAAGCAGATTAGAATTAGTTACCCGATTTTTATGCGCGGCTGCCGGCTAATTTTTGTTAATTCTGTTTTTGATTTCCCTATGAATCGGAGTTCTCAAATCTCACGTCTCCTGTCTCACGTCTCAAATCTCATGTCTCAAGTCTCCTGCGCTGCAATAACTGTCAACATACCAGCGTTAATAACTAAGATCAATCCAAACCTTTCTATCGGGCGACCCATACTAATTTTAGAGGCTAATTATACTAGCGGAAAAATGTTCGCAAACGGGGTGGTCAAATCTTTCTTTATTTTTCTTGCTGTGTTGTTCTCCACTTCTTTGGTGGCGCAACAAACACAATCGTATGTAGCGCCTGATGCTGCATTCCGCAATGCGTACGATCTTTTTGAAAAACAGAAATACGCAGAAGCACAAGACGCATTCGACAAATTCGTTTTTAATTCGCGCGATAAAAATGAGCTGCTTGCAGTGGATGCTGAATATTATGCAGCATTGTGCGCAATGGAACTTTTTCACAAAGACGCAGAGATCCGCCTGAAACAATTTCTTGTTGCGCATCCTGAATCGCCTAAATGCAGGAAAGTAAAATTCCAGCTGGGCAGGTATAATTATCGCAAGAAAAATTATGATGATGCGATTGTTTGGTTTCGGCAGGTAGAAATTTATGATCTGCAGAAAGAAGAGCTGGCGGAGTTTTATTTCAAGCGCGGTTATTCACACTATGAGCTCGGACATATCGATTCAGCAAAAACAGATTTTTACGAGATCAAAGATATTGATGCAAAATATTCTCCTGCCGCAGGATATTATTACGCGCACATTTCCTACATGCAGGGAAATTACGAAACCGCATTGCAGGGTTTTCAAAAAATTGCAGGAAGCGAAATATTCGGACCGGTTGTGCCTTATTACATTGCGCAGATCTATTTCCTGCAGCAGCGTTATGCTGAAGTGATTTCTTACGCACCGCCATTGCTTGATTCTGCAAAGCGTGCACCGGAAATTGCTCATTTGATAGGAGCTTCGTATTACCGCACAGGCCGTTATAAAGACGCCGTTCCTTTCCTTGAAAAGTATGAAGCTGGTGCAAGTGAATTTACACGTGATGATGCGTATGAATTGGCTTACGCTTATTATAAAACAGATAAACATCCGGACGCAATCACTTATTTCCAGAGAGCAATTGCTGATTCTTCCGATGCGATCGCGCAAAACTCCTGGTATCATCTTGCTGATTGTTATTTGAAATCAGGTGATAAGCTGCAGGCGCGGAATGCTTTTGTGCGTGCATCACAGATGAAATTCGATCCTGTGATTCGTGAAGACGCATTGTTCAATTCTGCGCGACTTTCTTATGAATTGGATTTTGCTCCTTTTAATGAAGCAATTATTTCCTTGAGCGAATACCTGAAAGAATTTCCGAATACTCCTCGTCATGATGAAGCATATACTTTGCTGACGAACGTTTATCTCGGCTCAAAAAATTATAAGGAAGCGCTTGCCTCAATTGAAAGTTTGAAAACGATCGGGCCGTTGATGCAGCCTACTTATCAAAAAGTGGCATACAATCGCGGAATTGAATTGTATAACAATCAGGATTACGACGGCGCAATAACCTTGTTCGATAAAGCATTAAAATATCCTGTAAACCGCGAAATAAATTCACAAGCGCATTACTGGAAAGCGGAAGCGTATTATGCAAAAGCAGAAACGAAGAACGATACATTGTCTTACCCGAAAGCGATCAATGAATACCAGGTTTTCCAGGTAACTCCCGGCGCGACGATTTTGCCGAATTACAATACTGCCAATTACAATATCGGCTATTGTTATTTTCAGCAGCGTCAATATGCATCATCTATGATTGCATTCAGAAAATATATTGCGAGCAAAACCAGTTCTGATTCAAACGAAAAGCTGTTTGATGCGAATGTTCGTATGGGCGATGGTTATTTGCGCATGCGTGATTATCTCAACTCAGCAGAATTTTACGGCAAAGCGCTTGACGTGGCCAAAGCGGATAATCATATGAAGGATTACGCGATGTACCAGCAGGCAATGGCGTATGGTTACCAGGGAAAGAAAAAAGAAAAGGCCGACATGCTGAAGAAGATGCGCGAAACGTATCCGAAATCGCTTTATCTCGCTTCATCACGTATTGAAGAAGCACGCACGCTTCATGATCTTGGAATGTATGACCAGGCGTTGGAAGCATTCCGGAATTTATACAATGATAATCCGATAGGTCCGCTTGCTGTGGAATGCTTGCAGAAAATGGGATTGATCTATCGCTCGAAAAATGATCCGGATAATGCGATGGTGCAATATAAAAAAGCGGTTGAGCTGGTAAAAGGAAAAGGAACGAATGACTTTACCAATCTTATGTCGGAGATCAAAGAAATTTATCTTCAGAAAAATCAGCTGGATCAATGGGAAACGTATGCAGCAAGTGTGGATTATTCCGAGTCACAATCGGTTGCTGACAGTACGAGCTATGTGGTAGCCGTGAAATATTACAGCGAAGGAAAATGTGCAGATGTGTTGTCGCAAACAAACAAATACGTTGTGAAATTTCCTTCCGGAAATTACATTACTGAGATACATTACATGCGCGCGGAATGTTCATTCAAGAACAATGATTTTGCAACTGCTTTGTCGAGCTACAATGCTGTTCTCGATAAAGGAAGAACAAAACATATGGAACGAAGTCTTGCACAATCTTCGCTGATTTATTTCAAACAAAAGGAATATGCGAATGCCGCCAGAAATTTCGGAAGGCTGGAACGCGAATCACAAAATGTGGAATTGCAGAATAATGCACGGATCAATTTGATGTACTCGTATAAGTTCCTCAATAATTTAGATTCAGCTGCTTATTATTCGGCAAAAGTGGTCGCGATAAAAGGATTGTCGAATGATATTTACGGACAAGCTCATTATTTCCTTGGAAAATCAGCAATGGCAAAAGGAGATCGTGCAGAAGCGGATAAACGCTTTAAAGCAGTAGAGGTTGCAATGCCGAATACGGAATATGCAGCAGAAGCACGTTACAATATGTGTTTGTTGAAATATCAAAACCAGGAATACAAGCTAGCTGAAAAGGCAATTCTGAAGCACATCAATGAATATGCAGGCTATTCTGAATGGAGTGGAAGAGGCTGGCTATTGCTTGCAGATAATTATCTCGCATTAAAAGATACGTTCCAGGCAAAATTTGCATTGCAGAATTATATTGACAACGGCGATGTTCCGTTATTGATCCAACAAGCGAAAGATAAGCTCGTGGCGATTGAAGTTGCTCAACAAGGCGGAACAATGCGTAAGTCAGAAGATCTGATTATTCCATTGGGAAACCCGGAAGGAAACAAAGAGCTTGAACCAATAGAAGGAGGCGGACAATGAAAAATTTAGCAATCGCATTCTTCATTTTATTCGCGGGTACGGTTCTTCGCGCGCAGACTTCCGGTGGTACAATTATCGCTGAAGGAGAAGGTACGCCCATCATGCTTGCTCACGTCGATAAAATCGATGACCAGGCAAAAACAAAAGACACCATTCTTCCTCCGCCTGCATTCGTTTATAATTTGCAGACGAAACGTTACATGACCACTGTAAAGCTTGACACGATCCGTGCAGCGAAAATCGGTTCGGAGCCATTGCCGAAATTGTATCGCACGTATGCAAAGCTTGGTGTTGGAAATTATGCAATGTTCATGGGTGAAATTTCTATTGGAAGTCTGCGCTCAAAAAGTAATGCATGGGGATTTCACGCAAAACATTTTTCAGCCGGTGATGGTCCGAATAATGTGGAAGGCGCATTCTCCGGATTTTCCCAGCAGGATGTAAACATTTTCGGAAAGCATTTTTTCAAAAGGCACATTCTGTACGGCGGATTGGATTTCGATCGTGATGTGGTTTATAATTACGGATCGGCTTCTTCACTCGCGAAATACAGTAAAGATGCAAGCAAGCAGTATTTTAATTATTACAGTGTGAATGCTGATATCATTTCACATTTTACGGATTCGGAAGCTGTCAATCACCATGAATATGTGCGTTATTATCATTTGAGCGACCGTTTCAAAACGAACGAGGATAATATTCTTGTCAATGCAAGCGCAGGTCGGTTTATACGCACAGAAAAGCTGGATGTGGATTTCGGTTTGGATTTCAACCGCAATTCATCTGAGTTGGACAGCGTGAACAATACGATCATTAAATTTCAACCGATGTTCAGCGCCGGGATGAAAAAATTTAAAGTGGCAGTTGGAACGAATATCAGCATCGATGCCGGCGATAAAACATTCGCCTATTTTTATCCGCAGCTTCATTTCAGCTATGATATTGTTAACCAGATCATCGTTCCTTACCTCTCACTTGGTGGATACCTTGAACGTAACAGCTACCGCAGCCTGACGCAGAAAAATCCGTTCATGCTTGCAACTGATGCATTTGAGCTGAGAAATACGCAGCACAGGTATGAATTAAGCTTTGGATTGCGCGGAACACTTAGCGCAGAGCTTGTATATGATGCCCGTTTCACACGCGTGACATTGGCAAACGCACCGTTCTTCATTAATTCAACGGAGCAGCAGGATGCTTTCCGGAATAAATTTACAGTGGTGTATGACACAGTAGATGTTGTGAATGTGCACGGACAATTAGGCTGGTCGCATTTCGAAAAGGTTCACATCACAGCAACTGCAGATTGGTATAAATACAGCATGATGCGTGAAGCTCACCCGTGGCATACACCAACACTTCGCCTGAGCTTGCTTGCTCAATACAATCTGCAGGATAAAATCCTCGCACACGCGCAGGTTTATTACCTCAACGGGCAATACGCCAAGCTCGTAGACGGCACCACCAGCACGATCGTGAACATGAAAGGCCTTGTCGATGTTAATATCGGGTTTGAATACCGTTACACAAAATTCCTTTCTGCCTTCATTAACTTCAACAACATCGCGAGTCAGCGCTACGAACGATGGTACGCCTACCCAACGCAGAAATTCAACCTGCTGGGCGGAATCACGTACACCTTCTAATAGGGAATCTCTGCCAATAAGTGATCTGGTAATCTGGTAATCTGGTAACTGGGTAATTATGCGCACGAAGGGCAATTCGCACATTCTGCCGGGAGAACTATCTAAATCTTCCAGGGAGAACTCCTGCCATAGTGATCTGGTAATCTGGTAATCTGGTAACTGGGTAATTATGCGCACGAAGGCTAATCGCACTACTTGCAGTGCGAATCATCCAGTCATTAAATCCTTGCGATGACAATGTGAATGGTGGCATAGAGATCACTTTCCACTTTTTCAATTACCCAGTTACCAGATTACCAGATTACCAGATCCCACGCACGGAGATGCTGATTCTTGCAGATTAGCCCTTTAGATTAGGCATCTTGAACGAGTAAGATATTTGGCATTATTGATTAGATGGATTTTCATGCATTTTTTGCCTTCGTTTTTATGAACAATATGTTAACAAAACAAAGCGTTCTATAAGGAGAAAAACAGTTGAAAAAAGGTCGAAATTCATTATATTTGTATCACATAAAATAACCTTAATAATCTCCTCGGAAAAAGTATATGGAAGAAATTGTGAAAGCAACGCCAGCTAATGATTATTCAGCCGACAGTATCACCGTTCTCGAAGGTCTCGAAGCAGTACGAAAAAGACCGGCAATGTATATCGGAGATGTTGGTGTTCGCGGATTGCATCATCTCGTTTATGAAGTAGTAGATAATTCCATCGATGAAGCGCTTGCAGGTCATTGCAAAGTCATCACAGTCAACATCCATCCTGATAATTCGATCTCTGTAAAAGATGATGGTCGCGGTATTCCGGTTGATCTTCACGTAAAAGAAAATCGTTCTGCGCTTGAAGTTGTAATGACAGTTCTTCACGCCGGTGGAAAGTTTGATAAAGATTCTTACAAAGTTTCCGGCGGACTTCACGGCGTTGGTGTTTCTTGTGTGAATGCGCTTTCTTCTCATTTGAAAGTAACAGTTCGCAGGAACGGGAAAAAGTATGAGCAGGAATACAGCATTGGTAAACCATTGTATCCTGTAAAAGAAGTTGGAAACAGCGATGAGCATGGAACCGAAGTTCACT
Source organism: Bacteroidota bacterium (assembly GCA_031412295.1). Taxonomy (GTDB): domain Bacteria; phylum Bacteroidota; class Bacteroidia; order Palsa-965; family Palsa-965. Next base: position 501,950 of record JANOCU010000005.1, read on the forward strand.
TTCAGCCTGATCTTTCCATCTTCACTACAGGCGAATATAATTATGACACGCTTGCGTCACGTATGCGTGAGCTTTCTTACCTCAACAAAGGAGTTTCAATTACACTTTGTGATGAGCGCAAGAAAAATGAAGACGGAACTTTTGTTTCTGAAACATTCCATTCACAAGGCGGATTAAAAGAATTCGTTGAATACCTAGATGCAAATCGTGAGAAATTAAGCGACTGTGTTATTTACATGGAAGGCGAACGCAACGGAATTCCTGTTGAAGTCGCAATGCAATACAATAACACCTTCAGCGAAAATCTGCATTCGTATGTAAATAACATCAACACACACGAAGGCGGAACACACGTTGCAGGTTTCCGTCGCGGATTGACTCGTACATTAAAAACATACGCGGAAAAAACAGGCTTGTTCACGAAAGTAAAATTCGAGATCAATGGCGATGATTTCCGTGAAGGATTGACGGCTGTAATTTCTGTAAAAGTGCAGGAGCCGCAGTTTGAAGGTCAGACAAAAACAAAGCTTGGAAATTCTGATGTGGATGGAGCCGTTTCCGGTGCTGTAAGTGATATGCTTGCAAATTACCTCGAAGAAAATCCGAAGCAGGCACGTATGATCGTTGATAAAGTAATTCTTGCTGCTACTGCGCGTCATGCTGCACGTAAAGCGAGAGAACTTGTGCAACGTAAAGGTGCGCTCACAGGCGGCGGACTTCCGGGTAAGCTTGCAGATTGTGCAGAAAGCGACCCATCCAAATGCGAATTATTCCTCGTTGAGGGAGATTCAGCGGGTGGAACAGCGAAACAAGGCAGAAACCGTGCGTTCCAGGCGATCCTTCCATTGCGTGGAAAAATTCTCAACGTTGAGAAAGCGATGGAGCACAAAATTTATGACAACGAGGAGATCAAAAATATTTTCACAGCACTCGGTGTTTTCCGTGGAACGCTTGAAGATGATCGCGCGTTGAACATTGATAAATTGCGTTATCACAAAGTTGTTATCATGTGCGATGCGGACGTCGATGGATCACACATTACAACATTGATCCTTACTTTCTTCTTCCGTCACATGAAAGAATTAGTAGAGCGCGGACATATTTACATTGCAGCGCCACCGCTTTATCTTGTGAAAAAAGGAAAAGAAGAACGCTATTGCTGGACCGAAGATGAACGCAAAGCCCACGTAAGAGAATTAGCAGGTGAAGGCAAAGAAAGTTCAGTCGGCATTCAGCGCTACAAAGGTCTTGGTGAAATGAACGCTGAGCAATTGTGGCAAACAACATTAAATCCGGAAAAACGCACGCTTCGTTTGGTTACCATTGATTCAGCAGCCGAAGCAGACCGTATTTTCTCCATGCTCATGGGCGATGATGTTCCGCCCCGCAGGGAATTCATTGAGAAGAACGCGAAATACGCACGCGTAGACGCATAACGCTCCCCAATAATGGAAAAGCCGCAACTCCTTTTGAGTGCGGCTTTTCTCATTTAGCATTTTGCCGTGAAGGGATCTGGTAATCTGGTAATCTGGTAACTGGGTAATTGAATTGGCATTTAAAATTCAATATTCAAAATTGAAATACTTTGTAAATTACACAGTGTCAAGATTACTAAATCCTTTTTTAAATTTCCCAGTTCCCAGATTACCAGATTACAAGATCATCGAGTAGTGTGTCATCCACAATATTCGGCATCGTTACATTCAGCAATGGAGAACGTTTCATTTCTCTTTCGATGGCGAACATCGCTTCTTTATTTCTTGCCCAGCTTCTTCGTGCGATTCCGTTATTGACATCCCAGAATAACATCGAACGCAATCTTCTTTCCGAATCATCGCTGCCGTCGAGCACCATTCCGAATCCGCCGTTGATTACTTCGCCCCAGCCAACGCCGCCGCCATTATGCAACGAGATCCATGTTGCGCCGCGGAAGCCATCGCCGACAAAATTCTGCACGGCCATGTCTGCAGTGAATTGCGAGCCGTCATAAATATTAGATGTTTCACGATAAGGTGAATCAGTTCCGGAAACATCATGATGATCGCGGCCCAATACAACGGGAGCAGAAACTTTTCCATCGCGAATCGCTTTATTCATCGCTGAAGAAATTCCGATGCGCGCTTCTGCATCAGCGTATAAAATGCGTGCCTGCGATCCGACAACTAAATTATTGTTCATCGCATCTTTGATCCACGTAATATTATCGCTGAGCTGCTGACTGATTTCCGGCGGTGCAGTTTTATACATCTCTTCTAAAACTTCTAACGCAAGCTGATCTGTTGTCGCAAGATCTTTCGGATCTCCCGAAGTGCAGATCCAGCGGAAAGGACCAAATCCATAATCAAAACACATTGGTCCGACAATATCCTGCACGTACGATGGATAAATAAAAGTTCCGTCTGCATTAGTAATTGGTGCGCCTGCACGTGATGCTTCGAGCAAAAACGCATTTCCATAATCAAAGAAGTACATGCCTTTTGCCGCAAGTGTATTCACTGCAGCAGCATGACGACGCAACGAGCTGCGCACTTCTTCTTTGAATTTCTCCGGCGCTTCAGCCATCATCTTTTTCGAATCTTCAAAAGAAATTCCTGCAGGATAATATCCGCCGGCCCATGGATTGTGCAATGAAGTTTGATCCGTTCCCATATCCACTTTCAAATCTTCGGTCACACATTTTTCCCAGAGATCAATTACATTTCCCTGGTAAGCAAGTGAGATCCCGGTTTTTGCTTTTGTGCATTCTTTGATCCGCACAAATAATTTATCGAGATCATCATACACTTCATCTACCCAGCCTTGCGAGTGACGTGTTTCCGTTGCTTTCGGATTTATTTCTGCAATGACGGAAACAAGTCCGGCAATTTTTCCTGCTTTCGGTTGTGCGCCGCTCATTCCGCCCAATCCGCAGGAGACAAATAATTTTCCTTGACGGTCTTCTTCGCTTGTGGAAATTTTTCTCGCGGCATTCATTACGGTGATGGTCGTTCCATGCACAATTCCCTGCGGACCGATGTACATGAATGAGCCTGCAGTCATTTGTCCGTATTGCGTTACGCCGAGCGCATTGAATTTTTCCCAGTCATCCTGCTTCGAATAATTCGGGATCATCATTCCATTCGTAACAACAACACGCGGTGCATCTTTGTGCGAAGGAAATAAACCAAGCGGATGACCGGAATACAAAACCAATGTTTGCTCATCCGTCATCGTCGCGAGATATTTCATTGTGAGCAGATACTGCGCCCAGTTTTGAAATACCGCACCGTTTCCGCCGTAAGTAATTAATTCGTGTGGATGTTGTGCAACTGCGTAATCAAGATTATTCGAAAGCATGTGCATGATAGCAGCAGCTTGAATGCATTGATTCGGAAATTCGGAAATGTGTCGCGCATAAATTTTATAATCGGGACGGAAGCGATACATGTAAATGCGTCCGTATGTTTTTAATTCTTCGGCGAATTCTTTTGCAAGAACAGCATGATGCTTTTTGGAAAAATAACGCAATGCATTTCTCAACGCCAGCTTTTTCTCTTGGGCAGAAAGAATGTCTTTTCTCTTCGGCGCATGATTCAGCGTTGTGTCGTAAGGTTTGAGCGCAGGAAGCTCAGCGGGAATTCCGGTGAGAATATGCTGCTGAAATTCTTCTTTTGTCATAGGAGGAGATGTTCAATGTAATTTACTATCCGAATGGAAAATTAATACTGAACCATTGCTCCGGCGATGGTGCATGCGATTCGGTCAAGACTTTCGAAGCAATCTTTTTTTGGAATTTTTCGATGGATGCTTCGACCATAGAATGGGCGATAATTTCGTCTTCCGCCATTCCCATTTTTTTCATCAGTGAAGAAATGTTTTCGCCGCCAGCCTGCAGCATGAAGGCATCATCAAGCGCATTGTAGGCATCAACCGGTAATGCAATTCCATTCGCTTCTAGCTTTTCTGCCAGCTGCGTTTCATTTGCATTCAGCGGATAACGTTCAGCCAAAACAAGTTTTCCACCGGAAGCTAAAAAAGAATTTATCCGTGGAATCGCGCTTCCATTTATGATCTTATCTGCAGGAATAATAAAATCGTCCAACACTTCATCGTTCAGCTTTTTCGCCAGGTTGTTTTTAGTCGATGCGAAAAAAGTGATGACAAGAATTTCTTTCTTTCTTAATTCATTCACCAAAAGTTTGTCTACCGCTTCACGCGTCATTAAAACTTTGGAGGAGAAATAGACTTTTTTCTTTTTGCCGAAACCGAACATGGGAATTACTTTTTGAGGTTGTTGGGATTAATATAATCGGGGTCGATTCGTCCTTTTTTCGGATTGAATTGGTACGGACAATGTTTGCAACCATTCATGCAGCAAAATCCGCGACGAAGAAGAAATTGCTCTGTAAAAACAGTATATCCGTCTTCCGTTTTATAAAAATCTCCGGGTTGAAATCCTTCTGCCATGGCATAAAGATAGTTACGGATCGAATTCAAATCAGCACAGGGCTTGCAGATTATTATTTGTCGTAATATTCCTTACTAAATAGTGCAGGCTCTTTCATCCTTTCCTGGGCTTCCAATTTGCCTTCTGCACATTGGTATTTCATTAAAGCATTTTGCACCCGGTTCCTGATCCGAACCTGATCATCATCATTTAATTGTGGCGAAAGGCCATCGAACACACCATCATCTATTTTAGGATTATATACGACACGAATAGAATAATAGTCACAACCAATTATTTCCTTCGGATCATTGTCGAAATACAGAATGTATTTCGGTTTCATGAAATGAGCCTTTACATCACTTAATCCATTTATAAATACAGAGTCTGTTATTTTCGCCGTTGTATATTCTTTGCAAATACTATCCCAGGCATAGTCAGCAAGGCATTTTGAATTCAAATCACCTATTTGAGATGTTTCAGAATTTGCACCATAACAACCACTCAGCATCAATAAAATAAAAAGACAGGAAAATATTTTCATTCTAATCAGAATAGCGGGACGAAATAATTTTACACTTCTAAGGTAATGTAAAATCTCTGCCTAAATTTGACAGTGTCACAGATTGATATTCTTCAGGATTTTTTTGGTGATGGTCATTCGTTGTCCGTTTTACGACTAGATCTGCCAGATCCGCTTTCGGGTGGGAATAAATCGTACAAGCTGAAGTATAACCTTGAAGAAATGCAGCGGCTTGGGTTGAATACGCTGATCACGTTTGGAGGCGCATTTTCAAATCATGTTGCGGCGGTTGCAACTGCGGGGAAGAATTTCGGTTTTGAAACAATCGGAATCATTCGCGGAGATGAATTGAATGCAGATTCAAATGCAGTTTTAAAACACGCAACTTCCTGCGGAATGAAAACGGTCTTTATTTCACGGGAAGATTACCGCAAAAGAAATGATCCGGATTTTATTAATGAATTGCTGCAAAAGCATGGGCCGGCGTATGTACTGCCCGAAGGAGGTTCTAACGTTTTTGCAGTGAAAGGTTGCAAAGAAATTCTTTCGGAAGAAACAGATTTATTCGACACAATTATTTGCCCTGTCGGAACCGGCGCTACATTAGCGGGATTTATTGCTTCTGCGAAAGCGCACCAGCATATTATCGGAATTGCTGTTTTGGAAGGGAAAGAATATTTGGAAAATGAAGTTACACGACTTTTGCAAGATCAAAAGGTGAAAGCCAAATGGAAAATTGAACATGGATTTACATTTGGTGGTTACGGCAAAACTTCAAAATATTACAACAACGGTGCAGACCTTGAAATTGTGTCCGCAGTGCGGTCACAATTAGGTCCAGCCGGGCTTGAAAATTTTAAAAGCGAAATGAAGCTTAAATACGATCTTCCGCTCGATCTTATTTATTCGGCAAAAGCATTATTTGCAACAAGGGAATTGAACAAATCTTATCTGACTAAAACCTTGTTCATTCATACCGGCGGATATGCGTTTTCCGGCTGAAATCGGAGTGACTTTTTCACCAATTAACATTTCTATGTTCAAATTTACCTGCGTTTGGCCCGGCAGCGGCACAAAGCGGAACTAAATTTGTAAATAACCCATGGAATGCAAATGAAAAATCTCTCAAGGATACTCTTCATTTTATTGCTTTTACCTGCGAATGCTGCTTTGTATGCACAGCCTTCGGAGAAAAAATCAACGCCTGCTGATTACATCGATAAATACAAAGATGATGCGGTGCGCGAAATGCACATGTATAAAGTTCCTGCAAGCATTACGCTCGCGCAGGGAATGCTGGAATCGGATAATGGAAATTCTGCGCTTGCTGTTTATGCAAATAATCATTTCGGAATTAAATGTCATAAGGAATGGGCAGGCGACACGTACACTTCAGATGATGACGAAAAAAATGAATGTTTTCGAAAATATCCTTCCGTGTACGAATCATTTGTCGATCATTCGAAATTTCTAAAAAGCCGCGAACGTTATGCTGCTTTGTTTACACTTAAGCTTAACGATTATAAAGGCTGGGCAAAAGGATTAAAAGCTGCAGGCTATGCAACTGACCCGCGTTATGCTGATCGTTTGATCGATATCATTGAGCGTTATAAGTTATACGCTTATGATAAAGAAGAAATTGTTCAGTTGGTTTCGGTAAATCCTAAAACGAATACGCAAGCTGAACAAGCTGTTGCCGTAACAACGCGAAGAGAAGTTTTTGTAAATAATAAAACAGAATACATCATTGTAAAACCAGGCGATTCGTTCATGAAAATCGCGAAAGAGCTGGAAATGGGCGTGTGGCAATTATATAAATACAATGACCTTAATAAAAATGCGGTGCTTACTCCAGGACAACTTTTATATATTAAGCCGAAGAAGAAAAAGTCGAAAGAAGGTCAGCACGTTGTAAAGCCCGGCGAATCGATCTATGATATATCACAGCATTATGGCGTGAAAGTGAAATCGCTTTACAAGTATAATAATCTGCCGGTAGGAGCACAGCCGAAAGTCGGGCAAACAGTTTTGTTGAGGAAGAAGAAGTAGGCAGTAGTCAGTTGTCAGTATCAGTAGTCAGTTATTTGGCTGAGTTTATTCTTTTACAATTTTCTTTATTGTTTTTCCGTTCGCCGTGCAAATGTTGAGCAGGTAAATTCCTGAGAAGAGCATTGGTTGATGGCCAAATCACATCAAAGATAATGAGCACAAAAACATTACTTGCCTGAGCTGAAATTCTGCAATGCTTTCAAAAAATTACCAACCAGTTTTTTTCCTGTATCTCCTGAAACTTCCGGGTGAAATTGTACGCCCCACAACGGAAGAACAGGGTGACGCATTGCTTCAATGGTATACGTAGAAGATGTAGCCAGGTGAATAAATCCGGGTGGCAATGTAATTCCTTCGGTGTGATCTTCATTCATCTCGGTATCCGGCGCAAGATCTTCGAATAAAGGATCTTTTTTCATTACATGAATCTTTATTCTTGTGCGCACTTCAATGCCACGGAAAATTTTCGCGTCATGTAAAATTCCCATCAGCTGGTGACCGAAACAAATTCCCAGCGTTGGAGTTTTTCCTGATTTTATAAATGAGAATTTTTCAATGTAAGGTTGATGCTCAGCTTCGGTAAACATGGTAGGTGAGCCGCTGAAAATTATTCCTGATGAAGCTGAAAAATGGTTCTCCACACAATCTTTCCATTTCACAATTTGGTTTTCGGCTCCACATGCACTTACCATATCCGCGATAAGTGGAGTTTTGCTGCTGCCGAAATTAACTATCGTAATCATAGACTTTTTTTTGATCTGAATACTCCTGTAATCCTCACCACCACAAAAATGATTAACACAACTATTCCTCCAATAAAGAAAAGAAATTGAAGAATTGGGTCGTCTGTATTTGATTGGAAATCTAAGTGATCACCGGGATTAAATGTTTTTAATTGAAGAGAGCCGAAATTAAAATTTTCTAATTCATCTATTGCTTTAAAATAATTTTCGGATTGAGTATTTGCACTAGCGTAACCTGTTGAAGTATTAGCATGATCATAAGAAACAATGATGTTGCTGTAATCTTTTGAGAAGAGATTTGTAAATTGGTAATGCAAGATTCCTTTTGTATGATCAATTTTAAATATAGAGGGTGAAATGCCTTTTATATCACCACTCTCTAATTCATCCATCAATTGTATAAATATTTCGCCACTTGCTATTGGCTCTTTAAAAGCCATTTTTGAATGAAGCATATATACAAATACGTCATCATATGAATGACTCCAGCCGCTTGTCATTTCTGAATTACCTGTATTGACTAAAGAGTAAATTTCTATTTCAGTTATACTGCCTGGTGGAAATGTATTTTTCCATATGTACCAATCCTGCTGAACAGGATATGCTGAAGCAGGATCTTCAAGTCGCGATTCCAGTGTTACATCACATTTCTTACCGTTAGAGATTACTTTCAGGCTATACGAATTTTCAAAATAGATGTTGCACAATTCGTAATTAAAACCTGCTTCATATTTTGAATTTACTGGGAACCCGGCCTCAAGTGTTATCGTATCCATTCCCGTATTCCTCATCTGGTACTTAGTTTTTATGACAGCAAAACCGTGATAAAGCTGTACAAACACTTTTTGTTCCTGAATTTGGATGTAACTACATAATACACTGTCAGAGCTGATCAGCGAATAATTTGCAATGCCACCGGAACGCCAAACGCCCGATTGTGGGACACAAAAGCAAATCATCGGCTGCAAAAAAACGAGTAAAAAAAACCAATAGCGTTTTTTCATCTGAGTCAAAAAAGAAACGTGAGACAAGTTATTTCCTGCCTCACGTTTCACGTTTTAATTAATCCGGTCAGTATTTATTTTTTTACCGGTGGTTTTTTCGCCGGAGTTTTTGCAGGTGTTTTCGCCGGTGCAGGTTGATCAACTGGTCCCATCGTTGAGAAATCAATGATCAGCATTTCTACACGACGGTTTTTCTGTCTGCCTTCCGGAGTTGTGTTCGGCGCAATCGGTCGTGTCTGTCCGAAGAACTCTGTCTTCAAATGATTCGCAGCAACACCTTTGCTTACGAGATAACGTTTCACCGACTCAGCGCGTTTTTTAGAAAGCGTCAGGTTGGCAGCAGGCTTACCAACGTTATCCGTATGACCGCTGATCTTAAGCGCCCAGTCAGGATGTTTCACCAGCAATGCAGCGAGCTCATCCAATGCAGTGAATGAAGTTGAACGGATGACATCTTTGCCCGATTCGAATTCAAGATTATCAAATGCTTTTTTGATTACCTCTTGTTCTTCTTTCGTCAATACGATCACTACATCTTTTACCTCTACTTGTTTCAATCCATTACCAACAGGTTTCGGAATATCGAAGCGGAATAATCCATCTGCCTGGCTGCGGATCGCACGTTTTGCAGAACCGTTTACAATCACTTTCACTTCATTCACACCAACTGTTTTATCCAAATCTCCTTCGAGACGGAAAACACAGATCGAATCATTCGGCAGACTTTCAAAAGTGAAGCTTCCGTCTTTTGCCTGTTTAGAAATTTTCAGCGCCTGGCCTGCAAGATCTACAAGGCTCAATTTGATTTCAGGACATCCTTCATTTTCAACAGGACCCGGTTTTTCAGGACACAAATCAATTTTATCCATCACACCATCGCCATCTTTATCCGGACAACCTTTGAAGATTGGCAATCCCGGCTCATCCGGACAATTGTCGTCTTTGTCAATGATTCCGTCGCCGTCTTTATCAGGACATCCGTTGAATGCAGGTAAGCCCGGATCATCAGGACATGCATCTTGCCCGTCGATAATTCCGTCGCCGTCTTTATCAGGGCAACCATTGTATTGTTTGAGACCAGGAGTATCAGGGCAGAGATCTTCAGAATCCTGGATATGATCTCCATCACGATCAGGGCAGCCGAGGAATTCCCATACGCCGGGAACATCAATACACTTATCTCTTTTGTTGGATACTTTATCCTTGTCTTTGTCTTTCGGCTCTTTATAGAAGATCGGAATTTTCGCCATGAAATAAAAATCAGCGCCGTAAACTGTTTTCTTTTTGCTGAAGAATGTTGCGAGATTATCTGTTCCGATGATCAGCGGACCAATTCTCGCGCAGGCGCCCATGTTAAAGTTCCTGTATTGATTGTAAGAGAACGGAATCATTACACCAAACCATTTGTGATCCCAGCGCGGTGTAAGTGTGAAATTCGAAATCTCATGCACCTTGTTCGCATTTTTCTTCCATTGTACTGCGACGAATGGAGTAAAGTTGACGTAGAAATCTTTCCAGATGTGATAATCGATCTGCACACTGAAAGCAGTCGGAAGATTCATGCTGTAAAACTGGCTCGTCTCTTTTTCCAGGAAACGTGCACGCAAGGTATCATCGAATGACTGGATCGGAACAGAGTCAAAAACAAGGTCGCGAATATTCCAGTTGTTTACATCTGCTTCAAAGTTGTAGCTGTATTGGCCTCGTTCAAATTTAATGGCGCCAATGTCTGTAATAGAAACTCCGACACGCAGCTTGTATTTATTTTTGGAGCGCATCCACAAGTTGGTTTCGCCATCCATATCATATTTATACTTTTCATGATCCGGGCGCCATTCGTAAACAGCTCCAACATCAAGACCAACACCTACTTTAGATGAAACTTTATATTTGAATCCACCACCTTCAGGAAATTCGAAATTATTAGAGTGACTGTACTGCACATCTGATTTGAAAAAAGTAAGTGTGCTGTCGCTGGTGGTCATATATTCAAAATCTTCTGCATACATGTAAGCAGAACCAAGTCCGAGCAAAAGTTTCGGCGTAACACCAAGTTTTAAAAAGTGTTCACCTTCTTCTTTCACAGTGAATGCCCATGTAACGCCAGATTCCTGCCAGCTCATATACTGAACGCTGAAACGTTTGTTGGTTAAAGGCGCATCATATTGTGCGCTGTCGCCGAAATCTGCATAGATCTGGTTGGCAAGCGGCTCTTCAATTCCATCCACGTTAACGTAAGAGCGGATAGCACCATAAATTCCGATTGCATGTCTTTCGTTGATCGTAATTAATGCAGATGGTAATTCAATCCTGTTTTTTAATGAAAAGGATTTGATCTGTCCGTCTCTGCGAGTAGAAATATATTTCTGTTGAAAAAGCGTATCCTGGAAATTCGGAAATCCTACCGTATTTCTGTCGGTATCACTTTCCGCTTTTATTGCACCGAAGAAAGAATAATTCGGATGTGCGAGCGCTTCTTTAGAAAACCCGACATAATTATTGCTGAAGGCGGTGTTCATTCCGAAAAGAAGGATGTCCACTTTGTAGCGACTGTCGGCAAGCATAGCAGGATTCAGCTTTGCGCTGCTGATTCCACCGTAATTACTGTTAGCATAAGCATGCATATCCTGCGCAGGAGCAATAAAAGGAAGCGCGCATGCTGTGAGAAGTGCGAGTAGGATTTTTTTCATAAACGGGACAATTGGGATAAGGCGTCGAAAGATAATAAAAGGGAACGAATTACGAATGAAAACGAATTTACGAAAGGTGCAATTGACGATTATGTCAAATACACCATGAAAATGCAGAAACCTTGGATTCGTATATTCGTTTTGATTCGTAATTCGTTCCCCCGTTACCGAAGCGAATAAGCACACAAATACTTTCCGTTATTTCCGCAAACTAATGTCAGTACACCATCTCCGTTTAATTTCCCGATACTGAAAGCAGTAGTTCCGGTAATAGGGAAACCTTCTGTATCTGTGCCGCCATTGTTTATTAAATGCAGCTCGGAATTGCCCGGACAACGCACGCCGATCCGCACATCTTTTGCATCGAAGAAAAAGAGCTGCGGAACAGGTTCGGGTTCCGATTCGAACGTGTAGCTCATCACAGGCGCTTTATCCTGGTTGAAGAGCATTAGGCGATGTGCGTCGACAAAAATAAATTCGCGGTTGCCATCACCATCTATGTCGCGGTAATCAAAGCCGGGCGTGTTTTCAAAATCCATGAAATGCATTCTTTCGAGATCGTCGGAAAGTGTTAAGCGGCTCACGTTTCCGAATGAATCTGCGCTGACGATACGTGTGCGTGAAAGATCTTTCCCCGGCTCAACGACGATTTGCGTAACAGGTGAATTTAATTTTTCTTTCAGGCTCAAGCGCGTATTTCCCTGTCGATCGGTGACGTAAATTTTTCCTGAACGATCTGCAATGATCACATAATCTTTATCGGCAACAACCACGCGCTGGATCGGAACTGTTACTTCGTCGCTGGTGACAGGAAGTTTCCATCCTTCAATCTTTTTGCCGTTAACGCCATAGTTGTAGATTTTCTTGTCGCTGCAGGCAATGAGAAAACGATAATCGCGGTTATTATCATAATCCATGATGGTGACCTGGTTCGTCGCGCGCGCAGGAAGCTGAACAGGGAAAGGTGCATAATTATTTCCTGCACGGTCGATAATGTAAAGCGCGGAAGCCGTATTAAAGCATAATTGAAGCTTTTCGTTTTTTAATACGTCAACTTGTTTTACTTCACCGATTATTTTTTCATTCAGCTGTTTTTTCCAGTGAATACTTCCTGTGCTGCTGATGAGATAAATTTTATTTGCATCATCCTGCAGGAAAATATCCAGTCCTTTTGTCCGGTGATTCACCACTAAAACAGGTTTGCCGCTGAATGTTGTATCAAGCTGCGTTTCCCAAAGTGTTGCAATATCTCTTTTTGTAGTTGGATTATGCCGGATGAAAATATTGGTATAATAAAGATCCGCATCACCTGTGCTGAATTGCAATATTGCACCATCAAAACGACGAAGCAAACCTGAATGTTTTTTTAAATGTTCAGCAAAGCCTGCTGAAGCATTTTTTTTGATCGCCGGTTCACAATGTCCGGGTGCAGCATAAAGTGTGAGACTTGCTTCCTGCGACATATTCGTAGCGAAATCTGCATAGGCACGATTATGTGCGAGCGTTGTTCCGTTTATGTTTGCAGCAATAAATGTGCGGAGCGAATTTTCATCCGGCGCAATCACAACATATTGTTGCACGATGGTATAATACGCTTCACGCAAATCATGAAACATATCACCGAACGTTGCAGGCAGCATTCCCGGAACAGGCAGCTTTCGAATCACAAAACCGGATGAATCGGTTGTAGGCGCAACGGGAACTGAATCATTTTTTATTTCAAGACCGATTAATGTAGTCCTGGTTTCTGCTGTGTTTGCAGAACTCAGCAATGCGATTGTTGTTGTTCCGCCATCGCTTGAAGGAATGGTTGCCATTGCAATTTCATTTCCCAGCCAGTTCGCGATTTGTTCATCAGGATCAAAACCATAATTACGTTTGAGCTGCGCGAGCTTATCGCGACGGTCTTCTGCAAGACCTTCATGTTCGAGATACGCATCGTAACGCTGGTTGTATAATTGAAAATTACTGATACCGAAGCTTGCGTAAGTTAATGTGGTAGCAGGAAGAACACCTGCCACTTCAATCAATTGCGGCTGCTGACCTTTGAGCACACCAAGAAATTCTTTTGATGAATCAGCAGAGGAAGTATAACCATTCAGCAATACTGCATTCGGGCGCAGCGACAAATCCATTTCTGTCCAGGAAGCAAAATGATTTAAACCTTCTAAGCGTTCATGAAAATTTTCATTTGAAATTCTTTTGAGACCGACAAGCAATTTGCTGTAATTGATGTAGACATTTGCCGCAGCTTTTTCTCCTGCAGTCTGCCTGACGAGCATAAAACCTTTGTCATTTTTTAATGAAGGACCTTTATCCAATTGGTCCATGCCGGTTTTTAATAATTCAACGTTTGCGGAAACGAGAATTACACCTTCGCGCATACCGATAAAAAATTTCGAGCTTGCGGCAGGAATGATTTCATAAATAGAATTTCCTTTCCATTTTGAAACGTTGGTTTTAGCTGATGGTGCAGATTTTTTATTTATAAATTCTGCAAACTCATCCATATCACCGGCAGAAGGAAGTGAAGCGGCCACCAGGTAATCGAAACCATCATTACCCGTAAAATTGAGCGACAACCAGCATTCGTGATCTTCAAAAAGCGATGCAATTTCCGGATCACTTGCGAGAAGGGAATCGACAAGTGTTGTGTTGTGACTTACCGAAGATGCCCATTCGGTTTCGTGCATGGCATCCCAAACAAGATTTCCCCTGTTGAGTTTCTCCCAGGTGCCGCGAACATCTTTTGTGCTGATCACACAAAAAGCGCTGTTCGGAATCGCATCAAGTGCATCACGGGAAGGAGATTCCTGCTTGCGGATTTTCAAATACCCGAACACGCCCGCTCCAACAAGAAGAACAGCGGTGATAATAAGCAGTATGCGGGAACGTTTAGACAAGACGGATTTATTAGCATACGAATTTAAAAATCAGGGTCCAACACTTCCCTGCGGTAAGGCGGTAGTTATCAATACTACTTTGTTAAGGAAATTAGTTAAAAAGGTTTCGGGTTTCGGGTTTAAAAGCTTCGGGTCTTTGAGCTGAAACGAATGCTGAGACGCCGGGAGTATCAAAAAGTTACATAGCTCAAAAAATATAAATGGTTCGTATTTTGCAATAGAGCTATTACTTTTTAACCCGAAACCCGAAACTCAGAACCCGAAACTAAAGAACCCGAAACTCCCCAACTAAAAATGGCTACTGAAGAAAAGAAATTACAGCATTTGCTCGCAAGGGCTGCATTCGGTCCGAGTCCTGCGTTATTGGTGAGGCATAAAGGGAAAAATCTTGCTGTTGTGGCAGATGAATTAATAAAAGATTCGGAAATTATCCAGGACCTGCTTTTCCTTCAAAAACCGGAAACAAAGGATAACGGAGAAGTTCGTCCGCTGAAAGTGGTTTCGCTTTTTCTTAAATCGCAGCAACAAAAAGAAGCGCTTAATCTTGCGTGGATCGACCGGATGGCTGTTGCAAAAGCGTCGTTGCGGGAGAAGATGATCTTGTTCTGGCATAATCATTTCGCGACTTCAGGAAATTTCGCTTACCTGCTGCAAGTGCAGCACAATACAATTCGTAAAAACGCGCTCGGCAGCTTCCGTGAGATGCTGCATGAAATTTCAAAAGATCCGGCGATGATCCTCTGGCTGAATAACCAGGAAAATAAAAAAGATGCACCGAATGAAAATTTTGCGCGTGAAGTGATTGAGCTGTTTACGCTCGGTGAAGGAAATGGCTATAAGGAAAGTGATATTAAAAATGCTGCGCGTGCGTTTACCGGTTGGACCGTCAATAAAAAAGGCGAGTTTGAATTTATGTATAACGACAAGCAGCATGATAGTGATGAGAAGGAAGTGTTCGGCAAAAAAGGAAATTTCAATGGCGAGGATATTATCAATATGCTGTTGGAGAAGCCACAGCTTTCAGAATACATCTGCACAAAAATTTATAAAGCATTCGTAAATCCTGAAGTAGATAAATCACGGGTGAAAGAGCTGGCGGCACGATTCCGCTCGAACAATTATGATATCGGTGATTTGATGCGGACGATCTTTGTTTCAGATTGGTTTTATGATGATAAAAATATTGGTTGCATTATCATTTCGCCTGTAGAGCTACTTGTGCGTTTAAAAAAATTGTGCAAGCTTGAAATGGATGATGCACAAATGACCGCGCTGCAACAAGTATTGGGACAAACATTATTCCTTCCTCCGAATGTTGCAGGATGGAAAGGCGGCCGCGGATGGATCGATTCTTCTTCATTGGTACAACGTTTGCATTTACCAAAAGCAATGCTGGATGCAGGCACCGCACGATTGAATAAAAAACCTGCATTCGAAGAAACAGCAGATGCAAAACAGCAAGACGATAAAACCGCCAAAGTAAAATCCGACTGGACATCGCTCACGAATTATTTCTCAGCCGTAGAACCAGGCTTGCTGACAGAAGAAATAATTCGTTTGTTAATCCTCGCGCCATCCAATCGCATTGACCGCAAACAAATTGAAAGTATGATTGATGCCTCAACGAAAGAACGGAGAATCATTACCACAGTAGTTGCCGTAATGCAGACGCCGGAGTTTCAGATTGTATAAAAGAGGTGATTGGTGATTGGGAAAAATCACTAATCACAGCTTTTAATCATCAGGCGGGTTTGCGAAACCCGCCTAATGATTAAAAATCACCAATCACCTCCGCCGCGGCGGACACCAATCACCAATCAATTACCCAGTTACAAGATTACCAGATTACTAAATCCTTTCTCCCATGACTGATTATTCAAGAAGAGATTTTCTTCGCCTTACGGGAATTGCTTCGGCTTCTTTGCTGCTTCCGAATTTTCTTCGGGGGAATGATACGGCTGCGCATGAAGTGATGGAAAAAATGTTGCTTCAGAAAACAAATGGAAAACGTTTGATCGTCGTGCAGCTTTCGGGTGGTAATGATGGGTTGAATACGATCATTCCGTTTGGTGATGATCTGTATCACAGCGGTCGCCCGGGAATTGGTTTGAAGAAAGAAGGTGTGATTCGTATTGACGATCATTTTGCTTTTAACGGAAGTCTCGACGGAATGGCTGCGCTTCATGCGAGTGGTGAAATGGCGGTGATCAACAGTGTTGGTTATCCGAATCCGAACCGTTCACATTTCCGTTCGACAGATATCTGGCATACTGCTTCTGATGAAAATAAATATTTACAAACCGGCTGGATCGGCAGATGGCTTGACGCTTGTTGTGATCCGAAAGATATGCGTCCGCACATGGCGCTGGAGGTGGATGAAACATTAAGTCTTGCATTAAAAGGTGAATTGATGAATGGTTTAGCGATGCGCAGGCCTGCGCGGCTGGAATTAATTCTAAAGGATAAATTCCTGCAGCAAACTGCCAATGCATGGACGCCGCACGATGACGATCATCACAACGTTGAATATTTGCATAAAACACTTGCAGAAAATTCAAAGAGCGCCGGTTACATTCACGATCATCTCGACAAGACAAAAGCAAAATCAGCTTATCCGCAGCATGCATTCGGAAAACAAATGAAGCTTATTGCAGATCTTATTCTTTCAGGTTGTGAAACTTCTGTTTATTATGTTTCGCTCTCCGGATTTGATACGCATGCCGGACAAAATAATCAGCAGAATCGTTTGCTGAAAGTATATGGTGATGCGATGAAAGCATTTGCTGACGATCTGAAAGCTGCGAATTTGTGGAATGAAACATTGACGATGACCTTCTCTGAATTCGGAAGACGCGTGAAACAAAACGGAAGCGGAGGAACTGATCATGGCACAGCAAACGTAATGATGTTCGCCGGTGGAAACCTGAAGAAAAAAGGAATTTTAAACGAAGCGCCCGATCTCGCTAACCTGGATAATGGTGATTTGATTTACAAAGTTGATTTCAGGAATGTTTACGCCACCGTTTTAGAAAACTGGTTAGGCGCAGATGCAAAATCAATTTTAGGAAGCAAGTTTGATCGGATGGATTTTGTGTGATTGAAAAGAGGGAAATTAAAAAGCAAATAAAAAAGGATGACGGGAAAATCCTATCATCCTTTTTTATTTAGTTAAAGTGGCCACGAAAAGTTATTGCCCTGGCTTGTGCCGGCCTTTGCTATTTTTATCTGGACTCTTCTATCTTATACACCTGTAGATTATCCTGGCTCATAATGATTATCTGATTTCCTTTATTGCTGAATTTAGCCTGCATTATTACACTACCACCTGGAATCGCCCGAACAAAAGGAATATTAATGTTTGTTTCAGATTTATCGTACAAATTTGCTGCTGCAGATGTGTCATACAAGTGTACAGGGCTGGAGGAGCACCACGAATAAATTATCATAAGGTTTTCTTTTTCACTGGCTACTACCTGGTGACTTTCAAAATAGCCATAGGGATCTTTCAAACGCTGGCTGATATATTCTTTCTTTGTTTCAACATTTATGAATTTAAGAGTTTTATATAAAGAGACAGCTAATTTTGTTCCCGGAATGTTCGTCATAGGCCTTGTTAGGAATAAATCAGGAAATTGCATTTTCTGGACTTCCCCGGTCTCCAGGTTGACCAGTATCTTTCCATAACTCATATTTAAGGTATCGATCAGTAGACGGTTGCCATCCGGGTATAGCATATATAAACAGTCGCGTCTTAAATAATCCGGTTCTGCTTTTTTGCTTTTAAAGATATCAAGCACTAACTGATCATAAGCCCCTGAGCTTACGATCTGCATATCAGATAGCCGGTATTTTTTTATCGTATCATCTTTGCCAACAACAACAATATATTCTTTGGACTGCGATAATAAATAGGATTTAATGTTGTCTACTAATAATTCAGCTGCCCATCGCCCATCATTTTTTGTAAGTTTTACTATAGAAGATATACCAGACAGATAACGATGACCAAGAATAGTATTTTCAGATAAAAATTCCAGGTTATAATAGTCAGTACCTTTTTTAAACCTTATAATCTCTACAGGAGAATCGTTGTGCGGAAAATTATAGATATAGACTTTGCATTGACTGCTTTGGTATTCAGGAGCAAGTTTTTGCTCATCATCAGCATTAGGATGCTGATATGCAGCAACCGCATATTTGGTAGTACCATTTTCTGTAATTGTAGCTAAGGAATTAGCATTGTACCAAATATTGGGCGGCACGGATAGTATCAGCTTTAAAGAAATAGGTCTTGTATCGTTCATCGCCCTCGCTAGTTCGTCCAGCTCCCATCGGTTAACAGGTAATTCTGAAAAGAATTCTACAATTTCGTGCGAAGTTGTTTTCGAGTTCTGGGGACGCTGAATTTTAATTTCGTCAAGTCCTTTATAGGCACAAAAAGCCCCGGCTGACCGGTGCAGCTCCCTCCATTGGGGAGTTTCTGCAATCCGTGGTCTATAATAAACTACAAGCCCGATCTTTAAAGTTGAGTTGTTTTCTTCCTTGAGGAATATATCATTCGCAACAGATGCGTTTTCGTAGTTAAGCGGGAGTTTCAACAATCGTCTTCCTCCATATATTTCCTGTGATTGATCTGCTATCAGGTACTCACCCCTGTACTCACTATCCCATGTGATCCATCTGCCCTTGAACGGATAACTTTCGCTGGTCGGATTGTATTTTGGATCATGCGTATTTTGGTAAGCATTTACTCCATGCTTTACGCTTGATTGCACGTCGCCCGATATCCATTTTTCTTCTAACGAACATCCCTTTATGCCTGCGTCGGTTAATGTCATAAGCACCTCACTTGCAATTGTATCTAAATTAACTTCGCCATGAAATTTTTTCATTATATCAATGCATCGAAGAATGTCATTCACATATTCATCCAGCGACGGTTCGAGAATAGTATCCGTCCATGCCGCAGTAAGCAATTGCAACCCTTGCAACAATGATCCAAGTAATTTGCGGAAATACGGTATGATCTGTTCATCTATTGCTCGGTTTACTACACTGTCTGCATTCCTGAGTATCAGCGAATGTTTTTTCCACAGGCCAGTCCGGGAACCTCTATGGTCTATCACTTCGTTTACTACGAGATTATGATCATTTTTTGCCCAGTCTATTAATGCCTGTGTGCAGGAAGGATGAAGCAATTCAATCATACCATCCTGCTTTAATGTATCGCCACAAATACAAGTAACAATATTCTTGAACTCGAGGGCGATGTTTCTTGTGCTGGTATTGCTAAACAGGTCATATAAAAGGCGGAGTGCTTGTTTACTTTCATCTTCAATGTTACTACCCACTTTTCCCATTGCTATTGCATAGCTCTTGTACTCTACTTCCAGGAAATTTGCGCTGCTGGAATATTTACCAAGTACAGCCTGCAGGTTAACATCATTTATTCCAAGCTTAATCTGGTGGATTTCTGAATGAATGATTATTAAATCGTTCGAGATCTCTGAGAGGCGTTTTTGCAGGTCTTCCGTATTTGCTGTGATCTGTGTTAGCTTTAAGAGAACGTTTTTCGAATATTGATCGAAGCTCGCTCCTCCACTTAACCCAAACATCCCGATAATGCCATCTACTGCGGGATAGATAAGTTCCTCTTTGGTTATTTTCTTGAATAGCTTTTCTGACAATGTTGTAATTGCTTTGTTCATAGTAGGGAGTATTAGATGGGTGATTAAAAAAATCAAGAATTGGCTTTTCACAATCCGGAAAATACCAGGATTGGATCAGCTGAAATGAATGGAACGAAATCGAAAAGGCGTTGATTTATTTTATAGAAATAATCAACAGTTAAGAATGGGAAAGAGGCTGTTTTAATCCAGGCTTTTCACTAAGAAGTTGCGGATATTTAGGGGTTATTAACTTCAAATGTATAATAATAATTTAATAATTAATTAAATTTTATATTTAATTCAATAATATTCATCTCTGATATTTTTATTGGTTGTAAATTAATAAACAGTTATATTTCAATATACATTAATTAATAAATTGGATGTAAATCACATGGAAAATTAAAACTACCTGGGGGAATTTCACGACTGGTTGCTCTGGCGGTTGGGTGATTGAAAAAGAAAAAAACTAAATGAGTTGCAGAATAATGTCTTACAAACCATTTTTATAATTTGAATAATCTTCAGGATGAGATCAGCATTTTGAGTGTTAATCACCCATTCATCAAATCACCCATTCACCAGATTCTTTCTCTAATCTTCCGGAGATGCGTACCAACTTCTGTACAAACGTTTGAAGAGTGTTTCGATGAGGATCAGCAATATTATTCCACCGGTTATTTCTGCAAGGAGAAAGTTCTGATTTCTGCTGGTAATATATTCCTGGCTATACATTCCCTGGACATAATAATCTATTTTCTCGCTGGCATAATAAAGGGCTACGAAAATTAGCGGGACAAATGCTGTCATCATCACGAATGCATTGAGCGCAATCCCAAATGCAATGGATCTTTTTTTGGATTTAAAGATCAGCATGGAAATAATCGCGAAGGAGAAGAAGTAAAAAAGCATCAGGGATAAAATTCCTGTCTCACGCATATTAAAAATGGAAATAAAAAGTCCGCTAAGGATAGAAAGTATTATTCCGACGAGCAACGAAAGGAAAAATGTTTTCATCGTAGAATGTCGGAAGACAAAAATTAGCAAGGCCATGACTAATGCTATATAATAAGTTGCCCGGATAAAATCGGAATAATCATTGTTGATCAGCCGGTATTTTCTGTCACAAATATTGTCTATGCTTAAGTTAACCTGCGACAAATTATATTTGTTGCGGATGTCGATTGTTAATCCCTGGGATTCGCCATCGTAGTACAAATCCTGGTAGGCATTATCTTCTGTTGCATATTTTTTAACCAGTGCTTGCAATTCGTTTAATGCTGTTTCCGGATTTGAGAGGGGCTTTTTATAAGCAGAACGGTACAGCTCAATTGTCGACTTTATGTGAACTGTTGCATGCTTTCTGACCTGGTGTTCTTTAATAAATACCAGATCGAAAAAGCTGTAAATAATTGCCATTTCGGGACTCGCTTTTGAAATACTATCAGCAGACCTGAGTCTCCATCTCATATCCGATGAGTCTACATAAAAGTAGTTTTCACTTGGATTTGAAGTGTAGCCGGATCCGCCAATGAGTACCAATGTATCAGCATTCCAATCATCCGGAATCTCATCCTGTTCCAGCTGCGTTACCAATTCATTGATACGATTTATATCTGTCGCCAATTCATTTGAAGAATAAGCATTATACGCACGTACACATTCAACTACAGGCGGAATGTAAACCACCAAAATCATCATCGTAATTATGAAGAAATAAACCAGGAATGTTTTAATTCTGTCTCCGGGGAAAACGGTTCCGAATTGTTTGAAGACATTGAAGCGAAATAAATAAACGAGCCAGATAATTAACCCGATCAGCGCAAGCACACCGGCGCAGCCAGACCATATTTCGAATACCGATCTTTCACGCGCATCCATCGGAACGACAAAACAAATTGTGGTAAACGCCAGCATGAATAAAAGCGCATAATAAAACACAAGATGAAAACGCGTTGACCAGGTGTCGGGCCTGTTTATCAGGAGCGAATTGTCGAGTTTATTTAAGAATTTTGGAGCTAATGGCCTTTTATTCATAGTATGCTTATGCTTGGTCGAAGGAAAATTTTTTTGTTGATTTTTTGTTCATCAGGTGCGTTTCGCAAACGCACCTGATGAACAAAAATTAAAAGAATCGTTTGGTTGATTTTGAAATATCACGGAAATAAGAAACACGGATTCCTGATCTTAATAATTCGGTGAGCATTGCATTCATGTCACCTTGCAAAGAAGAGATCGTGTAAAATCCGCCGTTGAATTTTACCTGCGGATCAAATTGTTTTAATGCGGCAATAATTTCTTCGCGCTGTGAAGTGGTTTCAATTTCGAAAAATATTTCCGAGCTGATTGACATCGTTTCATCGGTCCGGAAAATACAAACGCCGTCTTTGATCAGCAACACATTGTCCGCCACTTTTTCAACTTCGTGCAATTGCTGCGACGTGAGCAGAACGCCCATCGGGTTAAGAGCAGATTTTGTGAGAAAGCGCAAATCGGTAAGCAATGTTTGTTGTGCGTTGATGTCAAGATTGGCTAATGGTTCATCCAAAATTAAAACGCTTGGCTGCTGCAAAAGAATCCGCGCAATTTCGAAACGTGTTCTGTAACCGCTGCTGATACGATCCCATGTGAGATGCGCATAATTCGTCAGCTGAAAACGCTCCAGCATAAAATCAACAAGCAGGTTATTCCATTCACCGGTATTTCCTGAAATGGAAGCGGAGAAATGCAAATTGTCTTTCAGCATTCCGAACCATCTCGGAATCCGTTGCGGAATAAAAACAATATGATTTTTTATATCGTAATGATCCGGGTTTTCAAGAAGGGAATAATCGATTTTGCCATTATCAATTGCAAGTTGTCCTGCAATGCAACGAAGCAAGGTTGTTTTTCCATTTCCATTTTGTCCGACAACACCAACCACTTTTCCCGATTCAATATCGATGCTTGTTGGTTTAAGGCTGAAGTTGCCTTTGCTGTATTTTTTCGAAATCTCTTTAGCCGAAACGAGAATTTGCGGAAGCTTACCGGGCTGATCACGCACGCCGATTTTATTCAGCAATTCCTGCGCCTCGCGTGCGACATTTTCATCTGATAATTTTTCAGTTCCGCTTTCCGGCAAAACATGATACGCCTTGCTGATGCGAATCGCTTCATGCATGAGCTGCTGATCTGCAGTATCAAGTGTTAGGTCGAGCAAACGGCGAACGGCAAGAGAAGTATCGCCGTGATCAAAAAAGGACTGAATTTCACTTTGTGGACTTACTAACATACAGAGGGAATTGCATTAAATGTCATGATGCGGGCAACGCATAACGTTTGTGCGGAATTAATTGCCGCTAAGCGATTCGAAAATTACTCAATTTCAAACTCTGCTTCTACCTGGTAACGCATTTTAATATCCTGCGGACCAACACCGGGAGAAGCGGCACTTTCACTGTAAGGAACTTCAGGTAACCATAATGGTGCGTTCTTTTGCAGCAATATTTACTTCGCGGTTGGAGCAGGAGGTGAGCGCAAGAAGGGAAACAGGAATGAGGCGAAGGGTGCGTTTCATTGTTGTTGAATTTTTTGGAAAAAGTACAACAACTGTGCAAGGCGAGACAAGGAAGGGTGATAAAAGATGTTAAGTAGCTAAATGTAAGTAGTATAAATTACCTTGCGTTTAATAATAAGGTGCCTAATATTGCAAGCAGGCAAACTATAATAATGCATTGTGTTCTTGTAGAAAGTATCATTTGTATATCGAATTTAGTTGTGCAAAGATATAGCTGATGTTCTCTGCGTCTGTTACAGGATGATTTCAGTTTTTACAGCTGTAAGATTCTGAGCTTAATTGTAACTTGTAGAAGTGTTTTTGCGCGTTTGAGTTTGTCGCAACTCGCCTTGCATTCGTCGCTTTCACACACCCGGATTGTTGTTTAAACCATGCAACTTTGTAATGTCATAATGGATATTTATAACTAAAAAATTAGTCATGGATACGAAACAATCAGAAAACAGGAAAATAAGCGAACAATTTTCGCAGGGAAATTTCAGCGCGGCGTATGAACATTTTGATGACGAGGTTCAATGGCAAATCGTGAGTGATAGTACGATGAAAGGGAAAGCATCCGTTATTGAGTTTTGCGAAAAAATGTCAGTGGAAATGGCTACTGCAACACTGAAGAATACAAATATTATTGCCGCAGAAGATCGTGTTTCGATTGAAGGTGAATGTGATTTTACAAATGATAAAGGACTTGCCGAGAAAGTAAAATACTGCGATGTATATCGTTTTGAAAATGGTAAAATAAAAGAGATCACATCTTATTGCATTACAGTGAAGAAGTTAGACTAAAAATTAATTGCTAAAAAATTGCGAATGAGAAAGTTGAAATTGCAAATGCAGATAAGCATAAACGGATTTGTCGGCGGACCAAATGGAGAATTGGATTGGATGAAAGGGGAATGGGATGAAGAATTGCGGAATTATCTCATTCGGCTGCATGAAAATGTCGACACCATTTTACTTGGAAGAAAGCTGGCTGAAAGTTTTATTCCTCATTGGGCGAAAGCTGCAGAGGACAAAGCGGATGAAGATCACATCTACGCCAAACAGATGGCGGAAAGACATAAAGTGGTTTTTTCGAGGACGTTGAAATCTTCCCCATGGGAGAATACCGTAATCGAAAAAGAGCTTGTGGAAGGAGTGAGCAAGCTCAAGAATCAGGCAGGCGAAGATATGATCGTGTATGGCGGCGCTGGTTTTGTTTCTGATTTGATCAAGCACGATTTGATTGATGAGCTGCATCTTTTAGTTGATCCGACAACTATTGCAGACGGGATGACCATTTTCAGGGATAAGAAAAATTTTGAGCTGGTAAAGAGCACTTCTTTTTCTTGTGGGACTGTTGTGATTGAATACAGGCCACCAGGAAAATAAAGACTTTCTTATTAGGGTCTTCGTGCCTTCGTGGCTTAACTTTTTTGCCACGAAGACACAAAGGCACTAAGTAAAGTAGTATGTGCGTATTGAATTTAATTCTGTATAATAATTTTGGCTTTGCTTCTATTCCCGGATTGCACAAAATAAATTCCTTCAGCAAACGAACTTACGTCAATCACATTTTCTCCATTCATCATCCTGCGCGATAAAACCAGTTCGCCAAGCGAATTATACATCAAGAACTGTTCACCATCATGCCCATTCACAGTAAATGAATTATTCGCCGGATTCGGATAAACCAAAAGTTGCTCATCTGCAAATTCAACAACTCCGGTAGAAGTAAGCATTCCTACTTTCATCCCGTTTCCAAAACTCGTTACCCACATTTCCATCGGATTAAACGGATTAAAGAAAACACGCTCGGGTTGGCGGAACGGATACGATGCTACGTTCGAAAAAGTTGGTGAAGGCGAATTAATAGTGCTGCTCATCCACAAACCCTGCACTTCGGTTGTAATATAAATTTCATTCGCGTTAGTCGGATTGAACGTGCATGAAGTAACGCGATCCAACGTTGTGCCGGTTAAGCGTGTCCACGTGGTTCCGCGGTTGGTGGTTTTGTATAATCCGCCTAAGCCATTTGGTGGTCCGCCCCAGCCGCTGAATACACTTGCGTACCAGGTGTTTTGTGTTGCGTCATTCGGATCGATCACCACGTCTTTTGTCCAGTAAAACATTCCGGCATCAGATACATCGGTCCATGAATTTAATGCAGGGTCGTAAATAAAAACACCTGAGCTTGCTGTGAACTGATTTGTTCTTCTTCCTGAAAATGATGCAACTACTTTTCCATCGTTGAGCACATTTAAAGATGCAGGATGATGTTCTGTGCGTGGCGGTGTGGGTGTTAATGTCCAAACAGATGAAGCAAGATTATTCAAATCATCACAACGGTAAACTCCGCCTGCCGGACTTGCATTTCCATTGTCGTGATCGATGACGCTTGCATATGCGCGGTTCGGATCATTCGGATCAAGCGCGATCCAGAAAACGGGATGATTGAATAAATGCAGCAGGGTCCATGTTGCGCCGTTGTTTGTGGAGTAAAGAATTTTTCCCTGCGCATCATTTGCATCAAGCAGCGCATCTGTCAATCGTGTGCTTTGATACATATCATGAACTCCGGAAGTGGCCATGAATAAAGTTCCGTTCGCTGCTTTCACAACACGATAAGAAGAGTTGGCAGTATGACCGGTATAATTGAACGACCATTCATTACCGCCATCCACACTTCTTATTCCGCGAATGTCGGAATAGCACGCCCACAAATTATTCGCATCAATAAAATTCACCTGCCAGCAAGTTGTGTTTTCAATGCCGATGCTGTTGTACGATTGATTCGGCGGCGTAGATGAACCTGCAGGATGCTGATCAGAAGTATTGACATAGACCTGCTGCCAGGAAGTTCCGCCGTTATTTGTTTTATGCACAAAACCAAAATCGCCAAAGATCACGACGTTCGGATCCGTAGCAGAAACATCAAATCCGAACGGACATTCGCCATAGCTCCACCCGCGATCGCCACCTTGTCCGCTCCAACCGGTGATGATGTTTTGGTTGTTTGCAGTTTGAAATGTATGCGACCAATTTATTCCTGCGTTTGCTGTCTTCATCACAATCGGTTCTGAATTGGAATTGCTTCCTGCAACGTAAACCGTATTAATATCGTTACCCGCCATATCGATGAACATCGGGTAATCGGTATTCAACGTAATTCCATTTGAAGCGGCGAGCCAGTTTGTGGATTGATAATCGCACTTATAAATATTACGATAAAATCCATAATAATCAGAACCAACAATTCCGACATACAAATCATTTACGTCTGCAGTCAGGCAGAAAAAACGCGTTGTGCCGGTGGAAGATTTTCCTGCGCAGAAGCTGAATATTCTTTCGTTTGCGGGAAGACCTGTAATTGTTGCTGTGTTCCATGTTACGCCGGCATTGACAGAAACAAGCACACCATCATTTGTGCCGATGTAAATAGTTGCATTGTCGAAAAAAGTTCCGCCAACAACATTGCCCACATTATTATCGAGACAATTATGGATCAAAGAAAATGTTGTGCCACCGTTGCCTGAGAAATAAATTTCGCCGTAAAGAGAAATTACAATGCGTAACGGATTATTGTAATCTACATCTATTGTTTCTACATCAGAAGACGGATCGGGATTTCCGGCGAGTACGGTCCATGTTACACCATTATCAATACTTTTTACCGGCGTTGCAATATCATTTATGTATGAAACGGAATAAAGCAGGTTTGGCGTAACTGTGTAGCAAACTTTGGAATGATGCCCCCCGTTGAATTGAGAAAAGTGAACCTGCGAATACGTTTGTCCGAAATCGGTGGTGTGAAAAAGTTCGGACATATCGCAAGCAACGTAATATTCATTTGCGTTTGCAGGATTGATGCTTGGAGAAAACAACGCGCCACCACCACCGATGCCACGCGAATTCCAAACGGCAGGTTGTGCGTTTGCAGCAACGGAAAAGAAAACGAGTAAAAAGAAGTAGATTTTTTTCATGGCATCGTTTTTGTCTTATGAAATCTAGTGAAAATAGTTTTTAGTCCGCCGCGGCGGCGGAGTTTTTAGTTCGGAGATGTACCTGGATATTTTTTTTTTGCGTGAGGGATAGTAGTGAAAAGCCCGGACCGTGAAGTGAGCTTGCCTCTACTTCACGGGAGGACTTGTAACGAATAGCCTGCCGTGAAGGAAACACGAAGGGTGTTCCTACACGGCACGCCCAATAAATAGTTCAATTAATTCATTAAAAATTCGGTGCTACATTAAACCTTACCTTACATTAAACGTCAAAAGTGCAACTGAGTTCTGATTTTAACTACCGAGCAATGAAAAAACTGATAGTAATTTCCGCCCTTCTATTTGGAGGATTCTCCTTAAACGCTGCTGAAGAAAATGATTCTCTTGGATTGCCGGGTGATAATCTTGATTTATTTGGCGTGCTTGATCTTTTTAAGCAATCGGCGACGCTGGAAGAATTTGAGAAAAAATTAAATGATCCTGCGAATGAAATAAATAATCTTGATCTGAATAATGATCAGAATGTAGATTATATCCGCGTGTTGGATCGTGTAGAAGGTGATGCGCATGCGATAGTTTTACAAGTTCCGATAAGCGCAACTGAATCACAAGATGTGGCAGCGATAGAACTGGAAAAATCGGGAACGGAATCGGCGGATTTACAAGTGGTGGGTGATGAAGAATTGTATGGTGCAGATTATATTGTGGAAGCAAAAGAGGAAGCCGCTGCAGGAACTGATGCACGTTGGAATGGATTTCGTCCGGTTGGCGTATTTGTAAATGTATGGATGTGGCCGGCGGTGCGATTTGTTTATGCTCCTGCTTACGTGGTTTGGGTTTCTCCTTATCGCTGGGCGTATTATCCTGTTTACTGGAAACCCTGGCGCCCGATAGGATGGCGGATGCATCGTTCGCGTTGTATGCGTTATCATCATGCGCATTATTCATACGGACATCATCACAGGATGGCGCGCGCGCATGCACATTATCACGGACACAGAGTAGGATCTCCATCGGTGCATAAGCATTATGAAGGTCATCACCAGCGCCACGCAGCAAACCAGGGACAAAGAAATGCAGCGGGACAAAAAAACGGTGCGCAGAAAAATGGTAATGTTCAAAAAAATGGTGGTGCACAAAAAGGAAAAGCGCAATCGCAAGGCAAACAACAAACTCAAGGTAAGCAGCAGACACAAGGCAAACAGCAACCACAGCATAAGCAAGGTGGTGGACAAAAGCAAAAAGCGAATGCAGGTCCGAGAGGTGGTGGTGGCAATAAAGGTGGTGGGAAAAAGGGGAGATAGGTGAAAGAAGTTGGTGGTCAAAACAGAATTTAAAATCGTACATCATAATTCGTACATTATTCCCCTGTGGTTGGTGATCTTTAAATGGATCACCAATTTTTTTTGTCGTTTTACACTTGAATATTGCTCATTGAACATTGTTTGTTTGACATTTTTTATTTCGGTTAAAGAGAAATTTCCTCGCAAGAAAAAATGTATCCGCCGCGGCGGACCAAACAAACAATTAACAATGAGCAAGGAAAAAATAAAAGCAATTATAAACTACCAACCTTTTTTTACCACCAACCACCAACTTTTCTCCCGATCTTTGTACCAATGGAAGGAGCACTTTATACTATTATACATTCGAAATGTCCCAAATGCAATGTTGGAGAAATGTACGCGGATAGCAATATGTACAATCTCAAAAAGCTGGGGCAGATGAAGCTGAAATGCGAATACTGCGGTCAGTTGTTTGAGCCGGAGACAGGATTTTATTACGGCGCGATGTATGTTAGCTACGGGTTATCTATCATCGCGATGTTTATTCCGGCGTATTCGCTTTATTTTCTTTTTGATATCAGCTTCGGTGCGATGCTTGCTGTTGTGCTTGGCATTTATGTTGGCTTTTTCCCGGTGTTTTTCAGAGTCTCGCGGAATATCTGGCTGAGCATGTTTGTGAAATTCAATCCGGAAGAAAAAGCATTGTCGCTGGAGAAAAAAAGAATGGCTGCGAATTAAAACGCTTTCATTTCAGCGTGTTTCTTATTGCAAATAAA
Source organism: Bacteroidota bacterium (assembly GCA_031412295.1). Classification (GTDB taxonomy): domain Bacteria; phylum Bacteroidota; class Bacteroidia; order Palsa-965; family Palsa-965. The sequence continues at coordinate 531,552 of JANOCU010000005.1, forward strand.
CGCTGATTTCTAATTTGGCACTTCATTTGCCATTACTGAGTAAAAAGCCGATATTCGCAATGAATAACCACCCTATGAAACCCGGAAAAATTCTCATTTCAGCAGCTATTTTGTTCACTTCACTTTTCGTTGCATGTGCACCTGAAGAAGAGCCAACACCTGCTGACGCGCGCGATCTTTATGTTGATTCATGGACTGTGAATGAAAACAGCTCGCAGATCGGTGCTACTTCTTATACGGTTCACATCAATAAAGTGACCACGAATACAACGCAAGTTCAGATCGAGAATTTTTATAATATCGGTTTCAGCTTTAAAGCAAAAGTGGATATTGATGGCAGCTCCATGACTATTCCGCTTCAAACTTATAACGGCAACCAGCTTCGCGGAAGTGGTACAAAAACAAGCGCGAATGCAATTAACATGACGTATTACGTAGACAACGGATCGTCGGTTGATACCTGCACTGCTTCACTTTCACGTCAGTAGTAATTCATCATTTTATTTTTCTCATGATCAGAAACGCAATAAAATGTTTGGCGACGCTTGTAGCTGCTTTCATTTTTTCACTCCCGGCTTTTGCACAATACACTGCTTCTGAAACCAAGTCATTGGCGAAAGCGCATTCGTATTATGAAAAAAATAAATATGACAAGGCGATTTCCACGCTGGTAAAAGTGCAGGAGGAACATATTTATGATAATGAGCTTTGGGAACGTCGTTGTGTGTATGAATACGATCGTTACCAGTCGCAGCTGTTTGTGGATATCACAGCTATTTTAAATAAAGCCGAAAAAGGACAGACCAGCTTTGATCTCAGCAAATTAAAATCAAGCGTGTATCGTTCTCAAATGATCAATGCTTGCTCGAATGCTACTTTGCTTTGTCCGCAACAGGAAAATGCTTCCTGGATATTGCATGCACAATTTCTTGAGCCTACTGTTGATACTTTAGTTTCTAAAGAAGCAAAAGAGGCTTACGATAAAGCATCTGAGGATTACGCTGCCGGTAATTTTTCCACTGCAATTCGTGCGTATGAAAAGGCATTGAAGCTGGATAGTAATTTTTACGAAGCGAATAATAAAATTGCGATGTGCTATTTTCGTGATGAGAAATTTGAGAAGGCCATTCCTTATTTTCAAAAAGCAATTCGTTTACAACCGGAAATGCTGGACCCGCGCCAGAATCTTGTGAATTGTTACACGCAGCTTAACAGGTGGCAGGATGCATATGGTGCTTGTGTGGATGGGATTATTATCTATCCTGACATTCGCTATTTTGTGAAGCTGGATGCGATCTGCAGCAAGCTTGGAAAAACATTTGACCGCCACTGGATGAAGCGTGTTTATCTTCCTAATATGATTGGCTTAAACGAACAGGAGACAACTAATGAAGTTCCGTGGACGTATTATCGTCTTGCAAAAGATCAAGTGTTTGAATTCTGCAATGAAGAAGGCATCATAAAAAAGAAAATTGAATTCACCGGTCAAAAATACCTCGAGTGCTACAGCTGGGAATTTATGCTTAAGAAATCGGAAACGGAAGAAAGAGAATTCGGATTTGCACGTAAGGTTCAGAAAGACGGATTTCTTGATTGTTACGCGATGGTGAGCATGTACCACATTTCTTTCTGTGATCAATACACAGATTTTTCAAAGAACAATGCGGAGCGAATTCGTACGTATATCAATACTTATTTAGTGAAATAATGAATGATGTTGTCGTCCTTCGGCTGTCGCTCAGGATGACAACATCATTACTTTTAATTGAAAAGCCGCTCCATTGAGGGCGGCTTTGTAATTATCAAATTTCCTGAAAAATTATTTGGAGAATTATAATGTTGTGGCGACTGCCAAATTTATCGCTTCAACAGCAGTAACCTCCGGTGCAGCTTTTCGGATTGCTTCTTCGATGCCGGCTTTGAACGTCATCACATTCATCGAACACGACTTGCATGCGCCGAGAAATTCGATGCGGACGATCTTATCATCGGTAATTTCGAGAAGCTTCACATCGCCACCGTCGGCTTTAAGAAATGGACGGAGACTTTCTAATGCTGCTTCAATTCGTGTTCCAATTTCTGTGTGCATGGTCGTTTTAATCTGGTGCAAATATACGTAATCAGGCGACAGGTTCTTTGACGATTGCGTTCCTGATTGCGACTTGTTGAGCGATGTTTCCGGCTAATTCGAGGAATGCAATGGCCTGAGGTGTAGTTTTTTGTAATACGGCAGGTCGGCCGGCATCTCCTGCTTCGCAAATGCTTTGAACTAAAGGAATTTGTGCAAGCAAAGGAATTTCGAGGTTTTCTGCCAAACGGGAAGCGCCTTCACGTCCGAAGATGTAATATTTATTTTCCGGCAACTCGGCAGGAGTGAAATACGCCATGTTTTCTACAATGCCCAATACAGGAACATTAATCGCAGGCATGCGGAACATAGCAACTGCTTTTTTCGCATCTGCCAGCGCAACATTTTGAGGTGTGCTGACAATCACAGCGCCGGTGATCGGAACTGCGGCTACGAGTGAAAGGTGAATATCGCCTGTTCCCGGTGGAAGATCTACGATCATATAATCGAGCTCGCCCCAGTCAGCTTCACTCAGCAATTGATTCAGCGCACGAACAGCAATTGGTCCGCGCCAGACAATCGCCTGGTTCATATCTGCAAAAAAACCGATCGACAATAATTTCACGCCGTAGCTTTCCACCGGCACGAGATGTCCTTTTCCGTTGATATCACGCAACATCGGTTTTTCATTCACCACGTCAAACATGATCGGCACAGATGGGCCGTAAATATCAGCATCGATAAGTCCGACGCGAGCACCCTGCATCGCTAATGCGCAGGCAAGATTTGCAGCAACAGTAGATTTACCAACGCCGCCTTTCCCGGAAGCAACAGCAATAATATTTTTAACGCCGGGCAATACATTTCCGCTGCGCTGCGTGGTCACATTCGAAGTCATATTCACTTTCGGAATCGCTTCTTTGTCGACGTAATAAATGATTGCATTCACGCAGGCCTTGTGAATTAATTCCTTCATCGGGCAAGCGGGAGTGGTGAGCACTACGGAAAAAGAAACGTTTTTGCCGTCGATTTCAATGTCTTTAATCATCCCGAGGGTAACAAGATCTTTTTTAAGATCCGGGTCGTCCACATGACGCAATGCATCGAGGACTTGTTCTTTGGTAATCATGGTGCAAAGGTACGGAAAAGGGTTATAGGTGATTGGTGATTAGTGATTGGTGATTGGGAAAAAGGGGTAAGTCCTGGTGAAATGGGAATCTGTCATAATTCATTTAATTACAGATTACTGGATTACCGATTACCAATGACTAAAAGAATGTACGATGTAGGATGTACGAATTACGATTTGAAAAAAGTATAATTTACCAACCACCAACTTTTAACACCACCTACCACCAACCTCTTTTTGGTCTGTTTATTGCTAATTTTAAACCGATGAAACGTCTTCCCTTAATCGTACTGTTTTTACTGGTATCCCTTTTTTCTTTTGCACAGAAAAATTACCTCATTCATCTCACGATTGATAAAATTTATCTTGGTAAAGATTCTGTTGTTTTTAAAAAGGGAAAAACATTTCTTATCAATACAGAGAAGCGGACGGAGAAAATTGAAATTGCTTCACCGGGGAAAGTTCCTGTTGCGATTGAAATAAATATCCGCAAGATGAAAGTGGGGCAGCAGATAAAATACCAGATTGGTTATTCGTTTTTCAAAAAAATAGATGGCAATTGGACGCTCATCCGCGATTTCGGGTATGTTGACCGGTATGAATTAAATGTTCCGCCTGCGGGATTGGAAGCGTCAGGACAGAAAAAACCCGCACACGAAGAGTATCATTGTCAGAATGGAGTGCCGACGCAGTTTGAGGCTTTTTTCAGGATGGATGTTTATAAGAAGTGATTAGTGATTTTGAGTTTCGGGTTCTGAGTTATTTCATTTTGCTTATAAATCCTTGCTCATTGTACATTGTTAGTTTGACATTGTACATTTTTTATTTCTTCAGCAGAATTTCTCGTTAATCAGAGGCCTCCCGTCCGTGTAATGCAATTTCCCATTTTATTTGCATTTGTGTTAATTGAATCTGCGTGAAAGGTTCTCAGGAGTGATTGGTGATAGGTGATTGGTGATTAGGAAAAAGGGGCCGGTGGGTAAGAAGTTCAGGAAGATCAGTCGTCAGCTTCCTACGATAGAAATTCCATTTTTCAATAAAATCTTTACTGTGGGTCGGTGCTTTGAATATGCAGTGGAATCTGTCAATAAAACTGTTCTATATTGGAATGTTCCATTTGGATATTGACTTAGTAAAGAATCCAATTGATTAAAATCCGTAAAGACATTCTGTATCCCGGAATGAGTAACGATGATGTTTTTTTCGGTTAGGTTAATAACCAGCATGGATGTATCCGTATTATAAGATTTGGGCCGTTGTAGAACAGATTCCTTGACTTCCGGGCTATCGGTTTTGGTAACAGGATTAGGATTCGAAGAGCAAGAAAGAATACAAATCACGAAATAGGAAATGCATGAAAGTTTTAGAAACATTTTAAAATATGTTAAGTAAAATTATTTAATCACCAATCACCAATCACCAATCACCAATCACCAATCACCAATCACCAATCACCAATCACCAATCACCAATCACCAATCACCAACCACCAATCACCAACCTTTTACCACCAACTACCAACTTTTTTTTACAACTTCAACTCCTCATTCGGATCCCAAAAGTGATTTTTAAATCCGGCGATTTTATCCTTTGAAACTTTTATTCCTTCCTGCTCTAAAAGCTTCTGCATCATCTCCGGGGGATTGAAATGATTTTTTCCGGTGAGCATTCCTTCTCGGTTGACGACACGGTGAGCGGGAACCGGTGAGTGATGTGAATGCGATGCGTTCATGGCCCAGCCAACCATTCGCGATGAACCTTTTGTGCCGAGGTATTGTGCGATGGCGCCATACGTGGTTACGCGTCCGGGTGGAATGAGCCTTACGACTTCAAACACCATGTAAAAAAAATCTGATCCTGGTTTGGCTTTCATAGCGTGGATGCCTGGGATTTTAGAAAACCGGAAAGGACATTTTTGTATTCATCAGCATCATAATGAAAGAAATCTTCGTGCGCTGCTCCCTTAAAAATATGAAGAGATTTGTTTGCAGAACCTATAGCTGTAAAAATGTTTTGCATTTCTTCTGACGGAATTTGTTTTTCCTTGTCACCGGAAAGGTAAAGAACGGGACCTTTGTATAAATGCATACGATCAACAGGTGAAAGTTGATTCATGTTTGCATTAATTTTTTGTTCCGTAAAAAAGTAAGCCGGCCAGAACAGCGCCCGATTGAATCCCGAATCAAAAATGCGATGTGCAAATGCATGATCAATATTATCATAGCTCGATTCCATAATTACAAAGCTATAATCGGTAATGGAATCGAACGAATAAGCAATCGTTGCCGCACCGAGTGAGCAGCCATGCACTGCAATAGCTGAATAACCTTTTGATTGTAACCAATTGTACCATGCAATCAGATCAAGCCGTTCATTCCATCCAAAGCTGATCACATCGCCTTCACTTTTTCCTGTTGCGCGGAAGTCAGGGAGCAAAACAGAAAATCCTTCGTGCAGGTAAATGGCGGCCCGCTCCGTCATCATGCTGCTGTTGGCACCAATACCGGGCATCAGGATCACAATTTCATTTTTATTGGTTCCGCTCAGCCATGCATTAAGTTTCAAGCTGTCGCTGCTCTTTATATTGACTTGTGCAACGCTGTATGTATCAATAGAAAGGATTGCGGGATAAGCAGAAGGTCGTGCGCCGGTTACCTGTATAGAAAAATAGTAACCGAGTCCGATCCAGCTGATGAAAAAAATGATGGTTGTGTAAATCCAGAATTTGCGACGGGGAAACTTCATTCCCCCTAATTTACGCCGAAATAATTTAACGTATCGTATCAAACTTAACATGCGCTTAATGAAGCAGCAATATGAAGGGGATACTTTCGTTGCCGTGATTACCAACAGCGTTAACGGGTCGAAGGAAACTTACAGGGTGATGTTAATCGACCCTGATGAGCATATTTTACTTTCTCTTAAAGGTATTTTAGAGAATGCGGGATACCATGTCCTTTGTACAGATAATGGCAAAGATGCAATCGAAATGGCGAAAAAGTTTCTGCCGCATCTTGTAGTACTTGATGTGGTGGTGCCGGGAACAGATGGGATTGAAATTTGTCATGACCTGAAATCGATTCCCGTGCTTCAGAAAACATTGATCGCCTTTTATACCAATCGCGGCGAAGATTATTCGCAGATCGCGGCTTTTTCGGCGGGTGCAGACGATTATATTATCAAGCCGGTGCGCGCGAATGTTTTGGTGATGCGTGTGAAAGCGATTTTAAAACGTCATCGTTCCAAAGAGCTGCTTAGATCTGTGCAGGCAGGCGCTATTCGTATTGACAGGGAGCGTTATATTGTTTTCCGCAATACAGAAGAAATTATTCTCCCGAGAAAAGAGTTTGAGCTGCTTGCTTTATTGCTTGGCTCACCACGAAAAGTTTTTACCCGCCAGGAAATCTACCGTGAAATATGGAGCGGCGAATTCGGCGGAAAAAACCGTACGATAGATGTGCATGTGCGTAAGCTGCGGGAAAAGATCGGCGAGCAATATATCAAGACTGTAAAAGGAATCGGTTACAGCTTCGAAACAAATTAGACTGTGCATGGGCACACTGCCTCAGGACGGATTTAGTAATCTGGTAATCTGGTAACTGGGTGATTGAAAAGAGTAAAAAAATAAAATGGGTTGTAAGATTTCTCTTACAACCCATTTTATTTAATCAAAACTTCTTAAATGTGCGCCTGGCAATTTTTGCGAAATCACCCAGTCACCAAATCATTAAATCCTCACGCGCTGATATTCTCTAAATTCAAATGAGCTGCCCCTTTACAGAAAGGAGCTTTTAGATTCTCTACAGCCCATTTTATTTTAATATCATTCAAGGTGCGAGGACTTTTGCGGGATATTCACCCAGTCACCAGATTACCAGATTACCAAATCCCCCGCGCTGTTATTTCACTAAAATTCAAAAGAGCCGCCCCTTTACAGGAACGGCTCTTTTCTTACTGCTATGCTGCGAGGCGTAGCTTTCTTTTTTAGCGGCTGATAACCACTTTCATTGTATTTACTGTATTTCCTGAAGTAACGCGGATGAAATAAATTCCGTTCGACCAATTTGTTACATCGTATGTCAATGTAGTTTTTCCGGTCGCAAGGTTTTTATTTTCATTTACCAAAACTTGTCCTGACAAATCATAAGCCATGATCTGAACGTTAGAATTGTCGTTCATAGTAAGCTCGATGTTCATGTTGTCATTAGCAGGATTCGGGTAAAGTGTCATTGCATTTACAAGTGTTTGCTCAGTAACTCCTACGTTAGCGTTGATCACTTGTGTTGAAGTTGTAGAACAACCGTTTGCACCTGTTACTGTGAGTGTAACTGTGTAAGTTCCGCTTGTGAAATAAACGTGTGCCGGATTCTGTGCTGAAGATTGTGATGCATCACCGAAATCCCAAGCGTAAATTGTTCCGCCGCTTGATGTATTTGTAAACTGGTATTGGTTTACTACAGGCACATTGTAAGTGAACGAAGATGTAGGTGCAGGAAGTGATGTTACTGTTACACTTGATGAAGCTCCTGTTCCGTTACATGGATCAGAATTTGTAACTGTTACAAAATAAGTTCCTGCTGTGCTTACTGTGATGCTTTGTGTTGTTGAACCATCGCTCCAGAGGTAAGAGTTTCCTGCAGAAGAAGTAAGTGTTACAGTTTCACCAGGACAAAGCGCTGTGTTGCCTTGAATTGTGATTGTTGGTGCTGGTGCGTTGCTTACAGAAACTGTTGTTGTGTTTGAAGTAGCTGAACAACCGTTTGCATCTGTGTAAGTAACATCATAAGAACCTGAAGTCATTACAGTGATTGACTGTGTTGTAGCATTTGTGCTCCAAACATTTCCTGTAGACTGGTTCGACGATAATGTTACGCTGTCACCTGTGCAGAATGTTGTTGGACCGTTTGCAGTAATTGTTGGTGCAGATGGATTTGCATTTACAGTTACTGTTGTCGGGAAAGATGTAGCAGTACAACCATTTCCATCTGTATAGGTTACATCATATGAACCGGAAGAAGAAACGTTGATCGATGGTGTTGTTGCATTGTTCGACCACATGATTCCTGTAGACTGGCTCGATGTAAGTGTAACGTTTCCGCCATTGCAGAAAGTAGTTGCACCACTTGCAGTGATCACAGGTGTTGTAGGGCTAGGGTTAACAGTTACAACAATTGAATTTGAAGTAGCAACACAACCGTTTGATTTTGTAACGGTCACGCTGTATGTTCCGCTTGTTGTTGCGTTGATCGTTTGTGTTGTTGCGTTGTTGCTCCACATGTATGTTGCACCAGGATAAGAACCTGCATCAAGTGTAACTGAACCGCCCTGGCAGAATGTTGTTGCACCTGCTGCTGTTGCTGTTACTGCGAATGAATTGTTCAATGCACCTGTGTAAGGCTGATTTTGCGGATCAAATTCTGTCCAGCATGCTGCCCAGTTGTTTGTTCCGTCAAAAGCACCACGATATGTTGTTGGTGTAAAAAATGAATTTGCAAGATTTGGATTAGTGAATGATCCACCTGTAAGAAGTGGTGATCCTGCCTGCAATGTAAAGTTCGGCGCTGTAAGACTTACGTTGTTAAACATAAGTGAGCTGATAGAAGCATAGTTCATGTTGTTGAAACCAGCTGTTCCGAACCAACCATTATTCAAATTTGCATCACCGATAAAGAAAGTACCGTTTGTATTATTAGGATTTACCGCAGATGTTGCAGCAAGTGTGTCCGTGCTGATTCCTGCAAGCACATTGTTTCTCCACTGCAACTCGCCATTGGTAGCATTTGTTTGTGTTGATGTGCTTTCAATGAATAAGCCTTTTGGATAACCCATGAAAACAGAGTTATAAGTTGACGTCTTAGTATTACGGCGAAGATGTAATGCACTTCTGTAAAGACTATTAATTGTTGAATTAAAAGCTAAAGGCCCAACAATTGTCATGTTTGAAAAAATCGGCTGTGTAATAGGAGTGTTTCCTGTTCCTGTTGCATCGTTATCAGATTCAAATCCGTTAGATCCTGACTGATCCGCAATGTTTGGATCACGAACAGAAAGACCGAACTGAATTTGTCCGCGGTAACCGAAATCTGTATCAAATTCATCATCCCATCCACGGTAAGCAACAATCCATTTGCAATTAACAGTTCCACCGAAAAATTCAAATGAATCATCACCTGAATAAGAAACCTGTACATGCTCAATAATTGTTTTACGTCCAACACCACCACAGGTAAGACCATTGATCTCACTGTTTGGCTGGAAAGCAATACCAGGATATTCAATACGTACATAACGAAGTACGCCTGAGCTGTCGTTATCGTTAGGAGTTACTCCGCCGCCGTAAAAAGAACCTACGCCGCCTTCAATAACCGCTTCACCTTGTGTTGTTCCTAAAGATGCATTTGCAGGTGCGTTAACAGAAGCACGACCACAAATGATAATTCCACCCCAGTCACCGTAAGAACGCTGTCCTACAGATTTCTGTGAAGTAAAAACAATCGGCTGATCAGCTGTTCCGTTTGCAATAAGCTTTGCATCACGTTCAACGATTAATGCACCTTGTGTTGCGAAATCTCCTTTAATAACTGTTCCGGCTTGAATCGTTACAGTTGCTCCAGCCTTCACATACACCCATCCGTTAAGAATGTAAACGTTATTATTTGTCCAGGTCTCATTAGTAGTAATGTTTCCTGATTTGATGATCTGTGCGTTCATGCCAACAAAGCATAACACGCTAAGACCAACGGAAAGTAAAAATTTTTTCATGTTCATTTTTTTGAGTCGTTTAGTTGTATTTCGTGAACAAAACTACCTGCTCAACATGATGTGAGTATGAAAGGTAGTTTACCGCTATGTTAGGGTATTGTGTTTCTGTGTAAAGAAAAGGGGGCGGAAAAAGGAGACGGAAAAAGGGGACGGGGGACGGAAAAGGCAACGAGTGAAGTTTGGTTTTTGTTTTTTTGCGTGAGGGATTGAAGCAAGCTACCGTGTAGCGCGAAAAGCCCGGCCTGCAGGGACACGCCACAACTATAATTTTCAAAAGATAACTACTGAGCAAATGCAGATGTTTTATAATTCTTCACCTGTCACACGTCACCTGTCACCTGTCACTCGTCACCCGTCCCTCGTCCCTTTTTTCGTCCCTCGTCCCTTTTTTTCTACAACCGAACAGTTACTCCAACAGTATAATAAGTTCCGCGTTTGTAAAACTGCATGCGCTGATCAACATTGCGTTCTAATTTTCCGTCGTTGTTTGCATCCTGCAGCAAAAGTGTTTCCTGGTTAAGCAGATCGGTGATGTTTAAACGTACGTCGATATTATCTTTTTTACCCAATGTTTTGATGATCGCAAAATCCAATTGATGACGTGGCATTTCATACACTTCCGGTACGCCCGGTACACCCACAATAACAATGCGCTGACCAATGACATTGTACATTGCATTCACACGCAAACGAATGGAATCGTTCTGGTAAAAAAGTCCGCCGTTAACAATGTAAGGCGATTGTCCCATCATCGGACGTTTGTTTGAAGCGAGTCCGTTATTTTCTTCAGCAAGCTTAATTTCACTTTTAATAATTGCTGCATTAGCAACGATGCTGATATTCCTGATGATAGGAACATTAATGCTGTCGAGCTTTTTGCGAATCTCAATTTCAAAACCGTAATTGATGGCTTCAGGCGCATTTCCCCATGTGAAGCTTCGTGTTCCGCCCGATCCTACACCGGGAATAAAATAAACCTCGATCGGGTTGGTGAACTTTTTATAGAATGCACCGAACGTAATGTTTTCGCCTGAGCGCGGATAAAATTCCCAGCTGAGATCGTAGTTCTCGATGGATGGAGTTTTGAGCGCGGGATTACCGGTGTTGATGGAATTAAAAAGGAAATCGTAAAAATAAAGCGGTGCAATTTCCCTGAACTCCGGGCGGTTGAGTGTTCTTCCGTAGGCAAGGCGACCCAACATGCGTTCGCTGAAATTCCATGCAATGTTTATGGAAGGAAGAAAACGGAGGATATCGTTATTTACAATGACGGTATCGTTTTGAATGGTGTTACTGTTCAATCGCTGAACGCTGTGCTCTACTCTTACTCCTGTGCTAATACGTACGCGTTCATGATCTTCCTCGTCTGTTTTTCCTTTGAAATTTCCGAAAGGAAGAATTGCCATTACGTAACCGGCCTGCAACGAATTAGATGCTACATATTGATCCGCTTTTTTTGTTGCATCAGCAATTTTAATTCCTGTAGTATTGTTAATGTTAACCGGGTTAAAAACATTCGGCAAGGTCATGGTTGCAATGTTCCAGTTAAAGCTCGTTGCCTGCGCATAAACATAACCGAGGTTACGAATGCTGTAGCTGCGATTTTTTTGCTCAAGGTAAGCGCCTGTTTTTACTGTGAAGTGATAAGGTTTTTTCTTTGTTGCAGAATCGCCGCCGAGGAAAATAGCCTGTGTATAATTTACCGAGCCGGCGATAATATCTTCTTTCATGTCAATGAAAATTCTTCCGAGAAAGGAAGGTGAAGGGCTGTTCGCGATGTATAAATAGTACGGATCGGTATCGCTTGATGTAACGTCTTTTGTATAACGCGCTTTTCTCCAATCCGGATCGGTTCGTCTTGAAAGTGAATAGGCAGCTGTCCAGTCAACCGTTGTGTTTTTATTATTGAACTGGTGCAAGCCATTTATCTGCCCGGTGTAAATGGAACGTTGTGTGTAACGGTAAGAATATTCTTTGTGAAGAGTTCCTGATTCATGATTAACTCCGCCACGGAATATCGTTTCATTATCACCCATCTGGTTAAACAGATTTTTGACCGTGATACGTTGCGATCTGAGCTTACCAAAGCTGATTGCATTATTCTGTACAATAGCAAGTCGTGTTGACGTTGTAAAAATGGTATCGGTATAATGAAAAATGGTATCGCTGCGTTGATTTACGGTATCATAAGTATTGTAATCAAGGCGGTTTGATACATACTGCATGTTTGTATTTGAATAATTAACAGCAGTAATATTTCCAAACTGGTACCCTTTTCTGTCGCCTGAATCCAGTTTGGTGTAACGATAATCCCATGCTGCATTAAAACGAATATCCGGCGTTGCATTTTTGGTGGTATAATCCCAGTCATTACTTAAGGATTGTCCTGCATCCACCTGTGCCTGTGGCGTCATGGTGCCGAATTGCGCTGTAGTTGGAAAATTTCCGGGCAATGCGCGCGAGCTTCCGCCGGCAGCAAAATAATCGGATGAAGTTCCTTTGTTCATGCTGAACGGCTGAAATGTTGTTCCTGCACGAAAGCCTGAAGAATACCCAACCTGGAAACGATTCTGATCAGGAATATCGGTTGTAGTAATACGAATAACGCCACCGGCAAATTCACCGGGTAGATCAGCTGAAGGAGATTTATAAACCATAAATACATCAATCATCGAGCTCGGAACCATGTCGAATGAAAATGATTTAACATCTGTTTCTGCTGAAGGTGCAAAAACATTATTCAGCAAAACCGCATTGTAACGCTCAGAAAGTCCGCGTACAACAATAAAACGTCCATCCACAATGGTAACACCCGGAATTTTTTTCGCTACATCAGTTGCATTTGTTGCTACAAGCTGAGCAATAGCTGTTTGTCCCAATCCGGTGCTTGCATTATTACCCTGGTGAATGGTATCAAGCACTGCGGCGGTGGTGCTGGCCTGTCTTGTTTCAATAATTACAACTTCAGAATCCAGTCGCGCAGTCAGCAAAAAATCAAGCGTTGTAGTTTTACCTGCTTCCACTTTAACCTGGCCGATGGTCGATTTTGAATACCCTGTGTACTGGCAGCTAACCGAATACACGCCGGCAGGAATTTTTATCGAATAAGTACCATCGAAATCTGTAACAGCACCATATTTCGGAAAGCTGTCAACGATCACAATTGCGCCGGTTACTAATAAGCCGTTATTTTGCTCTGTAATTGTACCGGAAATCGTTCCGTTTTGGGAGAAACAATTTAACACAAGGAGAAAAAGGGCCGCTATCGTGAGTCTGAAATTCATTTCGCATGAGGGAATTAGTTGCCGCAAAGGAACTTTTTTGACGTGACAGCAGGATTACGCCAACATGAACTTCATGTTAAATGACGATTTTTTCCCGTATGGCATTTATGTTAACTTAATCTTACGTTAACACTGGAACACGCCGCGCTCTGTTACCTTTGTCACGGAATAAAAAGCATATATGACTACATTCTCCCATAAAATATTAATTGTAGACGACGAGCAGGACATCCTCGAATTCCTCAGCTACAACCTGAAAAAGGAAGGTTACCAGGTTTTCACTGCTGCAAATGGCGATGAAGCGATTTCAATTGCAAAAAAGGAAATGCCTCATCTTGTGCTGCTCGATGTAATGATGCCGGGACTTGATGGTATTGAAGTATGTCGTGAATTACGCACAGCAACAGGAATGGATGAGCTGATCATTGCTTTCCTCACCGCACGCAGCGAAGATTATTCTCACATCGCCGGTTTTGATGCTGGCGCTGATGATTATATTAATAAGCCGATCAAACCACGTGTGCTGCTGAGCAGGATAAAAGCATTGCTTCGCCGTTCACCGGGTGAAAAAGGAAGTGAATCGGTTGACATGGGCGGTATTCGAATCGACCGTGAAAGTTATCTCGTGATAAAAGACGGCAGAGAAATTAATTTGCCGAGAAAAGAGTTTGAGCTGCTTTCCCTTCTTGCATCTAAACCTGGAAAAGTTTTTGCACGCGAAGAAATCCTCAATCGTGTCTGGGGTGATGAAGTGGTGGTGGGTGATCGCACGATCGACGTTCATATTCGTAAGCTGCGTGAAAAGATCGGAGAAGATTTTATCCGTACTGTTAAAGGTGTTGGATATAAATTTGAATTTTAGATAATAAACATAAGGAAGAGGCAACAAAGGAGTTGAGACGAAAAACTATAGTAATTGAAAATCATTCGTACGCTTAATCCTTGTTACTCTTACCTTTCCTTCCTGAAGCTCCTTTTATAAAGGAATATTCCCCATTTTTGTGTAACAGGTTCATCCTGGAATCAAATGCATAAAATTTCTTTACAAAAACTTGCGCGTAATGCTGCTATGATCATCGGATCAGTTGTGGCCGCTTTCATTTTTATTCTTGCCTATGTTTTTGAATCTCCGGTTAGCTGGATGCTTGCAGCTACAGGTGGAGCCGCTGCAGGATTGCTGAGCTGGTTCGTCTTCCTGTATTACCTGCGCAATTTTGTAAATAACAGGATCGTCACACTTTACAAAACCATTTATAATTTAAAGGATACGCAATCGCAGATCAGTTCAGGTGGCAGCGAAGACCTGATGCTGAAAATGGAACGTGAAGTAACGGATCTTGTGAAAAACCGTTCGGCAGAAATTGAAGGTTTGAAAAAGCTTGAACAGTATCGCCGCGAATTTCTTGGTAATGTTTCTCACGAATTAAAAACCCCGATTTTTAATATACAAGGGTATATAAGCACGTTGCTTGATGGCGGATTGGAAGATCCTTCTATCAATAAAAATTATCTTGAACGCGCGGAGAAAAGTGTAGAGCGAATGATCAATATTGTAGATGATCTTGAGTCGATCTCAAAGCTTGAAACAGGTGAGCTGAGCATTGAAAATTATCCATTCGATATTTACGAGCTGTTCATGGAAGTGCATTATTCATTGGAAATAAAAGCAAAGGAGAGGAATATTAAGCTTTCATTCCGCGATCCTTACAAAGCAGTTTACGTGGTGGCCGATAAAGACCGCATCCGCCAGGTGATCACCAATCTCATTTACAATTCAATCAAATACGGAAAAGACGACGGAGAAACACAGGTTCGTTTTTATGATATGGAAGATCATGTGCTGATCGAAATTTCCGACAATGGAATTGGTATTGCAAAAGAGCATCTTCCACGTTTGTTCGAACGTTTTTATCGTGTAGACAAAGGAAGAAGCAGGGAACAGGGCGGAACAGGATTAGGACTTGCAATCGTAAAACACATTCTCGAAGCGCACGGACAAAATATAAATGTGCGAAGCGCAGAAGGTTCGGGCTCTACATTTTCGTTTACATTGCCGAAGGAAGAAATTTAGTGGGGAACGATCCCGATAGCTATCGGGAGAATCAAAACGAATGTACGAATCTCTACTACTTTTATCCTGCCAAATTGTAAGGAGTGTTTTCTTCTGTGGCACTTGTTGAATTAATATTCACTACTCTTTTGGATAGAACCTTTTCAGGGGTAAATCGAATGAGTATACCTAATTCCAATGGTGTTTGAACCAAATATTTTTTAACCTGTTTAAAGTCTGCCGGGTTAAAATAGTTTCCTCGTTTGATTTCTACAATAATTTTATTCTCTACCAGGAAGTCGGATTTTCCGTAGCCAAGATTTTCCCCTTCAAAAAAGACTTCATTTTTTAGTTGTTCACTAAATTTTAGTCCTGCTTTAGTAAATGCAATTGCCAGGGCCTTTTGATAAACTTTTTCTAAATGGCCTGATCCAAGTTGATTATACACATTAAAGGCGCATCCCATAATTTTGTAGCTTAATTCAGGATACAATAAATCATCACGTTTTAACAATGCTTTCATATAAAAAGTATAAATAAAAAAATAAATCGGCTGCAAATATGATTTTTAAATTTGAATTATGAAAAATAATTAGTTGTTAGTTCCAATCCCAAAGCCTTTCGTACATTCGTTTTTGATTCGTAATTCGTTCCCCACCCTAAAGCTACTTTCATGAAAAAACTCTCCACACTTTTACTTTTTCTTTGCATTTCCATTTTCGCTAATGCACAAGTTTCTGAGAAATGCGCAACGATGCCTGTTTACCAGCAGCAACAACAAGATCCTGCAATCGCAGCAAATCGTGCGGCGACCGAATCTGCGGCGCGTCTCTGGCTGGCGCAACATCCATATGCCGGTCGCACACGTGGCTCACTTGTGATCACTGTTCCTGTGGTCGTCCATGTGGTTTACATCAACGCTGCACAAAATATTTCTGATCAGCAGATCTATTCGCAGATCGCTGTTATGAACCAGGATTATCGTTTGCTGAATGCTGATACCAGCAACAGGCCAACTGCTTTTGATTCACTTGCAGCTGACGTAGGAATTGAATTTTGTCTTGCAACACGCGATCCGAATGGAAATCCTACAAACGGAATTACACGCACTTCATCAACAGGCGGAGACTTCGGTGCTTTTTTTCAACCGATCACTGAAGATGTAAAAACAACTGCAAGCGGTGGAATTGATCCATGGCCAACAGATCAGTATTTAAATATCTGGGTGTGTAATTTGTTTCCGGGACTTTTGGGTTACGCTCAATTTCCGGGAGGTGCTGCAGCAACAGATGGTGTCGCAATTACTTACACTGCATTCGGAACAATGGGAACTGTAACTGCACCAAGCACATTAGGAAGAACTGCCAGTCATGAGATCGGGCATTATTTCGGTTTATATCACATCTGGGGTGATGACAGCGATTGCACAACAGGAAGTGATTCCATTGCAGATACACCGAATGCAAATGCAGCTTCTTCAAGCGATTGCCAGGTGAATCTTAATTCCTGCAGCAATGAAGATTCTTATTGGGGCGTAAATGATCCGAATGACATGGTGCAGAATTATATGGATTATTCAAATGATTCCTGCATGAACATGTTTACGCACGGACAAAAAGCCAGGATGATGTCGTTCCTGTTTAGCGATTCTGCACGTTATGCTTTGTTCAACTCGCAGGCAGGATGTAATCCGCTTACAGTAAGGGATTTTTCTTTCGATCAGTTCTTCAGCGTTCATCCGAATCCGACAAATGGAGAAGTGATGGTTTCTTATTTCGGAAAATGGTCAGCAGAAATGAACATCGAAGTGCTTGATCTCACAGGAAGAATGGTGATGAATCAGCAAGTGAATTCCTACAGCTACAAACTTGATCTTGGAAACTTACCTGCAGGGATTTACACTGTGCGTTTCCTGGGTGATGGTGGTGTAGCAACGAAAAAAATTGTGAAGCAGTGATTTTTT
Organism: Bacteroidota bacterium; assembly: GCA_031412295.1. Taxonomy (GTDB): domain Bacteria; phylum Bacteroidota; class Bacteroidia; order Palsa-965; family Palsa-965. The sequence goes on from JANOCU010000005.1 coordinate 548,808, forward strand.
ATCATTAGGCGGGTTTCGCAAACCCGCCTAATGATAAAAATGAAATTACTTTTTCAAAATTCCCGCCACTCTTTTCTCCAGCGCTTTTCTATCCGGGTAAACGCCGAATAAATTAATGTGATGAAACGAATTGATCGCTTCACGCAAATTAAATTTCGACTGCGTTTGTACCACCACATTATTCTGGGCAGCATGATACTGTGAAAGATATTCCTGCTCGGGTTGTCCCGGAGTAGGAATTACAATCGGCGAAACATTCAGCGCAGAAAGATCGCAAAGCGTAGAATAGCCCGGGCGCGAAACAATATAATGTGCGCTGAGAATTTCTTCAGAAAGCTTTTTGTCTGCCAGGTGATCGAGCATCGTCACATGCGGATACGGATGCGAAACTTTATCTGTTCCGTCCGTAATGCCGCGCACGATCAGCGCTTCTTCCATGTGTTTGGCAAGCTCTTCAAGTATTATTTTCTCTAAGATCGAACGCTGCGGTTCAGGTCCACTGAGCAGAACAACAACCCACCATTTTTTCGGACGTGAATTCAGCAGATCCTCCTGCGGAAAACGCGTTAAAGGCCCGACATAACGGAAGGGCGTTTCTGTCATTACATCATGACCTAATTCACCACTTAAATTTATTGGACCTTCCGCATCAGGCACCCAGATCTCATCGAATTTTTCGTAATACTTTTTATGAAAACGGCTTGCAAATTTTTCAGCAAAAGGCGCTTTTACATTCAGCTGATGCGTGATGTAAATGTTGAGTGTTTTATCCGAACGACATTCTAGACGATTATCCGAAATAATAATATCAATTGCATATTCGCCCACTAACGCTTCAATTGCTTTTCTCTCTTTTTTGATTTTTTTCGGGATCTGAAATGAATGCAAAAGCAAATGCAACCCAAGCATTCCATGTTTCGGATAGGTAATGTCATATCCGGGCAATCGCACAAGCTGAAGATTAGGAAATTCTTTTTCAAGAAATGAAAACGCTCTTCCATCAGCAGCTATAATGACTTCCGCGCCCTGGTGAATTAATTCGCGTATCACCGGAACACAACGCGTTGCATGACCAAGTCCCCAGTCAAGCGGCGCTACTAAAACACGTTTTTTCGTGGCATTGATCATAAGGTTGAATTTAATAGAATTTTTGGCTTGCAGAAGGCATGGCCGTGGACAACCATTGACAAAATACTGTAAAAACCCGGATTTAGGAACAGTGCGATCGATGCATGCCTATTCCAAAATACGAAGAATGCCGTATTGAGCGTACGGTTGCAGACGAACTAGATTTGTCATTGTAAACCAACAACCGCCATGAAAAAATTTATTCTCTTTTTAGCCTTGTCTGTTACTTGCGCTAATCTCCATTCCCAAACTGACGTTCAGTATAAAATTCTGGAAGATAATCCTATGCGGGCGTGCAATTTCGCTATGGGAATTGATGTTGCGCAGCTGGATTTCGGCGTAAAAAATATTGATGGCATGGCATTCAGCGCCGGTGTTTGGGGTTTTGCAGATTATAAGCATTTGTTCGGTGCCGATTATATCTTGCGTTACGGCTACTTCACATTTGGCAAAACCTTTGGAGACAAAATAAATAACAAAGCACACCGCCAGATTGAGCTCGGTGGATACCTCAACTTTAAAACAGGGTTGCATAATAAAACAAACAAAGTGAATCTTAGTGTTGACCGCAGCACTGTAGATGGAAAAGAAGTTGAAACCACAACGTATGTAATGGTTCCTAGCACGCAATATATTGCTGTAGGAGTACGTGCCGGTTTTATGAATTATGGCGGATGTCTCTCCTATGATGGTCCGGAAGAAGTTTTTGATTCACCTGAAATATTAAATTATAATGTTGCCGGACTTTACGCTGGTATTTTTAAAGAAAAAACGAAAAGCGTTTTAATTTCTACTGATAAGTATGGTAAAAGAGGTGTTTCATTACACACACGTGTTTATTTAGATGCGATCATTGCGCCGATAAGCAAAGTGAGCTACATGAATGTGGATTATAAAGCATCCATGAAAACTACTCCTGTTGGTGCTCGCCTGGGCATGGCATGGTATCCTGTTCTTACACGCAAAGAAACCCGTGGCGATTTCAAAGCACGACGTTTTCTTTTTCAAACAGAAGTCGGTTATCGTCCGTACGATGGACTTTTCTTCACAGGAACAATGTCTTTCCCGATCAGCAAACACATTTCAAGATTGTCTGACGGAAGCGATAAGCCAACACAAACAAAAGAAACTGAATAAGCCTTTTGCAAATGAAATTCTCTCCTTTTTTCCTTACCTTCTTTTTGATATTGCCTTCACTTGTTGATGCGCAATATCAAAAAGAAAATCTCGGTGCGCAGATCAATTCAAAATACGACGAGCTTTCTCCGACCATTTCTCCGGATGGGAAAAAGCTGTTTTTCATTCGCACCAATCATCCCGAAAACAGATCGTATCCGGAAGCGGGATCACAGGATATATGGATGAGCAAACTGGACAGTGCGGGAAACTGGTCGCCTGCACGACATTTGAAAGAGCCATTTAACGACGAGCTTTATAATGCGATTGAAGGATTCAGCGTGGATGGAAATACGCGTTACATCAAAGGTTATTATACGCGCGGACAATATGATGGGATGGGTTTTTCCTATTTTGAATTAACGAAAGAAGGTTGGGAAGGACCAAAAGGAATTAAGGTGAAAGGATATGAATCCGGTATCAAACCCGAAGATCGTTCCATCAGCAGCCACATGCATACGGATAATCAAACGCTGATCATGAGCTTTGTTCCCAATGAAAAAGGAAAAACGGACCATGATATTTTTGTAAGCTTCAGGAAAGAAAATGGAAATTTTTCAGAGCCCATGCTGATACCGGTTGTCAGTTCCACTTCAGATGAGATTGCGCCTTTTCTTGCATCGGATGGTGTTACATTATATTTCGCAAGCACACGGCCGGGCGGTTATGGAAGTCATGACATTTGGATGTCGCGGCGTCTTGATGATACGTGGAAGAATTGGTCGGAGCCTGTAAATCTCGGACCGGAAATAAATACAAAAGAGTGGGATGCATATTATTCAGTTGCTGCTTCCGGTGATGTGGCGTACATGGTTTCGTGGGATAATAGTTATGGCAAAGCAGATATTGTACGCATCAAATTAAAAGAAGAAGTGCGTCCGAATCCTGTTGCGCTTGTTTCCGGAAAAGTGCTTGATCAGAAAACAGGAAAACCGCTTGATGCAACAATCACTTATTATTCGCTTGCCGATAATGTTGAAGTCGGCACAGCGCGTTCATCACCGGGTTCAGGCGATTACAGCATTGTGTTGCCTACCGGAAAAGCATATGGTTTTCGTGCGCAGGCAAATGGATATTATGCAGTAAGTGAAAATCTCGATCTTACAGAATTAAGAGAATACAAAGAAATAAAACGCAATCTTTTACTTGTGCCAATCGAGATCGGGCAAGTGGTGCGACTGAATAATATATTTTTCGAATTCGGAAAAGCTACATTAAAACCGGAATCATTCCGCGAGCTTGATCGTGTTGTAAAATTATTGACCGATAATCCAACAATGGAAATTGACCTGGCTGGTCACACAGATAATGTCGGTACAACAGAAGCAAATCAAAAGCTTTCCGATGAACGTTCGCAAGCTGTTTACGATTATCTCACCGGCAAAGGAATTTTAGCTTCGCGTTTGTCAACCAAAGGTTATGGCGAAACAAAACCTATTGATAAAAACGACACCGAAGAAGGCCGCGCACAGAATCGGAGAGTAGAATTTACAATTCGGAAAAAATAATTCAATATTCTCCCGATAGCTATCGCATTGGCGTTAAGTTAATATTTTCAGTTTAGTAATTGGCATTCGTTTTCTGGTTTCATAAAACAGTAGGGGTAAGATATTTTCCAGGTCAGCCAGTGAACATTTCCAGTTTTTTCTGGCCAA
>JANOCU010000006.1:0-15058 GCA_031412295.1 Bacteroidota bacterium
ATTCACAGATGTAAACGGATGCACCGCAAGCGAAACAGACAGCATTCTTGTCGATGCGTGTATCGGAATTGAAACCATTGCAACAACAGCATGGAATCTCTTCCCGAATCCAACAAATGCGGAACTGACAATCAATACTTCTTCTGAAATAAATACAGATGTAATTGTTGAAGTGTATTCAGCAGACGGAAAATTAATTGCTGATGAAAATAAGCCGAATGCAAAAACCATCACAATCGATTTAAGCAGCAAGCCTGTGGGAGTTTATATCATTCGCATCACAGCAAACGATAAAGTAAGCATGCATCGCGTAGTGAAAATTTAATCTTATAATTTCATAATACATAAAACAGAAAGGCGATTCGCAAGAATCGCCTTTCTGTTTATAAAAATCTTGAATCTTGAATCTTGATCCCGATAGCTATCGGGAGAATCTTGAATCTTGAATTAAGACCTCGGATGATACCGAAGAATCTGTTCCTTCAAAAATGTTCTGTCGAGATGTGTATAAATCTCAGTCGTAGTGATCGATTCATGCCCGAGCATCTCCTGCACCGCACGCAAATCGGCGCCGCCTTCTACTAAGTGTGTTGCAAAGGAATGACGAAACGTATGCGGACTCACATTTTTTTTGATCCCGCATTTCTGCACTAACCCTTTTATGATAGTGAAGATCATCACACGCGTTAACCTTTTACCACGGCGATTTAAAAACAAAATATCTTCTTCCCCTTTTTCAATTTCAATATGTGTGCGAACGCCGTCTTTATATAGATCGATATGCTTTAACGCCATCCGGCCAATCGGAACCAATCGTTCTTTATCACCTTTACCGAGAACACGAATATATTTTTCATTCGGAAAGACATCAGAAATTTTAAGATTCACCAATTCCGATACACGCAATCCGCAGCTGTATAATGTTTCCAGCATCGCACGGTTTCGCTCGCCCTCCGGTGTGCTTCTGTCGATAGATTCAAGCAGCTTCTCCACATCCTCCCTGCTAAGCGTATCCGGAAGCTTGCGTCCTGTTTTTGGCGAATCAAGCAATTCTGTCGGATCTGCATTGATGAGATTTTCCATCAGCAGGTATTTGTAAAACGCCCGTAAGCCGGAAAGAATTCTTGCCTGTGAAGTAGCAGTCATTCCCAGCTCATTCACCCACTTCAAAAAATTCCGCAGGTGCTCCGTTTTTAATTGCGAAGCGGCATGACCGATATTATGATATTCCAGGAATTGCGCCAGCTTATAAATATCATGCTCATACGCCTCAATCGAATTAGCTGATAATGATTTCTCCAAACGGAGATAAGTTTTGAATGCAACAATATCAGCTTTCCAGGACATGGGCATAAAGATAGTTCGGAGTTGGGAGTATTTAGTTCGGAGTTGGGAGTATTTAGTTCGGAGATTGAAATATTTAGTTCGGAGTTTGGAGTAATTAGTTCGGAGTTTGGAGTATTTAGTTCGGAGTTCGGAGTAATTAGTTCGGAGTATTTAGTTCGGAGATTGAAATATTTAATTCGAGATGAGCGTATTTAGTTTTTGTGTTTGGGTTAAAAAAGTTTCGGGTTTTTCGGGTTTTTCGGGTTTATAAGATTGAGCATTGTTTCCGCCGCGGCGGATTTGTTTGATCCGCCGTGGCGGATTTGTTTTTTGCTGTCAATAAGAATCTCACATCACACGAATGTTTCCGCCGTAGCGGACGCAATGAACAAGGAAAAAGTAAAGAAGGAAATAAACCCGAAACCCAGAACCCGAAACACAAAAACCCTTTCTCCGAACTAAAAACTCCGAACTAACCACTACTTTTACACAATGCGGATTCTTATTCTCAATGGCCCCAACCTTAACCTGCTCGGAAAACGTGAACCGGAAGTGTATGGTTACGCAACATTCGAAGATGTTTTTGCTGAGCTGAAAATGAAATTTCCCCAGGTTATTTTCGAATATTTCCAAAGCAATATTGAAGGCGAGCTCATCAATAAGCTGCATGAATTCGGTTTTACATTCGACGGGATAATTTTCAATCCGGGTGGATATACGCATACTTCCATTGCAATCGGAGATGCTGTTGCCGCAATTAAAACGCCGGTGATAGAAGTGCACATTTCAAATATTTTTGCGCGGGAAGAATTTCGTCACATTTCATACATCGCGCCGAAAGCAAAAGGAAGCATGACGGGTTTCGGGCTGGATGGATATCGGTTGGCTGTCGAAGCATTTCTCGGAGCAGGTAAGTGAACATCAATCAGAATATATTTTTAGAGTGAATTTGAAAAATACGACCATCTACAAATCCTTAACTTTGTTATATGCTTATTGACATTCCTAAAATTTACCTGAAGCGTGTTGTGATTGTCGGAGGAGGATTTGCGGGGATTGAGCTTGCGAAACGATTGCGGAATACGCACCAGGTGGTGATGATTGACAAAAATAATTACCACACCTTTCAACCTTTGCTTTACCAGGTGGCCACAGCCGGAATTGAAGCAGATTCCATTGCTTTTCCATTGCGAAAAATATTCAAAGGCCAGAAACATTTTTATTTCCGTATGGCTGAAGCGCTTGAAATACTTCCGGAAAAAAATATAATTCGCACAAGCACCGGCGATATCAGCTACGATTTTCTTGTCATTGCAACCGGTTCCGATACCAGCTATTTCGGAATGGAAAGTCTGAAAGAAAACAGCATGCCGATGAAATCAGTTCGTGAAGCGCTTGACCTGCGCAGCATGATCCTCCAGAATTTTGAGAAAGCTGTTACGGTTACAACAGAAGAAGAAAGAACCGCGCTGATGACATACGTGATTGCCGGCGGCGGCCCCACAGGCGTAGAGCTTGCAGGCTCATTAGGAGAATTAAAAAAACATGTTCTTCCGAATGATTATCCTGAATTGGATTTTCATCGCATGGAAATTCACCTCATCGATTCAGCTCCGCGTATACTTGCAGCATTTGGTGAAAAGGCTTCTGAAAAAGCAAGAGAATATCTTGAAATGCTGGAAGTAAAAGTGTGGCTCGGCTATCGTGTCACTAATTACGATGGTGTTTTTGTTACCACCGATAAAGAAAAAACATTTCACACACCAACATTGATCTGGGCTGCCGGAGTAGCAGGCGTTTCGATTCCCGGAATTCCACCCGAATCAATTCAGCGCAACGGAAGAGTTGTTGTGGATGAAGTAAATGCTGTTGCAGGTACCACTAATATTTTTGCAGTTGGTGATGTTGCAGCAATGAAAACAGCAGAATTTCCGAATACACATCCGCAGGTTGCACAAGTTGCCATCCAGCAGGCAACACGTTTAGGAAAAAATTTAGCCTCAGGAAAAGCAAGAGCACATTGGGATAAATTTGTTTACAAAGACAAAGGTTCAATGGCAACTGTTGGAATGCATCGCGCAGTGGTAGAAAGTAAATTCATCACCACGCAAGGATTTATTGCGTGGATACTTTGGCTTTTCGTTCACCTGATGGCGCTTGTTGGTTTCCGCAACAGGCTCGTTGTATTTTTCAACTGGCTCATCAGCTATTTTAATTACGATCACGGTTTGCGCCTGATCATTCGTCCTTCCCAACGCAAGAAAAAACAATGAGTGAAATTCAATCGATCAGCAAGCGCGCCTCTTTTGTGAAAAATGAAAAAGAGCTTAGCATTGTTATTTCCTCTGCTGAAAACCGGGATAAAGCAAAAAACGTCGGCATAATCTTAGCGTTGTGGCTGATCGGTGGAGTCATCATCGGCTATTCGTATTTCGACACAGCGGATAAAAACACCAAGATGTTTATTCTCGTTTACCTCGCGTTCTGGTTTTATTTTGCTTACGTGATCGGCAAAGCATTCATGTGGCACTGGAATGGAAAAGAATTAATAAAAGTGCGAGAGGGAAAATTGATCTATAAAAAAGATGTAAGCGGCAGGGGAATGGTAGCAGATTACCCGCTTAACGAAATAAAAAATCTGCGTACGTACGGAGAAAAAACACCCGGATGGATCAAAACCATCGGCGGTGATTATTGGTCGGTGGACTGCGATTCGCTCGCATTCGACTACCAGGGAAAAGAAATTCCGCTTGGTTATAAATTAAGCGAGAAGGAGCAGGGCACAGTTTTGAAGCTGCTGAAGGAGCGGGTGGGGTAGTGCTCTTCCCATGATTGCATCCAACTTTTATTGGAATATTTTAAAGCGATAAAAGATCAGCGTGTTGAGTTTTTCTTTCATTTCATCGGATAAAAAACTGATAGAAATATATTCCTCAAATTGCTTCAGCATAGCTTGATCATACTTTCTGATAATTTTTTCAACCAGGGCTTCGGTTAAGCCGATGTGCACGCCGAGTGAAATAAAGTCAATTTTTTTTATCCTGTTTTTCTTTCCATTTAAGTGTAATGCCGTTTGTTCCTGGTCTGAAGGCATTGCAAGATTACTTGATAAAAGGTCATAAGCGGGCGACAATTTATATTGGCTTTCTGCATCCTTGATAATTGAAAAGTTCTTCAAGTGCATATCTGAATTTCCGACTAAAAAACAGAATACAGCAAGGTCAAAATATTTAATAAGATCTGATGCGCGTGTAGCCGGTGAAGAGTATTTTGTGATTAATGCTCCGGCCTTTTCCATTGTGCTTTTGTATTTATTAGCACTTGGAAGTTCAGCGAGTTGACAAAAATCTTCCATTGGAATTTTCTTTCCATTTACCCTGTCGAATCTTTTTGTAACGTATACTAACTGCCCTGAGTCTGTTCTTAATAAAGCATGCGATGCCGTTTCTATACCTGCTACAGCTGCAAGATGCATTACGAGATCTTCATTCTCCGGTAAATTTTCAAATCGTTCAGATTGGGGTTTTAAAATGTAATTGCCCCACAGCCCCACTATTGTCAGTCTCGATTTTTTAGGTTCTTTATCGTTCTTCTCAAGACTTAAAGACAATTTCGGCTGCACACCGGGTATTGTTACGCTTCTTTTTACAATTTCTTTTGCCAGCACTTTTAACTCATCATTTGTCAATGATAAAGTCGGCGCAGTTGCTGTTCCAAAAAGTAATCTGCTGCATTTAGGATGAAAATCTATTTCATTTTCTTTTAGCTCCCGATAACAGCCTAAGCACCTGTTTATTTCGTCCATTTTTTATTCGCTTTCAATACTTACTGCGCCAATGCAATCTTTGCACACTAATAACAGTAATTCCATCCGGTCTTTTTCGTTGATTTTCCAGTTGTCAAGCGCTATATCCAATAGCCACCCTTCCGGAATTAATCCATCAAAAAAAGGGATCATTGAATTCTTCTCATTAAATATTTTTCCTTCAACAGGAAGCGTTTGACTTATGGAACCATAAATCGGTTGGTTGACATATTCATCAGTATATTCAAACCAATAACCATTCTCATCCTGCCATACATGGCCTGCAACCTTTTCCTGGATTAACACTTTTCCTCTTTTCATTTTTGCAATGTAATTTCAGTGATTTCACTTTGATTTATAATTTGGGTTAATGAATCGTCCCGCTTTTTGTGCCATTCCAGCGCTTTTGGGTTGGGGACCAATTTCCAGGCAATTATTTCGCTGCTTTCGTTTCTTATTTCCTGTACAAGAAATCCGTATACTTCCTTCTTGTCTTTTTTAGTGATTTTGACTGCTTTATTTAAAAAATTAAACCAAACCTGGTAAGGGTCTATACTGTTTGGTGTTGTGCTTAACCGGTGGCCGAAAACTTTCAAAACCTGGTTTACCTTGTCCAGTTTCAAAGCTGAAATGCCTTGTTCCAGGTTACGAATAAAATGTATTCCCACTCCTGACATATCAGCGAGTTGAGCCTGGGTAAGAGCTAATTTCTCTCGATGATATTTTACAAACGCGGCGATATTACTAATGTCCTTCATTATACATATTGTGTATATAATCCAATATCATAGATGTATTATACAAATATAGTATATAATTATTATATATTGACGTATTGTACGTAATTAGTATACTTTGTAGAAGCAAGGTAATGGTTTAGTATACTTTCCCGATATCACCATCACCACTAATCACCAATCACAAATGCCCTTTGCGCGCCATTCACCCAGTCACCAGGCTTGTCCTGAGCTTGTCGAAGGATCATCAAATCACTAAATCCTTCTCCATCTTATAATGCTGAATAATTCCCCACAACAAAAAGCTTTCTTCCACCACCACATAACCAATCGATAAATAAAACTTCACTGCATTCTCCCGCGCCTGCAGCATCACTTTTTTCGCACCTTTCTCACGCGCTTTTTCTTCCAAATAATGCATCAGCTTTTTGCCAACTCCTTTTCCCTGCTGATCATCACGCACACCCATAAAACGAACTTGTGCTTCTTGAGGCGAATTGAATTGTAAACGGCTTACTCCAACACATTCATCCTTCTCATCCAACGCCATAATGTGAATGGAAGAATTTTCATTCTCATCCTTCTCTGAACCTTTCGGCTGATTCCATGGCTTACGCAACACTTCCCAGCGCAACTGATAATACTTTTCGAAATCTTCCTGTGAAACCGGCTCCTGCAATCGCATAAACGAATGCTTAGAACTTGGAATGTGTCTTCCTGAATTTACCCAGCTTGTAATTCACCGTCACACACATGAACATATAAGCATCATTGTGCTCCGAATCGCCTCGCTGCTGACCAACCCACGTTGGGTCAATGCCACCATTATCAGCTGCAGAAATATCATAACCTCCCGGCTGAGCAAAATGAATGGCAAGCGCTGCAGTTTGCGGATCCATATTAGCTGCAAGCAATGCAGGATCAACATACACAGTGCTTACATCATCAATATAATCACTCGCAGTAAGACGCAGGCCGAATTCAAGTCCAACATTCCAGCGACGGTTGACAGCATATTTAAACCCGATTCCCATTGGCATGGAAATACTTATTTTGGAATACTGTTTTACTCCCGGTTTGATTCCCTGTCCTTCTGTACGGAGCGGGCGTAATTCATACCAAACACCGGCTGCAATACTTTTCGGGTTGTAATAAAATGCACCAATGCCGATAAAGCCGTAAGTCTGCACGTCGATATTCCGCATTCCCTTGAGCTTTTTATAATTATAAACGTGGCCGGCGCGTTCTTTTGAAATATAAAATTCAAGAACCGTAGAAAGCTCAAAAATGTTTGACTTGAAATTCAGGTTACGATTGTGACGATAGCGTTCTTCTGTTAACGCATCATTACCATTGATCTTTCCGTAGAAAAAATTTGCACGGTAAGCAAGGTAACGGTTGCTGCGGTAACGAACGTGCGCACCGAAAGCTGTACGTGTTAATGAAAGCTCAAGATCTTTAACGAAGTGTGTTCCGATTTGATTTGCACCACCTAAATCACCCAGGAAATTGGCAGCCCCGATATCAATACCTGCTTCCCAGCGGTAACGCTTATTGCGCTGCGCATTAGCAAGTAATGGAAGAATTAAAACTAAAACCAGCAGTAATCGTTTCTGCATGGGAGTTATTAAGGGTAAGTTATAGACAAATATAGAAAAAATGTATCTGCAATCAAATTAAGAGATCGTTAATACTCCAACCGGAAGACCGCTGTTTTAACCACTTTGCCTTCCAAAATAAGATTTGTAGCCGCATATGATGTAAGCGCCTCGTCTACCGATTGAATAATGGCAAATGGAATTTCGGATTGACGCAGTATTTCTGCTGCATCAACTGCAGGTCGTTTGATAAAAAACGGGTTGAGAAGTTCCGGAAGTGCTGCGCGATTGCTGACTCTTGCCTGGTTAGTTGAAAACCGAACGTCGTTAATGAGTTCAGGCCGGCCTGTGGCAATGCAAAACTTCGCGAATTGTTTTTCGGTTCCGATTGCAAGCACGAGGTATTTTCCATCGCCGCAAAGGAATGTTTCACCGTAGGGAGCAATATTCGGATGAAGCGAGCCCAAACGTTGAGGAACATTTCCTGCAATCAGAAAGTTGGAAGCCTGGTTGGCAAGCGATGCGATGGCAGAATCAAAAAGTGAAACGCGGACGCAATTTCCTTTTCCTGTTTTTTCGCGAAGGTAAAGTGCGGTAAGCAAACCTTCTTTTAGCTGGTGAGCCGCCATCAGGTCGATGATGGCAACAGGCATTTTCAAAGGACCACTTTCGGCAGTTCCATTCATGCTCATGAAGCCGGTTTCAGCCTGTATCACCAGGTCAAATGCCGGCCTCGGATCAGATTCACCGTAACCTGAAATGTATCCGCAAATTAGTTTCGGGAACTGTTCAGAAAGATGTGCAAAGTCAAGCGCGAATTTTTCTGAATCACCCGCTTTAAAATTCATCAGCAAAACATCTGCTTTACCGATGAGCTCCATCAGCTGTGAATGATCTTTTTCATTGGTAATATCAAGGAATAAAACTGTTTTTCCCCAATTGACAGATTCATAATAAGCTGAATTATCGCCTGTTTTTTCCGAACTGCTTTTCCATTGGCGGGTAATATCTCCTGCAGTCTTCGGATTTTCAATCTTCACCACATCAGCACCGAGCTCAGCGAAAAACATTCCTACGGCAGGACCGGCCAGCACACTTGCCAGCTCAATCACTTTTAATCCTTCAAATGGCCTGTTTTTCAAATTATCCGCCTGCTTTTTTGACTTTATATCCTTCTTCGGTCAGAATTTTAAGCATTTTATCCCGGTGATCGCCCTGCAAAAGGATAAATCCATCCTTCACAGAACCTCCGACACCGCATTTTTGCTTGAGCTTTTTACCAAGAGTTTCCAGCATTTCCGGGTTTCCTATAAACCCGGCCACACGGCTTACCATCTTTCCGCCGCCCATCCTGTCGAGGTGAATACGGAGATCCTGTTGGTTGGCCGGAACCGTTTCTTCCTCAAAATCATCTTTTGGCAGCTGAAAATCCGGATTGGTGGAATACATGATTCCGTCTTTATTGTTTTTTTTCTTGTTCATCGTTATTCAGATCAGATGTAAAAGAAAAACCCGCCTGCTTTCGCCGACGGGTTTTCCAATAAAGAGGGGGGAATTATTTGCTGTATGTAGTAGTACAAACTTCAGTGTTTGAAGCTGCATCTGTCCACTGCCATGTCATTGTACCGTTAACGCTGTTTCCAGTGTTAGTGAAAGTAGAGTTACCAGAATTGAATGAACCCAAAGTTCCGATTGTTTGCGGAGTTGGGAAAGTCAATGACTGACCAGAACGGTTAGCAATGATATTGATGCTTGAACCGAAGTTAGAAAGGTTAGCCATTGTGATTTTGTTGTTAACAGTGTTTGAAGCTGTCCATGTCATGCTATAAGGAGAAACCCATGACTGCTGACAAGTATCATCAGCCTGGTAAGTTCCTGCAAGGAAAGCTGCATCGTTAGCTACCGTTACTTCAAGTGTTTCTGTTGCTGTGTTACCAGCTGCATCGCTTACTGTGTAAGTAATAATGTAAACACCTGCAATATCCTCATCTACTGCGTCTCCGCCGATAGTGATTGTGCTGGAAACGTCCCCGTCCACATCATCAGAAGCTGTAGCCGCTGGTGTGTTCCATGTGCTGTTAAGGGAAATTTGCTGTGTGTTTCCACCAGGAATTGAAATAGTAGGTGCTGATGTGTCGTCTTTCTTACAAGAAGAGAACGATACTACTCCTGCGATCATAGCGACAGAAGCGATAGTTAAAAGATGCTTTTTCATGTTGTTTTTTTGAGTTTTGAAGGGTTCTCTACAAATGTTGTGCAAAAGTATCATTTAAGCGGATTTATTCCAAATATTTTTGGAAATTATCTAAAGATTTCTACATTTGCGGCCGGTTAACCAAACTAAAAAAACAAAATGAAAAATTTATTCTCGTTCGCAGCACTTGCTGCATTGACGATGTTTGCTGCTTCTTGCGGCAACGATGAAGCGGAAGCTAAGCGTAAAGCTGATTCTGCTCGTATTGCTGATTCACTTGCAGGTGTTACAATGCAGTGGAGAGCTGATTCAACACGTATCGCTGATTCTACAGCACGCGTTGCAGCTGAAACACAGCGTAAAATGGATTCTGCACGTGTTGCTGATTCATTAGCAGCTACAAAAAAAGGTACAGGTAGCAAACCAAAGCCGAAACCAACAGTTCCTGCTGGTGAGCCTAAGGTTGGCGGTCGTCGTTAATTTATAATTACCGGCAATTTTGAGAAACAAAAGGGAGCTGAAAGGCTCCCTTTTTTAATTAATGTTCATTACGTTGTTAAAAAAAAGTTCAAAAGTTTGCTACTCAGTGAAATCTTACTATATCTTTGCGCCAGTTTTAACCAAAACAACCAACAACCAATAACAAATGAAAAAGTTTCTCTCAATTGCTGCTGTAGCCGGTATGGCAGCTCTTGTTTCTTGCGGTGGAGCAGATGATGCTGCTAAAAAATTGCAAGATTCAATCAACATGGCTGATTCAATGGCTAAAGTTCAGTGGGCTATCGATTCAACACGTATGTCTGATTCAGTTAACAAGGCTAACGCCGAGGCTGCTGCTAAACGCGCTGCTGATTCAACTGCTGCTGCATGGCACCAAGATTCAATTGACAAAAAATTGATCAAAGAGCCAAAGAAGTAGTCTTCGGACAAAAAGAATTAAGGGAGCGGTTTGCGTTCCCTTTTTTTATGCCCTTAAATGAAGCTTTTATCCGCAATTGCAATCCGGGCCACAATTATCCTTCCGCGAACGAAGCACTGATCTTCGGATTCTCCATCCGAGATAGATCAATGCAGCAATAAAGAGAGTTATCAGAAGAACTTTTTCCAATGTAAATTCGGATTTCGGGTTAAGGGTTTCTGGTTTATTCTTCTTTTATTTTCCTTGTTCATTGTACATTGTTTGTTTGGCATTGAACATTCGTGTGATGTGAGATTCTCATCGCAAGCAAAAAACAAACAATGTCAAACAAACAATGTACAATGAACAATCCTATTTAACCTGAAACTTATTCTAAAGTACGTAATTTAGCTGCGTCTTATTTTCATGCATCCTTAAAAAAAACAAAGAAATAAGATAATTAAGAAATTGGTGTCCAATGTGATGGCAAGAGCGCCAATCACCCAGTCACCAAATCACCCAGTCACCAAATACTTATGATTACGATTGATACTCCTCTTCGCTTCGAGAAAAATAAATATTCAGACGAAGAGCTGCGTAAATTTTATCTCGCCATCCTCAAACCGAGAATGATCGAAGAGAAAATGCTTGTGCTGCTGCGACAGGGGAAAATTTCAAAATGGTTTTCCGGTTACGGACAAGAAGGGATTTCTGTTGGTTCTGCGCTTGCTATGGATAAAGAGGAATTTATTCTCCCTATGCATCGCAATCTCGGCGTTTTTACTTCACGCGAAATTCCACTCAAGAAATTATTCTCGCAGTTCCAGGGAAAAGAAGCCGGGTTCACTAAAGGCCGCGATCGTTCTTTCCACTTCGGAACAATGGATTATAAGATCGTCGGCATGATCTCGCATCTTGGTCCGCAGCTGGGAATTGCAGACGGCATCGCGCTGGCTCATAAATTGAAAAAAGAAAAACGCGCAACACTGGTTTTCTCTGGCGATGGCGGTGCAAGCGAAGGCGATTTTCACGAAGCAATAAATGTAGCGGCTGTATGGGATCTTCCTGTCATCTTCGCAATCGAAAATAACCAGTGGGGATTATCCACTCCTTCTACCGAACAATTCCGTTGCAAACAATTTATCGATAAAGCAATCGGTTATGGAATTGATGCCGTGCAGGTGGAGGGAAATAATATTCTCGAAGTGCATGCTGCTGTAAAAAAGATCGCAGAAGATATTCGCAAAAATCCGAGACCTGTGTTACTCGAGTGTGTCACGTTTCGTATGCGTGGACATGAAGAAGCATCAGGAACAAAATATTATCCGGCAGGTTTGCAAGATGCATGGTCGGTGAAAGATCCGGTAATGAATTTTGAAAAATGGTTGGTCGAAAAAAAGATCATCAGTGAAAAAGAGGTTGCACAATTTCGTGCAGGAATTAAAAAAGAAATTGAGGATGGATTAGAAAGCGCATTTGCAGAACTACGTCCGGTTGCAGATACTGAAAAAGAAATAAAAGATCTTTTTGCGCCTTATACACCATCACATACAAAACCATCGGCAGCAACATCCGAAAAACGATTGATCGATGCAATTCGTGATGGGTTGCATGAAGCAATGATCAAACATCCGAACCTGGTTTTGATGGGACAAGACATTGCAGAATACGGCGGCGTCTTCAAGATCACCGATGGATTTGTTGCTGAGTTCGGAAAAGGACGTGTGCGTAATACACCTTTGTGTGAATCTGCAATTGTCGGTGCAGCGCTTGGATTATCCATCAACGGAATGAAAGCGATGATGGAAATGCAATTCGCCGATTTCGTTACAGAAGGTTTTAACCAGATCGTAAATAATCTTGCGAAAATTCACTGGCGCTGGGGACAAAACGCAGATGTTGTAATTCGTATGCCAACAGGTGCAGGTGTTGCAGCAGGACCATTTCATTCTCAATCCAATGAAGCGTGGTTTTTTCATATTCCGGGATTAAAAATTGTTTATCCTTCTTCACCTTCTGATGCGAAAGGATTATTGCTCGCAGCATTTGAAGATCCGAATCCGGTTTTGTTTTTCGAACACAAAGCGCTTTACAGAAGCATCAGTGGCGATGTGCCGGATGATTATTATACAATCGAAATCGGCAAAGCGAAAACTGTGCGCGAAGGAAATTCAGTTTCCATCATCACTTATGGATTTGGTGTGCATTGGGCAATGGAAATTCTCCAAAAACATCCTGAAATTTCTGCCGATGTAATTGACCTGCGCACATTAATGCCGTTGGACAAAGAGGCAATTTTTGCATCGGTGAAAAAAACAGGTAAAGTAATTGTGCTGCATGAAGACACGTACACAGGTGGAATCGGCGGAGAAATTTCTGCGCTTATTTCAGAAACCTGTTTCGAATATCTTGATGCGCCGGTTGTGCGTATCGCCAGCCTGGATACGCCTGTGCCATTTGCGCCCGAGCTGGAACAAAATTTTCTTCCTGTTTCTCGATTTGAAGAAGCATTGCTAAAACTAAATTCATTCTGATTAAAACATAAATTCGTTTTATTCATCGCTAAATTTTCTCCCTAAAAAAAGATCAAATTGGATATCAATCTGCGCCAGCTTAGCTGGTTTATCATTGCTTGCATACTCGTGTTTCTGCCAGGACTGCTTGTCGATGTAATGAATGTGGATGCAGCGCAATATGCTTCCATGTCACAAGAAATGCTGCAGAGTAAAAACTGGCTGGAAATTTACCAGCACAAAGGTGATTACCTCGATAAGCCGCCCTTGTTATTCTGGCTTTCTGCTACCAGCTTTAAAATTTTCGGTGTAAGTAATTGGGCTTATAAGCTTCCTTCTTTTTTATTCGCCATCGTCGGAATTTTCTCCACCATAAAACTGGGCGAGCTGCTTTACAATAAAAAGACAGGAATGCTCGCGGGATTGATGCTCGCATTTTCACTGGGAATGTTTGTCATGGCCAATGATATTCGCACGGATACAATTTTGCTTGGCTCCACCATTTTCGGAACATGGAAAATTTTTCACTATCTAAAAACCAAAAGCAGGCTCAGCTTTGTGCTTGGATTTTTAGGAATAGGACTTGCTATGCTCGCGAAAGGTCCGCTGGGTTTTGTGCTTCCTGCCGCTGCATTAAGCGCTGATTTTATGTACAAACGCCAATGGAAAAATTTTGTGCGCTTCGAATGGCTTATTGGTTTGCTCCTCATTTCGATGATTCTATTTCCAATGTGTTACGGATTGTACACGCAGTTTGATCTCCATCCTGAAAAAACAATTGACGGGCATACCGGTGTGTCAGGATTGCGCTTTTATTTCTGGACACAAAGCTTCGGCAGGATCACCGGGGAAAGTGATTGGGGATCAAAATTCGATAATGGAGCAGGACCATTCTTTTTTACGCACACCTTTCTCTGGGTATTTTTTCCGTGGTGCATTCTGCTTGTGTGCGGACTTTTCAAAAACCTTTTTATTCTTGCGAAAACAAAATTCAAACCGGGTTTTCTGCCTGAGCTGGTTTCTACAGGAGGTTTCGTTTTGATGTTTATCGCACTTTCTGCATCGCGTTATAAATTGCCGCATTATGTGTACGTGCTGCTTCCGCTTGCTGCTATTCTTTCTGCACGTTTTTTAGTTCACGATGTGCTGAATGCGGAACGGAAAAAGCTTTACCGGTTTTTCGCTGTGCTGCACTGGATATTTTTTATCGCGCTTGCAGGTGTTGCAACCTTTTTTCTTTTTGTTGTTTTCCCGAATGCTTCAGTGCTTACGCTGGTTGCAGTGTATTGTCTTTTTCTTGCAGGAATTATTCTTGCATGGAAGCTTACAGATCCGTTTGAAAAACTTTTCTTTCCGTTGCTTATCGCCCTGCTTGCCTTTTATTTCACAGGCAATACCCATTTCTATCCGAACCTTTTAAAATATCAGTCAGGCAATGAAATTGGAAAATTTATAAAAGGAAAAAAGCTTACAGACGAACAAACCTTTTATTTCGTCCACACCGATCATGCACTGAACTTTAATTCCGGTATTTATGTTCGAACGATTAACGACAGCCTTACCATCCGGGAAAAGATGCAGGGCAAGAAAATTTACATCGTCGCTGATGAAGAAGGGAAGAAACAAATTGAAGCGGACGGCTTTATTATTTTATCGCAAAAAGAATTCCCGCATTATTCGGTACAATTTCTCACTATGAATTTTCTTCTTCCATCCAAAAGAGATTCAGTAGTAAAGAAAAGATATTTGCTTGAAATTAATTGATTGGTGTCAGGTGAAGTAAAATTTCTCAAAGCATTTTTTTATGAAAGTGCCAACCTTAGCGGGTTTGCCGTTAAGAATTCAGCAGGAAAAATCAGCGCAGGGTTGTGCGGAAGAAAACCATGATCCCGATTTCTAATCGGGATGGTTTTCGCTCGATTTTTCCTGTTGAATTTAGGCAAACCCGCGTCAGATGGCGATTCTTTTGCCTGCCTGCGCCGTGCGG
>JANOCU010000007.1:0-10219 GCA_031412295.1 Bacteroidota bacterium
AATAAAATTAGCGCCGTAGGTGCGTCCTGTCTATAAAAAAAGTAATGCTATAAACCCTTGAGCGCCGTAGGTGCGACCTGTTCTCTCATTCGCCGAACTTGATGGTAAGGCAAAAATGCGCTTAACTTAATGACATTGCCCTACAGGACTTGAGGAATTTTTTTGTTTGTTCAAACGGATCACCCCATCTTCGGCAACGACCAACTATAATGCACCGCAAGCATCCGGATGCCAATCACTGTCAAAATTCCTGCGAATGCGCTGACGTGCACATTCACTTGAAAATGTTCCATCAGCACATACAACGTTGCACCGGCTAAACATGCTGTTGCATAAATTTCTTTTCGGAAGATAAGCGGAATTTCATTGAGCAATGTGTCGCGTATCACACCACCGAAAACGGCAGAGAACATTCCCATGATTACCGCCGCAATCGGATTGACACCGACAGCCAAAGAAATTTGCACGCCGAGAATTGTATACAGACCAATTCCCAGCGAATCAAAAATCAGCATTGTGCGCGGAAGTTTTGCCAGTGTTCTTCCGAGCAACATTGAAATAACAACACCGGCGCCGATGACGATAAGATAATTTGAATCTGCAATCCATTTCAGCGGATGAATGCCGAGCATAATATCACGCAGGCTTCCTCCGCCGATCGCAGTTACAAATCCCATGAAGCCAATACCGAACCAATCGCGGTAAACTCTTTTATCTGCTGCCGCCTGCGCTCCCGACATCGCAAAGAAAAAAATACCGGCAAGATCGATCCAATAAGGAATGTTTAACATACACGCTGACTGCTATAATGAGAAATTCTGCTGGACGGGATTTGGTAATCTGGTAATCTGGTAACTGGGGAATTGATTATTTGATTAAGGAAAAGATTTATTTATTTATGATCAATTTTTTTCGCGTTGATATTTTACGGTTGTTGATTTCTACGAAATATATTCCTTGAGCAAGATTTTCTAGTTGTAAAGTTTGCTCTGCTGTATTTTTTTCGAAAACAATATTTCCGGCAACATCAAAGAGTTGAATGTTTACCATTTCTCCAGGAAGTGTGATTATTATTTTTCCGCTGGATGGATTTGGGAAAATGGTTACTTCTCCAAAATTATTTTCCGTTATGCCGACGGTTGCAGGATTTATCATCATACAGAATGTGTCGTTGCGGCAACCGTTTGAAACTGCGAGACAGACATAATAATTACCTGCGGCAGGATAAGTAAATGTTTCTGACGAATTGCCTGCGATAAAACCATTTCCTGTACCGGCATCCCATGACCATGAAATCGCACCGGGATCATTGGATGTTACTGTAATTGCATTTGTTGAAGCTTGCACTACACTGAAATCCGGATTTGGATAATACACGTTCGTATTCCAGGTAGTCATCGAATCAAGAACGGTATTTCCCGCAATCGTTTGTAAAAAAAGCGCATCAGCAGGAGGAAGTCCGCCGAAATAATTTAATCCTGCGGGACTTTCTTTATAGATCGTTGCGAAAAAAACGCAGGCAGTGAGGTAAGTTCCGTAAACACTCGGATGACTTTCATCAGCCATATACAAATCGAAAGCAGGATTTGTTGCAATTACATTTCGCCACGCTTCGCCAACCGGTGCAACGATTGCATTATTATCCTGCGCCATCTGCACATAACTTCCGCGCAACCGATTTTGCATCCCGGCGTAAGTACACACAGGTGGATATTGCGGACAATACATTGCATCGCCGTTTTTTCTTCCCCATGTCATGAAAAAAATAGTTTGTGTGCACGAATCATTTACGTGAACCAAACTATCCAGTATTTGCGCATAAGGAAAAACACCCCAGGACAAAAACGCAGAATCAAGCGCAGCTTCCTGGCTTTGTCCCTGCAGAATGACATAATCCCACGGACGCTGATTGATCGCAGAAAGTGTATTGTTATCCTGCGTATGCATATCAAAAGTATAACCGCCCGGCGTGCTTGAATTATGAGTGATCGTATCACCATTTGCCCGGGCAAGCTGGTAGATCATGTCGGGAAGATTATTACTGTAAGTATAGCTGTTGCCGATAAAGAGCACGTCGGTCTGCTGCGCGAAAATGCAGTTGATAATCAGCGCAAAACCTGCAACCAGGAATATTTTCATACTTGAATGTAGAAAGAATTTCAGTGCCGCTTAGTATTTAGTAAGGTTAATTTTTCATCTTTTTAATATTACCTAACAGTATCAATTAACATAGCCTTAACATCAGAGTAACCCGACGATAATACCATGTATGTTACTTTGCCGTGAATAAAATGTAACATAAACCTCAAGCGAACGTTAATATGCGTAAAGTAATTCTACTCCTTGCAGCCATTATTTGTTTTACTCTTAATCCGGCTTTTGCCCAGGATACTTTACCCAAACCGACAACACCCGCTAAAAAAGAACACTGGTACGATAAGATCAGCATGCGCGGGTATACGCAGGTTCGTTACAATCGTTTGCTTGAAACAAATCCCGATTTAAAATTTGACGGAGATAAATCCGTGGGAGACAAAGGAAGCTTTCTTATCCGCCGTGCACGTATTATTTTTAGTGGTGATGTGCACAAGCATGTTTTTCTTTATTTCCAGGTTGACTTTGCTTCAAGTCCTTCATCTTCTGTAGTTCACTATGGACAGATCCGCGATTTGTATGCTGATATTTATGTTGACACTGCAAAAGTTTTTCGCTTTCGTGTAGGCCAGAGTAAAATTCCTTTTGGTTACGAAAACATGCAGTCCAGCCAGAACCGTTTAGCGCTTGATCGTGCGGATGCATTAAATACTGCTGTTCCAAGCGAACGTGA
Source organism: Bacteroidota bacterium (assembly GCA_031412295.1). Lineage (GTDB taxonomy): Bacteria > Bacteroidota > Bacteroidia > Palsa-965 > Palsa-965. The sequence goes on from JANOCU010000007.1 coordinate 2,828, forward strand.
TCTGGGTGCATTTTTTTACTGGACGCCACGCAAAGCACAGGAACGTTACCAGTTTCTCAGCGATAAAGGGTTGAAAGGTTCGAATAATTATGGTGTGTTTGGTATTGGTGTATATAACGGACAGGGAATGGGAAAGCCCGAGCTGAATAATAACCTTCATGCGGTAGCGCGACTTTCTTATCCGTTCGGGTTCCGCAAGCAAATTTTTGAGATCGGCATACAAGGATATACCGGCTTTTATACATTGGAAAGCGGGCAGGCTACATCCACTGTGAAAAAAAATGCAACTTCTACTTATCGTGATCAGCGCGCAGCCTTCACAATTGCATTGGCGCCACAGCCCTTCGGATTGCTTGCAGAATATAATGTGGGTGAAAGTCCGCAATATGATGTGCGCATGGATTCCATTGCTTCAAGACATTTACGCGGCGGTTTTATTACTGTATTTTATATGTTCAAAGTGCCTAAAACAAAGATGGTGCTGTTGCCTTATACAAGAGTGCAGTATTATTCCGGTGGTGTAAAAAGTGCGACGGATGCAAAAGCGCTTAAGGTGAATGAATATGATTTCGGTTTAGAATGCCAGTTTTCAAAGAACCTGGAGATCACTGCGAGCTATGTTTATTCTATTCGCAATTCATCCGATAAGGCAAAAGAATTTTATAACCAGGACGGAAATTTATTGCGTTTGCAGCTCCAGTTCAGCTATTGATCATATTAATGGATCATTGGAAGGATTTATCCGGATTTCGTTCAATTTGGGCTTGACAATCAGTCCGTTAAGCCATAACAATTTCTTAATATAAGAATCCATCCATTGACTTTACATTTGCCGAAGAGTTCATTAAAATAAATTCATACACCTCATGGGAATCCTCCAGTATCTCCTTCCGAAAGACCGCAAATTTTTTCCTCTTTTTAAACAAGCAACAGAAAACCTTGTGAAGGGATCAAAAGTGTTGGTAGAACTCGTTAATGCGCCCCTTGATAAACGCAAAGAGCTGATCCATGAAATTGAGCAGATCGAACATATGGGCGATAATATCACGCACATGATCTTTAATGAGCTTGGAAGAAATTTCATCACACCTTTTGATCGCGAAGATATTCATGCGCTTACTTCTGCTATTGATGATATTCTTGACCTGATCAATGGAACTGCGAAGCGTCTTGAAATGTATAAAGTAACAGAGATCACTGAGCCGATGGTGATGCTTTCTGAGATCATTCTTAAAGGATCGATCGAGCTGAATGTTGCTGTAACGAATCTCGAAGGCATGAAACGTATCGACGAGATCAAAGAAGCTTGTGTACGTATCAACAGCCTGGAAAATAATGCGGATGATGTTTTCAACCTTGCAATCGGAAGATTGTTTGACGAAGAAAAAGATGCGGTGAAGCTGATCAAGATCAAAGAAATTCTGCAGGCGCTCGAAACTGCAACTGATAAATGCGAAGATGCAGCTAATGTTATCGAATCGATCATTATCAAATACGCTTAAGCTTTCGAAGATCCGGGTATCGTTTCAAATGCACACTAAGATTACCGCATGACACTTTTAATAATCATCATCGTTCTTGCCCTCATCTTTGATTATATCAATGGATTTCACGATGCGGCAAATTCGATTGCAACAGTTGTATCTACAAAAGTGCTTACACCGTTTCAGGCGGTAATCTGGGCAGCGCTTTTTAATTTTCTCGCGTTTTTCATTTTTAAAGATCACGGAGTTGCGAATACAGTTGCGAAAACCGTTCACAAAGAATTCGTAACGCTTCCTGTTATCATTTCCGGATTGATCGGTGCTATTACCTGGAATCTTATTACCTGGTGGAAAGGAATTCCGTCTTCGTCTTCGCACACACTTATCGGTGGATTTGCCGGCGCAGCAATTGCACATGGAGGGTTTGGTTCCATCGAACAAAGTCTTATTATTAAAACAGCCAGCTTTATTGTTCTCGCTCCGTTGATCGGGATGACGGTTGCATTTATTATTTCCATCTGGTTTTTAAATTCCTTCCGCAAAACCATTTATCCGAAGCTGTTTTCTTTACTGGTGATCGCCGTGGTTTGCTGGTTTGTTACATCAAAGCTCGAATTCAAAAAAGATTTCAAAGGCGGAAGTGCGTATACGTTTGTGCTGGATAAAAAAGCAAACAAGGAAGATTTGAAAAAAGCGCTGACGTTTAAAGATGAAAATGAAAAAGAATATGCACCTGTTTTAAAAACCGGGAAAGATTCATTGGGAAATCCGGACAAAACAGGAACTGTATTTGTATTGAAGACAGCTTATCTTAAAAAGGCGGATGAAACAACAGAGAATGAAAAGTTGAGTGCAGCGGTTCTTGAAAATATAGAAAAGGCCGGTTTTGAAGCAACAATAAAAGAAACACATCGCATAAACGTAGCATCGCCTGAGCGTTTTGACGAATCAAATCTGAAAACAAGCTTCGATTCATATTATATGAAAGTGCTTTTCCACGGTTCAAATTTCAAATGGATCCTGCTTGGATTTATTCTTATCGTGATTGCTGTTTTCACTTTGTTCATGAGCTCTTTGAATAATGCAAGATCAACTGCATGGTTCAAACGTTTGCAGCTTGTTTCTTCTGCAGCATTCAGTATCGGTCACGGTGGAAATGATGCGCAGAAAGTAATGGGAATTATTACCGCAGCGTTGATCGCAGGTGGAAGCATTAACTCTTTCGAAGAAATGCCAACATGGGTTCCGTTGGCGTGTTACACCGTAATTGGCTTAGGAACATTAAGCGGAGGATGGAAAATTGTGAAAACGATGGGAACCAAGATCACGAAGGTTACGCCATTCGAAGGTGTAGCTGCTGAAACTGCAGGTGCCGTCACGTTATTTCTTGCAGAAGGTTTGAAAATTCCTGTAAGCACCACGCACACCATCGCAGGTTCGATCATGGGTGTTGGCGCAACAAAACGATTAAGCGCTGTCCGCTGGGGCGTAACGATCAACTTGCTTTGGGCATGGATCTTAACCATTCCTGTAACCGGAATTCTAAGCGCGCTTATTTATTACGTGTTTATGTTCTTCTATAAGCCGTAAGCCGCAGATTACGCTGATTTACACAGATTGATTTCGATTAGCGTCGGGATTCTCAATCCTTCCGATTTTTTATCTGCGTAATCCACATAATCTGTGGCAACCTTTCATGATCTTTGCAGGATGATGGAGGAATTACGCGAACAGATTTTTTCAGTAAACGAAAAGGATTTCGATTCGCTTGCTTTAGAAATTTTCCGTTTTCAATTTGAGCACAATTCCGTTTACGCAACATTCGCAAAAGGAATTAATAAAACGCCGGATACAGTAAAAAGCGTTTCAGACATTCCATTTCTTCCTGTCGAGCTTTTCAAAACGCATAAAATTTACTCTTCGGATAAAGAACCTGAAATTGTTTTCACTAGTAGTGGAACGACGGGGCAAATCACAAGCAGGCATGAAGTTGCTGAAGTTTCGATTTACAAGAAAAGTTTCTTGCAATCATTCAGAAATTTTTATGGCGAGCTGAATGAATGGACAATTCTTGCCTTATTACCATCTTACCTCGAACGCGAAGGTTCATCATTGGTCTACATGGCGAATGAGCTGATCGTTGAAAGTAAAAATGCAGATTCAGGATTTTATCTTCATAATTACGAAGCGCTTTCCGAAAAGCTGAAACAATTAAATGCTGAAGGAAAAAAAGTATTGCTGCTCGGAGTAACCTATGCGCTGCTCGATCTCGCAGAAAAATTTCCTCAGGACATTACAAATTGTGTAGTAATGGAAACCGGCGGAATGAAAGGTAAACGAAAAGAAATGGTGCGCGATGAAGTACATTCCATTCTCAAAAATGCATTTCATGTTCCAGGAATCCATTCCGAATACGGCATGACAGAATTATTATCACAAGCCTATTCAAAAGGAAATGGAATTTTTAATTGTCCGCCCTGGATGAAAATAAAGATCCGTGAAATGAACGATCCGCTTTCTTATGCAGCAACAGGAAAAACCGGCGGAGTAAATATCATCGACCTTGCAAATCTCTACAGCTGCAGTTTTATTTCCACATCCGATTTAGGAAAGCTTCACGAAGATCAAAGCTTCGAAATTTTAGGAAGATTCGACGCAGCAGACATCCGTGGTTGCAACCTTATGGTAGAATAAAAAAATGTGCTGATGTGCTAATTTGCCAATGTGTTAATGGATTTTCTTATTAGCACATTAACGCATTAGCAAATTAGCACATTCCTCCGCTGGACAATTGATTCTTACCACTTATATATTCGCAAGATAACTTTTCACCTTTCCTGTCGTATACTTGCATATGCTTCGTCTTGCTGCGCTTTCGGTTTTATTTATTTTAATGTTCAGCAATTGCAATAAAGAGCTGGAAGAATTTAAAATAATCTATTCCGTCAAAGAAACTTCTGCTGATTCACCATCTTATAATATCAGCTATACATCTGATAAGAGTGGTGGTACCACGATGGCCAATTCTTCCAATGCTACATGGAATTCGGGAACAATTCTGCTCGATAAAAATCAGTTTCTTTCTATGACGGTGGATTGCAGCGCACCTACATTCGAGCTGAAGTTTTCTGTTTCGGTGAATGGATATTTATGGCAAAGCAAAGTCATGCAGGATCCTGTTTCTACAATGACTATCTCAGGCAATCCGTAAATAACGGCATACAAAGAAATCCGTATCAGATCAGAATCCCATTACTTCTCTCACACGGTTAAGCACGGGAGTTGCAATTGCACGGGCTTTGTCTTCTCCTTTTTTTAATTCCGCTTTCAGCAATGCTTTATCACTCATGTAACGTGAATAAGCCTCACGTTCATTTTTAAAACGATCCATGATCAATTCAAATAATGCTGTTTTAGCGTGACCGTATCCGAAATTTCCGGCAAGGTATTTTTTGCGCAGCTCTTCCGTTTGTTCTGCAGTGCCGATAACTTTATATAATGCAAAAGGAATATCGTTATCCGGATTTTTCGGTGCTTCGAGTGGAGTAGAATCGGTTTCAATTCCCATCACAACTTTTTTCAATTCCTTTTCAGGCAGAAAAATATTGATGAAGTTTTTATATGACTTACTCATCTTCCTGATATTTCCGTCTTTGTCGCGATCAGTTCCAGGCACGGACATGGTCAACTCGTCGACTCTTCCTTCCGGCACTACAAAAAGATCCTGCTGGTAATGATGATTGATTTTTTCCGCAAGATCGCGTGTAAATTCCAAATGCTGCATTTGGTCTTTACCGACCGGAACAATATTCGTGTTATACAGCAGGATATCTGCAGCCATCAAAACAGGATAAGTAAAAAGACCTGCATTTACATCTGAAAGATTTTCAGCTTTGTCTTTAAATGAAGTTGCCAGCTGCAAACGTTTGTAAGACATGAAACAATTGAGATACCAGGTAAGCTCAGTAACTTCCGGTACATCGCTCTGTGCGAAAAGGATATTTTTTTCGATGTCCAAACCAAATGCGAGCCAGGTCGCAGCCACTTCTTGCGTTTTTTCCCTGAGGAATTGCGGATCTTTTACAGAAGTGAGCGTATGTAGATTCGCAATAAAAAAAATACTGTTGTTCTCCGATACTTTCGAGAAACGGATTGCCGGAACAATCGCGCCGAGAAGATTTCCGAGATGCGGAATATTTGTAGCCTGGATACCTGTGAGAATGCGTGCCATAAGAGAATTTTGTGGGACGAAATTACTCTTTGGGGATGGAATGTGCTAATTTGCTAATGGGTTAATGTGCTAATAGAGCGCAACAAGTAAATGTCCCGGAATTCAAGGAATGATTTTACAAACTTTTATCAATTTATATCCCATTAGCAAATTAGCACATTAGCCCATTAGCACATTATCTTTACGCTAATGCTTCTTCATTATTTTGGTATAATCCCGCGTGCGCTTTGGAAAACGTTTTTCATTTTGAATTTCGTCGTGGGACTTATTTTGCTTTACCCGATTTTCCTGGTTTTACTTTCGAAGCGTAAAACTTATCATGGTGCTTTTCGGCTGATGCGTTTTTGGGCGCGATGGATATTGATTGTGCCGGGAGTTTTTGTAAAAGTGAAAAGAGAAATCCCTGCTGAAGATCTTCCTGTGCCGTGCGTATATGTGGCAAATCATTCTTCGTATCTCGATATTGTCATCAGCTATATCGTGGTGCCGAAATACATGATCTACATGGGGAAAATGGAAATTGAAAAAGCACCTTTGTTCCGGATATTTTTTCGGGATATGAATATTTATGTCGATCGCAGCAGTCGCACCGGATCATATAAAGCTTTTCAAACTGCTTCGGAACGATTGCAAAAAGGTGAAAGTGTTTTTATTTTTCCGGAAGGAACGATTGAATCGAAAGGGAGATTAAAACCTTTCAAGAACGGCGCATTTCGTCTTGCCATTGAAAACCAGGTTCCGATCGTGCCGGTTACTTTTAAGAATAACTGGAAGCTTTTGCAGAATGGCGGCTTTTTCAAATCGCATGGACGTCCCGGTGTTTCTAAATGTGTTTTGCATCAGCCGATCCCGACAAAAGGGATGAAGGAAGAAGATTTAATATCTTTGCGTCATAATGTGCGTGAAATCATCTTGAAAACTCTCAAACAATGAGCATCGATAGTCAGACCGTAAAAAACACCGCCCATCTTGCACGACTTGAATTTGAAAACGAGGAAGAAGCAAAGATGATCGTGAGCATGAACCGCATGATCGGTTTTGTAGAAAAGCTGAATGAATTGAACACTGATAATATCGAGCCGCTTATTTACATGACAGACGAAGTTAATAGTCTGCGTGAAGATGAAGTGCATCAGCCATTATCGCAAAAGGATGTTTTAGCAAATTCACCAAAGCACGATTCGGATTATTTTAAAGTGCCGAAGGTGGTGGAGAACAAGAAGTAGTCGGTTGTCAGTAGTCAGAAAGAAAAATAATTGTTTGCAGTAAATAAAAAAAGAGGCTAACGATGTTAGGCCTCTTTTTTTATTTACTAACACTTACTACTGATACCGCCCGGCAGAAAATAAATCTTAAATTTTCACCACGCGATGCATGCTTACTTTATCATTTGCTGTGATGCGAATGAAATAAACACCAACAGGTTTGCCGCTCAAATCAATTGTGATTGTTTTTGCCTGTTGTTTGTTTTCGCTTGCGATCAATTTTCCATCTGCTGAATACACTTCAATTATTACATCTGTATTTATTTCAGACGAAGTATTGATTGTCAGTTCCGCATTTGTTGGATTCGGGAAGAGATTCCATGCTGTTGTTGCAATGGTTTCAATTCCGATACACGCATCGACAAGAATGCTGTCTGTTTCGCTTGCGGTGCATCCGTTTACATCTGTGAAT